>NZ_JAHTBI010000105.1 GCF_019168305.1 Pseudomonas aegrilactucae
CGGCGATCCCTGTGGGAGCTGGCTTGCCAGCGAAGGGCGCGACGCGCTCTCAATCTGGAATCGATTTTTTGGTTATATAAAAATTCTTAAATAGTATTTTTAAGAATATTCGACCCTCTCTAAGATTGCCCTCAAGCCAGGCGCAGTCGTCCCCTTCAGATGCAGCTGCACGGCACCCCTTATTTCCAGGAGCACGAGCATGAGCGCATCTCTGCGTAGCGTTGACGGACAGGACGAAGCCACCATTCTGCGCGAGATCCAGAGCGCCTTGCGCGACCTGCGCTTCGGCGCGGTGGAAATTACCGTGCACAACGCCCAGGTCGTTCAGATCGAGCGCAAGGAAAAATTCCGCCTGCAGAACCCGGGCAGCAAGCCCAGCTGATTCAGCCACCTAATTAGAAAAATACGCCAATCGGGAGCTTCACCATGTCCATTCGCCGCTATGCCCTGGCCGCCCTCGCCAGCGCCGTTTTTGCCGGTTCCGCCATCGCCAAGGACTACGAGCTGTTGAACGTGTCCTACGACCCGACCCGTGAGCTGTATCAGCAGTACAACGCAGAATTCATCAAGCACTGGCAGCAGGCGCACCCGGACGACAAGGTGAAGATCCAGCAGTCCCACGGTGGTTCTGGCAAACAGGGCCGTGCAGTGATCGATGGCCTGCGCGCCGACGTGGTGACCCTGGCCCTGGCCGGCGACATCGACGAAATCGCCAAGCTCGGCAAGACCCTGCCGGAAAACTGGCAGACCCGCCTGCCGGACGCCAGCACCCCGTACACCTCGACCATCGTGTTCCTGGTACGCAAGGGCAACCCCAAGGGCATCAAGGACTGGGACGACCTGATCAAGAAAGACGTGTCGGTGATCACGCCCAACCCGAAAACCTCCGGCGGCGCCCGCTGGAACTTCCTTGCCGCCTGGGCCTATGGCCTGAAAGCCGGTGGCAGCGAAGCCAAGGCCCAGGAATACGTGCAGGCGCTGTTCAAGCACGTGCCGGTGCTGGACACCGGCGCCCGCGGCTCGACCATCACCTTCGTCAACAACGGTCAGGGTGACGTGTTGCTGGCCTGGGAAAACGAAGCCTTCCTGGCGCTCAAGGAAGATGGTGGCACCGACAAGTTCGACATCGTCGTGCCGTCGCTGTCGATCCTGGCCGAGCCGCCGGTGGCGGTGGTCGACAAGAACGCTGCCAGGAAAGGCAACGAGCAGATCGCCGAGGAATACCTCAAGCACCTGTACAGCCCGGCCGGCCAGAAGATCGCCGCCGAGAACTTCTACCGCCCGCGTGACGCCAAGGTCGCGGCCGAGTACGCCAAGCAGTTCCCCAAACTGGACCTGGTGACTATCGACAAAGACTTCGGTGGCTGGAAGACTGCCCAACCCAAGTTCTTCAACGATGGTGGTGTGTTCGACCAGATCTACACGGCGCAGTGATGCGTGGCCGTTAGGATAATCGCCATTCAGTAGCCAGCATGGGCCCGGGATTCGTCTCGGGCTTCATGCGTTAAACCAGGGACTTTTATGTCGCGTCGTATCTCCCCCGTCATACCCGGCTTCGGGCTGACGCTGGGCTACACCTTGGTGTACCTCAGCCTGATAGTGCTCATACCACTGGCGGCCATGTTCGTGCATGCCGCGCAGCTCACCTGGGACCAGTTCTGGGCCATCGTCACCGCACCGCGGGTGCTGGCGGCGCTCAAGCTCAGCTTCAGTACCGCGTTCTATGCCGCGCTGATCAACGGCGTGATCGGTACCCTGCTGGCCTGGGTGCTGGTGCGCTACACCTTCCCCGGGCGCAAGATCATCGATGCGATGATCGACCTGCCGTTCGCGCTGCCCACCGCCGTGGCCGGTATCGCGCTGACCGCGCTGTACGCGCCGTCCGGGCTGGTGGGCCAGTTCGCCACCGACCTGGGCTTCAAGATCGCCTACACGCCGCTGGGCATTACCCTGGCGCTGACCTTCGTGACCTTGCCGTTCGTGGTGCGCACGGTGCAGCCGGTACTGGCCGACATCCCGCGCGAAGTCGAGGAAGCCGCCGCGTGCCTGGGCGCCAAGCCCCTGCAGGTGTTCCGCTACGTGCTCGCGCCGGCGCTGTTGCCGGCCTGGCTGACCGGCTTCGCGCTGGCCTTTGCACGGGGTGTGGGCGAGTACGGCTCGGTGATCTTCATCGCCGGCAACATGCCGATGAAGACCGAGATCCTGCCGTTGCTGATCATGGTCAAGCTCGACCAGTACGACTACACCGGCGCCACTGCCATCGGCGTGATGATGCTGGTGGTTTCCTTCATCCTGCTGCTGCTGATCAACCTGTTGCAGCGGCGCATCGAAAAACCTTGAAGGAGGCCTGAACCATGTCTGCATCCACCCTTGGTGTGGCCGCTTCGGCCAATGCTGCCCGCCGTGGCAGCGCAACTTCACGGCGTGTGCTGATCGGCCTTGGCTGGTTGATCTTCGCGTTGTTCCTGCTGCTGCCGCTGTTCATCGTGGTGTCCCAGGGCCTGAAAATGGGCCTGGGTACCTTCTTCGAGGCGATCTTCGAGCCCGACGCGCTGTCGGCGCTCAAGCTCACCCTGATCGCCGTGGCCATCTCGGTGCCGCTGAACCTGGTGTTCGGGGTCAGCGCGGCGTGGTGCGTAAGCAAGTACAGCTTCCCCGGCAAGAGCATCCTGGTGACCCTGATCGACCTGCCGTTCTCGGTGTCGCCGGTGATCGCCGGCCTGGTCTACGTGCTGATGTTCGGCGCCCAGGGCTTCTTCGGCCCGTGGCTGCAGGACCATGACATCCAGATCGTGTTCGCCTTGCCGGGCATCGTGCTGGCGACCATCTTCGTCACCGTGCCGTTCGTGGCGCGCGAGCTGATCCCGCTGATGCAGGAGCAGGGCACCCAGGAAGAGGAGGCCGCGCGCCTGCTCGGGGCCAACGGCTGGCAGATGTTCTGGCACGTCACCGTACCCAACATCAAATGGGGCCTGATCTATGGCGTGGTGCTGTGTACGGCGCGGGCCATGGGCGAGTTCGGTGCGGTGTCGGTGGTGTCCGGGCATATTCGCGGGGTGACCAACACCTTGCCGCTGCATGTCGAGATCCTCTACAACGAATACAACCATGTCGCGGCTTTCAGCGTGGCCAGCCTGCTGCTGATCCTGGCGCTCTTCATCCTGCTGCTCAAGCAGTGGAGCGAGTCCCGCATTAACCGTCTGCGCCACAGCGCCGCGGAGGAATAATTCATGTCGATCGAAGTTCGTAACGTCAGCAAGCGCTTCAACGCTTTCCAGGCCCTGGACAGCATCAACCTGGACATTCACAGCGGCGAGCTGGTGGCACTGCTGGGTCCGTCGGGCTGTGGCAAGACCACCCTGCTGCGCATCATTGCCGGGCTGGAGACGCCGGACCAGGGCAGCATCGTGTTCCATGGCGAGGACGTGTCGGGGCATGACGTGCGTGATCGCAACGTCGGTTTCGTGTTCCAGCACTACGCGCTGTTCCGCCACATGAGCGTGTTCGACAACGTCGCCTTTGGCTTGCGCATGAAGCCCAAGGGCGAGCGGCCGAACGAGACCCGGATTGCCGAGAAGGTCCACGAGCTGCTGAACATGGTGCAACTGGACTGGCTCAGCGACCGTTACCCCGAGCAACTGTCGGGTGGCCAGCGTCAGCGTATCGCGCTGGCGCGGGCACTGGCGGTGGAGCCCAAGGTGCTGCTGCTGGACGAGCCGTTCGGTGCGCTGGATGCCAAGGTGCGCAAAGAGCTGCGCCGCTGGCTGGCGCGTCTGCACGAAGACATCAACCTGACCTCGGTGTTCGTGACCCACGACCAGGAAGAAGCCATGGAAGTGGCGGACCGCATCGTGGTGATGAACAAGGGCGTGATCGAGCAGATCGGCTCGCCGGGCGAGGTGTACGAGAACCCGGCGAGCGACTTCGTCTACCACTTCCTGGGGGACTCGAACCGGTTGCACTTGAGCGAGGACCATCATGTGCTGTTCCGCCCGCATGAAGTGTCGCTGTCGCGCCATGAAGTGGAAGGGCACCATGCCGCTGAAGTGCGTGATATCCGGCCGTTGGGTGCGACCACGCGGGTGACCTTGAAGGTGGAAGGACAGAGCGACCTGATCGAGGCCGAAGTGGTCAAGGACCACGACAGCCTGACCGGTCTGGCGCGTGGCGAGACCTTGTTCTTCAAGCCGAAGGTGTGGCAGAAGGTCGCCAACCTCTGAGGCCCTGAGGGCCTCTTCGCTGGCAAGCCAGCTCCCACAGGTACCCCACTGCTCTCAAGATGAGTGACGAACCTGTGGGAGCTGGCTTGCCAGCGAATGGGCCGCAAAGCGGCCCGCTTCACCACTCCCCGATCTTCACCAGGCTATCGGCCTGCGGCTCCCCATGCCGAACCGCTCCCCACGCCGCTCGATCTGCGCATGGCTTGGGCCACGCAACCCCTGCAACACATGCCCTTATGCACCTCGCGCACGCCGGCATACGCCGCGTCATCGTCCAGGTCATTGAACGCCTGTGGGTCTTGCTGCGGATCGGACAGCTGCACCCTGAACCCATGCGCGATGTACTTGCAAGCGCTCGCCGCGCTGGGCACCCCCGGCGTGACCGGTCGCGACGGCTTTTGAGGGGTTTTCCCATGCCTTTGCCGAATATTTTGCATGCCGCAAAAGCATTGCCAAATCCCCAGCGGGCTGTAGCCCTTGATTGGCGCGGGCTAGAGCGTTTCGCTGATTTTATATATTCGATAAAGTTCTATCCATAACTTTAAAGATTACTTTAAGAGATAAGCGGCTCGCGTCGATCATCCACCTCAACGAAGGCCCGCCAGCCACTGTGCGGCCTTCGATGGAATGCATCGAACCCCCCAGGAGTTGATCAATGGGTAATGTCCAGACCGCCGCCAGTGCTCTCGATGTGCTTTGGCGCCAGACGCCGGGCGGCGAGCTGGTCGACCTCGGTCGGCCGCACCGGTTGCCGCTGGCGCAACAGCGTCTGCAGCGCACGCCACGCAGTGCCTTGAAGGGCCGTGAGAAGGTCCTGCTCGGGGTTTTCGCGCTGGTGCTGCATGGCGCCGTGGCCTATTGGGTCAGCCAGGCGCCGGCCCCGGTCTTGCCGGTGGTACCGCCGGAAATTCCGCCGATGACCATCGAGTTTTCCCAGCCGGCGCCACCGGTGGTGGAGCCGCCGCCTCCGGCGCCGGCCGAGCCCGTGGTAGAGCCACCGCCACCGGTGGAAGACGAGTTGGCGGTCAAGCCGCCACCGCCGAAGCCGGTGCCCAAGCCCAAGCCAAAACCGGTACCCAAGCCTGAGCCCAAGCCGACGCCCAAACCCGTCGAGCCGCCCCCCGCGCCGCCACAACCTGCTGCACCGCCTGCACCGCCCGCGCCCGCACCGGTGACTCCGGCCTCGGCCAACGCGGCGTACCTGAAAAACCCGGCGCCGGAATACCCGTCGCTGGCCCAGCGTCGCGGCTGGGAGGGCACGGTGCTGCTACGGGTGCATGTACTGCCCAGCGGCAAGCCTGGCGAGATCCAGTTGCAGAAAAGCAGTGGTCGCCAGCAGCTCGACGACGCGGCCCTGACTGCCGTGAAACGCTGGAGCTTCGTGCCGGCCAAGCAGGGTGACGTGGCCCAGGCGGGCTGGGTGAGCGTGCCGATCGATTTCAAGCTTCGTTAAAAATTTCGCGCTAACAGAGAGAAACCATCATGAGTGTATTGGCATCCCCCCTTGAATCCATCGAAAGCGCGGTGATCTGGCTGCTGGTGGTGTTTTCCGTCGCAACCTGGGGCCTGGCCCTGGTCAAAGGGTTGCAGTTCGCCCGCCTGAAGAACCAGGACAAGCGTTTCCACAAGCAGTTCTGGGCGGCGTCCAGCCTGGACTCGGCCGCTGAACTGGCCCAGACCCAACCCGGTGCTGCCGCCCGTGTGGCCCAGTCGGGCTACGCCGCCATCGCGGTGGGCGAGCCGGGGCAGGCCAGTGACCTGAGCCAGGCGATCAACCATCAGGACCGCCTCGAGCGTGCCTTGCGCCAGCAGATCGTGCGTGAACGCCGTTCGCTGGAAACTGGCCTGGCGGTGGTCGCCAGTATCGGCAGCACGTCGCCGTTCATCGGTCTGTTTGGCACCGTGTGGGGCATCATGGAGGCGCTCAAGGGCATCAGTGCGGCGGGCTCGGCGAGCCTGGAAACCGTGGCGGGGCCGATTGGTGCGGCGCTGGTGGCCACCGGTGTGGGTATTGCGGTCGCGGTGCCGGCGGTGCTGGTTTACAACTACTTCCTGCGTCGCCTGAAGCTGACCGCAGCCGACCTTGACGACTTTGCCCATGACTTCTACAGCCTGGCGCAGAAGAGTGCCTTCCGCGTGCTGGTACACCCTGCGCTTCACAAAGCTGCAACGGTGAGCGGTCAACCTGTGAAAGAGGCGTCCTGACATGGCTTTTTCGACCCAGGACAGTGACGAGGTACTCAGCGAGATCAACGTGACGCCGCTGGTGGACGTGATGCTGGTGTTGCTGGTGGTGTTCATCGTGACCGCGCCGCTGCTGACCAACGCGATCCCGATCAACCTGCCCAAGACCGAGGCCGTGGCCCCGGTGGAGCAGAAGGACCCGTTGGTGGTGAGCATCGATGGTGGTGGCAAGTTGTTCATCAACAAGGACGAGATCCAGCCGGATTTGTTGGAAACCAGCTTGCAGGCGGCCAAGGCCAAGGACCCTGAGGTGCGTGTGCAGTTGCAGGCGGATGACGGGGTGAATTATGGGGAGGTGGCGCGTGCCATGGCCTCGATCGAGCGGGCGGGTATTACCAAGTTGTCGGTGATTACCGCGCGTTAGCGTCAAGACATATGGGCAAAGCAGCATTCGGGGGCCGTATCCTGGCAGGGGACGGCCCCTTTTTTTGTTTCGATTGGTATTCCTGGCAGCTGGGCTCCCCTGCGATCTGCTGTCGGACTACCAAGGCTTACAACGCCGATCCTGCAGGCCATGGTACGTTGCAACAAATGTGGGAGCTGGCTTGCCAGCGAAGCGCCGC
>NZ_JAHTBI010000106.1 GCF_019168305.1 Pseudomonas aegrilactucae
CTTGATCGGAGAATCCCTAGGGAAGAGTGCATCAAATACATCATAAAAATGTATTCGACTGAGTTCTATTTTCTCGCTAGGCATTCATATGGGTATATTTGACTGAATGCACCCCATCGTCGCCGGAGGCTTTGGGCATGATGCGTTCAATCATGAATGGCAGACCGTGGGCGAGGGCGTTAAGCAGGTTAGGGCCTCGGCAATTCGAAACAGAGCTCCAATTTTAAAGACAGTATCCTGTCCAAGTACCCCTCAGCACCTTAGACGCCTTCAACGAATTAAGCCCTTACTCGGCCTCCACTCCCTGAGTCGGCAGTGGGTTAGGCGGAGGGCACTGCTTCACATCCCCGATGTCTTGGATACGCTGGTGTAGCGCGTCGGTAGCACGCCGATTGAATCAGTCTCCTGATGGCAGCCGCCCACTGCGCGACGACCCGACAAACAATCAGTTCGAGCATACCGGTTGAGGATGGAGAGGACATTGAGCCGTTGGAGAGCAGCTGCATAAAGCGCTCGGCTGTTGAGTACAAATGTACTCTTTGCTCTCAAGCCCGGCAGTGATGGAGAGCGCTTGGCAGAGAAGATCAAGCAGCGCAACCGCCCAGGCGCGGTCAAGGCACTCTGAGTCGTGGCTGCACAGGAAGTAGGATTGGTAGGTCGGCTACGTTCATCGCATTGCGAAGGCTCTAGATCAGGCTTTTTTGAGGTAATCTTGCCGACTCTGCAGTACCAGCCCCCGTGCATTGGAGCGGTTCACCTCCTTGAGCATTTATCAACACGTTAGAGCGCACCAATGTCCAAGGAAATGGAATCTTCACCCCTCGCAGTCAGTGCTTGCGTAGAGCAGTGGTTAGACGGGCCCTATGGGCAATACGCGAGGGCGAAGGTGCTGACGCCTGACTCACCTACGCCTGAGGCGATTTACAGCCCGAAGGCGTTGAAAAGCCAGCCAGAGCTCAGCGTGCCATTTGACTGCAAGATTCAGTTGAGCAAAGGGCGCTGGCGTGTCGTTGAGATTGCCGAAAGCGCCAGGCCGGTTGAGGTTGAGCTCACGGGGTTTGTTGAGTCTGATTCGATGGTTGGCGGCCAACATTCCTGGCGGATCAAGCTTGTACCTGGACAGCCTGGTGCAGCGCACGCGACGCTGGATCCCAAGGTGCTCCGGGCGGCAAGATTTGCTCATGTAGAGCGGGGGCAGCAACTCACCTTCCTGGCGCTGCTGAATGAGGTGGATTGGACGGTGACAGAAATTCTGGCACCCACGCTATCAACGGTTATCAATGACCCGCTAATCGCATTCCACGCATTCTCGCTGCGGGACTGGAGCTCGGACGATTCCAGTAAAAGTGTGCCCTTCGCAGTCAGGTTGCCAGGCCTCTCGATTTGGCCTCTAGTACACGTCTTCACTACGTTGCTGCAGCGTCAGTCGATTCCATCCCTTGTGAGAGTCGACTTAGGTGACCCAAGCGCATTGAGCCGGGCCCAGGACTATATCGAGCATGCGCAAACTGTCTTGCGGGAGGGCTCCCCCCAAGAGATCGACTGCCTGAGCATCGGTTGCATCGAGGTGATCTTGGTCTGGAACGCCCGGGGTTTCTGGAATACCCAAAAGCTTGTCGCCCCGATCCCGATGCGTGAGCCAACCCTCAAAGAGGCCATTGATTGGGTTCAGGGCACCGTCGTCGCTGTCGATGATATTGATGAAAGCAAGTCCATCGAGGTGGACGCCGATCCATTGGAAAATGATGAGATCGATCCCCAGGATATTCCTGCTGGAAGCGACTCAACCAAAAAGAAAAATCGAAAAGTGAAAGTCACATTTGAGATCAAAGATCGAAGGGTAGGGCGCGGCAACGTCAACGGCTTTCTCAAGCGCGAGGAGATTGTTTACGGCGGGCTGACCAAGGGAGCAACGGCCATCGTCCAGCTAGTTGGCAATCCGCCCTACTGGAATGTCGGCCGTCTGCATCGATCCCTGCCCATGCGAGGTGAAGCATGAGAGGAGCGCTGAGTACCTTTCTAAAAAAACTTGTCCGCGCTCTTTTCAGCTCAAGCAACTGAGAGCACTCCACCGCTACGCGGCGCCACCCCAGTTGATGCTTCCGTGACGCTCCGTTCGCCTGCCAACCCTGATCCAACACCCGCGCCTCACTTGTTGGTCGAGGCTCACTCGCCAGCCAAGCCTCACGTGCCAATCGAGCCTAATTCACAAAGCAATCCGGTGTCGCCTAAACCGCGCGCCCCTGTGTTGCCCCCTGAGGATGTTGCCGCCTACTGGAAGGGGGGCTTGGACTACGTCAACTTCAGCTCTTTCGGTGGCAAGTCTAAAGACGCGCCGGCGCACAAACTCATACTGACGTTGGACGAGGTTACTCAGGTCGCAACCCAGATTGAGGATGGATTGGTCGGCGAAGATGTGGCTGTCGTCTTCATGCTCTGTCAGCTCAACAATCGTGACAAGCGCCTCGTGAGTCGTCATCCGTTGCTTGCTGTTCCCGCGTTGCTGGCTGAAGAAAAATTCCTAGCACCCCGAGCCGCAGCGGCACCTATCTTGAATCCTGCTTATCTGTCTCCTGATCAGAGGGGGGATGCCTTTGCGATCGCTGATGGTCACCTGGCCAATGAACGTATGTTCGATGCGCTGGGACAACTCTCTGCTGACAAGTCACTGGAGGTGGATTGGGCAACGTGGTGGTTGACACCGCTGAACGTTGTGCGCGAGTTGCTCAAGGTCGACCAGGATGAAGCGCTCCTTGAAAAGCTGAAAACACTTGCCAAGGAGGCTGGGGCCTCAAGCGATAGAGCTAAGAAAGATTCTGCCAATTGGGTGCTTCGTGCCGTCGTATTCCCATCGCAAGGCTCTGCGGCGAAGGCGATGGTTGATGTTTACACGAGCTTCCTCGATGCGAAAGAGCGCCCCAAGGTTGCGTTGTTCGAACGGTTTTGTGGTGGTGAGCAGGCGCTCCAAGCCGCCAGTATGCCAAGGGGGATTGCTAACCTGATCACCGGCCATATTGACGAGTACGACGACTCCAAAGGCAATCGCCCTCTGTTTCCATTGGATGACTCCCAGCGCAGAGCAGCCTGCGCTGTTGCCAGTCTTCAAGAGGGCGAGATTCAAGCAATCAATGGCCCACCTGGGAGCGGCAAGACTTCGATGCTGCGTGCGGTTGTTGCCAGCCGGTGGGTCAGTGCAGCTTTAAGCCAAGAGGCATGTCCGATCGTCGTGGCCTGCGGTGCAACCAACCAATCAGTTACCAACGTTATCGAGGCCTTCGGCAAGGCGCCTCATCCTGACGACTTACTGCCTCACGCCCAGCGTTGGATCGCAGGGGTGCCTAGCTATGGGGCATATTTTGCCTCTAAGAGCATGCTGGGCAATACGGACAAACAAGCGGAGCTCGCTCGGTTTGTTTGTGTGCAAAGCGATTGGGGCTCTACAGGCATGCTTTGGTCGTACAAGGATAGGCCAGCGGTCTTGACGCCTAACAACGCATTGGAGCTTGAGGAGGCCTATCTTGTACACGCCAGAAAAGTATTCCCTCAGCACGCTCTGTCGAGCATGGAAGCTGCCGTTGAACTTGTGCACCAGAAACTGCGCCTCACGGTAAAGTTGCGGGACACCTTTTTGGAGCATTTGGCGAAGGATGATCCTGACTGGTTGACGCTGCTTGAAAATGCTCGGCCAACCCCGGCAACGATTTGGCACGCTGATCGCCACGGACAGTTGGATAGGCTCATAGGCAATCTCAAAAAGAACCGTGGGGATGCAGATGCGGCGCGAGGTGCGATTGACCTGACGTTTAGCTGTGACGCGTTTCACTGGGCGGCGCGGTACTGGGAAGGACGTTTTCTTCTTGCTCAACGCGAGCGCCTGTTCTCCCGACATCCTGCCAATGTCGAAGAGTCGTTGCGTCGACTTTGCATGCTGACCCCTTGTCTGGTTTCAACGCTGCATAACGTGTCAACGCTTGGACAAATTAGCCCTTTGGTTGAGGGCGATAGCGCGATCAAACATTCTTTTGCCCTGTTTGACCTCTTGGTAATTGATGAGGCGGGCCAGGCATCTCCGGAGCTTGCCGGCCCAGCGTTGCTGATGGCTAAAAGAGCGGCAGTGGTGGGGGATTTGAAGCAGCTAGAGCCTATTTGGAACCACAAATCGCTCAGCGAGATTGCTGTCGCGTCAGCTTCAGGAGTCTTCAACCGCCTCAATGATCTGAAGCAGTCACGCTTGTCGATTGCTGATGGCAGCGTACTTGCTGCTGCCCGATTGGTGTCGAAGTGGCGAGAGGAAAAGGATCTTGGGATCACCTTGCGGTACCACTATCGCTGTAAGCCAAGCATCATCGGTTACTGTAATGCGCTCAGCTACAACAAGACGCTGGTACCCAGAACCTCTGAAGGCAACCCTGGTCACGAACCTGCCATGTCGTGGGTTTCGATAGAGAGCAAACCTGTCCGCAAGGGCGGATCTCTATCCAATCCTATGGAGGTGGAGCACATCACCAGTTGGATCGGTGAGCGCTGGCCTGCCTGGCAGACCGATCCTGCAACGAAGGGCAAGTCCATTCAGGATATTGTCGCGCTGATTACTGCCTACCGCCCTCAGGCCAACCTCCTACGTTCTGAGCTCGAAAAGGTGTTCGATCAGTTGAGAGGTGCCGGCTCGATCCCTTGGCCCACCGTGGATGACATCAAGAAAGTCACGGTCGGTACTGTCCACCAACTGCAAGGTGCAGAACGACCTATCGTCTGCTTCAGCTTGGTTGAAGGCCCTGATGAAGCGGCAGGTAGCTTCATGGATAGGGATGCTTCTCTGTTGAACGTGGCTGTGTCGCGAGCGAAATCTTCCTTCATCGTTTTTGGACATCCGAAGCGGCTGTTTCCGGCCCCCGAAGCAAATGAAGCGGGTCTTGCGCCTATCCACCTTCTCGGCGCTTATCTGCGCAAAACCCCTGAGGCTCGATTGCTGTACCCAAGGCGCTTGGTAGTTATCGAGGCGGGCGGGAAACAGCAGACCCTAGCTCGAATTCTTGGCAAGAGCTGCGCGGTGATCGCTACTCACGGAGCGCTCCAGTATCTTCCCATCCGAGGTGGCGTAGACGTTGCCGGGGGACTCATACCCTTTCCTCGAAACGAGGCAAGCGCTGGAGCCTTTCTGGGCGAAGTCAGCAAGATCATCGACGCGGTGGAGGATATCGTCGTCGCGACTGATGACGATCGCATGGGAGAGCTGATCGCATGGCAAGTCCAGCGATTGCTCAAGGAGCGCGCTTCAGGCAAGAGCCTGTTACGCGTTCGTTTGGGGGCGATCAACGGCCCAGCCGTTAGAGCTGCGTTCAGTACTCCAGGTGGTATCGATGAGCGCAGGGTGGCCGCCGAATCAGTGCGAGAGATCGTCGACTTGTTGGTGACGCAGCGTTTTTGTCACGACGGTTTGCGCCGCGGTAGCATCGACATGCGTGAGTTGGGCGACTTGGTCAGGAGTGGCGCTTGCACCGACCCTCGCGGACGATCCCCCAAATTTAAGCTGGTGGGACGAGTTCAGGGGGCGATTCTGCGCTTGATTCTTGACCATGCCCGGCGAGCAGTATCGCTTCAGGCGCATAGTCGGATACGCGTGAAGGTACGCGTGGGCAGCGAACAACTCACAGGTTATCTGTTCGATATCAGTGAGCAGCGCGACCTCACTCGCACCTCGCAGGTGGGGCAGATAATTGCCAAGCTGGGGTCTGCCAAGTTAGACCTGCTAAGCCCACCGGAGATAATCCGAGAACAAGTACAGCCGCCTGTGGCTGGCACATTCTCCTTGCTCGCAGAAGCTTGGCAGCGATTTGGCCACCTTCCTTGGAGAAGCATGGAGGCGTTACAGGCCCTGTATGACGGCTCGTGGGGAGAAAGCGTCGGCGGCGAAGGTTTTGAGCCTGAGGATCCGATCATTCCGCCGTTCTTCGCGAGCGGCCATCCTCCTGTGACCCCGCTGGATCGAGCCGCACCGCCTACTGTCCTGCAAGGCGCCTTCAATAATCCGGTGTGCCGCGATATCTACCAGATTATCTGGGATCGTTTCTGCTTTGCGGAGTCTGTCGGGGAAGCAGGATCAAAGGTGATCCGAGCCCGGGTTGATTACGTCTTTTCAGGTCAGAGGCGACTAGGTGTTCGTTTTGAGGGGGTCACTGGCGAGAAGCTCACGCCGGAGCAACTTCATCTTATCGAACAAGCGGTGCCTGAGAATGACGCCACGTTCCTGCAATACCATTTTTCGGACTTGTCTGATGCGCCGGTTGATCTTGAAGGTGAGTCGGCAGGGCGCTGGTTCATGACGGTTGATCGGCTTTTGCTTGAGATGGAGCAGATGAATATCGGTCGTCCGTCGACCTGCGCATCCGCCCTTGAAAAGCTTGTCAGTAAAGGGCTCCTGGAGGCGCCCGTCCATATGGGCCAGCTCCGATTGACCCCTGCAGGGGTTAAAACCGCTTTAGCGTTGGAGGGGGCCGCGTCGGAGTTGTCTTCGCCACTATTTTGCACGCGGCTTGCCCTGCTTCTTGAAAGTGTTGAGCAGCACAAGATCGAAGCGCGCGATGCTCTGACGCAGCTGCTGCCGCTGTTGATATCAAACGAAAAGGACTGCTCAGAAATTGAAGGAAAAATCTGGACTTCGCTCGAAACCGTTGAGAGAGCCCAACACCATCGCTTGCTCAACAAGCGGGGTGGAGGTTTGATCTCATCGCTTTCAGAGGGGGCTAGCACATGAGCGGTGGATTGACTTCTTATCCTCGTACGGGTGGTGGCGGAGGTGCTCACGGCGCCCAAATTGACGCCTTGATCAAGCTTCTGCTGATCCCTGGAGGTCAACCACTGCAGGCAGAAGCTGATCGCTTGATTCAATTGCTGCAGCACGCCGTTGGCACCATGCCCCCGCAGAGTGTCGTCATTTACGGGAAGCGCGCACGTGATGCTTTGTTCGTAGCTCGGCTCAATGGGGCACTGGCACTTGCGAGGCACTTGCAAGCAATGGAGCTCTGTGCGCAAGCTTGGAAGAGTATCCATTCGCTTGACAGCACTGCGCTCAAAGGGCGTTCCGATGCTGCGAAGCAAAAGCTCATCTTGCACGCTGCTCAGGGTGGAACAATTCAGGAGCTAAGAGCGATCAAGGAGGAGATTGGGTTGATTGCCTGGCTGTATGAAACGTCCGCCCTGCTAGGAGAAGATCTAGCTGGAGGGATCGTTGCCCAGTCCGGTACCTACCCAGGGAGTCGCTATGTGGGGGCTACCGACACTTTTGGGGCGCTCGCGTATCTGGAGTGTGCTGGTGCATACAATGTGAATGTCGTTGTGCGCGTGGCCATACCTGGGGCATCGCAACCACTGCTCGTGGTGGGTGAGGCGAAGGGCGGGAAAAGCGGTTTTGGGGTCGTGAAAACCTCAAAGCTCATTCGTCAAATGGGGCACATTGCTCCGACGGTGAGTCAAAACGAGATCATGTATGCGCCTTCACGTGCGCTATACATGCAAAAGGCTATGCGGAAATGGAAGAGTGGCACGGCGCCGGCCCATGTAGCTGCCCGGCAGCAGGCAGGCAAATTGATCATGGATGCCTACCGTTCGCTGAGCCTTTGTTACGTAACGGCCAGGGGGGATGCAGCGGTGAACAGTCCGATCAAGACATCAAGGGTAAACGCTGAATGCAGATGAACATGGGCAGGCCTTTTAAACACCAAGCAATGGCCCGAGAGCTGGCAGGGCAAGCCGTGCAAGATAATCAGGCTGCATTCTCGCAAATGGAGCGCAATTGGAACATTGCCCGTGCCAGCCAAGACATCACCGTGGCGCTTGCTGCGCGGGGAGGGCTGTTAGAGTGGCTGGCCGCCACTGCCATTCTTGGACACGAAGCCGATTTTGAGTCTGGTGCCAAGACCTTAATCCAGTGGGGGTGCAAGCTTGCGGAAGCGTTTAGGCCTGCCCCCGAGCTGCTGCTGGTGGAGCTAAGTCTGGCGATCAGACGCAAAGATCACGCCGCTCGTCGGCAGCTTGCGTCTGCCATTCTCAAATCCGCTCCATCCGATGATTTCTACAATTTGGAACGCGGCCAATCGCAAGCATTGGCTGCGCTGGTTGATCTTGACTACGACACCGCCCAGCGCCATGCGCTAAGGCTGCAGGATGCTGCTGCCAGCGGAGAGTTTGACAAGGGCGACAGTATCTTGGCTGGGGCATGGGCCAAGGTTATGCACAACCTTGCTCAGCAAGATTTCCGAGGCTGTGTCAACGCGTTGTTGCTCTCTCACAAGGAGTTCGCGCGACAGGTTGATCTTGAACTGGGGCGTCTGCAGCGGGGTGCCGACTCCGATATCACGATGTTCGACATGGTGGATTGGACAGCTGACGCGGTCGCGCAGCTTGTCGTTGATTTCGGTTACAAGCTTGATCATCTCAATAAGAGAGACTCGCAAGAATATGGATTTTAAGGACGAGCCTGCGGTGGGGGGCATCTAGCATGGGAACCATCGTCGAGTTTTACACTGCGCAGCATGTCGACGACCTGTCGCAGCCAGTAGGCCGCGGCGTCTGTACTCTAGTAACAAGCCTATCTATCAACTCTCTCATGGTAGAGGTGTTACTCGACGCTTTAACGAGCACGGATCTGGATCCTCTCGTAGGAGACGGAAGTGATTTTGAGCGCTCAATATTTGTAGCTTCAGCAGACCTCCAGCGACTTAAAGCACAATCAGTGCAGTGGTCATTACAGCCTAATGAAGTTTTTAGGGAAATTTACGAAGCTGTAGCTAGGGGGGTCGATGAAGCGGAGTGGGCCAAGCGTGGTCTCTTGGTAGTGATCAGGTAAATGGTCGTTACGGATATCCGTCAGGATACCTTCCTTACCCGCTTACCCATTAGGATTGTAGAAATGGGTGTAAATGGGGTGTGAAATCGGGTGAGCCATGCAGCCGAAGGCCCAGAGGGTTTTCTTCTCGCTTGGCGTAAGCATTTGCACGGGCGTTTCATCGGTGTGAATCACCCTTTGGCTCAGCACGGATTGAGGATCCTCGCATCCTTGTAATCGCCATGGATTTTTAGGATGTAGCAGGTCGAATGGGTAAGCGGCTCCGCGCCGGCGAAGCTATCAGCTGAACTAACCACGGTCGGTTCGATGCCGACATCTCTTAGCGCATTTTCCATCAGGCGATCGAAGTTCGTTGTCGCAATCACGCGAATGTGGCCCGTCTTGACCATGTTCGCGATAGCTCGGTGTGCCCGTGTGGGCAGCTTAAGACCGTCCTCGGCCTCCTGCTCGTTCGGTTCGAGAAAGCCCTGAATTATGGCTCTGCGTTCGGTTTGGGTCGCCGCCAGGCGCTCAAGCAGCTTTGAGTAGTTGGGCTGCTCATCCGTCTGCGCTACATACCAGGAGACCCAGTCATCCTGATTGCTCGCCCCTGTGGCAATGCCCCAGTGTTTGACCAGTTCCATTGTGTAGTGGTCTAATGATCGGCGTTTTTCAAGGTAGTT
>NZ_JAHTBI010000107.1 GCF_019168305.1 Pseudomonas aegrilactucae
TCAATGCAAGCCCAAAAAAAGACAGCCGTCATTTCGTGACGGCTGCCTTCTGTAGCCCCTGTGGGTCCCTTCGCTGGCAAGCCAGCTCCCACACGTTCTGCGAGCACCGCAATATCCTGTGGGAGCTGGCTTGCCAGCGAAGCTTTTTAGACAAACAACTCGGAAGCAGGCGTGGCCGCCGACAGTTCCGCCGTCGCCGCAAGCAAGGCCGGCGCCAGCTCGTGCAAGCGCGCCTCGCTCATGCGCGCCGTGGGCCCGGCCACGCTCAGCACGCCCACCACATGCCCATCCTGCGGGTGCTGCACCACCGCCGCCAACGCCGAAGTGCCCAGCGCCGAACTCTCCACCACCCACGCATACCCCAGCTCGCGGGCCATGCGCAAACGCTCCAGCAACGCGGCATTGGAGGCCGGCGCATTCGGCCCGAAATCTTCGCGCCGGCCCACGCCCTGACGCTCCACCAGCAACAACGCCTGGGCATCGCTCAGGCTGGCCAGCCAGGCATGTCCCGAGGCGCTGTAGAACAACGGCGCCTCGCGCCCCATGTCGGGGTCGTAGCGCAGCCCCGAGCGGGCGCCCTGGGCCTTGGCGATCCACACCTGGCGCTCGCCGTCGATGACCCCCAGGCGCACCAGTTCGCCAGTCTGCCCGGCCAACTGGTCAAGAATCGGCTGGACGATGTCGGCACCGCTTTGCGCCAGGTAGCGAAAACCCATGCCCACCAGCTTGGTGCTCAGCAGGTAGCGGCTGCTCTCGGGGTTCTGGCGCACGTAGCCCAGCCGCATCAGCTCGGCGAGCATGCGATGGGTCGCGCTCTTGGGGATGCCCAACTGCTCGGCCAGACTCTGCATCGGCAACCCGCGCGGCTCGCTGGTGAGGCTTTCGAGAAGGCTGAAAGCACGTTCGATCTGACTGCCGGCCATGGTCACGGTCCCTGAAAATTTTGCCGATTCTAAAGAGCGCCGGGCAAAGCGCCAACCAAGTGTTCGATCTTCGAACACCTTTGCACATCCCCACTTGGCGCCCGAGGCGCAATCAATGAATATGGAACCATGTTCCATAATAATAACTTTTGCGCACTGCGAGGCCTTTGCATGACAGCCCACTCCCCTTCCCCACGCTCGGTCGACTGCGATGTACTGGTGATCGGCTCCGGCGCTGCCGGCCTGAGCGCGGCGGTAACCGCAGCGTTTCACGGGCAGAAGGTCATCGTGGTAGAAAAAGACCCGGTGTTCGGCGGCGCCACCGCCTGGTCCGGTGGCTGGATGTGGGTACCGTGCAACCCGCTGGCGCGTCGTGCCGGCATCATCGAAGACCGCTCGGCACCGCGCACCTACCTGGAACATGAGCTGGGCGAGCGTTTCGACCCGGCGCTGATCGACGCCTTTCTGGAGGCGGCGCCGAACATGGTGGGGTTCTTCGAGCGTCACACGGCGCTGCAGTTCGCCGACGGCAACGGCATCGCCGATATCCATGGCGACAGCCCCGGGGCGGGCACCGGGGGACGCTCGGTGATCGCCGCCCCGCTTGACGCCCGCACGGTCGGCAAGCTGCTCAAGCGCCTGCGCAGGACAATGCGCGAGACCTCGTTCATGGGCATGCCGATCATGGCGGGCAAGGACCTCACCGCCTTCCTCACCCTGACCCGCTCCTGGCGCTCGCTGCTGCATGTGGCCAAGCGTCTCACGCGCCACCTGCTCGACCTGGCGTGTCACGGCCGGGCCATGCAACTGGTCAATGGCGTGGCGCTGATTGCCCGCCTGGCCAAGTCGGCCGAAGACCTTGGCGTGCAGCTGTGGGCATCGGCCCCCGCACGGCGCCTGCTGCACACCGAAGGGCGCGTGACGGGCGCGGTAGTCGAGACCCCCTGCGGCGAGGTCACGGTCCATGCGCGCAAGGCGGTGGTACTGGCAGCCGGCGGTTTCCCCAACGATATCGAGCGGCGCAAGGCGCTGTTCCCGCGTACCCCGACCGGGCATGAACACCTGGCCTTGCCGCCGCTGGGCGCCAGCGGCGACGGCCTGCGGCTGGGCGAGAGCGTCGGCGCGCGGGTGGCCGACGACCTGTACAGCCCGGTGGCCTGGGCGCCGGTGTCGAAGGTGCCGTACAAGGACGGTACCTTCGGGCATTTCCCGCACATCATCGAACGCGCCAAACCGGGCATCATCGGCGTGCTGGCCGACGGCAAACGCTTCGTCAACGAGGCCAACGGCTATTACGACTATGTCAGCGCCCTGGTCGCCAGCGCGCCCGGCCAGCAGGTGGCCTCGTGGCTGATCTGCAGCCATGCCTTCCAGCGCCGCTACGGCCTGGGCATCTCACGGCCATTTCCGTTGCCGGTGACGCCGTTCATTCGCTCGGGCTACCTGAAGAGCGGCCACAGCATCGAGGCGCTGGCCAGCGCCTGCGGCATTGATCCGCAAGGGCTGAGCGCCACCGTGAACGAGTACAACCGCCACGCACGGCTGGGCCAGGACCCCGCGTTCGGTCGCGGCAGTACACCCTACAACCGCAAGCAAGGCGACGCCTTGCACCAGCCCAATCCGTGCGTGGCGCCGATCGAGCAGGGGCCGTTCTATGCCGTGAAAGTGGAGCCGGGGTGCTTCGGCACGTTTGCCGGGCTCAGGACCAACGCCCACGCACAGGTGCTGGATGCGCAGCAACAGCCGATCGCGGGGTTGTATGCCGCCGGGTGCGACATGGCCAGCATCATGGGCGGGCATTACCCGGCGGGCGGGATAAACCTGGGGCCGGCGATGACCTTCGGCTATATCGCCGGGCGGCATATTGCCGGGGTCAGCGCCTACGAATAGGCGCGCCGGCAGCTGTTAGACTGGCGACCTAATCACCCCTCAGGGAAGCCAGCCGACCATGGACCAGATCAGCGCGATGCAGGCGTTTCGCCGCGTGGTAGAGAGTGGTGGTTTCAGCGCCGCTGCGGCCCTGACCGGGCAATCGCACACCGTGCTGTCGCGCCAGGTCAAGAACCTGGAGCGCCACCTCGGCACCCAGTTGCTCAGCCGCACCACGCGGCGCCTGCACGTCACCGAAGCCGGCGCACTGTGCTACCGCCATTGCGTGCAGGTGCTGGAGCAGCTCGAAGCCATGAGCCTGGAGATTTCCGAACACCAGCAGCAACCCACAGGCACCCTGCGCCTGAGCGTGGCCACGGCATTCGGTGAACTGGAGCTGGGGCGCTGGCTACCGGACTTCGTCGAGCGCTTCGACCAGTTGCAGGTGGAGCTCATCTGCACCGACCGCTTTGTGGACATGCTCGAAGAAGGGGTCGATGTGTGCCTGCGGGTGACCACCCACCTGCCCGACTCCAACCTGGTGGCCCGGCAACTGGCCGTCAGCGAAGTCGTGCTGGTAGCCGCCCCCGCGTACCTGCAGCGCTGGCCGGCCCCCATCGAACCGCACACCCTGGGCGAGCATGCGTTGCTCGGCTACAACCGCCTGGCCCAGCCGCAACGGCTGAGCCTGCAGGGGCCCGACGGGCAGCGCCTGGACGTGGCAATGCCCAGCCGGCTGAGCGCCAACTCGCCGATGGCGTTGCGTGCGGCGGCCATTGCCGGCCTGGGTATCGCCAGCTTCGACCGCTTCATCGTGCATGACGCCCTGCTCGACGGGCGCCTGGTACAGGTGCTGCCCGAATGGCAGCAGCCCTCCCGGCACGTGTACGCGATGTTCCCCCAAAGCCGCTATCTGGCGCCCAAGGTTCGGGCATTGGTCGAGTATGCGCGGGCGTACTACGCTGAACCACGATGGGAAATCAAGATGTGATCTGTGCAAGAAGCACACAGGTTCTGGGCTGCTTCTGCCGTATTTGTGCGTTCGTTGTTTGATTAACCTTCTTTCGATTGTTCATCAGAGGGTTTCAACCATGAAAGCACTTCGAGTTACCGCCGCCGGCTTGCTGCTGGCAGCTTGCGCCACTACCGCCGTGGCTGCCGTCTGCTACTGCACCGCCCCACTCATCTCCCTGCCGAAAAATGCGCTGACCTGGAAAGTGGTACCGGGCACCAACAACAACGTCACCTACGCCAACGTGCAGGGCGACATCCTGGGCAATGGTGCCTACGAGGCCTTCGTCAGTTTCCGTCCCGGTGTGGACAATGGCTACCACACCCACACCGAGACGTTGCCGACCGTGGTGATGAGCGGCGTGTTCTACGCCCGCATCAAGGACAAGAACGGCAAGCTGGTCGAGACCGAGTACCCGGCCGGTTCGTACTACCAGTTGCCGGCCGGGCTGGAACATGAGAGCGGTTGCAAGATGACCGCCAAGAAGGAGCCTTGCCTGCTGTTCCAGTACCAGCGCAACCACTTCGACCTGAACCCGGTCCCCCGCTAGGCGGCCTCAGAAATCGAAGAACACCGTTTCGCCTTCACCCTGGATGCGGATATCGAAACGGTAGGCCAGCTTGCCATCCACTTCGCAACGCCGCGCGACCAAGGTCTCGCGGCGTTGTGGCTGTTCGATCAGGTTGAGCACCGGGCACTTGGCGTTGGCCTCGCCCTCATCATCGAAATACAGGCGGGTGTGCAGGTGGATGTTGATGCCACGCGCAAACAGGCTGATGTTGATGTGCGGCGCCATCGGCACGCCGGCCGCATTGGCCACCACACCCGGCTTGACCGTTTCCAGCGTCCACTCGCCGGCATCGAAGGTGGTGGCGGTACGGCCAAAGCTGTTGAACGGTTTTTCCAGGTTGTAATCGTCGTGGTACTGGCCGGCCGCATCGGCCTGCCAGAACTCCAGGAACGAGTCGCGCACCAGGTGACCATTGCCGTCATAGACATGGCCGATCAGCATAATGTGCTCGCCGGGCGCGTCGCTGCGCGCCATGCGGTTCCAGATTTCCTGATCGCGGGTCGGGTTGCCGGCCGCTTCCAGCGCCAGGCCGATGTGTACATACGGGCCGGCAGTCTGCGAGGGGGTTTCCGGCAGCAGTTCGATAGGCATGACGGGGCTCCTCAGCGGTTTTCGAAATGGGTCTTGCGCTGGCCGCGCAACACGATGTCAAAGCGGTAGGCCAGGCAATCCATGGGGTTGGCGTTGCTCATGTCGAGCTTGGCAATCAGGCTCTGTACCGCGTCCGGGTTGGCGATCGACTTGACGATCGGGCACATCGGGATCAGCGGGTCGCCTTCGAAGTACAGCTGGGTGATCAGACGCGTGGCAATCGACGGGCCGCTGACCGACACGTGGATATGCGCCGGGCGCCAGTCGTTCGGGCCATTGCGCCATGGGTACGGGCCCGGTTTGATGGTGCGGAAGCTGTAGTAGCCCTCGCTGTCGGTCAGGGCTCGGCCGACGCCACCGAAATTGGGGTCCAGCGGGGCCAGGTAACGATCGTTCTTGTGGCGATAACGGCCGCCGGCGTTGGCCTGCCACATCTCCACCAGGGTGTGCGGGATCGGCTTGCCATACTGGTCGCACACGCGCCCGGCAACGATGATGCGCTCGCCGATCGGCAAGCCGCCATGGTTGAAGTTCAGCAGCAGGTCATTGTCGTGCTCGGCGAATTTCAGGTGAGAGAAATCCGGCCCAGTGCTTTCGCTGATGGACTGTGGAATGCTCACCAGGGCCTGGCGCGGCGAACGCGCGATGGAGGTCTTGTAGTCAGGGGTAAAGGCTTTCGGATGCCAGTTCCGATCACGGATAACGAAACGACTGGTGTCTTGTGCAGACATGCCGTTCTCCTCTTGTTGGTTTTTTGGAGGCCTGCACGGAACAGGCGTGATCGGCAGTGTCCCCCAGGCGTCGGTTGGCGAACATTGAAAAGAACCCCGGCATCCATAACCATTTGGTTATGGTTAAAACGCCGACAGCACAAGGCGCGGTGAACTAATCTTTATCTTCATGTTTCAAGTTCAGGAGAATGCTCATGCTATGGCGAAAAGGCAGGCGCAGCGACAACGTAGTCGATGCCCGCGGTGAGGGCGGTGGAGGCGGCGGCATGCGCATGGGCGGCAAGGGTCTGAGCCTGACGGCCGTGCTGCTGATCGTCGGCATCGGGCTGCTCACCGGCCAGGATCCGATGCAGATCCTCGGCCAACTGACCGGTCAGATGAGCGAGCAGAGCGCCCCGCTCAGCACCGGCGAGCGCAAGGCGCCACCGGCCGGCGACGAGCAGGCCGAATTCGTCGCCAGCATCCTGGGCGACACCGAGGACACCTGGCGGGCAATCTTTGCCCAGTCCGGGCGCCAGTACAAAGACCCGACCCTCAAGCTGTTCAGTGGCCAGGTCAACTCCGCGTGCGGCTTCGCCTCCTCGGCCACCGGGCCGTTCTACTGCCCGGCCGACCAGCAGGTGTATCTGGACATGAGCTTCTTCCGTGAAATGGAACAGCGCTTCTCCGCCGCCGGCGACTTCGCCCAGGCCTATGTGATCGCCCACGAGGTCGGCCACCACGTGCAGACCCTGCTGGGTGTGTCAGCCAAGATCGACCAGGCCCGGCGCAACGGCCAGCGCCTGCAAGGCGACAATGGTCTGTTGGTGCGCCAGGAACTGCAGGCCGACTGCCTGGCCGGGGTGTGGGCCTACCAGGCCCAGCAACGCCATAACTGGCTGGAGCCAGGTGACGTCGAGGAGGCTCTGAACGCGGCCAACGCAATCGGCGACGACCGCCTGCAACAGCAAGGCAAAGGCCGCGTGGTACCCGACTCGTTCACCCACGGCACCTCGGCGCAGCGGGTACGCTGGTTCAAGACCGGCTTCGCCAAAGGCGACATCAATCAGTGCGATACCTTTGGCGCACGCACCCTCTGAGACGACGAAAGGGTGTTGACACACGGCTGAAAACACCCCTTAAACACTTTGTTGATCAATTTTGTCGGAATTAGCGAAAAAGCGTTTCAGCTCTGTCAGATTCAGCCGATAAGACCAGCTCACATCCGCTGGCCTCCAAGAAAAAAAAACCTTCCAGCGATCAGATCAAGCGAGCGCGCAAAATCCTGGAGGGATCACATGAACAGCTGGTTTGCCAACATCAGCGTCAACCTGAAACTTGCCCTGGGCTTCGGCCTGGTGCTGCTGCTGACCGGCCTGCTGGCCCTGACCGGGTGGACCAGCCTGGGCGGGCTGATCGACCGCAGCAACTGGATGAGTGATATCACCCAGCTCAACAACGAATTGACCGAGCTGCGCGTAGCACGCCTGCAGTACATGATTGCCGACGGCGACGACAAGACCGCCGCCAACGTGCAGGTCAAGCTCGATGCCTTCATGGCCAAGCAGCAAAAGCTGCTGAACACCTTCAAGAGCCCGGACAACCTCAAGCTGCTGCGTGAGCAGGAGCAGGTACTGGCGGCCTATCAGGTCTCGCTGAACAAGATGCGCAGCGCCTACACCCAGGGGGCCGAGGCCCGCAAGGCGATGAGCGTGGCAGCCACCGAGGCGGGCGCCCAGATGGACCGCCTGGTCACCGATACGCTCGCCTCGGCACAGGATGACAACGCCCGCCTGGCGCTGCTCAAGCGCCTGACCGACGTGCGCCAGGAACTGCTGCTGGCGCGCTTCGAGATGCGCGGCTATATCGCCGACCTCACCCCCGAAACCGAACACAAGGCGGCGCGTCAGCTCGACACTGCGCTGGCCGCCATTCGCCAGCTCACCGCGGGTGAGTCACGCGCGCAACCGCTCGAAACCGCCGCGCTGCGCTACGGGGATGCGGTACGTGCCTATAAAGCGACCAACGCCGCCATCGGCGAAGCGCGCAAGGAAATGACCCAGCAGGGCTACGACATCGTGCGCCTGAGCAACGAGCTGTACAGCATCCAGTTGCAACGTCGTGACATCGAAAGCAGCCAGGCGCGTACCTGGCAGCTGGCCAGCACCTTGGCAGCCTTGCTCTTCGGCGTACTGGCGGCGGTGATCATCACCCGCCAGATCACCCGCCCGCTGCAGGAAACCCTGGCCGTGGTGGAGAAAATCGCCGCCGGCGACCTGACCCAGACGCTGCAGGTCACCCGCCGCGACGAACTCGGCGTGCTGCAGCAAGGCATCCAGCGCATGGGCTCGACCCTGCGCGACCTGATCAGCGGCATTCGCGACGGCGTGACCCAGATCGCCAGCGCTGCCGAAGAGCTGTCGGCGGTCACCGAGCAGACCAATGCCGGGGTCAACAGCCAGAAGGTCGAGACTGACCAGGTGGCCACGGCCATGCACGAAATGGCGGCCACCGTGCAGGAAGTCGCACGCAACGCCGAGCATGCTTCCGAAGCCGCGACCGATGCCGATGGCCAGGCCCGTGCCGGCGACCAGGTGGTGGCGCAGGCCATCGCGCAGATCGAACGCCTGGCGGTCGAGGTCAACCGTTCCACCGAAGCCATGGGCCAGTTGCAGCAGGAAAGCCAGAAGATCGGCAGCGTGATGGACGTGATCAAGTCGGTGGCCGAGCAGACCAACCTGCTGGCCCTCAATGCGGCCATCGAAGCGGCGCGTGCCGGTGAAGCAGGTCGTGGGTTTGCCGTAGTGGCCGATGAAGTGCGCGGCCTGGCGCAGCGTACACAGAAGTCCACCGAGGAGATCGAGGTGCTGGTGGCGGGCCTGCAAAGCGGTACGCAGCAGGTGGCCAACGTGATGCACGGCAGTCGCGCCCTGACCGACAGCAGTGTGGAGTTGACGCGCAAGGCCGGTGCCTCGCTGGAGAACATCACCCGTGTGGTGTCGAACATCCAGTCGATGAACCAGCAGATTGCCGCGGCGGCCGAGCAGCAGAGTGCGGTGGCCGAAGAGATCAGCCGCAGCATCCTGAATGTGCGTGATGTGTCGGAACAGACGGCGGCGGCGAGCCAGGAAACGGCGGCCTCCAGCGTCGAGCTGGCGCGCCTGGGCAACCAGTTGCAGATGATGGTCAGCCACTTCCGCGTCTGATGGTTTGCGGTGACTGAGCGGGCCTCTTCGCTGGCAAGCCAGCTCCCACAGGGATTGCCGTGATCTTTGAATCACCGCTACACCTGTGGGAGCTGGCTTGCCAGCGAAAAGGGGCAGCGCTTACTTGACGACCTGTCCCACCCCGCGCCCACGCGGGTCAGATGCGGTTTCCAGCGCCGCGCCCTTGACCCGGATCGCCTGGATGTCACCCATCTCCCAACCCTGATCCTCCAGGGTGTAGCCCATCTTCTTAAGCGCTTCTGCCACCTTGCCATTGAGCGGCGCATAGGCGTCGTAGTAGATCGTGTCCTTGGGCAGCAACTGATGATGCACGCGCTGCGCAGCCACGGCCTTTTCCAGCGGCAGGTCGTAGTCGTACAGGTTATTGAGCACCTGGAAGATCGAGGTGAAGATGCGCGAACCACCCGGCGTACCCAGCACCAGCGTGACCTGGCCATCGCGTGTCACCAGGCTGGGGCTCATCGACGACAGCATGCGCTTGCCCGGCTCGATGGCATTGGCATCGCCCCCAACTACACCGAACGCATTCGCCACCCCGGGCTTGGAACTGAAGTCATCCATCTCGTCGTTGAGCAGGAAGCCTGCGCCCTTGACCACCACACCGCTGCCGTAGTCCCAGTTCAGGGTGTAGGTGTTGCTGACCGCGTTGCCCTGCCTGTCGACGATGGAGAAGTGCGTGGTCTGGTGCGGCTCCAGCCCCGGACGGACCTTTTCGGTCTCGGAAATCGCGCTCGGGTTGACCTCCTGCGCGCGTTTGGCCAGGTAGTCGCTGGCGATCAGTTGCGCC
Source organism: Pseudomonas aegrilactucae (assembly GCF_019168305.1). Lineage (GTDB taxonomy): Bacteria > Pseudomonadota > Gammaproteobacteria > Pseudomonadales > Pseudomonadaceae > Aquipseudomonas > Aquipseudomonas aegrilactucae. Next base: position 9,691 of record NZ_JAHTBI010000107.1, read on the forward strand.
ACCGGCACCTTGGAAAACGCCGGGTCACCCAGGTAGTCGGCACGGTCGGCAAACACGCGTTTCTCGATTTCTGCCAGCAGGTGGATGTAGCGCGCCGAGTTCAGCTCGACGCCCTTGAAGTCGGCCGCACGCTGCTCCTTGATGCCCAGCAACTGCGCCAGCGCAATCCCGCCGGAGCTTGGCAGCGGCGCGGTGTAGACCACATTGCCGCGCCACGCGATGGCCATCGGATCACGCCACACGGCCTTGTAGTCCTTGAGGTCGTCCTTGCTGATCAGGCCCTTGTCGGCCTGCATCTGCGCCACCAGCAGGTCGGCCGTCCTGCCCTGGTAGAACTCGCTGACACCCTTGTCGGCGATGCGCTCCAGGGTCTGCGCCAGCTCCGGCTGCCTGAACGTCTGGCCGACCTTCATGCTGCCGAAATAATCGTTGAAGTTGGTGCTGTCCTTGAACAGCCCCAGCGCGTCTTCGCGGTACTGGTACTGCTTGGCGGCAATCTTGAAGCCATTTTTCGCGTAGCCCACCGCCGGGGTCAGCAATTCGGCCCAGGGCAGCTTGCCGAACTTCTGGTGCGCCTCCCACAACCCCATCACGGTGCCCGGCACACCGGCGGCGCGCGCACCCACCAGGCTCAGGTTCTCGACGATCTCGCCCTTGTCGTCCAGGTACATGGTGCGGCTGGCGGCCTTTGGCGCCACTTCGCGGTAGTCGAGGAAGTACGGCTTGCCGTCCATGTACAGGGTCATGAAACCGCCGCCGCCGATGTTGCCGGCTTCGGGGTAGGTCACCGCCAGGGTGAAGGCAGTCGCCACGGCGGCGTCGACCGCGTTACCGCCCTTCTTGAGGATATCGGCGGCGACCTGTGCACCATATTGATCGGGAGCGGCAACCGCGCCGCCCTCCAGGGTCACGGCGTAGGCCGACGAACTGGCGAGTATCGCGGCGCCCAGGCTCAGGGTTCGGAACATCACAACGCGCATGAAAGCTTCCTTGGTGTTGTTTTCGTTGAACAGTCATTAAGACGCATGCCCCGGGACTTTTCAAACACCGCGCGAGGCATTCAGCAGGCGTAGACCGAGAGCTTCTGCTGGATGAAATCGAGAAAGCACTGGATGCGCAGGGCCAGCTGCGAGTTGCGGTAGTACACCGCGTGAATCGGTTGGCGGTAGCCACTGTTGGCCTCGGCCAGCAGCACCTGCAGGCGCCCGGCGCGCACATCGTCGTGGGTCATGAAGTGCGACAGGCAGGCGATGCCTTCACCGGCGATCGCCAACTGGCGCAAGGTCTCGCCGCTGGAGGCGCTCAGGGCAGGAGTGATCGAATAACGATCACCCTCGCGGTGGCGCAGCGGCCAGTGGTTGAGGGTATCGGTCTGGGTGAAACCCAGCAGTGAATGCGCGGCCAGCGCCTGTACCTGCTGCGGTGTACCGTGGCGTGCCAGGTACGCAGGGCTGGCCAGGATGTGCAACGGGCTGCAGCCCAGCGAGCGGGCGTGCAGGCTGGAGTCGGCCAGTTCGCCGATGCGGATGGCGATATCGGTGCTCTGTTCGAGCAGGTCGATGATCAGGTCGTCGGTGTTCAGCTCCAGCTGGATATCCGGGTACAACCGGCGAAATTCGCCCACCCACGGCACGATGGCGTGCAGCATGAACGGCGCAGCGGCATTGACCCGCAAGCGCCCGGCAGGCGTCTGGTGATGCTGGCTGAGGCGCTCTTCGAGCTCGTCCATCTGCTGCAGGATGGCCTTGGCGCGCTCGAAGAAATAGCGCCCCTCCTCGGTCAGGTCCATGCGCCGCGTGGTGCGGTTGATCAACGTGGTGCCCAGCTTGGCCTCCAGCCGCGACAGGCTGCGGCTGATCGCCGAGGGCGTCTGAGCGCCCTGTTCGGCGGCGGCGGAAATCGAGCCGCACTCGATCACCGAGACGAACATCTGCAATTCATCGGACCTGGCTTTCACGGCTGTTCCTTGAGGGGGCGATCAGCCGTGATAGATAGCCGCTTGGCCTGCCTTGCGCAACCTTTCATCAGGCCCCGATCCGGAAAACCCGGGCCAGGTGCTGCTCGTAGGCGGCCACGGCAGCCTCGACGTCGGGGTTCTTCATCACGTCGGTGGCCAGGTAGGTCGGCAGGCCGCTCATGCCCAGGAACTGGTTGGCCTTGTGGAACGGGAAGTACACCGCGTCCACGCCCTTGCCTTCGAAGAACTGGCCCGGCGCGTCAAACGCCTCCTGCGGTGCATTCCAGGTCAGCGACAGCATGTACTGCCTGCCCTGGATCAGGCCACCGCTGCCATATGTGCGCGATGCATCGGTACGGCTGCGCCCGTCACTGGCGTAGAGGCTGCCGTGGCCGGCGGTGAACACTTCGTCCAGGTACTGCTTGACGGTCCAGGGCGCACCCATCCACCAGCCCGGCATCTGGTAGACGATCACGTCGGCCCAGAGGAATTTCTGCACTTCTTCGGCGTTGTCGTAGCCGCCATCGATATAGGTGCTCTTGACGTCGAAACCGGCACGGTCCAGAAACGCCAGCGCGGTCTCGTGCAGGGTTTCGTTCAGGCGGCCATCGGAGTGGGCGAACTGCTTGCCGCCGTTGAGCAACAGGATCTTCTTCATCATTTGCCTCATCTGGAGTTCGGTACGATGGCGGCAGATTAATCAGTTCAGCGCAGCCGAATAAGCCATCGGCAGGCAAAAGGCTTTTGACCAAAAAGCACGAATAGGCACCTTATTATTGAAATAAAATTGACCACACTGTCACAGGAGCCTTCCATGAGCGAACCCTACGGTTTCATCCTCAACGCCAAGACCCGTCCCGAAAAAGCCGAGGCGTTCGAAGCACTGTTTCGCGCCTATGTCGAGCCCAGCCGTGCCGAGCCAGGCTGTATCGAGTACCACATGCTGCGCGACCGGCAGGACCCGAGCCTGTTCATCTTCTACGAGGTCTGGGCCAGCAAGGCGGCGCTGGACGTGCACTCGGCGTTGCCGCACATGCAACAGTTCGCCGAGCAGCGCATGGAGTACCTGGAGCGTGACTTCGATATCCAGCTGATCGAGATGCTCAGCGCCTCCTCGGCTAGCCGTTGAGCAACAGGTGCGCGCCAAGCAGCCCAAGGCCGATGAAAAAGCAGCGCTTGAACAGCGCGGCACTGATGCGCTGACGCAGCCACTGCCCCAGCAGCATGCCCAGCAATGCCGGCGCCAGCACCAGCAGCGAGGCCCCCAGCGCCTCGCCGCCCAGCACGCCCTGGCCGGCCAGCCCCATGGCCAGCGCCAGGGTCGAGACGCTGAACGCCAGGCCCAGCGCCTGTACCATCTGATCCCGGTTCAGGCCCAGCGCCTGCAGGTAGGGCACCGCCGGGATCACGAACACGCCGGTGGCGGCGGTGATGATACCGGTCACCAGACCGCTCAGCGGGCCCAGCCAGGGTTCGTGCCGGGCGGCCAGGTGCAGGCCGGGATGGCACAGGCCGTACAGCGCATACACCAGCAAGGCCCCACCCAGTGCATGGACGGCCCACGCACCGCTGTCGATACCCAGCCAGGCACTGCCCAGCAGGGTGCCGATGAAGATCATCACCAGCAGGGGCCACAGCCGGCGCAGCAGCGCCCCCAGATGGCCACCCGCAGCCAGCTGCCACAGGTTGGTCAGGGCGGACGGCACGATCAGCAGCGCCGCTGCCTGTGCCGGGGGCATAGCCAGCCCCAGCAACCCCATCGCCACCGTCGGCAGGCCCAGGCCGATGACGCCCTTGACCGCCCCGGCCAGCACGAAGGTGATCACCACCAGCAGCGACAGCGCCGGGCCGATATCCTGATAGACGCCGAGAAAGGTATTCATGGCACTCATGCTGCCCTGCCCGCGCGCACCTGACCATCTGCCATATACTGAGCCAGACTATTGCCCAGGCAGAGGCTGATGCATTTCGACCTGATCGACCTTCGACTGTTCCTGCACTCCGTCGAGTGCGGCAACATCACCGCCGGCGCCCAGCGCAGCCACCTCTCGCTGCCCGCCGCCAGCGCGCGTATCCGTGCCATGGAACACTCGCTGGGCACGCCGTTGCTGCAACGCAATCGACGTGGCGTGCAACCGACGCCGGCCGGCCAGGCGCTGGTGCAGCATGCGCGCCAGATCGGCCAGCAGGTCGAGCGCCTGCAGTTCGACCTGGCCCAGTACGCCCAGGGCCTGCAAGGCCAGGTGCGCCTGCTGTGCAATACCGCCGCGCTGACCGAGTACCTGCCCGAACTGCTGGCCGCGTTTCTGGCCCGGCACCCGGCCATCGATGTGGAGGTGGTCGAGCTGCCCAGCCTGCGCATCGTGCAGGCGATCACCCAGGGCGAGGCGGACCTGGGCATCATTTCCAATGCCGTGGCCAGCGAGCACCTGCAGACGGCGCCGTTTCGCGATGATCCGCTGGTGCTGATCATGGCGCCGGATCACCCCCTGGCCACGCGTCTCCAGGTACGCTTTACCGACACCCTGGAGCACGGCCATGTCGGCCTGCAGGCAGACAGCGCGCTGGCCCTGCACCTGGAGGAACAGGCCCTGCACCTGGGCCGCCGCCTGCAGGTGCGGGTGCGCGCCGACGGCTTCGACGGGGTGATCCGCATGGTCGCGCATGGCGCGGGGCTTGGCATCGTGCCACTGGCCGCGGTGCAGCGCTGGCAGGGGCTGCTGGCGTTGCACAGCGTGGCGCTGGGCGAACCCTGGGCCCGGCGCCAGCTGCACCTGTGCAGCCGCAATTTTTCTGCGCTTGCCGGGCACACGCGCACACTTCTGGAAAGCTTGTCCATGGCGGCTATTGCCCCGGCAGGGGCAATCCACCCACAATCGCTTTCGCGCACGCCTATGTAACAAGCAATGACATGCAACCGCGCCGTAAAGGGAGTTTTACCGTGCCGTCGATCTACCAGCTCAAACCCCGTTTCCAGGCGCTGTTGCGCCCGATGGTCAAGCGCCTGTACGAGCGTGGTATCACCGCCAACCAGGTGACCCTGGCCGCCGCCGGAGTCAGCCTGCTGCTTGGCGTGCTGCTGGCCGCAACGCCACAGACCACCTGGCTGTTCGCCCTGGTGCCGGCCTGGATGGTGCTGCGCATGGCGCTGAATGCCATCGACGGCATGCTGGCACGCGAGTTCGGCCAGCAGTCGCGCCTGGGCGCCTACCTCAATGAACTCTGTGACCTGATCGCCGACGCCGCACTGTTCCTGCCGTTTGCCCTGCTGCCGGGCGTGTGGCCGGGGCTGGTGGTGGTCGTGGTGCTGACCGCGCTGGTCAGCGAGTACGCCGGTGTAATGGGCCCGCTGGTCGGCGCAGAGCGTCGCTATGACGGCCCCATGGGCAAGAGCGACCGCGCCTTCGTGTTCGGCGTACTGGGGGCCGGCGTTGCCGCTGGCCTGCTGAGCGCGGCCTGGCTCAACGGCGTGCTGCTGGTGGTACTGCTGCTATCGCTCTATACCCTCTACAACCGGGTCAGCCGCGGCCTGGCGCAAACCCGCTGAAACCCTTTGTGCCCGATAAGGATATTTGCCATGCGCACTGCGCAATCGCTGCACTTCACTACCCATGACGGCGTCGAGCTGCACTATCGCCACTGGGCTGCCAGCCCTGCCGACGGCCAGCCACGGCGCGCGTGGTGCTGTTCCATCGCGGCCATGAACACGGCGGGCGCATGGCCCACCTGGCGGATGAACTGGACCTGCCGGGCTACGACATCTTTGCCTGGGATGCCCGTGGCCATGGCGAGTCGCCGGGCGCGCGTGGCGACAGCCCGAGCTTTGCCTGCAGCGTGCGTGACGTGCAGACCTTCATCGAGCACATCGCCCGCGCGCATGGCATTGAGGAACAGGACATGGCCGTGCTGGCGCAGAGCGTCGGCGCCGTGCTGATCGCCACCTGGGCGCACGACTACGCGCCCAGGGTGCGCTGCCTGGTGCTGGCCTCGCCGGCGTTCAAGGTCAAGCTGTACGTGCCGTTCGCACGCCCGGGCCTGAAGCTGATGCGCGCCTGGCGCGGCAACTTCTTCGTCAACAGCTACGTCAAGCCGCGCCTGCTCAGCCACGACCCGCAACGCATCGCATCCTATGAAAACGACCCGCTGATCAGCCGGCCGATTTCGGTGAACATGCTGCTGGGCCTGTACGAGGCCGCCGACCGCGTGGTGGCCGATGCCCAGGCGATCCAGGTGCCGACCCAGTTGCTGATTTCGGGCGCCGACTTCGTGGTCAAGCGCCAGCCGCAGGAGCAGTTCTTCGATCGCCTGGGCAGCGTGCACAAGGAAAAGCACGTACTGCCCGGGTTCTTCCACGACACCCTCGGCGAACGCGACCGTGGCCACGCATTGGCGCGCATCCATCGCTTCATCGAGCAGTGCTTCAGCCAGGCGCCACAGCGCCCCTCGCTGCTGGACGCCGACCGCCTGGGCGCCAGCTGCGCCGAGGCCGAAAGCCTGGCCGCGCCACTGCCGCGCAACTCGCCCGCCGACCTCTACTGGCGCGCCACGCGAGCCGGCCTGCGCCTGGGCAAGGGCCTGTCGGACGGGGTCAAGCTGGGCTTCGAGACCGGCTTCGATTCGGGCAGCACGCTGGACTACATCTACCGCAACCAGCCCACCGGCAAGGGCGCGCTGGGCCGCCTGATCGACCAGAACTACCTCAATGCCATCGGCTGGAAGGGCATTCGCCAGCGCAAGCTGCATGTGGAAGAACTGCTGCGCCTGGCCATCGGCTACCTGCGCGAGCAGGGTGCGCCGGTACACATCGTCGATATCGCCGCCGGCCATGGCCGCTACATCCTCGAAGCCCTGCAGGGGCTGGAGCAGGCGCCGGAGTCGATCCTGTTGCGTGACTACAGCGAATTGAACGTGCGCGAAGGCAACGCGCTGATCGCGCAGAAGGGCCTTACCGACATTGCCCGCTTCGTGCAGGGCGACGCCTTTGATGCGCAGAGCCTGGCCGCCCTGGACCCGCGCCCGAGCCTGGCGGTGGTGTCGGGGCTGTATGAGCTGTTCGCCAGCAACCAGATGGTCGGCGATTCGCTCGGTGGCCTGGCCCAGGCCGTGCCGCCCGGCGGCTACCTGGTGTACACCGGCCAGCCGTGGCACCCGCAACTGGAGATGATCGCCCGCGCCCTGACCAGCCACCGCGCCGGCCAGGCCTGGGTGATGCGGCGGCGCAGCCAGGGGGAGATGGACCAGTTGGTCGAGGCGGCGGGCTTTCGCAAGATCAGCCAGCGCATCGACGAGTGGGGCATCTTCAGCGTCAGCCTGGCCCAGCGGATCGCCTGATGAAGCGCCAACGCGAGCCAGGGCTGATCAGGCGCGGCGTGCTGTGGCTGTTGCTGCTCGGCCCGCTGTTCTTTCTCAGCTACGGCCTTACCAACAGCTTCACGGCGGGGCGCAGCGACGTCGGCAGCCTGGTCTTCGGCTGGGAAAGCGCTATCCCCCTGTGGCCGTGGACCATCCTGCCGTACTGGTCGATCGACCTGCTCTACGGGTTGTCCTTCCTGCTGCCGCTCAGCCGTGTGGAAACGGACCGCCACGCCCTGCGCCTGCTCAGCGCGCAGTTGATCTGCATCGCAGGCTTTCTGCTGTGGCCGCTGCGATTCACCTTCGAGCGCCCTGCGCTGGACGGGGTGTTCGGCTGGCTGTTCGACGTGCTGATGGGCTTCGACAAGCCGTTCAACCAGGCGCCCTCGCTGCACATCGCCCTGCTGGTGATCATCTGGGCGATGTTCGCGCGCCATGTGCAGCGGCCGCTGCCACGGCTGCTGGTGCACGTGTGGATGGGCTTGATCGGCCTGTCGGTGCTGACCACCTGGCAGCATCACTTCATCGACGTGCCGACCGGCGCCCTGGCCGGGATGCTGTGCGTGTGGCTGTGGCCGCTCGAAGGCCAGCCGGTGCTGCGCCATCTGGCATTGGCCCGCGACCCGAAACGCTGGCGCCTGGCCCTGTACTACGCACTGGGGTGCGCGGTGTCTGCCGGGTTGGCCGCGTATGCAGGCGGTATCGCGCTGCTGTTGCTGTGGCCTGCGCTGGCGCTGCTGCTGGTGGCGCTGAACTATGCGCTGCTGGGCGCACAGGGCTTTCAGAAAGACGCAGACGGGCATTTGTCGTATGCCGCCCGATGGCTGCTGGCCCCCTACCTGATCGGTGCCTGGCTCAATTCGCGGTGGTGGACGCGGCACCATCGGCAGCCCGACGAAGTGTGCGACGGTGTGTTCCTGGGGCGTATTCCAGGGCACGGCCAAGCCGCACAGTTTGCCGCGGTGGTGGACCTGTGTGCCGAGTTGCCGGTGTCGCTCGCGCCTGGCCAGGCCTATTGCAGCCTGCCCAGCCTGGACCTGATCGTGCCGACGGCCGAGCGCTGCCGCGAGGCTGCCGAGGCCATCGAACGTCTGCGCGGCCAGGGCCCGGTGCTGGTGTGCTGCGCCCTGGGCTATTCGCGCAGCGCCTGTGCCGTGGCCGCCTGGCTGGTGCTCAGCGGGCGCTGCAAGGATGCCGCCCAGGCCCAGCAACGCATCAGCCAGGCACGTCCCGGCGTGGTGCTGCGCCCTGCGCACCGGCACTGCATCGATCAGCTTCAACCGGAGCACGGCCTGTGAGCGGCGATACCGCCCTGGCGCTGGTGGCCAGCCTGCTCAGGCGCGGGCGCCAGGTCGAGCGCGTGTCGGATGTGATCAGCCTGCTGGCCCTGGCCTACGGCCTGGCGCCACTTGCGGGGGCACCCGCCCACACTGGCGGCGCGGCACTCTGCGCGCTGCTGCTGGTGACAGGCCTGCTGCAGAAGTTCTGGGGCATGCGTGTCGCGCTGGACGCCGAGCTGTTCGCGCGCCTGGCTGCGCAGCCTGAACAACTGCCGGCGAACACCCTGGTCCTGGACCAGGCACTATTCGCCCTTGGCCTCAAGCCGGCACTGGCCGATGAGCGTGACTGGCCGGCACGCAGCCGGGGCGCACTCGCCCTGTTGCGTCGGCAACTGCTGTGCTTCGCGGCGCAGGTGCTGCTGGCGCTGGCCGGCCTCCTGCTGCTGCCCTGGCTTCCTCTCGCTGGATAAGGATTTCGTCATGCTTGCCACCCTCACCGCTTTCGCCATCACGTCGGTTGCACGCCTGATCACCGGTGCGCGTGCCTTATGGCTGGGCTGCACGCCGCAACCGGTGCAACGCCTGTACTACGCCAACCACAGCAGCCACGGCGACTTCGTGCTGATCTGGGCCTCGCTGCCGGTGGAGCTGCGCAAGCGTACCCGGCCCGTGGCGGGGGCCGACTACTGGCAAAAGCCGGGCATTCGCCAGTTTCTGATCAAGCGCGTGTTCAATGGCGTGCTGATCGACCGCCAGCATGCCGACGCCCAGAGCAGCCCGCTGCAGCCGGTGCACGACGCGCTGACGCAAGGTGATTCGCTGATCTTCTTTCCCGAAGGCACGCGCAACCTGGGCGACGAACCCTTGCTGGCGTTCAAGAGCGGCCTGTTTCACCTGGCCGCGGCCAACCCGCAGGTCGAGGTGATACCGGTATGGATCGCCAACCTCAACCGCGTCATGCCCAAGGGCCGCGCCCTGCCGCTGCCGCTGCTGTGCACCCTGAGCTTCGGCGAGCCGGTGCCATGCCACGCCGACGACAGCAAGCTCGCCTTTCTAGAACGGGCACGCCTTGCGCTGCTGGCCCTGGCCCCCAAGGAATCCTGAGATGGACCACAACACGCTTTTGCTGTTTGCCGGTATCGGTGGCCTGCTGCTGCTCGCAAGCCTGATCGGACGCGTGCTCAAATGGCGCGCAGGCCCCGCCCCGCATGCGGTGATCGACAACCTCAATGCGCGCATCAATGCCTGGTGGGTGATGGTGCTGGTGATCGGCCTGGCGTTCCTGTTCGGCAAGCTGGGGGTCATCCTGCTGTTCTACTGCGTGTCGTTCTATGCGCTGCGCGAGTTCCTCACCCTCACCCCGACCCGGCGCAGCGACTACCCCGCGCTGGTGGCGGCGTTCTACGTGGCGCTGCCGGTGCAGTACCTGCTGATCGCCATGGACTGGTACGGCCTGTTCAGCATCTTCATCCCGGTGTACCTGTTCCTGCTGCTGCCGATCCTGGCCAGCCTGGGCGGCGATACCACGCGCTTTCTGGAGCGTGCGTCGAAGGTGCAGTGGGGCCTGATGATCGCGGTGTACTGCCTGTCATCGGTGCCGGCCTTGATGACGCTGGACATTCCCGGTTTCGAGGGACGCAACCTGCTGCTGATCGCCTGGTTGATCCTGGTGGTGCAGATTTCCGATGTGCTGCAGTACGTGTGCGGCAAGCTGTTCGGCAAGCGCAAGGTGGCGCCACGCCTGTCCCCGTCCAAGACGCTGGAAGGCCTGGTGGGCGGCGTGGCGCTGGCCACGCTGATAGGCGCCACGTTGTGCTGGATCACCCCGTTCACCTTCTGGCAGGCCGCGCTGATGGCGCTGACGGTCAACCTCATGGGCTTTGCCGGTGGGCTGGTGATGTCGGCGATCAAGCGTGATCGCGGGGTGAAGGACTGGGGGCACATGATCGAGGGGCATGGCGGCATGCTCGACCGGATGGATTCGGTGTGTTTTGCGGCGCCGGTGTTCTTTCACTTTGTACGGTACTGGTGGGCGTAAGCGCTCTGACGAGCGCTGCGCGCTTGACCCGCGATGCTTTTTACTCGGGCTTGCGATACCCCTCGACGATCGCAGAAAAGTCCTTGCCACCGTCACCACGCAAACTCATGGCCTGGTACAACTGCTGCGCCACCGCGCCCAGGATCACCGGCTGGTGTGCCTGGCGCGCCGCTTCGGTCGCCAGCCCCAGGTCCTTGAGCATCAACTCCGCACCGAACCCACCGGTATAGCCACGCGAGGCCGGCGCCGTCTCGATGATCCCCGGCCACGGGTTGTAGGTGTCCGAACTCCAGCAACGCCCGGTCGAGCTGTTGATGATACCGGCCAGCACCTGGGTATCGATGCCCAGCGCATTGCCCAGGGCCATGGCCTCGGACACGCCGATCATCGAGATCCCCAGCAGCAGGTTGTTGCAGATCTTGGCAATCTGCCCGGTCCCCACCTCGCCACAGTGCACGATGTTGCGCCCCATCTGCGCCAGCACCGGCTGCAGGGTGGCAAACAACGCATCACTGCCCCCGACCATGAAGGTCAGCGTGCCGGCCGCAGCGCCTCCGGTGCCACCGGACACCGGTGCATCGGCCAGGTCTACACCCTGCCTGGCCGCCGCCGCATGCACCGCGCGCACGGTCTGCGGGTCGATGGTGCTGCAGTCCACTACCGGCGTGCCGGCACGTATACCGGCCAGCACGCCGTCGTCATTGAGGTACACGCTGCGCACATGCGCAGCCGCCGGCAGCATGGTGATCACCAGTTCGCTGGCGCTGGCCGCGTCCTTGGGCGAGGCACTGACCTGCCCGCCCAGTTCGGCCAGCTCTGCCAGTACCTCCTTGTTCAGGTCGAACAGGTTGAGCGTGTGGCCGGCCTTGATCAGGTTGCGCGCCATCGGCGCCCCCATGTTGCCCAGCCCGATGAATGCAATACGCATGGTGAGCTCCTTAGCGCAGGCTGATGGTGGTGTTCACGCCATCGTTGACGCTGTCATCGTCGAACCAGCGCGCGGTGACGGTCTTGGTCTGGGTATAGAACTGCACCACCTGCTTGCCATACGGGCCCAGGTCACCCAGCTTGGAACCGCGCGAGCCGGTGAAGCTGAAGAACGGCACCGGCACCGGGATCGGAATGTTGATGCCGACCTGGCCCACGTCGATCTCGTTCTGGAACTTGCGCGCCGCCGCACCGCTCTGGGTGAACAGGCCGGTGCCGTTGCCGAAGGGGTTGCGGTTGACCAGTGCGATGGCTTCATCGAGGGTGTCGACCTCCAGCACCACCAGCACCGGGCCGAAGATTTCCTGGGTGTAGATCTGCATGTCGGTGCTCACCCCGGAGAACAGGGTGGGGCCGATGAAGTTGCCCTGCTCGTAACCCGGCACCTGCACATCGCGACCATCCAGTTCGAGCGTGGCCCCCTCCTTGATGCCACTTTCGATCAGGCCCAGCACACGCTCCTTGGCACGCTTGGAGATCAGCGGGCCGACATCGGTGCCCGGCTCGTTGCCGGCGTTCACCTTCAGGTTGGCGGCCAGCGCCTTGAGCTCCGGCAGCCACTCGCGGGCCTTGCCCACCAGCACCGCCACCGAGGTGGCCATGCAGCGCTGGCCAGCGGCGCCGAAGCCTGCGCCTACCAAGGCGTTGAGGGTTTGCGTACGGTTGGCGTCAGGCAGCACCACGGCGTGATTCTTGGCCCCCATCATCGACTGCACGCGCTTGCCGTGCTGGCCGGCCAGGTTGTAGACATGGGTGCCGACCTCGGTAGAGCCGACGAAGGAGATCGCCTTGATGTCGCTGTGGGTGCACAGCGCATCCACCACCTGCTTGCCACCGTGCACCACGTTGAGCACGCCGGCCGGCACGCCGGCTTCCAGTGCCAGTTCCACCAGCAGCATGGTCGACAGCGGATCCTGCTCGGACGGCTTGAGCACGAAGGTATTGCCACACACGATGGCCATCGGGAACATCCACAGCGGGATCATCGCCGGGAAGTTGAACGGGGTGATCCCGGCGCACACGCCGATGGGCTGGCGCAGGGTGTAGGTATCGACGCCGCCGGCCACGTTCTCGGCGAACTCGCCCATCTGCAGGCTGCCGATCGAACAGGCGTGCTCGACCACTTCAAGGCCGCGGAAGATATCGCCCTCGGCGTCGGCGAGGGTCTTGCCCTGCTCGGCACTGAGGGTCGCAGCGATGCGTTTGGAGTGTTCGCGGATCAAAGCCTGCAACTTGAGCATGATGCGCATGCGCGCGCCGATCGGGGTGTCGCGCCAGGTCTTGAAGGCGCGCTGGCCGGCGGCGATGGCCGCATCGACTTCCTCGGCGGTGGCGAAGGGCACGCGTGCCAGCACCTGCTGGGTGGCCGGGTTGACCACATCGCGCCATTCGGTGGTCGTGGACTCGACCCACTGGCCGTCGATCAGCAACTTGACCTGCTCGACCTTGGTCTGGCCGGGCGTGAGGGATGCGTTCATGAAGGGTTCTCCTGGATTTATTGTTAGGGAGAGAAACGCCGACGCGTCAGCCGCGACGGTGCTTGGGTCCTGGGCTGAATTGGAGTATAGATGTGCAAACTTCTAATAAGAACGCACATATAAGCCGGACCAACATGCAAAAAAACATCACCTCCCTTGGTTCGCTGAACTGGGACGACCTGAAGTTCTTTCTGGAAGTGGCGCGCACCCGCAAGGCCAGCAGCGCAGCCAAACGCCTGGGTGTGGACTACACCACGGTGTCACGGCGCATCAGTTCGCTGGAAGGCTCGCTGGGCACCCTGCTGTTTGAAAAGTCGCGCACCAACGGCTTTGTGCTGACCGCCGAAGGCCAGCGCCTGCTGAGCTATGCCGAGTCCATCGAAAGCACCCTGCACATGGCCTGCGAGCAAGTCTCGGGCTCGGGCGTGGCGTTGTCCGGGCATGTGCGCATGGGCTGTACCGAAGGCTTCGGCAGCTTCTTCATCACCCCGCAACTGAGCCATTTCGTCGATGCCTATCCGGCGATCTCGGTGGATATCCTGCCGCTGCCGCACTTCATCAGCCTGTCCAAGCGCGAAGCGGATATCGTCATTGCCCTGGAGCGACCCGAGCACGGGCCCTATGTATGCTGCAAGCTGTGCGACTACCGCCTGCGCTTGTATGCCACCCGAGACTATCTGGACAACCACGAGCCGATACGGAGCAGCAGCGACCTGGCGCGGCACCCGTTCATCAGTTATGTGGACGACCTGGCGTTCAGTTCCGAGTTGCTGTACCTGGCCAACCTGCTGCCCACCGCCACCGCGCACCTGCGCAGCACCAGCGTGATCGCCCAGTACGTGGCCGCCCAGCAGGGGCGCGGGCTGGCGATACTGCCGTGCTTTCTGGCCGCGCAGGACCCACGGCTGGTGCCGGTGCTGGTGGATGAAATAGACATCACCCGGCAGTTCTGGATGTACTGCCGGGAGGATTTGCGCAAGCTCAAAAGAATCACTCTTCTATGGGATTACATAAGAGAGGTCACTGAGCTTAATGGCCCGCTATTGCTGGGCGAAACGCGAGTCCAACGGTTCGTAGACTGAGAGCCTACAAGGCGTAAGGGAGACCTATCCTAACGGCGTCCTCAGGCCCTTGGCAACCGTTTGTGACAGCGGTTGGTACACGGTTTGTGACAGCGGAGTCATGGCTTACAGTGGCGTACAGGCACACGTTAGAGACCCCATGCGCCCACACGATTCGTTACGCGCACGGACGGGCCTACGGGGGTATGCGCGCAGGTTAGCTATGACAGGTGGTCTCAGGGAAATTTGTACCAGATTCTCAAAGGGTCCCTAACGTATCCGCTACGACCTCACCGACCAGCTCAGCGATCAGCTCACCATGAGCGCAACCGTAAAGAGCCGCTACGGTGCCCATCAGTTTCCACGTGGCCTTTGAGGTCAACAGGGCCTTAAGGACGGCCAACCATGGTTTCTTGGCGGCCATAGCGGTCTCCTACGTGAAGTCTGATAAAGAATGTGGGTCAGTGCCCTGCACATTTTGCATAGCGACGAATTACACATGGGCTCAACTGAAGGTCCACCAGTTTAGGGAGACGCTCAGGTCAGCCCACGAGGTCCATTACGGACCCCATGGATACTGCGGGTGTTACGCCTTGACGACCACACGAGTGATCAGCGGGAAGTTTACCGACTCAACTTGCAGGCGCTCGGTTGGGTCCTCAGGGTTAGCCAGCTTGATCTTGACCTTGGCCTGAGCCATCACGTCAGCCACACCGCTCACCTCAAAGTCCCAGCCCTGTACGCCAGCGTTACGGCTCGCAAGGATCTTCCACACGTCGCCTTCTTGGTCATGACGGAACGACAGCGAGGCGAAGCCCTTGGGCAGCATGAAGACGCCACGGTCAGACCCGGAGTAGAACTGAGTACGGCAGCCCAAAAGGTCCTCAATGGATTCGACACCGGCACGCTGGGCAGCACGCTCAAGCATTGCCTGCTCGGTCATGTGCATCAGCAACACGAAGTCGCTCAGAGAGTTACCGACCGACTGGTTAATGCTCAGGGTCAGGGCGTCAATCCAGTCTTCAGCACGATCACGCGGAGTGGTGCCCGCAATGGTGACCTCCTTGGCTTCGACGCTTGGGGACTTGATGAGAATGTCTACTACGGTGGACCCACAGGCCTTCTCGAAGTCAGCCAGCATTTTGTCCATCATCTGACCAATGCTATCGCCAGTGAAGCCAGCGACAACGTGGGCATCCAGAAGAGTGAAGCGATGCGAGAAGAACGCAGCGGTATTGGTCGGCTCAGTGAAGATGAAGTCGCCAGCTACGGCCTCCCCTTTAGTGACCAGAGAGTGATCGTAAATCGACTGGCGAGGGTCAAACTCGACGTTGCGGTTAACCATGTTGACCAGTTGAACGGGGGTCGGTTCGGTCCCTTTAGGGCGGAATTCGCATGGGATCGCATCGACAGCGTTGTCGTGCCACTCACCGCCGTTAAAGAATTCGTCCATGCCCTGAGTGATGGCCTGAGCCAATACGCTGGAATCAGTCGCTTGAGCGCCCGTAGAGGCTTGAGTAGAGAACTGAAGGTTGCCGCCATTGCCCCATACGGCAGACTCATAGGCAGTAGGTGCTTTGTAGCGGTCGCGCTGGTCACGGTGATCGGTAGTTTTGAATGCGTTGGACATAATAGTGGTCTCCTGAAATTGGTTGGTAAAGGCTGGTCTTAGTGGTTGTCGAGCCAGTTGCCAGACGAGAAGTCGCTACGGCCATTAGCGGACCGGATAGCTACTCCCATGGCCCGGTACTTGTCCTCACGGGTTTCACGCGCGGCACGACGACGAGCGACCTCAAGGGCAGAGCCACCTTCATAGGACTTGCAGCGCTCGGCATGGGCGTTAGCTTCGCGGAGACGTTCAGCGTGCTCACGCTCTGCGACCAACTTACGGGTCTCAATGGCCCTTACGATGGCCGGGAAGGCACCAGCGCTCAGACCGGCGTCCAAGTACTGGCTTACGATTGCCTCTTGGGCAGGCTTGTTGGTCCCAGCGGTGGCAAGCAGGGCCGCCAGCATGACGCCCTCGGCATACGCACGGGCTACGACCTGACCTTGTACTTCAACGGTTTCAGGGGTTACGTTTTGGATATTCAGCTGCATGGTGTTGGGTCTCCTATTCGGAAACATTGATCAAGCCCTGCCGCATAGGCGCACGGAAACCAGAGACGAAGGAGTACGTCACTCCGGGGCCTCAGGGCTTGTCGATGTTTTCTGGGTTTCAGTTAGATGGGGTTGTTGTGCCGATGGCGGACGGCGATGGGTGTTACAGCGGTAAGTTGATTGGTTGACGGGTCAGAGGGATTCGCATGGGCGCGGTCAGGACAGCATCGAGGTGCATGCTGGTTGTGGCGACGATAGAGTCTATGAACGAGACCAAGGCTGGATTGGTTGACTTCAGGTGCCCAGCAAGTTTCTCGTAGTTCACGCCACGCTCACCCTTGCAAGTCAGCCGATCACGGACGTAACGGTCCCGCCAGATGGCGCGCAGGGTGATCAGCTTGGTTCGACTTGCTGGTGTCGTTAGGAATGCGGTGAGTTGCTCAGCGAAGGTCATGGACACATTCCCTTCGGTAGATCGGCAATCGTCATGCGTGCAGCGCCATCGCCCTTGATGTCGATCACATAGCCGTCAGTGTCAACCACAGAGCGAGGCTTGCGGTGTTCGATCAGACCCTTGGCGATGTTCTCAGCGTTCGGTCGAAGCCAATCATTGATACCCTTGAGGGTTACCCTGAAGAGGTGGCCGGTAAGTTGAATAGCCTTGTTGGACGATGAGACTTCACGGACCCAGCCGCTCTTGGCGTACTTAGGGTGCATCCGGGTTAGATCCTTGCGCTTAGCAGCGCGCCCCGTGGCGATGAACATTTCCATCACCTTATCTGGGTTCGCTACGCCAGCCAGACGGCAGGCTTCACGCCACGTATAGCCCGTGGTGGTCCCTTTCCGGACATGTTCGTCGTAGGCCGGTGCCATTGCATCGACTCGGGTTTGCAGGTCATTAAGTGTGTCTGTGATTGCCTGTGAGGCGAACGCCGGGTTGGCTGCCTGCTCAAGTTCGATCCATCGACCGACCACTGTGTGACGTAGACCAGTGTCGTAACCGGTAATAAGGGTGAATACCATGTGCTTATTCAGAACCAGCATTCGGAGCGCTTTACCTTGAGCAGTGGTATAGCTTGATTCGGTGGCCTCAGATTTGAGGGCTCCTACTTGCGTCACGACCCGGTCAGCATCTCGTAGAACGTTGTCGTGACGCTTGCCAGTCATTGCGGCAATCTCAACGGTGGTCATTGTGATTTCTTGGTTGTTGGTCAGCATGCTTGTCGTATCCTTTTTGGTAGTGCCCTTCAGGTCGCACCCACAGCCGAGCATCCAGACCCCGACAAAGGGACCCGGCGTGGCATGAAAGGCACTATCAGAAAGACTGGATTGGTACATAGCCCAGCGACGGGCGTAGAGGTGACAGGGAATGGCTGCTGATATTTATTTCAGAATAAACGTAGCTGTCCCTGTTGTAGTGAGGGTTTTAAATCACCCCTTGACGGGACCATAACAAACTTGTTAGGCAGAAGAATCAATAGACCCTTGGCGTGCTACTCATAGGTACTTAAAGTTGACTTATAAGAAGGGGATTATTTTGCAATTGCAAATCCCTTCACACTGGGTCCACCTAACGCCCTTGGGGTCCTTGTTGAGTAACCCAGTGCGTTTTTACCCCAAGACACGTAAAGAGCTAAGAGCTGGGTCATAAAGTTTTTCTTTTATATTATCCGGCGTTAAGCCTAAGAAGCCCGGAATAGAGCCTCCGCGTCCATTTCAGCCTTGATTGTAGGGTGCCGCTCAACGTACGAGGCAATCCCATGAGCAGCATGTCGGGCAGCCTTGGCGATGCGTTGGGCCGTCCTCAAGCTGATCTCGCTGGTCTTGCAGACCTCCGCCGTGATCTCCGTAGCAAACAACGCACCGATGACTGAACGGGCCTTTACGTTGATCTTGCCATTCGTGACTCCGGTACTGGTGATGATCGACCCGGTGATGATGTGATCAACCCAAGGCAGCAGGTCAGGCACCGCAAGGAGATACATGTAGGCTGCTACCGGATTCGCGTAACTGGTCTTGGGTCTCCCCCGTCCGGCCTTCGCAGGCTCAGCAGCAGCCACAACCGCTTCCGGGAAAGTCGAAAGCGTGGTGGCACTGGAGTGGTCCGAGGCGAGCAGGTCATCGACCCGTCGCTCAGCAGCCCATGCTTGATATTTCTCTTCAGGGTTCTTCGCCCGAACAATCGCGCTTTGGGCAATGACCTCGCCCGTAATCGGATCGGCATGCAGGATCTGGCCGGTCTCGTAGTCAACGTGGCGGTGATACGAGCCGGGCTGGTTTAACTGGGTCATATGGTCCTCACTTGAAATCATGGCGACCGTTGTGGTCATCCTGTTTCAGTGAGGGTTTTAACGACACCAGCCTTCACGCTCATTTTTCAGCAGCGTTATATGAGCCCGTCTTGCGAATCGAAAGGAGCACCAATGGTAAGTGCCCCTTCGCGCCGCACTACTAAAGGATTTTTCTTATTTTGAATATGCGCGCCCAACACCATCCGAATACACAAAAGATAAGTCCAAAGAGCAGTGTGAACGGGATCAAAACCCATCCTTCACCGTCATTTGCCGCATCACTAAGATCGGAGACACTTGAGAATCCGAAAACCATTGACGCAATGATTCCCGCAGGCCAAGCAGGAATAAAAAACGATAGTAGCGCTATAACCTGAACCACATCCTTGACGTTGTCCTTCATGCTTCAATCCTTATGAACGAAGGTTTATGGCAGCAAACTCACAAGCATTTCTGCGATCACTTCAACGGGTACGCCAGAACCATACGTGTCAAACGTGATGGTCCCAGACGCATGGCCCATGACTGCCTGAGCGTAGACTGTAGGAACCCCCTTGGCCTGCATCAAGGACGCCAACGCGTGTCGCAGTGAATGGAAGGTCAGTCCCCCAGTAAACGAATCACCAAGGGCTGCTGGTATAGCTTGTTGGTTCGCCCATTCACCGGCTGTCTTGTAGCCAATTTGGGCTAATGCCTCTGACCCGGACAGTTTGCAGGCTTCGACGTATCGCAGAAACGCCGCAAGGTCGAATCCATAAGCACCGTCAGTCAATGGCACCAGCCGCTCACTACGCTTGTTCTTGATGGATTTACCTTCACCGGCTTCGTTGATATGAATGACGGTAATACCTGATTCAAAAGTCTGCACGTCACCTACAGTGAGCTGAGATATTTCATTCAGTCGCCCACCAGTAATGACACCGAGGCTCAGCAGCCAGCGCTTCCATGAGGTCTCTGGCAGCTTGTTCGCATAATCCATCAACTGACCCACTTGCGCCTGCGAGAACGCCTTACGGGTCGATTCAAGGCCTTTGGTGAGCTTGAGTTTCTTGTCGTAAGTATTGATCAAATGGCCGTTGTCTTTGGCCCACGTCAGAACCGCTGATAGCTTTACCAGCAGCTTGTTGACCGTGGATGGCATACGACCCGTGGACAGGCGATCACGAAGGGCCACAAGGTCCTCCCTCGTGTGTTTCCGAAGGTCCAGCTCACCCAGCGCCGTGGCGAGCGTTCCGTGACACACCTTGGTTTCCTTCAAGGTCGAAGCCTTCTGGTCCTGCGAGCGGTCGGACAGGTAGAGAACGGAAAGTGCCTCAAAGGTAAGCTCAGGAGCACTTACAGATTGGGAGAGGGAGAGAGGCTCGTTTGCGGAGAGCTTCAAGCTGGGGTCAGTACGGCCCTCAAGATCCCTGATGATCCTAACCAGTGGCACGGAGTCACCCTGCAAGCGCATCTGGGCGGCGCTCATTACCTCACGGGCCTTGGCAACATGTTCATGCTGGTCAACGCTGATAGGCATCGTAGCGGCGATCTCCGTCAGGTTTGTCCTAACGTCCTCATACAGGTCGCCCCAGTCACGTAGTGAGTGAACATCGTGCGCACAGGCCAGAAGACCTTCAGCGACCCAGACCAGATGCTCACGTAATTCATTCCAAGAGGCGTCAGGGTGGTCCAGATGGAAAGACTTAATGGTATCTGCAAGTCGGCGTGAAGCGTCCATAGCGGCCTTACGGTCAGTGGTCTTGAGGGAGACGGAAACAGTTTCAGTGGTGCTGCCTGTCCGGCGAAGGCGCAGATAGTAAACGCCGTTGCGTCGGTAGTGATAGAGCTTAGCAAGTCGTGTACGTGGGCTCAGCAAAGCCAGCGCATTTGTGACATCACTTGTAACAGGGTAGAGCTTATCGTTGACCTTCATGGCGTTAGGGTCCCGTATTCATTGGGTGGAACCCTTACGTCCTGTAGTTCTGGATGTACTGCCGGGAAGACCTGCGCAAGCTCAAGCGGATCACCCTGCTGTGGGATTACATTCGCGAGGTGACCGAGCGCAATGCGCCGCTGCTGATGGGCGAGTCGCACACCATGCGCTTTGCCGACTGATCAGTCCGACGCCACCACGATCGAGACCCGGCGGTTTTCGGTGCGGCCGGCCGTCGTGGCGTTGTCCGCCACCGGCTCGCGGCTGCCCAGCCCGCGTGTCTCGACGTTTTCCGGGACCATACCCACGCTGACCAGCACCTTGGCCACGCTGACCGCACGGCGCGTCGACAGCAGTTCGTTGTAGCTGGCCTTGCCCGAAGAATCGGTATGCCCGTCGACCCGCACCCGCTCGATATTCACCGACAGCAGTGCCTTGCCGATCCGCTCGACGATTTCACGGCTCTGGGTATTGAGCAGATCCAGGTCACTGCCGAACAGGACCTTGCCCGAGAGACCGAACGCCCACCCCTCGTCGATGGGCACGAAACCCTCCTGCTTGAGCACGGCGATCTGGGCAGGGCTCAAGCCCTTGGGCGGCGTGGTCTGGCAGCCCGCCAGAGTGAACAGCGCCAAGGCCAGGCAGGCCAGGTGCATGCGAAAGTTTCGGGTCAGGTGAATCACGGTTCAGCTCCTGTTTTTGCGCTGGATGCAGAGGGCTCCGCCTCTGCCTGCTGGGGCTCGTCACGGGTGTGACGCTTGGCCTGGTACATCGCCGCGTCGGCGGCATTGAGCAACTCGGCCGGGGTACGTCCGTCGTCGGGGAAAACCGCAAGCCCGACACTCAACGAGGTGACGACCAACTGCCCGTCCGGCAGGCGGATCGGCAGGCTCATGCTGGCGGCGATCTTGTCGGCAATGCGCTGGGCATCCTCGACGCGCTGCAAAGGGGTGAGCAGCACGGCGAATTCATCACCGCCCAGGCGCGCCACCAGGTCATGCTCGCGCAACTGCGCACGCACCCGGTTGGCCACGCTGACCAGTACCGCATCGCCCGCTGCATGGCCAAAGCTGTCGTTGATGTGCTTGAAGCGATCACTGTCGAGAAACAGCAACGCCAGCCCTTGCTGATGCTGGGTGGCGTTGCGCACGCTGCGGCTCAGGCGTCCTTCGAAGAACGCCCGGTTGGGCAGGCCGGTCAGGCTGTCGTGGCTGGCCTGATGGGCCAGGGTTTCGTTCTCGCTCTGCAGGTGGCTCTGCCAGGCTTCCATCTCGTCGAGCAGAGCGTTGAAGTCATTGCCCAGCTCGTTGAGCTCGGCGATCTCGGTAGCCGCCACCCGCCGGTCGAAACTGCGCTCGCGCCGCGCCGCGTGGGCCACGCTGGCCAGCCCGCGCAACGGCCGCACGATATCGCCGAACAGGCGGCGCGACAGGTACAGCGCACTGACCGCACTGAGCGCGGTGCACAGCACGATCCCCGTCAGCCCGCTGAGCAGAAAGCGCATCAGGCTGCCGCCCTGACCGGTCAACTCGATACGCCCGACCTGCCGCCCCTGATGCACCACTGCCAGCCTGATCGGTTCTTCGAGCAGGGTGCGGGCCACCTGCAGTTCCAACTGTGCGAGCATCCCCTGCTCGCCGCGTTGCCACTGCGCCAGCAATTGCGCGTCGCCACCGAAAACCTTGGCGTCGGCCACTTCTTCGGCAGCGGCAATCAATGCCAGGGCTTCATTGGCCGCAGCGCTGTCGTTGAACACCACCGCCGCCTCGACGGTGTAATTGATCGAGCGGGCAATCAGGTGCAGGTTGTGGTTGGCATACGCGCGCAAGGCCAACACCCCGAGCAGGGTCAGTGACACCCCGGCCAGCCCCACGGCCAGCAAGGCCACGCTCAGGTGCCCGCGGCTGAGCACCGAGCGCAGCGTCGGACGCGTGCGCGCCTTGCGCCAGCCGATCATGGCTGCGCCGCCCGACGCCGCGACAGCTGCAGCACACTGGGATGAATGCGCACACCACTGCGCGCCACCGAGTCGAGGTTGACGTCGAAGGCGACCTGGGCGTCTTTGACACGCAAGCAGAACAGGCTGCCGACGGTGCACGAATCATCGGCTTCGCTGATACTCAATACCGGTTTGCCATTGAGCGTGCTGGTGAGCTGACTGCGCTCCTGGCCACTGAGCTTGCCGATATAGACCGCGTCGCACTCGCCGCCGATGCGTGGGTCGCCGGCCAGCAAACGGCGCACCGTCAGCGGGCGACCGGTGGCCTGCGTGGTGCCTTTGACCAGATCGTCGGCGTATTCGGTGGGACCGATCAGGCACAGGCGCAGTTGCGCAGGCTCAACCGGCCAGCGTGCATAACCGAGAATACCCAGCACCACCTGGGTAACGGCCTTGGCGCGTTTTTCAGCCACGCTGGCAGGCGGGTCACCCTGGGCCATGCCCCACAGCGGGCACACCAACACAAAAGCCGCCAGCAGCGCGTGCGTCCAGCGCATTACGCGTCCCGGCGTGGGGGCGGCGACCTTCATATAGGAAATCTCTTAAGACCATGCCTTACGTGAGGGAACGATAGCACAACGCCTGCTTTTCTCGCGAGGTCACCGCCAAGGGGGAATCAGCCGACAAGCCGGCTGAACGAGCAACTCACACCTGCTCCAGCATGAGCCCTGAAATGCGTTTTACCTTGCGTCGCACAGCCTCCTCGAAAATGCCCTGGCGTGGCTCTATCAGGCTGAAACAGTCCTTTGCACGGGTGATACCGGTATAGATCAGCTCCTTGGTCAGCACCGGATTCAAGGCATCCGGCAGCACCAGTACAGTGTGGGAAAACTCCGACCCCTGAGACTTGTGCACGGTCATGGCGTACACCGTTTCTACCTCACTCAAACGACTAGGCAGGACGAATCTGACACCCCCCTGACCATCATTCCTAGGAAAAGCCACCCGCAGCAACGGTGTCGTCGCTTGCGCATCGGGCAGGCGCAAAGCGATACCGATATCGCCGTTCATCAGGCCCAGGCCATAGTCGTTGCGGGTCATCAATACTGGGCGCCCTTCGTACCAGGGCAGGTCACCCTCGATCAACCCCGCTCGGGTCAATACCTTGCCCACACGCAGGTTCAAGCCTTCGACGCCCCACGGCCCCTTGCGCACGGCACACAGCAACTGGAAACGCTCGAACGCACGCAGCACATTCAACGCCCACGCATTCCAGCGCGGGTCGTCGGCGGCGGTATCCGCCGCGGGGCGGGTCTGGCGGATCAGGTGCAGGTACTCGCGATAGCCCTGCGGGCTGTCGCCGCCACGCCCCAGCCCTTCGAGCAGCAGGCTGTCGAGCTTGCGGTCGTGTTCGCCACTCAGGCGCAGGCTGTTTACGTCGGCAAGTCCCTGGTCGAGCAGTGCACGAGCCTGCTCCGGCTGCTGGCGGTTGACCTCGCGCGCCAGTTGGCCGATGCCACTGCCTTCACCAAAACGGCGTGAATAGCGCAGCATTACCACCTGCTGGGGCAGCGGGTCACGCGCAGCATCACCCTCGGTCAGGCCGCTGCCGGCCAGCGACTCGCCGCTGACCTGCTCCAGCCAGCGGCGGGTGGCAGCCGTGTACCGCCCTGCCTCGGCGTCGCGACACAGATCGCCGAGTACCGCACCTGCCTCGACCGAGGCCAACTGGTCCTTGTCGCCCAGCAGGATCAGGCGCGCGTGGCCGGGCATGGCCGCAAGCAGGTTGGCCATCATCTCCAGGTCGATCATCGAGGCTTCGTCGACCACCAGCACGTCCAGCGGCAACGGGTTGCCGGCGTGATGGCGAAAATGCCGCGAGCCGGGCCGGCTGCCCAGCAGGCGGTGAACCGTGGAGACATCGCTGGGAATGTTGTCGCGCACCTGCGTGCTCACGGCCAGGCGCTCCACCTGCTGGCCGATCGACTCGGTCAGGCGCGCTGCAGCCTTGCCCGTGGGCGCGGCCAGGCGAATGCGCAGCGGCCGCCCGGCTTCCACGGCAGGCGCCTGCAACAAGGCCAGCAGGCGTACCACCGTGGTGGTCTTGCCGGTGCCCGGGCCGCCGGTAATGATGCTGAAGGCGCTGCGGGTGGCCAATGCGCACGCCAGTTTCTGCCAGTCGACCTGGCCGGCCAGGCCAGCGCCGTCGAACAATGCGTCCAGCCGCGTGCGCAGGTCGAGCGGGGTTGGCTCGGCCTGCTCCAGGCGCTCGCGCAGGGCGCCATCGATGCGGCGTTCGTATGCCCAGTAGCGGCGCAGGTAAAGCCGCTGCCCGCTGAGCACCAGCGGGCAGGACGCCTGCACCGTACTGCTGCCATCGGCCACCAGTGCACTGGCCTGCAGGCGCTGGTGCCAGGTGGGCAGTTCCAGCCGTTCGAGCAGTTGCGAGGGCAGCAACAAGGGCCCTGCCAGGGCATCGCCTTCTGGCGGCAGCGACAACGCAAAGTCGGGCTCGGCCAGGGTCTGCGCCAGGTCGAGGCAGACGTGCCCATGGCCCAACTGGTGGCTGGCCAGTGCGGCCGCCAGCAGCACCAGCGGATCAGCGTGGGGGTCGCGCTCCTGCAAAAAGCCCACGAAGGCCCGGTCCAGCGCGCGCAACCAGCCCCGCTCGACCCAGCGATCCAGCAACGTGAGCAGGTCGGCACCGCTGCTCAGCGGGGCCAGGGCTGCCAGGTGCCCGGCATCCAGCGGCGTCGGCAGCAGGTCGTCGAACGTGCGGGTCATGGGATGTCTCCGGCAAACAGGTCAGATTGCTGCGGCGCGCTGACGCCACTGAACAGCGCATCGAGGCGCTCGATCAAGGTGCGCGGCGGCTTGATGAAGTAGAGGCCCTGGCTGAGCGCGTGCACGCCGCGCAGGAACAGGAACACGGCGCCGCCTACATGCCGATCGTAATCATAGTCAGGCAGGCGTGCCCGCAACTGGCGGTGCAGGGCCAGCAGGTAGAGCACGTACTGCAGGTCGTAGCGGTGGTCGAGGATCGCCCCCTCCATGGCCAACTCGCTGTAGGCCTGGTCGTCCGGGCCCAGCCAGTTCGATTTGTAATCGGCCACGTAGTAGCGCCCATCGTACTCGAAGGCCAGGTCGATAAAGCCCTTGAACATGCCGTTGAGCAGCGCCGACTGGGCAGCCGGCCGTGCGGCCCCCGAATGGGTGTGGCTGCACACCAGTCGGTCCAGGCCAAGCACGTCGACCTGGTGGCTGGCGAACCAGAACTCCATTTCAATCTGGTAATGGGTCAGTTGGCTCAGCGCTACCGGTGCGCTGTCCGGGGCCAGCGTCAGCGGTGCAGTGAGCAGGTGCTCGAGCCAGGGGCTCAAGGTGTTGATCCAGCCTGTCCAGTCACGACGGTTGCAGCGCTGGGCAACGGTGGTGTGCAGTTGCTCGGGGGCCGCGACCACGCGTGCGAACCCCTCATGGCCGGCCCATTCGAGCAGGCCGTGGAGGAAGGTGCCGGGGTTGGGGCCACGCGGGAAGCGGTGAATATCACCGGCAGTCGCCGCCACTTCGCGCAGGGTCTGCGGGTCTGCGGGCTCGTCATCGAGCAGTTGCTGAGCCTGGGAACTGTCGGCCGTGAGCACGTCTTCGCCTATGCGCAAGGCGCTGTAGGAGGCGATCCACCAGTTTTCTGCCGCACGCCGGCGCGGCCGGCGCGCCGGCAACAGCTCGGCCGTGTTGCACGGCGCCTGGTAGCACTGGGTGTCGGCCAGCGGCAACACCTGACTGTGGATAAAGGTGCAGCCGTCCTGCAGGGCCTGCAGCCAGCCCGCCAGCTCGGTCGAGGCACCCAGCGGGGCACCGCCGCCCAGCAGGTAGCCCAGCGCCGAGCGATGCAGCAGCGAGTCCTTGCCGGTACCGCGCTTGAGGTCGGCCACGCCCAGCCAGCACGCATGCTGGGCCCGGGTCAGGGCCACATACAGCAGGCGCAGGTCTTCGGCCAGGCGCTCGTCATCGGCCAGGACGATCTGCTCGGCGTTGGGCGCAAGGGTCAGTTGGGCCTGGCCCAGGGCATCATGCCAACCCAGCGGCAGGCGCTTGCCGTCGACCGGCTTGGCCGTGCTGATGAAGGGCAGGAACACCAGCGGGTATTCCAGCCCCTTGGATTTGTGGATGGTCACCACCTTGACCAGTTGCTCGTCGCTTTCCAGGCGCAGGATCTGCTCTTCGCCGGCCTGGCCGGCGCTGGCCAGGTGCTCGCTCAGGTGGCGGATCAGCGCCTGCTCGCCGTCGAGTTCGGTGGCGGCCTGCTGCAGCAGTTCGGCCAGGTGCAACAGGTTGGTCAGCACCCGCTCGCCGTCGCTGCGGCGCATCAGTACCTGAGGCAGGTCGAAGTCATGCAGCAGGTGGCGCAGCATCGGCAGTGCGCCCTGGGTACGCCACAGGTGCCGATAGTCGCGAAACTTCATTACCCAGTGTTCCCAGACCCGTTCGTCTTCGTTGAGCTGGGCCAGCCGGGTCAGCGGCAGGTTCAGGGTGATACTGGCCAGTGCGGCCTTGAGCAGCCGTTCGCTGTCGGGCTCGGCGCAGGCCTTGAGCCACGCCAGCAGGTCCCGTGCTTCCTGGGCGGCGAACACCGAGTCCTTGTCGGACAGGTACACGCTACGCACATCGCGCGCGGCGAGTTCGGCGCGGATCAACTGCGCCTCACGCCCGTCGCGCACCAGGATGGCAATGTCCGAAGGCAGGCAACCGCGCAGGGGCTGGCCAGGCTGGACGAACCCACTGCTGCCCTGCTGGCCGCCGTTGAGCAGGCTGACGATGTGGCTGGCGCAGCTCGCGGCCACATGTTGACGGTACACCGCGCCCGACACCGGCTCGTCGCTCGCCAGTTGCCACAGGTTGAGCGCCGCCACCGGTTGGCCGTCGACCTGCAGGTGCTCCTTGCGGCCCTGGGCCTTGACCGCCACGAAGGGCACCGGGTTGTCGCCCTCCTCCCGGAACAGGAACGCGCCACGGCCCAGCTCGCGCTGCTCGGCGCGGGCAAAGACGTGGTTGACCGCACTGACCATCGGCTGGCTGGAGCGGTAGTTGGTGTCCAGGCTGTGCAGACGACCGTGGGTGGCCCGACGCGCCCCCAGGTAGGTGAAGATATCGGCGCCACGAAAGGCGTAGATCGCCTGCTTGGGGTCGCCGATCATGAACAGGCCGGTGTCGCGCACGTTGTCTTCGATGCGGTAGATGCATTGGAAGATGCGGTACTGCACCGGGTCGGTGTCCTGGAACTCGTCGATCAGCGCCACCGGGAACTGCTCGCGGATCAGGCCAGCCAAGCGCTCGCCTGCCGCGCCGCTCAAGGCATGGTCGAGGCGCAGCAGCATGTCGTCAAAACCCATTTCGGCGCGACGACGCTTCTCTTGCTCGAAGCGCCTGGACACCCAGCTGGCCGCATGTTCAAGCACACCGACATCGGGCGTGGGCATGGCCTGCAACTGCTGGCGCAGGCCGGGCATGGCCTGCAGTGCCGGGTGGCTGGGCGGCTCGCCTTTCCAGGCTTCGGCCATGCCTTCAGGCGTGAAGCGGGTAAAACCGGTGCCCAGGTCCAGCTCGACGGCCTGCTCATCCTGCGCCCAGGCACTGAGTTTTTCGCACCAGGGCTCAAAATAGCGGGGCTGCATCTTGCGTCCATCCACCTGCTTGGCGGCAACCGCCGCATGGCACATCTGCAGCAGTTCCTGGGCCCATTGCGCCCAAGGCGCCTTGAGCTGGCGCAGCAACTCGGCGCGCTGCTGCAGCACCGCCTCGATCAGTGCCTGGGGTTCGGGACCGTTCTCCTCGACATGCGCACGACCGAACAGCGCGCGCACCCTGGGCAACAGCGCTTCAGGGCTGACCCAGTGGCTGCGTACCCACGCCAGGGCGTCACCCTGCATGCAGTAGCAGAAACGTCGCCAGTAGTCGCGCATGACCTGGCCAAGCAACTCGCTATGGTCGGTTTCCAGGGTCTGGGTGAACAGGCTGCCGCTGTCGAAGGCGTGCTCGCGCAGCATGCGCTGGCACCAGCTGTGGATGGTCGACACCGCGGCTTCGTCCATCCACTGTGCGGCCACATCCAGGCGGTTGGCACAGGCGGCCCAGGCGCCGGGCTCGAACTGATCGCGCAACTGCACCAGCAAGGGGTCGGTGTCGGTCAGTTCGCCCCGAAAGAAACGTGCGGCCTCGGCCAGGCGCGTGCGGATACGCTCGCGCAGTTCCTTGGTGGCGGCATCGGTGAAGGTCACCACCAGGATCTGCGGCGGCAGCAGTTCGCGACCAAAGCCCTGCTCGCCGCCATGGCCCAGTACCAGGCGCAGGTACAGCGCGGAAATGGTGAAGGTCTTGCCGGTGCCGGCACTGGCCTCGATCAACTGGCTGCCGTGCAGGGGAAAGGTCAGCGCCAGGGGCGGTTGCTGTGCTTCAACGGTCATGGACGCGCCTCATCGCTACCCAGCGATTGCCAGGTGGCTTCGAACATCGGGCGGTAGAGTGCCTCGCACCAGCCCTCGAATTCTTCGCTTGCCGTCAGTGCGGCAAAGTCACTGTACTGTCGGGCCAGCGCGGTGCTTTCACTGCGCTCGCCGCGGGTGTTCTGGCCGTCGCCGTCATAGGCCTTGGCCGCGGCCGCCAGGGCCTTGTCCGGATCACGCTGCCCCAGCCAGGCAAACGCGGTCTTGGTCGCGACCGGCAATGGCGCATGCATGCCCGCCTGGCGTGCCAGCAGCAGATCACCCAGCCGTTGCTCGGCCTGGACCTGTTCCAGCGGCCCCAGCAGCAGGGTCACGTCGGTGGCGACCACCGCGCTGCTCAACCGATGACCCACCGCACAGGCCGCCAGGTGCATGACCCAGGTTGCCACCAGGCGATGCCACTTGAGCGTCTTGCCGCTGCTGATACCGTTGGGCAACGTGGTGATGCTCAGCAGCGACTGGTCGCCACGCTGATACACCCGGCCCAGCCATCCTTCAAGGCGCAGCTGGCGGTACTCGAAACGGATCGGCAACGCGCTGTCGACAGGGGTTGGCCATTGCGTGAGCAACGCGGCGTGACGTTGCAGCAGGTCGGGCAACGGCTCGATCAGCTCGGCTTGCAGGCACTCGCCGAACCCGGCCAATGGCAACATGCCGCTGCGCTGCAAGCGGCGCGCCTGGGCCTGCAGGGCTTGCGTGCTGTTGGCCGGGTCAGCCAGGGCGGCGCCCAGCAGGCGCTCACTCAGGCTGTAGCGCTGCAAGGCATCGAGCACGAAGGGCTCTTCATCGGCCAGAGGGGCCTCGGCCGCCTCGAAAAACACCTTCAGGCGCTGGCTGAAGAAATGCCGCACCGGATGGCGCATGAAGTCTTGCAGCAGCGTGACACTCAGCGGCTCGTCGGCAACGAAAGGCGCCAGGGCGTCGATCTGCGTGGGCGGCGTTGCAGGCGCCAGGTGCAGGGCACGCCATTCGCTGGCGTAACTGAACAGCTGGCTGTGACGGTGGAAATAGCGTGCGCTGAACGGCTGCAGCGGGTGTTCCAGGGTCAGCGCATGCAGCAACTGATGGCCACCGTCCAGAGGGCTGTCGGCCTTGCTAGCCGTCGCTCGCCAGCCGCCAGCCAGGTGGTCGCGCAGTTGCCCTATGAGCACCGACGCCGGACGCTCGCTGTTGTCGCGAATGCTGCGCCCGACCCAGCTGACATACAACTGCTCGCGCGCCGACAGCACCGCTTCGAGCAACAGGTAGCGGTCATCTTCACGCCGTGAGCGGTCGCCGGGGCGGTAGTCGCTGCCCATCAGGTCAAAGTCCAGCGGCGGTTGTGCTCGCGGGTAGTCACCGTCGTTCATGCCCAGCAGGCAGACGATCTTGAACGGGATGGCACGCATCGGCATGAGTGTGCAGAAGTTCACCGAACCGGCCAGGAAACGCTGGGACAGGCGCCCCTGATCGAGACCGGCCAGCCAGGCCTCGCGTACCACCGTCAGCGGCAACTGATCGTTCAGCCCGACCGACTCGCAGGTCTGCAGCCAACCCTCGCACAAGGCCTGCAACTGCACCAGCAGGTAGTCGTCGTGCTCGTTCTCGGCCAGGAAGAACACCTGCAGCAGCGCATGCAGGCGCACGCCCCAGTGCGTGGCCGTGGCCGGCTGCGACAGTTCGCGGTGCGCAATTTCGAGGGCATCGAGCAGCGCCACCAGCGGGCCGATCAGGGCAGCGTCCAGGCCGCCGATTTCGTCGTAGGGTTCGATATCGTCGCAGCTGTCACCGCTGCCCACCGCGTAGCCCAGCAGCATGCGGCGCAAGCCAAAACGCCAGCTGTTCTGCTCAAGGTCATTGGGCAGGCCCAGCCCGGCGCGCTGATGGGCATTGAGGCCCCAGCGTACACCGGCACCCTCGATCCAGCGGTGCAAGGTCGGCAGGTCGCTTTCCTTGATCGCGAATCGCGCGCGCAAGGCGGGCACATCCAGCAGGTCGAGAATTTCGCTGACCGGGAAACGGCTGTCGGGCAACTTGAGCAGGTGCTCCAGGGCAATCAGCAGCGGGTCACGGCCGCGCTGGCCCTGGTCGGTCAGGGTGAACGGAATGAAGCGCGGGTCATTGCGCCCAAGCTGGCCGAACACGGCGCGAATATGCGGCGCATAGGCGTTGATATCCGGCAACATGACGATCACGTCGCGCGGGCGCAGGCCGGGGTCGGCGCTGAAGCGCGCAAGCAACTGATCGTGCAGGATCTCGACTTCGCGCTGGGCACTGTGGGCGATATGAAAACGTACCGAACGGTCCTTGGCCGGGTCGACCGGCGGCCACAGCGCGCGTGTTTCAGCCAATGGCCGCAGTTCGAGGATGTCGTCCTGCAACTGGTTGAGCAGGGTCTGTGGCTCGCTCTCGCTGAACAGGTCGATGCGCCCGTCACTGAAGGCGCCGCGGTAGCTGTTGGGATCGTCGTAACTGTCCAGCAGGTTGATATAGTCGCGGCCCTGCTTGCCCCACGCCGCGAGCAAGGGATGGGCATGCTGGTGCAGTGCATCGGCATCAATCAGGCTGGGCATGCCCTGCTTGCGTTGCTGGCGCTTGTACTGATGGCGCAGCAGGTCCTTGTCGGCAACGATGTCGGCCCAGTGGTGGCGACAGGGGTTGTGCACGCACAGCAATACCTGGCTGAAGCGGGCAAGTCCGGCCAGGGCTTCGAGCGCCTGTGCCGGGAGCGAGGAAATACCGAACACGATGACCCGCGATGGCAAGCCTGCCGGCGCTTGCTCAAGGGCATTGATACGTTCGACAAAGCGCTGATGCACACCCGCGCGACTTTGCGCCATGCCAGCCTCACCCACGTCCAGCAGAAGGGCCCGCCACAGTTCGGCCTGCCAGCAGTTGGCCGGGGACAATGGCCTGGATTCACCGCGCGCGCTGCTCAGCACATGACGACCCGCCGCCCAGTCTTTCAACCAGTCGGCGCGGTAAACCTGATATTGGTCGAACAGGTCAGCCAGGCGCTCGGCCAATTGATAGCGCTTGCGCAAGTCACTGTCATCGGTCAGAAAACGCTGCAGGGGCTCGAAGTGCGGCTGGTCGATCACTTCGGGCAGCAGGCGCATCAGGCGCCAGGTCAAGGGTGCCTTGTCGAGCAGCGAGGTTTCGGGAATTTCTTCGCGTCCCAGTACCCGGCGATACAGCTGCCACATGAAGCTGCCAGGCAACTGCACCTCGATGGCGGCGGCAATCCCGCAACCGCCCTGGTCGTCATCGTCAGGGTCTTCGGCCAAGGCCAACTTCAGCCATTGGGCGATGCCGTTGCTCTGCACCAGCACCACCTCGTTTTCCAAGGGTGCCAGGGGATAGCGACGCATCCAGCTCACCACCAGGCCACGCAACTCATCCAGCCGGTTGCCATGCACGACCATGAATCCCGGATGAAGTGTACTTGCGTGCGGCATGGGGCATCCCTTGGGCTGTGCGGATTGGGGGGAACCTTATCACGGTCTGCTGGGCGACCGGGCGGCTTGGATTTTTTGACCCACAAAGACAAAACCCCTACCT
>NZ_JAHTBI010000108.1 GCF_019168305.1 Pseudomonas aegrilactucae
CAACAGCAACAGCAACAGCCCGGTGCGGCTGGCTTACGTGAGCATGCCACGCTCCTCCTCACGCAAGGTCAACACCTCAACCCCACGCGCCGTCACCGCCACCGTATGCTCCCACTGCGCCGACAAGCCCCGATCACGGGTGATCACCGTCCAGCCATCCTTGAGCGTGCGTACCCCACGCCCACCCTGGTTGACCATCGGCTCGATGGTAAACACCATCCCCGGCCGCAGCACCAGCCCGCTGCCCTTGTGCCCGTAATGCAACACCTCGGGCGCCTCGTGCATCTGCCGGCCAATGCCATGCCCGCAATACTCGCGCACCACGTTGTAGCCCGCCGCCTCGACATGACGCTGGATGGCATGCCCCACATCCCCCAGCGTCGCGCCGGGCCGCACCTGGCCGATACCCTCCCATAACGCCGCATAGGTCGTGTCGACCAGCCGCTGCGCCTCGGCCCCGATCGTGTCGACGGCATACATCTTCGACGAATCGGCAATGTAGCCACCCTGCTCCAGGGTAATGTCGACGTTGATGATCGACCCGGCCTCGAGCACCTGTTCGGCACTCGGCACGCCATGACACACCACATGATCCACCGACGTGTTCAGCGAGTAGGCAAAACCATACTGCCCCTTGCTCGCCGGCCGCGCCTTGAGCACCTCGACAATGAACGCATCGGCCCGGTCATTGATCTGCAAGGTGCTGACACCCGGACGAATGAAGCCGTCCAGGTGCGCAAATACCTGGGCCAGCAACTGCCCGGCATGACGCATCAGTGCCAGTTGCTGCGGGCTCTTCAGGATTACCTCGCTCATGCGATCAGCTCCCGCAGGCTGGCCTGTTCCTGGCGCAGCAACTGACGCAACAGCGCCTGATAGGTCAACTGGGGGTTGAGCTCGGCCAACATGCCGATGCGAATCCAGAACTCGGCCTGCGCGTTGATCGAACGCGACAGCGCGCCGCTGGCAATGCGCAGGTCTTCATGCAACGCGTCATCGATCTTGACGATGCCCATGATAATGCTCTCTGTATATGGAACGTATACACACCATATCGTATCTTTCGCCACTGATGCCATCGCTTGGTGCATCGGTGCCCAAGGCGGTGCACGTCAATCGCTGCCTCAAACGGCGCACGCCCCTGAAACCGCGGCTTCGGCAATTGTGGCGCGTACCTTGCTAATGCTCCTGCATCAGGCAGTCAACGCAGATTGCCCCGTTCACGACAAAGGCGCCGTGCTGCCCCGCTTGCTACTTCAAGCCGGGCGCAGCAGGGCGCCTTTTTGTTTGGTTTTCAGGAGGTGGGCATGGCCAGCACCACGGTACGCAGCGTATGCCCTTATTGCGGGGTCGGGTGCGGCATCGTCATGACAGTGGCAGGCAACCAGGTGACCAAGGTCAGCGGTGACAAGCAGCACCCCAGCAATGCAGGGCGGCTGTGCACCAAGGGATTGACCTGTCATCAGCCGCTGAGCGAGTCGGGCCGCATGCAGCAGGCGTTCCTGCGCGATCAGCGCGAGCGCGATCCGGTAAGGCTGGGCATCGACCAGGCCATCGAACAGGCGGCGCTGCGCCTGCGCGCCATTCTCGATGAGCATGGGCCCGACGCACTGGCGTTCTACGTGTCCGGGCAACTGTCGCTGGAGGCGCAGTACCTGATCAACAAGCTGACCAAAGGCTTCGTGCGCAGCCGCCATATCGAGTCCAACTCGCGCCTGTGCATGGCCAGCGCCGGCAGCGGCTACAAGCAGTCGCTGGGCGCCGACGGCCCACCCGGCAGCTACGACGATTTCGACCACGCCGAGGTGTTCTTCGTGATCGGCGCGAACATGGCCGATTGTCACCCGATCCTGTTCCTGCGCCTGCTCGACCGGGTCAAGGCCGGCGCCCGGCTGATCGTGGTCGACCCGAGGCGCAGCGCCACCGCCGACAAGGCCGACCTGTTCCTGCAGATTCGCCCCGGCACCGACATGGCCTTGCTCAACGGCCTGTTGTACCTGCTGCTGGAAAGCGGCCACACCGACACTGACTTCATTGCCCGCTACACCGAAGGCTGGGATGAAATGCCCGCGTTCCTGGCCGACTACACGCCCGCGCGGGTTGCCGAGCTGACCGGCCTGAGCGAGGCCGACATTCGCCAGGCCGCCGCCTGGATCGGCCAGTCGCGCAACTGGATGAGTTGCTGGACCATGGGCCTGAACCAGAGCATCCACGGCACCTGGCACACCAATGCGCTGTGCAACCTGCACCTGGCCACCGGCGCCATCTGCCGCCCCGGCAGCGGGCCGTTTTCGCTCACCGGCCAGCCCAATGCCATGGGCGGGCGCGAAATGGGTTATATGGGGCCGGGCCTGCCCGGGCAACGCTCGGCGCTGGTGGAGGGCGATCGCCAGTTTGTCGAAGACCTGTGGCAGATCCCGCGCGCCAGCCTGCGCGCCGAGGCCGGCGACGGCACCGTGGCGCTGTTCGAAAGCCTGGCCGCCGGGCGTATCAAGGCCTGCTGGATCATCTGCAGCAACCCGGTGGCCAGCATGGCCAACCGTCAGCAGGTGATCGACGGCCTGCAGGCAGCGGAACTGGTCATCACCCAGGATGCCTTCCTCGACACCGAAACCAACCGCTACGCCGACATCCTGCTGCCGGCGGCGCTGTGGGCGGAGGGCGAAGGGGTGATGATCAACTCCGAGCGCAATCTGACCCTCACCGCCAAGGCCGTCGAGCCTCCGGGCGAGAGCCTGCCCGACTGGCAGATCATCGCCCGCGTCGCCTGCGCCATGGGCTATGCCGAGGCCTTCAGCTACGCCAGCGCCGAGCAGGTGTTCGACGAAATCCGCCAGGCCTGGAACCCGGCCACCGGCTATGACCTGCGCGGCATCAGCTATGCACAACTGCGCCAGGCGCCCCAGCAGTGGCCGTGCGAGCCGGGGCGGGCCGACACGCGCAGCCCGCTGCGCTACCTCAACGACGGCCGCCATCAAGCGGTGCGCCAGGATGTGGGCGGCGCGCGTGCGACCTTGAATTTCGCTACCGCCAGCGGCAAGGCGCGCTTCTTTGCCCGGCCCTGGCTGCCACCTGCCGAGCTGCCCGACGACGACTTCCCGCTGGTGCTCAACACCGGCCGGGTGCAGCACCAGTGGCACACCCTGACCAAGACCGGCAAGGTCGCGACCCTGAACAAACTCGACCCCGGCCCCTTTGTCGAGATCAACCCCGAGGACGCCACGCGCCTGGGCATCGCCGACAAGGACCAGGTACAGATCCGTTCACGCCGTGGCCAGGCGGTGCTGCCGGCGCGGGTCAGTACGCGGGTGATGACGGGCAACTGCTTCGCGCCCTTTCATTGGAACGACGTGTATGGCGAGCAGTTGGCGATCAACGCCGTGACCTGCGACGCGGTCGACCCGGTGTCGCTGCAACCGGCCTTCAAGCACTGCGCCGTGACGCTGACCCGGATCAGCGGCGAGCGCATCGAGGCCCTCGACCTTACTACGCCAGCCGCCCAGGAGACCGGGCCCATGTCCACCGATACCCTGCGACACGTACTGGGCCTGAGCGCGCCCGTTGAACTGGCCCTGGCCGAGCATGAGCAGCAATACATGCAGGGCTTCCTGCTCGGCCTGGGGCATGCCGATGTGCGTCAGCAGGGTGTGCCTAGCCTGCCGGCGAATGCGCCGCTGGCCCCGTCGCGGCGGTTGTTCATCGATGGCTTGCTGGCAGGGCTGTTTTCACGCACGGGCACGGCGCCGGTCGCGCTTGAAGCGCCTGCGCCACCACAGGCGCAGCACCTGCTGTTGTGGGCCTCGCAGACCGGCAATGGCCAGACCCTGGCCGAGCAGTGCGCCGCCCGCTTGCGCCAGGCCGGGCTGGGGGTGCAGGCGTGCAGCATGGAGACGGCCAGCCTGGCCCAGCTCGAAGGCGCCGCCAGCCTGCTGCTGATCGCCAGTACCTTCGGCGATGGCGAGGCGCCTGACAGCGGCGCGGCATTCTGGCAGGCCTTGCACAGCGAAGACGCCACACGCTGCGCGCGCCTGCCGTATGCCGTGCTGGCGCTGGGGGACTCGAGCTACGACCAGTTCTGTGGCTTTGGTCGCAAGCTTGACCTGCGCCTGGCCGAGCTGGGCGCCCGGCGCCTGCTGGAACGGGTCGACTGCGAGCCGGATTTCGACGAGCCGTTCGCCCAGTGGCTGGAGGCGCTGACCGGGGTGCTGGGGCAATCGTCGACAGCACCGATCGAAACGGCACCGGCTGTCACCGCGTATACCCGCCAGCAGCCGTGGGCGGCCAGGCTGGTGGAGAACCGCCTGCTCAATGCTGCGGGCGCGAGCAAGGAAACCCGCCAACTGGTGTTCGACCTGGGCGGCAGTGGCCTGAGCTACCAGGCCGGTGACGCACTGGGCGTGTGGCCACGCAACTGCCCGACGCTGGTGGCGCAGATGCTGCAGGCGATGCAGCAGGGCGGCGACACCCCGGTCACGCTCAAGGGCCGGCCGCAAATGCCACTGGCCGTGGCCCTGGGTGAGCACCTGGATATCACCCGGATTACGCCGCAACTGCTCGAACAGGTGGCCACGCACCACCCCGACGAGCCGTTGCGGCACCTTTTGCAGGCGGCCAACAAGGCTGAACTCAAGGCGTGGCTGTGGGGGCGGCAATTGCCCGACCTGCTGGTGCAGTACCCGTTGCACCTGCCGCTGTCGACCTGGCTGGCGCTGCTCAAGCCGCTGCAGCCGCGGCTGTACTCGATCAGTTCGAGCCCGCGCCTGCACCCCGAGCAGGTACACC
Source organism: Pseudomonas aegrilactucae (assembly GCF_019168305.1). Lineage (GTDB taxonomy): Bacteria > Pseudomonadota > Gammaproteobacteria > Pseudomonadales > Pseudomonadaceae > Aquipseudomonas > Aquipseudomonas aegrilactucae. The sequence goes on from NZ_JAHTBI010000108.1 coordinate 4,783, forward strand.
TGACGGTATCGACCGTGCGTTATGGCGAGCGCAAGGGGGTGTGCTCGACCTTCATGGCCGACCGCGCCGACGCGCTGCGGGTCGACATTTTCCCGCAACCGTCCGCGCATTTTCATGTTCCGCAAGACGACGATGCGCCGCTGATCATGGTCGGGCCGGGCACCGGTATCGCGCCGTTTCGCGGGTTTCTGCAAGAACGCCAGGCGCGCGGTGCCCGCGGGCGAAACTGGTTGCTGTTCGGCGAACAGCACGAAGCCTTCGACTTCTATTACCGCGACGAACTGCTGGCCTGGCGCGACAGTGGCCTGCTGACCCGTCTTGACACCGCGTTCTCGCGTGATCAGGCCGAGAAGATCTATGTGCAGCACCGCATGCTCGAGCATGGCGCCGAGCTGTGGCGCTGGCTGGAGGCGGGGGCATCCTTTTGCGTGTGTGGCGATGCCGAGCGCATGGCCAGGGATGTGGATGGCGCGTTGAAGCAGGTGGTGGCCGCGCATGGCGGTAAAAGCGCCGAAGAGGCAGCCGCTTATGTGGCTCGCCTGGCCAGCGACAGACGCTACCTGCGTGACGTGTACTGAATGCGCCATAACGGGGAGCGCTGCACCAGCTTGGTTCGATTTTAGCGGGCTGGCGCGCGCAAACCGTCTGATTGCACGGGGTTTTGGCAGTTGGCACGGTCCCTGCTTTTCACCTTGGTACAACGCCCCGGGTGGTCAACGTCGATCACCGTCAAGGGCTACATAACAGATCAATACCAGGCAAAGGCGCCTGGAGCTTCGGCTCCAGGCGCCTTTTTTTGTGTGTTTTTTACGGGGTAGCCACCCCGCACCGTGATTGGCCTTGAGAGAGGATCGGGTATGAATGCGAAAGTGACCATCGAGCAACGGCAGAAACTGGTCATCGTCGGCAACGGCATGGTCGGCCATCACTGCGTCGAACAACTGATCGAGCGCGGCGCACTGGCGCGCTTCGAGGTGCGGGTGTTTGGTGAAGAGCGCCAGCGTGCCTACGACCGGGTTCACCTGTCGGAATACTTCAGCGCCAACGATGCCGAGGCGCTGGCGCTGGGTGAGGCCGGGCTGTACGCCGAGCATGGTGTTGTCCTGCAACTGGGCGAGGCGGTGCTGGAGATCGACCGTGAACGCCGCGAGGTGGTGACCGAGCAAGGTCGCTACGCCTACGACCAGTTGATCCTGGCCACCGGCTCGTACCCCTTCGTGCCGCCGATCGACGGCAGCGAGGGCGCCGCGCGGCTGGTCTATCGCACTCTTGATGACCTCGACGGCATTCGTGCTGCCGCCGCCTCGGCGCGCCGCGGTGTGGTGGTGGGCGGTGGCCTGCTGGGCCTGGAAGCGGCCAATGCGCTCAAGTCGCTGGGGCTGGAGGCACACGTGGTGGAATTCGCCCCACGCCTGATGCCGGTGCAACTGGATGGCGAGGGCGGTGCGGCCTTGCGTGCGCAGATCGAGGCGCTGGGGGTGAGCGTGCACCTGTCGCGTGCCACCCAGGCGATCGTCGCCGGCCAGGATTACCGCTACCGCATGAACTTTGACGGCGGCGAGTTCCTGGAGACCGACCTGATCGTGTTCTCCGCCGGGATTCGTCCGCAGGATGCGCTGGGGCGTGGCGCCGGGCTGGAGGTTGCCGCACGCGGTGGGGTGGTGATCGACGATCATTGCCGTACCAGTGACCCGCAGATCTTCGCCATCGGTGAATGTGCTTCCTGGAATGGCAGCGTGTTCGGCCTGGTGGCGCCGGGCTACAGCATGGCGCGCAACCTGGCGGCGGCGTTGGCCGGCGAGGCGGCGCAGGCGTTTGCCGGGGCCGACATGTCGACCAAGCTCAAGTTGCTGGGGGTGGATGTGGGCTCGATCGGCGACGCCCATGGCGCCACGCCCGGCGCGCGCAGCTACCGCTTCATCGACGAAGCCAATGCGGCCTACCGCCGGCTGGTGGTGGATGCCAGCGGCAAGCGCGTGCTGGGCGCGGTGCTGGTCGGCGACAACAGCTACTACGACACACTGCTGCAGTACGTGCAGAACGGCATCGCGCTGCCGGCCGACCCGGCGGGGTTGATCCTGCCGCAATCGGGTGGGGCCCCGGCGCTGGGGGCCGATGCGCTGCCGGACACGGCGACCATCTGCTCCTGCTACAACGTCAGCAAGGGCGCGGTGTGCTCGGCCATCGATGGCGGCTGCAGCGACCTGGCCCAGCTCAAGTGCCAGACCAAGGCATCGACCGGCTGTGGTGGCTGCACGGCGCTGCTCAAGCAGGTCTTCGAGCATGAGCTGATCGCCCGCGGCGTGGCCGTGGACAAGAGCCTGTGCGAACACTTTGCCTATACCCGCCAGGAGCTGTACGCGCTGGTGCGGGTGGAAGGCATCCTGAGTTTTGATGAAATGCTGGCCAAGCATGGCCGTGGCCACATCGGCTGCGACATCTGCAAGCCCACGGTAGGCTCGATCCTGGCGTCGTGCTGGAACCGGCCGATCATGGACCCGTCACTGGTGCCGTTGCAGGACACCAACGACACCTTCATGGCCAACATGCAGAAAAACGGGACCTACTCGGTGGTGCCGCGCATTCCGGGTGGCGAGATCACTCCGGACAAGCTGATCGTGATCGGCCAGGTGGCGAAGAAGTACGACCTGTACACCAAGATCACGGGCGGTCAGCGCATCGACATGTTCGGCGCGCAGTTGCACGAGCTGCCGGACATCTGGAGCGAGCTGATTGCGGCCGGGTTCGAGACCGGGCTGGCGTACGGCAAGTCCACGCGCACGGTCAAATCCTGCGTGGGCAGCACCTGGTGCCGTTATGGCGTGCAGGACAGCGTGGCCATGGCGTTGCGCCTGGAGGATCGTTACAAGGCCTTGCGCTCGCCGCACAAGCTCAAATTCGCGGTGTCCGGTTGCACCCGCGAGTGCGCCGAGGCGCAGAGCAAGGACATCGGCGTGATCGCTACCGAGAATGGCTGGAACCTGTACGTGTGTGGCAACGGCGGCATGCGCCCACGGCATGCGGAGTTGTTTGCCACCGACCTGGATGACGACACGCTGATCCGCACCATCGACCGGGTGCTGATGTTCTATGTGCGCACTGCCGACAAGTTGCAACGGACCTCGGTGTGGCGCGAGAACCTGGAGGGCGGGCTGGAGTACCTCAAGCAGGTGGTGTTGCACGACAGCCTGGGGCTGTGTGCCGAGCTTGAGGCGCAGATGCAGCTGGTGGTCGACCGGTATGAATGTGAGTGGGCCAATGCCCTCAAAGACCCGGAAAAACTCAAGCGCTTCCGTACCTTCGTCAATGACCAGCGGCCTGATCCTGGCGTGCATTTCGTGCGTGAGCGTGGCCAGCGTCGGCCGATTGCGGCGCCAGAGCTTCACTTGATCCCCACTACCGAGGAGGTGCTCTGATGAGCCCGTCGAACAATGCGTTGATGCAGCAGCAACAGTGGCAGGCAGTGTGTGGTCGCGCCGACCTGGTGGCCCAGTCGGGTGTGGTGGTGTGGCATGAGGGGGCGCAGGTGGCGTTGTTCTATGTGCCGGGCAGTGAGGGCGAGGTGCATGCGCTGGACAACCATGATCCGCAGTCGGGTGCCAATGTGATCGGACGCGGGATCGTGGGGAGCCTCAAGGGTGAGTTGGTGGTGGCATCGCCGTTGTACAAGCAGCATTACTGCCTGCGCGACGGGCGTTGCCTGGAGGACCCGGCGCAGATGCTGCGCACCTGGGCGGTGCGGTTGAATGGGGACCAGGTGGAGTTGGGGGTGGCGTGATGGCCACTTCGCTGGCAAGCCAGCTCCCACAGGTATGCCACCGCTCTGGAGGGCAGTGGGGTACCTGTGGGAGCTGGCTTGCCAGCGAAGGCTTCACCGCGCAGTTACGATAGACTGCGCCCATGAACCTCGATACCCGCATCAAGTTCCGACACCTGCTGTGCTTTCTCGAAATCGCCCGCCAAGGCAGTTTCGCCAAGGCCGCCGACGCCGTGGCCATCAGCCAGCCGGCCATTTCCAAGACCCTCAAGGAGCTGGAGGACCTGCTGCAGACCCGCCTGTTCGAACGTGGCAAGCACGGCGTCGAACTGACCCCCGCCGGGGTACGCTTCATGCGCTACGCCGGCCCCTGCGTGCAAGCCCTGCGCGAAGGCGTCAGCACCCTGCGCGGCGAAGAACACGCGCCACCGCAGGTCAGGATCGGCGTACTCTCCACCGTAGAAAGCCTGCTTGTCCCCGAAGTCATCTGCCGCCTGCACCAACGCCACCCGGCATTGGTGGTCAGCGTCGCCACCGGCCCCAGCGCGCACCTGCTGGCGCAACTGCACGTAGGCGAACTGGACCTGGTGATCGGGCGCATGACCGACAGCCCGCAGATCCAGGGCCTGCTGTTCGAACACCTGTACAGCGAATCGATGTCGCTGGTGGTACGCCCAGGCCACCCACTGCTGGCACGCAACCCCGTGGAGCGCAACCAGGTCGGCCGCTACCCGCTGGTGCTGCCACTGGCCGGCACCACCATCCGCAAGCACGCCGACAGCCTGTTCGTGCAATGCGCCATCGAACAACCGCAGCAACGTCTGGAAACGCTTTCTCCGGCGCTGAGCCGGCGCTATGTGCTGGGCAGTGATGCAGTGTGGGTGGCCCCGCGTGACGCGGTGCGCGTGGACCTTGGCCGTGGCGAGTTGTGCGAGCTGGACCTGGGCGTGCGCGAGCCCGGCGGCTCGGTGGGCATCTGCAGCAATGCCGCGCTGCCACAGGCACTGCCGGCGCAATGGCTGTGCGAGGTGCTGCGCGAGGTGGCGGGGCAGTACCGGCAAGGCCACTACCCGTAAATTTCATCAGCAAACCCATGCGCACCTGCAATACTGGCCACTGGCTTATCGGCTGTATGAAGAAGCGTTAATCCGGGTGAACTTCTCCACCTTTTGTTGCTCTCATGCCGGTAGCCATTGGTCGTGGCCGCCTGATAAGCTCGCGGCTTTACTCGATTGCCCTTTTGGCGCATGAACAAGGAAATAGCATGAAACAGCATCGGTTGGCGGCTGCGGTTGCCCTGGTTGGCCTGGTACTGGCGGGTTGCGATTCGCAGACCAGCGTCGAGCTGAAGACTCCGGCACAGAAAGCCTCCTACGGTATCGGCCTGAACATGGGCAAGAGCCTGGCGCAGGAAGGCATGGACGACCTCGATTCCAAGGCCGTGGCCCAGGGCATCGAAGACGCTGTTGGCAAGAAAGAACAGAAGATCAAGGATGAAGACCTGGTCGAAGCCTTCGCCGCGCTGCAAAAGCGTGCCGAAGAGCGCCTGGTCAAGATGAGCGAAGAGTCGGCCGCCGCCGGCAAGAAGTTCCTTGAAGAAAACGGCAAGAAAGACGGCGTGGTCACTACCGCCTCCGGCCTGCAGTACCAGATCGTGAAGAAGGCCGAGGGCGCCCAGCCCAAGCCGACTGACGTGGTGACTGTTCACTACGAAGGCAAGCTGACTGACGGCAAGGTGTTCGACAGCTCCGTAGAGCGTGGCAGCCCGATCGACCTGCCGGTCAGCGGTGTGATCCCGGGTTGGGTCGAAGGCCTGCAACTGATGCACGTGGGCGAGAAGGTCAAGCTGTTCATCCCGGCCGATCTGGCGTACGGCGCACAAAGCCCGAGCCCGATGATCCCGGCCAACTCGGTACTGGTGTTCGATCTGGAACTGATCGCCATCAAGGACCCGGCCAAGGCGCAAGACGAAGCCCCGGCCAAGTAAGCGTCCCCGTGTGTGCACAACGCCCCGTCTCGACGGGGCGTTGTCGTTTATGCATCCAGCTGAACCGAGGGCCTGCGCTGGCGTCACAAGGTGGGGCGGCGGTGCAAACGTGACGCCTTGGGCAAAACGATTGCCGATTGAAACAAGTGTGTAAAAAACGCCCGATCTAAGCCAGGCCCTTGCCTGGCGGGCGCCCCGAGTCTGAAAATGGCCTCTGTTCACAAGGTTATCCACAATTACTGTGGATAACCTTCCCGGCCCAGCCGTTGGAGGTGGTATGAACGCACCCTGGAATTTTGCCCGTTTTCTGCCCCTGGCCGAGCGCTTGCTCAGCCGTGGCCGCTTGCCTGCGCTGATTTTCGCGGTGGCACGCAAGGGGCCGCGTCTGGGCAAGCTCAAGGACGACGTGCGGCTGCTGCAGGCACTGTGCGTGGCCTGGTGGCGCGGCGAGTACCGCGCCATCAGCCCCAAGGCGCTGGTGACCATCGTCGCTGGCCTGCTGTACTTCGTCAGCCCCCTCGATGCCATCCCTGACTGGTTGCTGGGCGTGGGCATGCTCGACGACATCGCGGTGCTGGCCTGGGTACTGAAAACCGTGGACGGCGAACTGGCGGCATTTCGTGCCTGGCGCCACCGCCAGGCGCCGGAGAAACTGCGCGTGGTCGAGCGCTTGCCCGACACGGCCGAAGCCCTGCGGCTTGAGCAGGAAAAAAGCTGAATATGGTTACACCCTGCAATACCCTGTCGGCTGGTACTATATTTGGCATAAGCGCTATACCGACCGATTACATGCGCAGAGTCCGACAAGGGGGTTGTAATGGGTATTCAGGTTATCAGCCGAGACGGTCAACCCGAGTACGCGGTTGTGCCCTGGGAGCAGTACCAGGCATTGCTCAAGGCGGCAGGCCAGCCGGCGGCCCGTGTTGAAGCATCCGAAACCACGCCCGCGGCGGCGGCCCCGGCCAGCTTGCCCAGCCTGAGCGAGCTGGCCGCATTGCGTGAGGGCAAGGGCCTGGCGGCCGAGCAACTGGCCCGCAAGGTGGGCATCAGCCCGGTATACCTGGGCCTGATCGAGAGCGGCGAACGTCAGCCCGATGCTGCGATCCGTCGCAGCCTGGCCTGGGAACTGGGCGTGGCGGGCTGGAGCGAGCCATCGTGAGCGGGGTGCGGATCAGCCGTCAGCAATGGGAAGGGTTGCTCGGCGAGCTGGATGTCGCACGCCGTCAACGCCACCTGCTGACCTACCGCGCCTTGCTCGAACGCCTCGAACTGCCCAGCCCGGCGATGCAGACCCTGACGGCAGCGTTGGAGTACCTGGCGGTACTCGATGCCCGTGCCGAACAGCCGCTGCGCAGCTCGCTGGTGATCAGCCAGGGCGCCAGCCGTTTGCCGCGCACCGGTTTCTTTGAATGCGTGGAGCGCCTGGGGCGTTTTTCCGGACCGTCCGATGGTATCGCCGCCGCGTCCTGGCATGCCTCCGAAGTGGTGCGCGTATTCGAATACAGTTATCCCGAGCCCGAGCAAGCCTGAGGCGCCAGCGCCGTATCGATCAGGTACAGGCTGTGCCCGGGCATGTCCTTGGCGTGGTGCTTGGCCTGCGAGGCAAGGTCGGCCAACTGGTCGGCGTCCAGTTGGGCGCAGGTGTGCGCATGCAGTTGTACCACCCCGATCGAGAGTGACAGCAACGGGAACTCCTGGCGCTGGCCCAGGCGGTTGTGGGCAATGAAACACCCGGCCTCCACGTGTTCGCTGCGGTAGAAGCGCCGGCACTCCTTGTGAAAGTCATCCAGCAGCACCTGCAGGCGCTGTTCCCAGTCCTTTGAGCCCAGCACCAGCATGAAGTCGTCGCCGCCGATATGGCCGACGAAATCGCGATTGGGGTCGACCCGTTCACTCAGGCACTGGGCCAGACACAGCAGCACTTCATCGCCCTTGGCGTAGCCGTAGATATCGTTGAAGGGCTTGAAACTGTCGATGTCCACATAACAGATCGCCGCCTCGCGCTGCTGTTGCAGCAGGCGCGTCAGGCATTGCTGGATGGGCACGTTGCCCGGCAGAAGGGTCAAGGGGTTGGCATAGCGCGCCTGTTGCAGCTTTTGTTCGGTGATCAGCTTGAGCACATCGATCACCCGGCCCAGGCCCAGGTAGCGACCCTCCAGGGTGATGATGAAATCTTCTTCGATGCGCTGGCGCGCGCGGCTGGTGAGCAGGCGGCTGACCTTTTGCAGCGATTGGTTGAGCTCCACCGCAAGAAAGTCTTCGCTCATCAGCCGGCTGATCGGCTTGCGTGCATACAGGTCGGTGGCAAACGGCTTGAGCAGCGCGTCCGATAGCGAATGGCGGTGCACGATGCCACACGGGCGCTGCTCGCGGTCGAGTACCGCCAGGGAGTTCAGGTTGGCCTGACGGCGGAACAGCGCCAGTACCTCCAGGGTCGCGGCATCGCCACTGACGGCCGGTTGTTCGTTGAGCAGCGCGCTGAGGTCGCGGCCTTCGTCTACCAGTACCGCCACGCCGCTGGGCGCGGGCAGCAGGGTGGCGGCATCGCGTGGCGGCTGCTCCTGCGGGCGACACAGCAGGTAGCCCTGTACCAGGTCGACCCCCATCTCGGTCAGCACCGTCAGCTCTTCGGGCAGCTCGATGCCTTCGGCGATCACCTGGGCGCGGGAGGCCTTGGCGATCTGCAGGATGGAACCGACGAACTCGCGCTTGACCGCGTCCTGATGGATGCCGTCGATGAAGTGCCGGTCGATCTTGACGTAGTCCGGGCGCAGCTCCGACCACAGGCGCAGGCTGGAGTAGCCGGCGCCCAGATCGTCGAGGGCGATCGAGAAGCCCATGTCGCGGTAGTGATGCAGGGCATTGAACAGCAGCTGGAAGTCGTAGATGGGGGTTTGCTCGGTGAGTTCGATCACCACCCGGCTGGGCGAGATGCCCAGGCTTTGCAGCAGCTTGAGGGTACCCCCGGACGGGTACTGCGGTTCGAGCAGCGATTCGGGCGAGACGTTGAGAAACAGCTTGCCTTCCAGGCCTTGCTGGCTGAACTGCCGGCAGGCACTCTCGCGGCACGCCACTTCCAGCTCGGTCAGGCGCCCGGCATGGCGGGCCACCGCGAACAGGTTGATGGGGGAGTGCAGCGGGCTGTTGGAGGGGCCGCGGCTGAGCGCTTCATAACCGAGGATGCGCCGCTCGGACAGGCAGACGATGGGTTGGAACAGGCTGTGCAAGCCGCTTTGAGCCAAAATGGAGCTCAATGCGCTGAGCTGTTCGGTCACGGTCATGGCAAGGCTACCTTGAAAAAAAGGGACTGGGGCCATTGGCGCCCAGTCCCTTATTTCACGACAGAATGATGACTGTTTGATGACCTGGCGGGGTCGCAGTCACACTATTTTGCCACTACTGCCTCAGTGCTTGGCCACCGCCGAATTCAAGCCCAGGTAGTCCAGCAGGATACGCCCGGTTTCGGCCAGGTACGCATCGTCTTCCGGCTTGGTATCGTCCGGCTCGACCGGCAGCGCGTCTTCGTCTTCCTTCTTCAGTTCCTTGAGCGGCTCTTCGCCCTTGGCCTTGCGACGGATGTTTTCCAAGGCCAGTTGCTTGCCTTCGATATCGGCATGGCGGGCGCGGCGCTCGACCTCGTTGAGGCTGACGGTCTTCTCGTTCATCAGCTTCTGGGTCAGGGCCAGGCGGTCGCGAATGTAGACGAACTCCGGGTCCTTGGCACTGCGGCTTTCATGACGTGCCTTGAGCTGCGCGAGGAAGGGTTTGAACGGGTCGCTGGCCGGCTTGATCGCAGGACGAATGGTATCCCACGGCATCGCTTCGGGCAGGGCGCTCTCGCCGATTTCCTTGGTGTCGATGATCGACGGGTAGTCGATATCCGGCAGCACGCCCTGGTGCTGGGTGCTCTGGCCGGATACCCGGTAGAACTTGGCCAGGGTCAGTTTCAGCTCGCCATGGTTAAGGGGCTGGATGGTCTGCACGGTGCCTTTGCCGAAGGTCTGGCCACCGATGATCAGGCCGCGGTGATAGTCCTGCATGGCACCGGCAAAAATCTCCGAGGCCGAGGCCGACAGGCGGTTGACCAGCAAGGCCAGCGGCCCTTTGTAGAACGCGCCGGTGTTTTCGTCTTCGAGCACGTCGACACGCCCGTCGGCGTTGCGCACCAGCACGGTCGGGCCCTTGTCGATGAACAGGCTGGTGAGCTCGGTGGCTTCCTGCAGCGAACCGCCGCCGTTGTTGCGCAGATCGATGACCACGCCGTCGACTTTTTCCTTCTGCAGTTCGGTGAGCAGTCGCTTCACGTCACGGGTGGTGGACTTGTACTCCGGGTCACCGGCGCGGAACGCCTTGAAGTCGAGGTAGAAGGCCGGGATCTCGATGATCCCCAGCTTGTAGTCACGCCCGTCCTGCTTGAGGTTGAGCACCGACTTCTTGGCGGCCTGCTCTTCGAGCTTGACCGCTTCGCGGGTGATCGACACCACCTTGCTGGTCTGGTCGTTCGGCGCATTGCTGGCCGGGATGACTTCCAGGCGCACCACCGAGCCCTTGGGGCCACGGATCAGCTTGACCACTTCGTCCAGGCGCCAGCCGATCACGTCGACCATTTCCTTGTCGCCCTGGGCCACGCCGACGATCTTGTCGGCCGGTGCTACCTGCTTGGTCTTGGCGGCGGGGCCAGCCGGCACCAGGCGTACGATCTTGACCTGGTCGTTGTCGCTTTGCAGCACCGCACCGATGCCTTCGAGCGACAGGCTCATGTTGATGTCGAAGTTTTCGGCGTTGTCGGGCGACAGGTAGTTGGTGTGCGGGTCGTAGGACTGCGCAAAGGTGTTGATGTAGGCCTGGAAGATGTCTTCGGCGCGGGTCTGGTCCAGGCGCGCGAGCTGGTTCTTGTAGCGCTTGGTCAGCAGCTCCTGGATGGCCTTGGGCTCTTTGCCGGCGATCTTCAGGCGCAACACTTCATCCTTGACGCGTTTGCGCCACAGGTCGTCGAGCTCGGCGCCGTTCTGCAGCCAGGGGGCGTCCTTGCGATCGACCAGCAGCGACTCCCTGGCCGTGAAGTCGATCTTGTCGACGCCCTTGTTCAACTCGGCCAGGGTGAAGTCCAGGCGCGACTTGACGCGGTCCAGGTAGCGCTTGTAGATGGTGAAGCCCGGGTCCAGGTTGCCGCTCTTGAGGAAGTCGTCGAACTGGGTCTTCCACTTGTCGAACTCGGCGATATCGCTGGCCAGGAAATAGCTGCGCGAAGGATCGAGCAGCTTGATGTAGCTGTCGTAGATGATGACCGAGCGCGCGTCATTGAGCGGCGGCTTGCTGTAGTGGTGGCGCTTGAGCAGCTCGACCACGTTCAGGCTGGCGACCACTTCGTCGCGCTCAGGCTGCAATTTGTCCCAACTGTTGGCGGCCGAAGCGTTGCCGGCCAGCGGCAGCGTGCCAAGGCCGATCATCAGGGCCAGGGCAGTGCTGGGCAGGAGTTGCTTCATGCTGATTCGACGTAGGGGCAATTGATCACGCATATTAGGCCGTCTTTGAATTCGCCGGCTCCATGGAGCCGGACGCATAATGCAAAAAGCCTGGTGCCAAGGCATCCAGGCTCAGTCATGACTCAACTATGGAGGCACTGTGAAGGCATTGCAAGGCGTTGACGGACATGTGGAGTGGGTTGCGACGACAAGTCCAACCTGCGATGTAGGTCAAGTACGCATTCGCGTGGCGGCGGCCGGGCTCAATCGGGCCGACCTGTTGCAGCGTGCCGGGTTGTACCCGCCACCGCCAGGTGCCAGCGAGTTTCTGGGCCTTGAGTGCGCCGGCGTGATCAGCGAAGTGGGTGCGGGCTCGTCGTGGCAGGTGGGTGATCGGGTCTGCGCGCTGCTGGCCGGCGGCGGCATGGCCGAAGAGGCGGTGGTGGATGCGCGGCATGTGCTGCCGGTGCCCGAGGGCCTGAGCCTGCACGAGGCGGCGGCAATCCCCGAGGTGTATGCCACCGCCTGGCTCAACCTGTTCCAGCTGGGCGGCCTCAAGCCTGGCGAGAAGGTGCTGTTGCATGCCGGTGCCAGTGGTGTGGGGTCGGCGGCGATCCAGTTGTGCAAGGCGTTCGGCAGCCCGAGTTGGGTGAGCGTAGGGTCGGCCGAGCGCCTGGCCTATTGCCAGGGCCTGGGTGCCAGTGGGGGTGTGGTGCGCGGTGACGACCTGGAGGCGCTGAACGATTTTGCCCCGTTCGATGTGATCCTGGATCCGGTGGGGGCCAACTATGCGGCGCTCAACCTGAAGCTGCTGGCACGCGACGGGCGTTGGGTGATCATCGGCCTGATGGGCGGGCGCAAGGCCGAGTTCGATCTGGCGCAGGTGCTGGCCAAGCGTATCCAGCTCACAGGCTCCACCCTGCGCAATCGCGATGATCAGTTCAAGGCAGACCTGCTCAGTGACCTGAGGCAGCAGGTATGGCCGTTGTTCACCGAGGGGCGGCTGACGCCGCAACTGGTCGGTACCTATGCAGTGAAGGACGCCGAGGCGGCGTTTGCCGAGCTTGCGGGCAACCAGGTGTCGGGCAAGCTGGTGCTGGTGATCGACGAAAGCCTTGTATAAGGCTTGAGGGCCCCTTCGCTGGCAAGCCAGCTCCCACAGGTGCACCACTGTTCTCAAGGGCAGTGGTGCACCTGTGGGAGCTGGCTTGCCAGCGAAGCTTTTTTTCAGCTCCAGTGCAGAATCGGCCAGCCACTCTTCTCGGCCTGCTCGCGCAACACCGGGTCCGGATTGACCACATGCGGGTGATCCACCTTCAGCAGCAACGGCAGATCGTTGCGTGAATCGGAATAGAAGCTCGCGCCTTCCAGATTCTCTTCTTCCTGGTCCAGCCACTCCAGCAACCGCGTGATCTTGCCTTCACGGTAGGTCAGCGTGCCCACGGTCTTGCCGGTGTAGAACCCTTGGACCACCTCAAGCTCGATCCCCAGGTATTCGTCGATGCCCAGTCGCTCGGCAATCGGCCCCACCAGGTGCACGCCAGAGGCCGAGATCACCAGAATCCGATCGCCCGCCTTGCGGTGCGCGGCGATGGTGCGAGTCGCCTCGCTGAAGATGATCGGCTCGATGAAGTCCTCCACCCACGGCCCGACCAGGTGATCGACTTCCTCCGGCGTGCGCCCGATCAGCGGCTCCAGGCTGAACGCCATGTAGTCCTCCATCGCCAGTTGCCCCTTGCCGTAGGCCTCCATCAGCGCGCGGTCGTTGCGCAGGAACGACTCACCGTCGACCCAGCCCAGGCGCACCATCTGCTCGCTCCACAGCGAGGCGCAGTCGCCATGGATCAAGGTCTCGTCCAGATCGAATATCGCTAAAGCCATTTCAACAAAACTCCTGTGCAGCCCTCAGGCGACTTCGCAGAGGGCAGTGGGATCGATGGACAAGGATACCCGCTCGCCGTCCGCGTGCAGATCGGCCGATGAACGATTGAGCACATCCACCACCAGTTCCACCCCACGCGCCTCGATGCGGTAGCGGATCACGTTGCCCAGCAGGCTGTGGCTGCGCACAAGGCCTTCGCGTTCGCCGTTCAGGCTCAGCGCGATGGCTTCGGGGCGAATCGCCAGGCGGCTGCTGACAGGGCGCTGCAGCAGGCGGCTGGCGCTGTCGGCATCGAGCAGGTTGTAGTTGCCGATGAAGCCGGCGGCAAACGCATCCACGGGCGCAGTGTAGAGCGACTCGGCATCGCCGCTCTGCACGATGCGGCCCTGGTTCATCAGGAAGATGCGGTCCGACATGGTCAGTGCTTCCTCCTGGTCATGGGTCACGAAAATCGTGGTCAGGCCCAGCTCGCGCTGGATCTGGCGGATCTGTTCGCGCAGGTGCTTGCGAATGCGCGCATCCAGCGCCGACAGCGGCTCGTCCAGCAGCAACAGGCGCGGCCGCGTCACCAGCGAGCGGGCCAGGGCCACGCGCTGGCACTGGCCACCAGACAGCTGGTGCGGGTAGCGGCCGGCAAAGTCCTGCAGCTCGACCATGCGCAGCGCTTCGAGCACGCGGTTGCGGCTGTCTTCGCCCTTGACCTTCTGCATGCGCAGGCCGAAGGCGACGTTCTGCTCGACGCTCATGTTGGGGAACAGCGCATAGCTCTGGAACACCATGCCGATGCCGCGTTTTTGCGGGCTTTGCGGCACCAGGTCGTGGCCATCGAGCAGGATCTTGCCGCTGTCCACGGCGGTGAGCCCGGCGATGCAGCGCAGCAGGGTGGACTTGCCGCAGCCCGAGGGGCCGAGCAGGGTGACGAACTCACCGCGCTCGATCTCGCAATTGATGTCGTTGAACACCGCGCTGGCGCCGTAGCTTTTCTGCAGGTTCTGGATACTGACGAAGCTCATATCAGGTCTTGTCCTTGTTCAGGCGGTTGGCTGCCCAGGTCAGCACCAGTACGAAGAGGAAATAGGAAATCACCAGCGCGCTGTTGAAGTGGCCGCTGCTGTTGCGCATGTTGTTCAGGTACACCTGCAGGGTCTCGTAGCGGGTGCCCACCAGCAGGTTGGCGAACACGAACTCGCCGAACAGGAACGAGAACGACAGCAGCAACGCCACCATCAAGCCCTTGCGCAGGTTGGGCAGCACCACCAGGAACGCGGCCTGCCAGGTGTTGGCGCCGAGCAGTTGAGCCGCGTCCATCAGGTCGCGCAGGTTGATCGCCTGCAGGTTGTTGGTGATGGCGCGGTACATGAAAGGCAGGGCCACGGTGAAGTAGCAGCCGATCAGGATCCATGGCGTGCCGACCATCGCCATCGGCCCCGACCCGTAGAGCTGCAGCAGCCCCACCGAGGACACCACCGGTGGCACCGCGAAGGGCAGCAGGATCAGGATGTTCATCAGCGCATCGAGCCTGGGGAAGTGGTAGTGCACCACGAACAGCAGCGGCAGGATCAGCAGCACCGACAGCAGCAGCGCGCCCACGCACACCAGCAGCGACTGGCCGAAAGCGGCCAGAAAGCGCGGCTCGCTCCACAGCGCCACGTACCACTTGAAGGTCAGCCCGCTGGGCAGCAGGCTCGCCGACCAACTGGTGGACAGCGAGTAGAGCAGGGTGCCGGCCAGCGGCAGCAACAGGATCACGAACAGTGCGTACACCACCACGCGGTGGTAGAGGCTGGCCGAAGCCGATTCAGCGCGAGACATGGTAGCTCCTCTTCAACAGCCATTGGTGCACCAGGGTGACCAGGGTCATCAGCCCCACCAGGATCATCGCCAGCGCACTGGCCAGGTTCGGGTCCAGCGAAATGTCACCCGATACCAGGGCGGCGATGCGGATCGGCAGCACGTTGAAATTGCCGGTGGTGAGTGCGTACACCGTGGCGTAGGCGCCCAGGGCGTTGGCCAGCAGAATCACGAAGGTGCCCAGCAGCGCCGGGGTCAGCACCGGCAGGCCGATCAGGCGCCAGTAGTCCCAGGCGCTGGCCCCCAGCAGCGCCGCCGACTCACGCCAGTCTTCGCGCAACGCGTCGAAGGCCGGGTACAGCAGCAGTACGCCCAGCGGTATCTGGAAGTAGGTATAGAGGATGATCAACCCGGTCTTGGAGTAGAGGTTGAAGTCCTCGATGATCCCGGCCTGCTTGAGCAGCAGCGTCAGCGCGCCGTTGAAGCCCAGCAGGATGATGAAGGCGAACGCCAGCGGCACCCCGGAAAAGTTGCTGGTCATGTTGGCGAAGGCGTTGACGAAGTCGCGCAGGCGCGAGTCGACCTTGCGCAGCGAGTAGCTGCCCAGGATCGCGATGAGGATGCCGAACAGGCTGGACCAGAAGCTGATCTCGAGGCTGTGCTGGATGGCCTGGCGGTAGAACCTGGAGCTGAACACCTTGCTGAAGTTGTCCAGGCCCCAGCCGCTCTCGGCTTGCAGGCTGTGCACCGCCACCCAGGCCAGCGGGGCGATCTGGAAGATGATGAAGAAGACCGCGAAGGGGAGCAGGCACAACAGCGCCAGCCATTTGCCACGGGTGATCGAATTCACGTGAGCAGCTCCCGGCAGACCGGCTTGTCGTGAGGGATGCCGAGCAGCTCGCAGACGGTACCGCACAGCTCGGTCTGCAAGGGTTTGGCGGCCGGGTCGAGGCTGAACGCGTCGCCGAACACGAACAGCGGCACCTCGCGCTCCTCGGGCAGTACGCCGTTGTGCGAGCGGTCGTTGTTCATGCCGTGGTCGGCGGTGATCAGTACCTGGCAACCGGCCTGCAGCCAGCCGCTCAGGTAGTCGGCCAGCAGGATGTCGGCGTGGCGCGCGCTGTTGCGGTACTGGCTGCTGTCCAGGCCGTGCCTGTGGCCGGCGTCGTCGATGTTCATCGGGTGCACCAGCAGGAAGTTCGGGGTGTGCTTGCGGCGCAGGTATTCGGCGTCGGCAAACAGGTGCGAGTCGGGGTAGTGGTCGGCGTAGTAGAACAGGCCGTGCTGGATCGGCAGTTCTGGTGCATGGGTATGGCGGTCGCGCAGTGGCTCGAAGGGTGAGCGGTTGTACAGTTCGCTGACCCAGTGATAGGCCGCCGCGGCCGTACTCAGGCCGGCCTCGCGGGCGTAGTGGAAGATGCTGCGCTGGGTGGACAGGCGCGTGACGTTGTTGTGCACGATACCGCTGTCGATGGGCGGCACGCCGGTGAGGATGCATTCGTAGAGCGGCCGCGACAGCGCTGGCAGCTCGCATTCGAGGCGGTACAGGGCGGCGCGGTCGGCTTCGACATAGGCGTGCAGGTGGCCCATGGCGTGGTGGGCGACCTGGTAGTTGAGGCCGTCGAGCACGACCAGGATGACGTTGTGGTTCATGGGGGCTCCGGTGTTCTTGATGGCCTCTTCGCTGGCAAGCCAGCTCCCACAGGGTTCTTTGGATCACAACACCCTGTGGGAGCTGGCTTGCCAGCGAATGGGGTCACTCCATCTCGATGATGACCTGCTCCTGCCACTTCTGCGGCAGGGCCTTGGAGGTGGCTTCCCACGCCGCTGCATCCTTGATCGGCTGCGCCGCCTTGTACTGCTCGTTGGGCAGCAGCTTGGCCTGTACGTCCGCCGGCAGTTTCAGGTGCTCGGCACGGATCGGCCGCGCATGACCGATGGCCAGGTTGGTCTGCCCGGCATCGCTGAAGATGTACTCACGGGTCAGCTTGGCCGCATTCGGGTGCCTGGCGTATTTGTTGATGATGGTGGTGTAGCCCGACATCACCGTGCCGTCGGACGGGATCAGCACTTCGAAACGCTTCGGATCGATCTGCTCGCGGTAGCTCAGGCCGTTGAAGTCCCATACCACGCCGACCTCGATCTCGCCTTTTTCAAGGGTCTGGATGGTCGGGTTGGCCAGCGACAGGCGCTTCTGCTGGGCCAGCTTGGTGAACAGCTGCAGGCCCGGCTCGATGTTCTTCTCGTCGCCCTTGTAGGCAATGGCTGCAGCCAGCACGCCGTTGGCCGCCTGGGCGGCGGTACCGACGTCACCGATGGCGACCTTGTACTTGCCCTTTTCCAGGTCATGCCAGGTCCTGGGGATATCTGCTTCCTTCACCAGTTGCTTGTTGATGATGAAGGCGATGGTGCCGGTGTAGGCCAGGGCCCAGTGGCCGTCTGCATCCTTGGCCCAGCTGGGTACCTGGTCCCAGGTGCTGGGCTTGTACGGCTGGGTAACGCCCTTGGCCACCGCGATGGGGCCGAAGGCTGCGCCTACGTCGCCGATATCGGCGCTGGCGTTGTCTTTCTCGGCATCGAACTTGGCCACTTCCTGGGCCGAGCTCATGTCGGTGTCCATGTGCTTGAGGCCGTACTTGCTGGCCAGGTCCGCCCAGGTGCCTTTCCAGTTGGCCCAGGCATCGGGCATGCCCACGCTGTTGACGGTGCCTTCCTTGCGGGCGGCGTCCTCGAGGGCCTTGAGGTCGGTGCCCGCGGCCATGGCCGAGGTGCACAGGGCAATACTGGTGCCTAACAGTGAGGCCAGGAAAAGCTGTTTCATCCGAAGCTCCTTGGTGGGTGCCGTGCAAAACGCTGAGGGGTTGCGGTTCGGTTGGTCTAGGTCAGCAATACCTGAGCCAAAGTAGGCCGATTGCATGACAGTTTCATGTCGTCAGGCCGTTGCGCCGACCCTGAAAATACAGCGTAGACCAGATTCAAGTGCTTGATCCGCAACGTCTTGAGCGCCTGTGGCGGGGGCTCTGGGACGACCGTTGGGCGGACCTGTCATGTGCCGTTCACATGGATTGCCTAGGCTTTTGTTTTTAACCCGCGCGTTGTCGGTGCGCCGTTCTGGCCCACCACAGGTGCTGGACTAGTCCAGAAAGGTAACCCTTGATGCGCCCACTGCCTGCACGTGCGGTAACCGCCATCTGTCATGCCCTGCAGGAGCAGATCGAACATGGCTTGTTGCCGCCCGGCTGCAAGCTGCCGGCCGAGCGCAAGCTCAGCGAGGTGTTCGACACCACGCGCATCACCCTGCGCGAGGCACTGGTGCAACTGGAAGCCTGCGGGCTGATCTATCGCGAGGAGCGGCGCGGCTGGTTCGTGGCGCCGCAGCGCCTGACCTACGACCTGATCGAACGCAGCCACTTTCACGCGATGGTGCGCGACCAGGGGCGTCAGCCCAGTACCCAGTTGCTGTCGGCCCGGTTGCAACCGGCGCCTGCAGCGATCTGTGCCCGCCTGCTGCTGCCGGCGCTCTCGAGCGTGATCCAGATCTGCCGGTTACGCCGCATCGACGGGCGTGCGGTGCTGTACGCCGAGCACTACCTGAACCCCGAGTATTTTCCCGGGTTGCTGGAGCTCGATCTGAACCAGTCGCTCACCGAGCTGTATGCGCTGCATTACGGTATCGCCTACGGGCGGGTACGCTTCGAGATACTGCCCACCGCGTTGCCCGTGGCCGCCGCAATGGCGTTGAAGGTATCGGCCGGCAGTCCCGGCCTGCACATCACGCGGGTCAACAGCGACCAGCACGGGCGGCTGATCGACTGTGATCTGGAATACTGGCGCCACGACGCCATCTGCATCAACGCCGACGCCGGTTAGGCGCTGCTGCTGGCAGGCTGATCCTGTGCGGCGCCACCCCCGGCCGTTACCACCTGCACCGACAGGCGCGGGGTGGCCAGGTCCAGGCCGGCTTCGTCGAGCTGGCGCTTGAGTGCCAGGTTGAACGCACGCGACACTTCCCACTGCTTGATCGGCGCGGTCTTGAAGCGCGCCCGCAGCACCGCCGAGCCCGACTCGAAGCTCTCGACCCCTTGCAGCTCCAGCGGCGACCAGATGTTGCGCCGCTGCAGCGGGTCGCTGCGCATCTTCTGGCCCACGTCTCGGATCAGGCTGATGGCCTGGTCGATGTTCATGCTGTGGGGGATGGCGATACGGAAGATCGCGTAGCCGAACTCGCGGGAGTAGTTCTTGATGCTCTTGATTTCGCTGAACGGGATGGTGTGCACGATGCCGTCGATGTCGCGCAGGCGCACGGTGCGGATGGTCAGGCCCTCGACCGTGCCCAGGTGGCCGCCCACATCCACGTAGTCGTCGATCGCCAGCGAGTCCTCGATGATGATGAACAGGCCGGTGATCAGGTCGGCCACCAGCGATTGCGCACCAAAGCCGATGGCCAGGCCGATCACGCCGGCACCGGCCAGCAGCGGCGTGACGTTCATGCCCATGTTGGCCAGGGCGACGATCACCGCAATGATGAAGATGGCCACGAACAGCACATTGCGGATCAGCGGCATCATGGTCTGTGCACGGGCGTTGGCCAGGCCCTTGCGCGAGCGGGTGAGGGCATGGTGCACCGCCGTGTCGCTGAGGATCCACAGCAGCCAGGCGGCGATCAGCGTACCGGCCAGGCCGAACAGGCGCACGGCCACCTCATGCCCTTCGCCCTCGGTGAAGCCGATCAGCGAGAAGCCCCACACACGCAGGCCCAGTTCGATGAACACCAGCCAGATACCCAGGTGCACCAGGGTGTAGCCAAAGCTCTTGAGGCGCTCGGCATACACCGCCTGGCGGCGGTTGGCGCGCCGGGGCTTGAGTGCATGGCGGCGTACCAGGCCGTTGACCACCATGCAGATCACCACCAGCACCGTGCACATCAGCGACTGGCGCAGGGCGGTGCTGGTGTCGCCGGCGGAGATGAACGTGGCGAACAGTGAGATGCCCACCAGCACCAGTGCCGGCAAGTACCAGAAGCTGCCGAGAATCTCGATGGTGTCACTCAGCGCGCGGCGGGTCAGGCGGCGCGACAGCGGCTGGTTGCGGATCAGGTGGGCGATGGGGCGGCGAAAACGCAGGATGAACAACCCGGTCGACAGCGCCGCGAGGATGTTGGCCAGGGTCGCCAGGGCATGTGCCAGGTGGTCGCCCAGGGCGCCGGCCATGCGCGGGTCGTTCATCGCCTCGCCGAAGGCGGCGAAGCTGCCGATCAGCCACAGCGGGCGAAACGCCTGGTGGCGCAGGATGTACAGGGCGCGATGGCGGTGCGGGCCCTCGAGCAGCGAGAAGGCGATCACGCAGATGGCCGAGAAGCAGGTGCCGACCACCAGCGCATAGGCCAGCACCATGGCCATCGACTTGCCCAGCGAGGAGGGCAGGGCGAAGCTCAGGTACACGGTGATGATCAGGGCCACCAGCCACGGGCCGAGCTTGCGCAGGGCGAAGCGCACCAGGTCCCAGGTGCGCGGGTGCTGCGGCAGCTCCTCGGTCAGGCCAAAGCGCAGGCGCAGGCGGTGGCCCAGCCAGTTCAGGGCGTAGGCCAGCAGGCTCCACAGCGCAATGATGGCGGCAAAGCCGAACAGGATCGGTGCCCATTCCTGCACGGGCACCAGGCGTGCGCCAAGCTCGATCTGGGCCAGTTCAAGCTCGCGCGACCAGCGCGAGAACGGGCTGGCGTCGCCACTGAACTGTTTCTCCAGCTCGCCGAAGGTGCTGCCGATCAGGCCCAGCACGCCTTGTTCGGGGGTTGGCTGGGCCTGTCTGGTGGTGTCACGCAGCTTTTTCAGGTCGGCCAGCAGCTTGCTGCGCTGCTGGTCGTTTTCGAGATTCTTGATGACTTCGTCGAGGGATTGCGCGAGGGGTTCGCTGGCTTCGGGCTGGGCTTTGCTCGAGCCGCCGAGCAGGCCCGGCAGGCCGGCCGCGTGGGCGTGGCCGAGGGGCGTGAGGAACAACAGCAGCAGGGTAAGACAACGCAGGAAGGCAGGCACCGGACGATCAACCTCAAACACTCAATCGCCCGAGTGTAGAGCATTTGTCAGGTGAGTTTCTCGAGGATCTTCCACACCATGATACCGAGGATGCCGAGCATGCCGATCCACATCATCAGCACGCCGCTGTTGCGCTCGCGCATGCTGAAACCGACGGTGAGCAGGATCAGCCCGGCGATCACCGGGAGGAACATCATCTGAAACTCGGACATGCGCAAGGTCCTTATGCGGAAGGGATGGCTATGGGGGAGCATAGCGCTAAATGTTTGCGCGCGGGTTGATGAGTGTCAGTGCCGGCCCCTTCGCTGGCAAGCCAGCTCCCACAGGTACAGCAGTGGCTCCAGGGTCACTGCAATCCCTGTGGGAGCTGGCTTGCCAGCGAAGCTTTTAAGCTCAGGGCAGATCGCGGCTCAGGTAGAACGCGGTCAGCACCTTCACCAGGTGCGCCAGGTCCTGGCTGCCGCACAGCTCGCGGATCGAGTGCATGGCGAAGGTCGGCAAGCCGATGTCCACGGTCCGCACACCCAGGTGGCTGGCGGTGATCGGGCCGATGGTCGAGCCACAGCCCATGTCGCTGCGCACCACGAAACTCTGTACCGGTACTTCCTCGGCCATGCACAGGTGCCGGAAGAACCCGGCGGTTTCGCTGTTGGTGGCGTAGCGCTGGTTGTTGTTGACCTTGATCACCGGCCCGGCATTGAGCTTGGGCCCGTGGTTGCCGTCATGCTTGTCGGCGTAGTTGGGGTGCACGCCATGGGCATTGTCGGCCGACACCAGCAACGAGCGCTGGATCGCCCGCACGAAGTCGTCGCCGTCGGGCAGCAGGCGACGCAGGGTCTGCTCCAGCATCGGGCCGTCGGCGCCACACGCCGAACTCGAACCCACCTCTTCGTGGTCGTTGCACACCAGCACGCAGGTCTCGTCGCTGTCGGCCGCAAGCAGGGCCTGCAGCCCGGCGTAGCACGACAGCAGGTTGTCCAGCCGCGCGCCGGCGATGAAGTCGCCATGCAGGCCGATCACGGCCGCGTCCTGGGTGTCATAGAAGCTCAGCTCGTAGTCCAGCACCACGTCGGCGTTCAGCCCGTGCTCGCGGGCCAGTTGCTCGGTGAGCAGGGCGCGGAAATCGACGCGTTCGTCACCGGCGACCTGGGCCAGGATCGGTGGCAGCTCGGTTTGCGGGTTGATCGCCCAGCCTTCGTTGGCGCCACGGTTGAGGTGGATGGCCAGGTTCGGGATTACCGCGATCGGCAGCTTGAAGTCGATCAACTGGCTTTCGACCTTGCCGTCGCGGCGGAACGTCACGCGCCCGGCCAGGGACAGGTCGCGGTCGAACCACGGGGCCAGCAGGGCGCCGCCGTAGACTTCCACGCCCAGTTGCCAGAAGCCCTGGCGTTGCAATTCGGGCTGTGGCTTGACGCGCAGGCACGGGCTGTCGGTGTGGGCGCCGACCAGGCGAATGCCGTCGAGCAGCGGCGAATGACGGCCGAGCTTGATGGCGATGATCGAGGAGTCGTTGCGGGTCAGGTAGTAGCGGCCACCGGGCACGGTGGCCCAGCTGTCACGTTCATCCAGGCGCTGGTAGCCGGCGGCCTCGAGGCGCTGGGACAGGCTGGCGGTGGCGTGGAACGGCGTGGGGGAGGCCTTGAGAAAGTCGATCAGGCCCTGGTTCAGTACATCGCGCATAGGTCACTCCAGACAGCAGTGGCGCGAGTTTAACGTATTGATCACGGATTTGCGTGGGGGCCTTCGCTGGCAAGCCAGCTCCCACAGGTGCAGGGGGATTTCAAGATCACTGCAATCCCTGTGGGAGCTGGCTTGCCAGCGAAGGGCGCGCTGCGGTGCCTCAGAACGGCGCCGGGCACTCGAAGCGCAAGCGCTCCCCGCTCACCGGGTGGGTGAAGCTCAGCATGCTCGCATGCAGGCACAGCCGCTCATGCGCCGCCAGCGCCTCGGGACAGGCATACAACCGGTCGCCCAGCAGCGGATGCCCGATCGACAGCATATGCACGCGCAACTGGTGCGAGCGCCCGGTGATCGGCGTCAGCTCAACGCGGCAATACTCGCCACAGCGCTCCACGATGCGCCAGAAGGTCAGCGCGTGCTTGCCCTGCTCATGGTCCACCACATGCCGTGGCTTGGTCGGCGGGTCGTAGCGCAGTGGCAGGTCGATGCTGCCGCTGTCCAGCGCCGGCTGGCCCCAGCACAGGGCGGTATAAGCCTTCTCGGTCTCGCGGTCATGGAACTGACGTGACAGCTCGCGGTGGCTGTCGGCGTCGCGGGCGAGCAGGATGATCCCCGAGGTTTCCCAATCCAGGCGATGCACGATCAGGGCGTCGGGGTAGCCGTTTTCCTGCAGGCGAGTGATCAGGCAATCCTTGTTGTCGTCGGCGCGCCCAGGCACGGACAGCAGCAGGGTCGGCTTGTTGACCACCAGGACGGCGGCATCCTCATGCAGGATGTGAACGTTGGACAGCGGCATTGCGTGTTCTCTGCAAACGCCAACGGCGGCGGCCGGGCCCAGGCACTGGATGCCTGGGCCCGGCCGCCGC
>NZ_JAHTBI010000109.1 GCF_019168305.1 Pseudomonas aegrilactucae
TCACCCAATATCCCGGTTGATGATGGAAGTTTAGCTCAAATGGAATATTTATTTTTGAGACAGGACACTAGGAACCAAGCCACATGTTTTCTCTGCCAACCCCAAGGCGTCTTTTGCAGCCAGCGTTTTGCAATTTCAGCTTGGATGACATTCGCCTGCCGCAAGTGGCGTTGTCGCGTCGCGTGCGACCCGGTCAGCACGCCAGTCAAGAACAACTCCATATCGAATGACTTACTCATGTCCGACCTCCAATGTACGCAGCAACTACGTCAATCCGACTGTGTCCCAGCTCATAGCTGATCAGTCTCCGGGCCTCACGATCAAGGTTTCTATCTACCTGGCAACATTGGCCGCCGTTGATAGGCGCAAGGTGTTGCGTGATTTGCTCATAGCGTTCACATGCGTAAGCCGCTCGTAGCTCATGGAAGCCTTTGAGATTGTGTGTATGCAGGATGTCCCGCGCAGGGCGGATGATTTCTTGCAGAAGACTTAGGTAGCTTTCGTGTGGCGCAATCAGGTTGCGGCTGCCCGCAGGCGACACCTGCCGTGCAAACCCAAGCGCACCTCGAATATGGTCGTCCACCGCAATCCAACGCGGTGCCGAAGCGCCAGCGCGGCCGCCTTTAGTGCCATCCTGAATGTTTATTCTGCCTAGGTCATTAGCCTCACGGCTTAGCCGTGGCAGATCAGCCAAAATAGCTTCACGCAAGCGGATACCGGTGCATCGTGCCAGCATGACGATTGTGGCGGCCCGTAGCTGATGATGGCGGCAAAGCGCATCGACGATCTGCTTAACCTGCTCGCGGTCTTGGCCCTGAGGCACCGACTGTCGAACCCCGGTGCGCTGCATGCCCAGCGCCTTGCTCGGGCTTGTCAACTTCACGCACTGATCACCGCGAAGCGCAGCCATAGTCCTGTTAACGCTGGATAGCCGGTTTTGTGCGGTGCTGACGGCGAGGTCACCGCGCCTTACCACTTCACGCAGATACGCCGCTTAGTCGGCCAACACTTTGCAATCAATCTGCCGCGCATCATTGATTCCGGGCCCCTGTTCGGAGCGGCACCACCTCACGAATGCCAACCATCGATCACTGTGCGCCTTGACCGTGCCGTAGTGGCCGCCGCCGAACATATCCTTAAGCGCCTGCGGCCCTGCGTAGCTCAATTGCCTGCCATAACCGAAATTGCGACCATCGCGTCTGCCTACCAATGCCATGTGGGTCACCTCATCTGCCGTTCTCCGATCCTCGCCCCACGTCATCCCGCCAAGAATGTTGAGTGTTATCAGGGATCAAGGCCCCTGCGACCTGTGGGGATGTCCTTTAACGCGGGACTGGCGGCTCTTTACGACCAGGAGCAAGGGATTCTCATGATCTGGCCTCCTGAGCACCGTTACCGGTGGGCGGGTGGAGGCTGCATTGGCTGACGAGACCAGTGCCGCGAGATCCTGAGTCGGGTGAACGCAGCAATGCGATGACCGGGGCATGCCTGACTGTCAGTCAGATGCAGTCCATTCCTTGGTCTGCGGCACCATCATCTACATCGCTGTTGCTGGTGACATCGGCGTTTGTCACGCCGATTGTCACGAGTGAAGTTGCCGCAAAGCCAAATGCTATGAGGGCTGCAGCAGTGTTAGACGCGCCCGTCTCTTACACAGGAGAAAGAGACGGGCGCAGGTTGGCGCACGCGAAATGGCCAAGCGGATAGGTTGCTGCTGAGCAGATGGGTAGGGTGGTTGCCGCAGGGGCAACGATATTGAGTTGGCATCCATCACATGGGTAGTGACCGTACGAGCTGCCGGACGCGAATCGTACTTGCGGGTGAACCACCGCGGGAGCGGCGTGACCTTTAAGGTTCGGGTCACCTGGGGTGCTGTCATCGACAGCTCTTGCGACTCTCGGTCTACGCTTGTGGACAATATTCGTCAAGCAGCGCGATATCAGGGATTTAGCGCCTGTGGATAAAACTATCCCCCGGTGGACATCAGTGGTTTTCCACAGACGTAAGCTGTGCCAGCAGTTTTTTTCTTAGGTATGGTCCTTTCAAACGGGGCGGCTTTGCAGCCCCGTTTGAAAGGACCCACGCGGAGGAGCTTAACGTGGGGCTGTGGGTAACTTCACAGCGAGTTTGATGCGGTGGTGCGGCGGGCTACTCGGTCCTCTTGGCACTGCGAAGGCGCGTGACGTTCTCGCCCGTCTGCTTGGCAAACTCATGCGGGGTCACATGGTCCTCGCGGTTCGCCTCCAGAAACCGGCTCCACCAGGTCATGATCATCCGGCGTTCTTCGAGGAACTCGGCCTTGTGGGTATAAGCGGCCCGCACGTTGTTGCGTTCCTTGTGGCTCATCTGCCGTTCGATGGCCGTCTCTGACCACAGCCCGGACTCGACCAGCGCACTGCACGCCATGGCTCGGAACCCGTGGCCGCAGATATCCACCTTGGTGTCGTAGCCCATCGTCCTGAGTGCCGCATTTACCGTGTTCTCGGACATTGGTTTCCACGGTTTGGCATCGCCCGCGAAGACTAGGTCGAATTTGCCGGTGATCGCGTGGATCTGCTCAAGCAAGGCCACTGCCTGCGGCGATAAGGGTACAACGTGAATGTCCCCGGCCATCTTCGTACCCCTTGTGGAAAACGGTACGCCGTCCAGCGCCGGGCGGGTGTCGGGGATCTCCCAGATGCCACGATTGAGGTCGAATTCGTTCCAGCGGGCGAAGCGCAGTTCACTGGAGCGTACGAACACGTGCAGCGACAGCGTCACGGTAAGGCGTGTGAGTGGACGACCTTTGTAGTCGTCGATGCGTGCTTGTAGCTCTGGCAGCCGCGATAAGGGTAGTGCGGGTCGATGTGTAACCCGTGGTGCTTTGATCGAACCATCGAGGTCGTGAGCCGGGTTCGCCGTGATCAGCCGCAGCCGTTTGGCTTCGCGCATGATGCTTTGAAGGTAGTTCTTGATCCTAAGCGCCACGTCGATGGTGCCGCGTTTCGTCACTGCTTCTAGAGGCTGCATGAGATCGTGGGTATCGAGCTCGACGATTGCCCTGGCACCGAGCAAAGGGAATACGTGAGTCTTCAACCGGCTGAGCACAGTCTTGGCGTGGCCCGGCGCCCACTTCGGCACCATCCCGGCATACCAATCGAGCGCAACGCTTTCGAAGGTACGGCCATTGATTACGGCTTGCACCTTGGCCTGCTGCTTGGATTGGATGGGGTCAATGCCGTTGGCGAGCTGCTGTTTGAGCTCGAAGCGCTTGTGGCGAGCGTCAGCCAGCCCGACCACCGGGTAATTGCCGAGTGAGGTCAGGCCCTCGCGACCATCGGGCTTCACGTACCTGAGCCGCCAGCCTTTGCGACCGTTGGGCTTCACGAGCAGGTAAAGGCCATCGCCGTCAAAAAGCTTGTACTCACGTTCGCGAGCCTTTGCAGTGCGGCAGGCGTTGTCGGTAAGGGGAGCCGTTGTGCGAGCCATAAGGGTATTTTCC
Organism: Pseudomonas aegrilactucae; assembly: GCF_019168305.1. Taxonomy (GTDB): domain Bacteria; phylum Pseudomonadota; class Gammaproteobacteria; order Pseudomonadales; family Pseudomonadaceae; genus Aquipseudomonas; species Aquipseudomonas aegrilactucae. Next base: position 3,482 of record NZ_JAHTBI010000109.1, read on the forward strand.
AATGTCGAATTGGTAGGTATCCTTAAAAGTACCCTTATTAGCGCTGGCTACCCTCGGAATCCGACGGAACGCCAAAACGAAAAAACCCGCCAGAAGGCGGGTTTTTCGGGGGTTCCAGAGATTTTGAAAGCCTTCTCTGGAACCTTGTATGGTGCCGGCACCAGGAGTCGAACCCGGGACCTACTGATTACAAGTCAGTTGCTCTACCAACTGAGCTATACCGGCATAGGGGCGCTATTATAGCGATCGGTTTGGTTCTGTAAACCACTTCCTTGCAATCTTGTGCAACGCCCCGTTTTACCTGGCCTGCAGCCCCTCATCACCACCCGCGATGCAGGCTTTCCGCCGTCGGTTCTGCCTTCGCTGGGTCGAACAGCATCGGCTTCTGCTCATGGCAGCCACGCTTGCCGCATTTCACATAGCGCCCCGACTGCGCCGGCAGCCCGTTGTCGCCCAGTACCTGCATCTGCGGCATGTCCCAGCCCACCATCTGATCATCGTTGGCGTGATGGCCGCGCTGGCCGCTGGCGCAGCCGGTCATTACCAGGGCAAACGCCACCCAGGCGATGGATTTGAAAAAGCCCAACGTCATATCCTTCTCTCCAATCGAATCACACGGCCCACGCGCCGTCAGTCCTTGTTCTGTATCCGCTGTATCGTGCCGCCACAGCCCAGGTAGCACTGGTCGTACTCGCGCCCGCAGTCGCTCGACAAGCCCGCGCTGTACGGGTAACTCGGGTAGTAACAGCTGCGCCGCGCATCCTTCTTGCTCTTGCCCGCCTGGCAATACTGGTAGCTGCGCAGCTCGGACTGGTACAGCGCCTGGTTGGCGTTGTCCTGCATGCGCGCCATCTGCCCGCAGACGTTGCGCTGCTGCGAACACGCACTGATGCAGCTTATGCCGTGCTGGCTGGGGGGCGGCGAATAACGGTAGGTGTAGCTCGGCCCACAACCCGCCAACAGGCCAGCGGCCAGCAGCAGCGCCGCGCGCTGTAAAAAGATGATGCTCACGAGAAGGGTGTTCCTTGTTCAGTCCTCGCTGAACTCCAGCAGGTCTCCCGGCTGGCACTTCAGCGCGCGACACAGCTTGTCGAGGGTCTCGATCTTGAAACCCTTGATCTTGCCGTTCTTCAGCAACGATAAATTAGCTTCGGTAATACCAATAATCTCGGCCAGATCCTTGGAGCGGATCTTGTTCCTGGCCATCACGACATCGAGCCTGATGATTATCGGCATGGGGCTAGGCTAGACATAACAGTTGTGTTCATCGCTGATGGTCTTGGCGTCACGCATGAGGAGGGAGAAGGCACACAGCAATATGCCCTTCATGATCTCGTAAACCGCCGCGGATGATACACCGATACCCACGCTGAAGCTTCTTTCACCTGGTGGCAGGTCGATGCAGAAGGCCAGGCCCTGCAAGGTGGTGATGATCGGCCACAGCAACGGCAGGCCGATGCACAACAAGCCCACCCACCACAGCAGTTTGATGTTGGCTGCCGTCCAGGTTTGCCCGCGCGACAGGCGGATGAAGAACAGGCCGGTGAGGTACAGCGCAACTACCGACAGGCTGGCCGGGATCATGTCCAGGGTGATGACCAGCGCCTGGGCCAGGGCGCCAGGCTGGAAGCCCGGCGCGACGAGCAGGGGCATCTGTTCGGCAAAGCTTTGCAGGTAGGCGGCGAGCACGTTGTGCCGGTCGAAGAGCCAAAACCAGGCATTGCAGCCAAATTCGACCAGCGCTGTGCCCCACGCCAACAACGCCGCAAAGGCCCCGATCACACGCAAACGCGAACGTGCGTAGGCCACTGTCTTGCTGTTCATGGTTTTTCCTTGCGTCAGGTGTGAACGGGGCGGATTATTGAGCAAAAATTATCGTATTACAATAATTAATTGATGTGATGTGGTGGGTGTGGCGATTTGACCCGGGTGGGCGAGACGGTTCTTGTTGAGCCGACGGGCCTCTTCGCTGGCAAGCCAGCTCCCACAGGTACCCCGCCGTCCTCAAGCCCAGCGCTATCCCTGTGGGAGCTGGCTTGCCAGCGAAAGGGGGCCGAGCGAACGATGGATTTGAAAATTATAATTTACGGGCCTTGCGCCCACCTTTCAGGGCCTTTCACCAAATAACCAAACAATCTGACCAAAAATCAGTAGTCACTCTCTATCGATTTGACTTTGACGATGCCCTCAGTTAATTTGTTGTGCATTATGTTGAACACTCAAGCGTTACCGCTCCTCACCTCCCGCCTGGTCTCCCGTGAACGTCACTGGACCGGCGATCTCTAGCGTCACCCTCCCAAACCCCGGCCTTTGCTGACGTCACCGTCAGCCCCCGCGTTTTCCGCTACGCCCATGGGAGGGCACATGCGTTCCTGGATCTATCTGTTCATCGCCATCGTGGCCGAAGTGATCGGCACCACGTCGATGAAGTTCGCCGCCACACACTCACCCCTGCTGGGTCACGCCCTCATGTACGCCATGATCGGCCTGTCCTACGGTTTTCTCGCGCTCGCCGTGAAGCGCGTGCCGCTCGGTGTCGCCTACGCGCTGTGGGAAGGTATCGGTATCGTGCTGATCACCCTGGTCAGCGTGACCTGGCTGGGCGAAAGCATCGGCCTGCTCAAGGCACTGGGCCTGGGCGTGATGATCGCCGGTATCCTGCTGATCAAGTCGGGTACCCGCAGCGCTCGCCGTGAAACCACCGGGGAGGCGCTGCCATGCTGACCGCCTCGATGATCCCCTTCGTATGGCTGGCCGCGGCCATCGTGCTGGAAGTGGTGGCCAACCTGCTGCTCAAGTACTCCGACGGCCTGCGCAAGCGCTGGGTCGGCCTGGCCTCGATCGTGTGTGTGCTGGTCGCCTTCACGGCGCTGGCGCAAGCGGTCAAGGACATCCCGCTGTCGATGGCCTATGCCATCTGGGGTGGCTTCGGCATCCTCGCCACGGTGGCGATGGGCTGGGCGTTGTTCGGCCAGCGCCTGGCCGGGCGCGGCTGGCTTGGCCTGCTGCTTCTGCTCGGCGGCATGGGCCTTTTGAAGCTGGCGTGACGCCCGTCACAGCCCCCTTAGAGCGTTTCGCTTAAACGCTTATGCACAAGCCGCATGCCAGGCAGGCGGTTTTTGCATCGCGTCGCGTCGCGCCATTCGTCTTTGCGCAAATGGCTGTTTTTGCTCGGCTTTAACGCATGAACAAAAAATGACCAGGCGCTGACAGCCCTTGAATCACGTGATTTTCAGCAATCTATCAAAATGTTGCGCACAGACTTATCCACAGGTTTGGCGCGTCATTTTCGCTCGGCCAGCAGCATCAGGTTGCGCGGTGTCAGCGGGTAGGGGCAGAAGCTGCCCAGGCGCACATCGAAGCCCTGTTCGCCCAGGTACAGTGCGCGGTCCAACACCAGCCACAGCTCCAGCGGGCGACGGAACAGGTTGCGTAGCCGTTCCAGGTTGCGCACCTGCGCCAGGCGCGCCCAGCCGGCCTGCTCCAATGCAGCCCAGTCGTGTGCACTCGCTACTTCCAGGTCCTTGAGCGCGGCCAGGTCGCGGCAGTAGTCGGCAAACGGCTTGCTCAGCCAGCTGCTCGGCAGGGAAGGGGTGGGCAGGTAGTCGTCGCACTGGCGCAGTTGCCGTTGCAGCAGGTCGAAGCCCAACCGTCGCGCCATCGATTCGTCCCGCTGGCGGCGCACGCGCTGGCCCGCCGTGACGGTTTCGCTCAAGGGCAGGCCCAGGTCGTCGATGGACAAGCTCAGCGCCGAGGCCTGCGCAGCGCTGGACAACGCTTGATACAGCGGCCCCCGCGTGCGGTTGTAGCAGCATGGCGCAATGGCCAGCTGCCGGCAGCCCTTGGCGCTGGCCAGTTGCATCAGGCGCACGTGCAGGTCGCCGCAGGCATGCAGGGCGACCGGGGTGTGCTGGTGGGTGAGTTGCGCGTCGGCGTCGCTGCTCATCACGTCCTGCAGGCGATGCTCCGCCGGCAGGTGATGATGCTGGCTCAACTGTTCACCGGCCAACACCAGTGCCGGGTCGTGCTCCAGGCAGGTCAGCTGCTGCGTCGGGCCCAGCAGGCGCCGGCCCAGGTGGCCCTTGCCGGCGCACCAGTCCAGCCAGTGCGTGGCAGGCCGGGCAAAGGCCAGGTGGCTGGCGAAGGCTTCGATCTGCTGCCATTTGCGGCCGGGCACATCCACGTTCAGGCGTGCACTGGCAGGTGCCAGCTCGATTGTGGATAACTCGCCCACGGCTGACAGGTGTGCGGCCTGGGCGGCCAGCTGTGGATAAGGTGCGGGTGCGCCGGGCGCATCAGGCGCCTCTGCGTCTTGCAGCGTGCGCTGGCGCAGCCACTGGCTCAGCTCGGGCAGCTCGCGCTCCCAGGCCATGGTCAGCTGGGTGAACGGCCTCGGCCGCCACATGCCCTGGTGTTCCAGCAAAAAGCTGTCCAGGGCCTGGAAGCGGCCGAGCAGTGTGGCGCCCTGCAGTACCTCAGCGGCCCTGGCAGGCATCGACGCGCAACCAGCGCTCAAGCACCTTGAAGCCCTGCACCAGCAAGAACGAGATCAACAGGTAGAACAGCCCCGCGGCAAAGAAGATCTCCACCGGCAGGTAGGTACGCGCAATGATCGTGCGGGCCATGCCGGTCAGTTCCAGCAGGGTCACGGTGCTGGCCAGGGCACTGGCCTTGAGCATCAGGATCACTTCGTTGCTGTAGGCCGGCAGGCCGATGCGCGCGGCACGCGGCAGCATGATGTAGAACAGCGCCTTGGCCCGCGACATGCCCAGCGCCCGCGCCGCCTCGATTTCACCGCGCGGGATGGCCTGCAGCGCGCCACGCAGGATCTCGGCAATGTACGCGGCGGTGTGCAGGGTCATGGTCAGCACGGTGCACCAGAACGGATCGCGCAGGTACGGCCAGAATGCGCTGTTGCGCACCGCGTCGAACTGCGCCAGGCCGTAGTACACCAGGAACAGCTGCACCAGCAGCGGTGTGCCACGGAAGAAGAAGATGTAGCCATACGGCACTGCGCGCACGTACCAGTGGCGCGAAGAGCGGGCGATGCCCAGCGGTATCGCCAGGATCAGCCCGGCGATGACCGCGATGGCCACCAGCTCCAGGGTCAGGGTCGCGCCCTGGGCCAGGCGCGGCAGCCACTTGATGATCACTTCCCAGTTCATTGGTTGGCCCTCGCGAAGCCGCGTGCGGCGCGTTTTTCCAGCAAGTGCATGCCGATCATCGCCAGGATGGTCAGGCCCAGGTAGATGAGCGCCGCCACCATATAGAAGGTGAACGGCTGCTTGCTCACGGTTACCGCCACTTGCGAGTGGCGCATGATTTCTTCAAGGCCGATCACCGATACCAGCGCGGTGTCCTTCATCAGGATCATGAACAGGTTGCCCAGCCCAGGCAGCGCGATACGCCACATCTGCGGCAGGATCAGCCGGGTGAAGATGCGCCACCTGGACAGGCCCAGCGCCAGGCCCGCTTCGCGGTGGCCCTTGGGGATGGCCAGGATGGCGCCACGGAACACTTCGGTGGCATACGCACCGAAGCACAGGCCCAGGGCAATCACGCCAGCCGTAAAGGCGCTCAGCTCAAGGCCGGGAATACCCAGCAGTTCGCCCAGCTTGCCCATCATGCTGACGGTGCCGAAGTAGATCAGCAGCACCCACAGCAGCTCGGGTACACCGCGCACCAGGGTCGAATAGAAACCGCCAAGCCACTGCAGGGGCTTGTACGGCGAGGTCTTGGCCAGGGCGCCGAGCAACCCCAGCACCAGCCCCAGGCAAAGGGCCGTCAGCGCCAGTTGCACGGTCATCAAGGTGCCGGCCGCCAGGGCCGGACCAAATCCGTAGAGATCAATATTCATGGGCAGGCTTGTTCAGGGACGGGCACCGCCGCCAGGGCGGTGCCGGTCGGGCGAATCAGTAGATGCTGAAAGGGAAGTACTTGTCGTTGATCTTCTTGTAGGTGCCGTCGGCGACGATTTCCTTCAGGGCTGCGTTGAGCTTGTTGCGCAGCTCGATGTCGCCCTTGCGCACGGCGATGCCGACCTTGTCGCTTTCGTTGACCGGGTCGCCCTTGAACTCGTAGTTCTTGCCGGCGTCGGATTTGAGCCAGTCGTAGTTGGCATATTTGTCGGCCAGGATGGCGTCCAGGCGGCCGGAGGTCAGGTCCAGGTAGGCGTTTTCCTGGCCGTCATACAGGTTGACCTTGAACTCACCGTCCATGCCACCGTTGTCGTCCAGCCAGGTCGCCGCCTGGGTGGCGCGCTGGGTGCCGATGGTCTTGCCCTTGAGCGCGGCGCGGTCGGTCTTGAAGTCGACGTTTTTCGGGGCGATGAACTGCTGCTTGTTGGAGTAGTACGGGTCGGTGAAGTCAACGGCCTGCTTGCGCTCGTCGGTGATCGACAGCGACGAGATCAGGAAGTCGAACTTCTTGGCGTTCAGGGCGGGGATGATGCCGTCCCAGTCGGAGGTGACCACTTCGCACTCGACCTTCATCTTGGCGCACAAGGCGTCGCCGATGTCTTTGTCGAAGCCCACGACCTGGCCGCTGGCATCCTTGTTGTTGAACGGCGGGTAGGCCGCCTCGATGCCCATTTTCAGCTTGTCGGCCGCCATGGCGTTGGCCGAGAACACCAGTGTGGCGGCAGCGGCCAGGAGGAATTTCTTGTAGTTCTGCATGCGTGTTGCTCCGTTAGCGGTTGCTGGACATGAATTGCTTACAACGCGCCGAGTTCGGGTTGTCGAAAACCTGCTGCGGCGATCCTTGCTCTTCCACCAGGCCCTGGTGCAGGAAGATGACTTCACTGGACACCTGCCGGGCGAAGCTCATTTCATGGGTAACCAGTAGCATGGTACGGCCTTCTTCGGCCAGCGCGCGGATCACGTTAAGCACTTCCTGGACCATTTCCGGGTCCAGTGCCGAGGTCGGCTCGTCGAACAGGATGACCTTGGGCTTCATCGCCAGGGTGCGGGCGATGGCCGCACGCTGCTGCTGGCCACCGGACAGCTCGGCCGGGTAGCTGTGACGCTTGTTGTGGATGCCGACCTTGTCCAGCAGCGCCTCGGCGTGCTCGATGGCCTCGGCCTTGCTCTGGCCGAGCACGCGGCGCGGCGCCTCGATGATGTTGTCGAGCACGCTCATGTGCGGCCACAGGTTGAAGTTCTGGAACACGAAGCCGATCTCGCTGCGCAGGCGATTGATCTGCTTGTTGTCGGCGGCGACCAGTTCACCGTTTTTTGCGGGCTTGAGCTTGAGTTCTTCGCCGGCCACCAGGATCTGCCCCTGATGCGGGTTTTCCAGCAGGTTGATGCAGCGCAGCAGGGTGGACTTGCCGGAACCGGACGATCCCAGGATGGAGATCACGTCGCCGTCGCGGGCGGTCAGCGAAATGCCCTTGAGAATCTCCTGCGCGCCGTAGCGTTTGTGCAGGTTGCGGATTTCCAGCGCGGGCGTGGCCTGGGCCATGTGCGGTCCTCATGAGTTCTGGTGCGGTCCTGCTGTTGTCGGCCTTCCTGGCGAGGCGCCACGCTAGCATAGCGCCCGAATGTCAGCCAACAACGGCAGGCTGGGCAAATGGCCGGTGGACGGCTGGGTGTCGCTTCAACGCAGCGCACTGTCGCGCGGATGTCCGCGCGCGCCTTTCCACGGGCCGCAGCCTTGATGAAAAAAGGCGCGATGGTGCCAGCTTTGCTGCGCGCTGGAAAGCCGTTTTTGACCGCTCGTACAGCATTGCCGGTTTTCCCTCCTTTAAGGTTGCACCGGGTCGGTTGCGCTTTTTTGCACTGAAAAAGCGCAGCGGTGTTACCTAGGATCACTTCTGGGGCAATTGTAAGTGGGTATTTCGGTAATCAGCCTCGGAAGCGACCTTTCGGTCAGGTAATGGCCGAAAGCGCCGTACGCCTTGCTGCACGTGGCTGTGGGTTATTTCGAACGAAGGCGGGCCGCGTTGGCGCGCTTATTGCCCTCTCACCCGCCACAGGACGTAGCGCTCCTCACGAGGGGGCGCGCACTCAAGTAGCGGGATGAACACCATTCTTTGCAAAGGTAGTTTTATGAGCGGTACGCAGACTTCCAATGACCTCGCCCAGGGGCTCAAGCAACGGCATGTGACCATGCTCTCCATCGCGGGCGTGATCGGCGCCGGTTTGTTCGTCGGCTCCGGCCATGCCATTGCCCAGGCCGGCCCTGCCGTGCTGTTGGCCTACCTGGCGGCCGGCACGCTGGTGGTGCTGGTGATGCGCATGCTGGCCGAGATGGCCGTGGCCACGCCCGACACCGGGTCGTTCTCTACCTATGCCGACCGTGCCATCGGTCACTGGGCCGGCTTTACCATCGGCTGGCTGTACTGGTGGTTCTGGGTGCTGGTGATCCCGCTGGAGGCCAATGCGGCCGCCACCATCCTGCATGCCTGGTTCCCCGACATCGGTATCTGGGTGTTTACCCTGGTGATTACCCTGTTGCTGACGGCGACCAACCTGTTCAGCGTGAAGAACTACGGCGAGTTCGAGTTCTGGTTCGCGCTGCTCAAAGTGGTGGCGATCATCGGTTTCATCGTGCTGGGCGTGGCGGCGATTTTCGGCCTGCTGCCCAACAGCCAGGTCAGCGGCGTGAGCCATCTGTTCGATACCCAGGGTTTCCTGCCCAACGGCATGGGCGCGGTACTGGCCGCCATGCTGACCACCATGTTCTCGTTCATGGGGACCGAGATCGTGACCATTGCGGCGGCCGAGTCCAAGGATCCGGGCAAGCAGATCACCAAGGCCACCAACTCGGTGATCTGGCGCATCTTCCTGTTCTACCTGGTGTCGATCTTCATCGTGGTGGCGCTGGTGCCGTGGACCAACAGCGACCTGGCCGAAGTGGGCTCCTACCAGACCGTGCTGCAGCTGATGGGCATCCCCAATGCCAAGCTGATCGTGGATATCGTGGTGCTGATCGCGGTGACCAGCTGCCTGAACTCGGCGCTGTACACCTCCTCGCGCATGCTGTTCTCGTTGAGCAAGCGGGGTGATGCGCCTGGCGTGGCGCAGCGCACTACCTCCAGCGGTACGCCGTATGTGGCGGTGGTGCTGTCGACGGCGGCGGCGTTCCTCACCGTGATCGCCAACTACCTGGCCCCGGCGCAGGTGTTCGAGTTCCTGCTGGCCAGTTCCGGTGCGATCGCGCTGCTGGTGTACCTGGTGATTGCGATTTCGCAACTGCGCATGCGCCATCAGCGCATGGCGCGTGGCGAGACGATCGCGTTCAGGATGTGGCTGTTCCCGGGGCTGACCTGGGCCACCATCGTGTTCATCGTGGGGGTGCTGACGGTCATGCTGATTCGCCCCGACCACCGTATCGAGATCGTGGCGACGGGGCTGTTGACCCTGGCCGTGGTGGCGGCGGGGCTGCTGGTGGCGCGCAAGCGCAAGGCCCAGGCGGCAGGGCGGGTGGCACTGAACCACTAAACAGGACGGTGGCTGTGCTTGCCCCGCGATGGGCTGCGCAGCCGTCGCGCTTCATGCTTCAGCCAAATTTCTTCTGCTTGGACACGATCTCCGACGCCTGCACATACGCGTCCTGGAACTCGTCGCTCTCCAGCCACTGCATGGCGGCGGCCTCTTCGGTGCCGTCCAGCCATGCGCGGTAGGCGCAGAACACCTTGCAGATGTAGTCGGTGGAATGTTCTTCCTTGTGCCCCTTGAGCACCAGCGCCAGCAGCGGATCGACCAGGAATACCGCGATCATCGAGGCAAGTCCTGTGTCCTGGGCCGCCTTCATCTTTTCGAACAGCGCGGTATAGCTGCCCGAGTCCATGGCCTTGGTGAACACCTGCTCGACGCTGGCGCTGGCGCTCTCGCCGCTGCTCTTGACCGCCTGGCCACTGCGCACCATGCGGTTCTCGCGGGCCTTGTTGGCGGCGCGCTTGGCGCGTTTCTGCTGTTTGCTGCTGGAAGCCATTGCCAAAATCCTTGAAAGAATGTGATGCGTGTCGCTATTGAACCCCACTCCATCACGAAACCCAAGCCGTTGGCACGGGTCTGAGGCAGGCTGTGATCTTTTTCGGCTGCCCCAAAGGAATACGTTCAGGATGAAGACGCTACCCCTGCTGTGCCTCGCCACAGCCTTTCTCGCCGGCTGCGGCAACCTTGCAGCGGTCAAGTCGTTCAACACCCCTTACGCCTCGCCTGCCAGCGGCGACACCGCGCGCCTGCGCGTGACGGCCAACGGCATGGTGCGGGCGGTGCCGGGGCTTGGCTGCGTGGACTGGTACAGCCCCGGCGCAGGGGTGGTGGTGTCGGCGCAGGATGGCTTTGCCGACCGCAACGGCGAAACCCTCGGCATGCCGCCTGCGCTCACCGCCAGCAATGACACCGTCAGCGAAGTGCGGGTCCCGGCCGGCAAGCCCTTTACCCTGCATTTCATGGATGGCGGCATGCGCACCGGCTATGACCGGGTGCAGAACTGCGTGGCCATGCTGCAGTTCACGCCCCAGGCGGGTGCCGACTACGAGTTCGTGGCCAAGGGTTACTCGACCTGCGTGGTCGACCTGAGCCGGCTGGCGCACGGCAAGCTCGAAGCGGTCAAGGTGCAGAGGGCCGATTACTGCAGCAAGTGGGCGAACTTCTGAGCATGAAAAAACCCCTGGATCCTGCGATCCAGGGGTTTGGCTGCAACGGCTGCGGTGCTGGCCTCAGAACGCCCAGCGTACCTTCAGCGAGGCCGACTGGTTGAGGAAGTCCTCACGGTATTCGGCATCGTAGTCGGCGCTCAGTTCGGTGCTGTCGGTGACCCGGTAGCTTACCCCTACGCCGCCACGGCCCAGCCACGGGCTGGCATCCAGGCCCTGGGTGCGGAACGACAGGCCCGGCGCGCCGGCATAGGCGCTGGTCAGCGAGGCGCGCTCGCCGATGGTGTCGTAACCCACGCCCAGTTTCAGGCGAGTGGACAGACGATCGCTGAACAGGTGCACCAGCTCTGCATCGGCACCCAGCACCAGGCTTTCGCTGTCGCGGCGGTCGACGTCCAGGTTGAGTGCGCCGGCGCCGGTTTCGCGGTAGCCCTCGTCTTCGACCCAGGTGTAGTCCGCGCGCACGCTTGGGGTCAGCTCGGTGGCTTCGCCCAGGCGCAGGGTGTGGCCCAGGGCCACGCCGGCGTGCACGATCTGGCTGTCGTACTTGGCCTTGGCCTCGGTGCCCATGAACAGGATCTGGCGCTTGCCGTCGGTGCGGCCCTGGCCGTAGTCCAGCTGGTAGGTCAGCTGGGTCGCGTCGTCCAGGTCGTAGCTGCCGTAGCCGATCAGCTGGTACATATCCATGTCGGCACTGTTGGGGGCTGCCTTGGAGTCGCCGTTGATGTCGCTCTTGGCATAGGCGAAGGCCAGGCCCACGCGGCTCTGCGGGTTGATGGCCGCGTCGGCGCCGAAGACGATGCCCTGGCTGTTGACCTCGAAGCCCGAAACGCCATTGCGCTCGTTCTGGTCGCCCCACGAACCGAAGGTCTTGACCCACAGTTCGCGATCGCCCAGCACCTCGTCACCCGAAGACAGGCCGCGGCCCTGGCTGACCCGCGCCTGTACCACGTCGTTGATCGCGGTGAGCGAGGCGTTGGCGGCCGCCTGCGAGCTGCCGACCAGCAGCGGCAGGGTCTGGCTGACCGCGTCCGAGACCTGCTGGTTGGTGTTCAACTTGCCCAGCGAGGTGATGACCTGCTGCATGCCGGCGTTGTTGGTGCCCTGGCCGATGATGGTGTCCAGTACCTGGGCCGCGCCGCGTGCCGGCTTGTTGCTGTTTATGGCCGGCTCGTTGTCTTCAGGTGTCGGGGTCGGTGTGACCGGCGTGGTCGGCGGCTTCGGTTTGGTGCCGCCATCGACGATGTCGACGATGGTCTTGGCCTGTACCACCTGGAAGTCGACGTGCCCGCCGGTACCGTTGGTGGCAACGCTCTTGAAATCGAACAACGCGCTGTTGTCGGTGACCTTGGCGAAGTTGCCGCTCAGCTCGGCGCGGGTGTATACCACATTGTCCAGGCTCTGGCCGATGGCCAGGCGATTGACCTGGGCCACGTCGACGGCAGCGTTGCCGGCCAGGCTGACGTTGCCCGAGGCGGACAGCCGGCTGTAGCCGCCCTCGCTGTCGTTGGACTCGGCGGCGATGCGGTACACGCCATTGCTGCCCTGGCTGAAGTTACCATCCACGGAGACGAAGGCGCGGGGTGCGGTGGCGTGCCCCAGTTGCAGGGTGCCGTTGTTGACCAGGTCGCCGTCTATACGGGTGTTGCCCAGTTGCAATGTGCCATTTTGTTGCACGGCCACGCTGCCCGTCAGGGTGGTGCCGTTGGTGGTGCGCAGGGTGCCCTGCCTGACGTTCCACTGGGTGATGGTGGTGCCGACGCTGGTGCCGCTCAGCGTCCAGGTACTGCTTGCGCGCTTGTCGAACGTGCCGAAACCGATGTACTTGTTGGTCAGCTCGATGACGTTGAGGGCGCTGTCTGCCGATCCGCCGAGGGCGAAGGTGTCGGCGCTGCCAGCAACGGTCGAGCCTCGGATGTTCGAACCGTTTGCCAGCACCAGGGTGTTGTTGCCCCCCTCGAGTTTGATGGACGTGTCAAAGGGGGCACTGCTGCCGATGGTGCCGGCGTTGTAGATGGTCGAGCCACCGCTGCTTTGAATGGCAGGCGCGCTGTTCGCCCAGTTGCCCGAGTTGATGCCAGCGTCGATGGTGGCGCCGGTAGCGTTGTTAACTTCGAAATTTTGACCCGAGATACCGCTGCCGCCCTTCGAGCCGACCAGCATGAGCGGATCGGGGGTGCCGCCGTCGCCGCCACGGATGGTGCCAGTGTTGTATACCACGAAGCCGTCGCCGCTGACGCCTGCGCCACCGCTGCCGCCTAGCGAGCCGGTGCCGGGCATCATGGACATGCTCGCCGCTCCGCCTTTGCCACCGACGACGCTGCCATCGTTGAGCAGGGTGAAGTTATTGCCGTTCACGGCTGCAGCGCCAGTGCCGCCGTTTGCGGGGGACATGGAGCCCATGAGGATGTTGGAGCCGGCTGTGCCACCGGCACCACCGGTGACCGAGCCCTGGTTGTTCAGCGACAGGCCCGATGCGGCCACGCCGACACCGCCCGCACCACCGCTTCCGGCATTGTAACCCGGCGTGCCGACGCCACCACCCCCCCCCCGCGCCGCCGGTGATGGTGGCATTGTTGATGAAGCTGCCGGCACCGCTCAGGCCTGCACCGCCGACACCGCCGGCACGACCGTAACCCGTGGTGCTGGTACCGCCCGCGCCCCCCTGGCCACCTGTCAGATCGGCGCTGCTGGTGTAGTCATAGCCGCTGCCTGTGGCGGCTGCAGTGCCGGCGCCGGCCGGGTCCTCGCTGGCGGCGGGTGCCGGCATGCCGCTGTCGCCCTGGCATGCGCCACTGAGCGTGCCGGTGCCGATCAGGGGGCAGTTGCCCGGTGCAGCCATTGCCAACGAACTGCTCCCCAGCAGTGCCAGCAATACCGCCTGGGCGAGCGGCCGCAGGCGTGCGCCCGTACCAATGATGCCACTTCCCTTGCCGGCCGCCTTGGCGGTCTCCGGCGCAACCTGGAAAACGCCCAGGTGACGGTTCAAGATCAGCTTATAGCTCTTGTTCATGGTGGTGCGTGCTCAGTTATAGTTTTAGGTGTTGGCAGTGGCCTAGCGGCCGAAGACAGCGCGATGCTAGCAGACTGGCATCATGCTTTTCACGCGCGCAAAAATTAAGTTTTGCGGCTGTAGGATTGGCGTCAAATCGCCGTCACCAGGACACTTTCCGTGCACTATCTGATCATTCCAAACGCGCTGTCGGCGCCCTTGTTCGCGCAGGCCCGCGCGGCGATCTGCAGCGGCCCCTTCGGTGATGGTCGCGGCACCGCCAACGGCCTTGCCCAGGCGGCCAAGCGCAACCTGCAACTGGAGCATCAGGGCCATGTCGAGCTGCTCGACGGTATTGCCCAGGCGCTGCTGGAGCAGCCACTGCTGCAGGCCTTCGCGATGCCCTGGCATGTCGGTCGGCCAATGATCAATCGCTATGAGGCGGGCATGGCCTACGGCATGCACGCCGATGGCGCACACATCGGTGAGTTGCGCACCGATGTTTCCTACACCCTGTTTTTGGATGACCCGGCCAGCTACGACGGCGGTGAGCTGGTCATCAGCGGCGAGTCGCAGCTGTTCAGCTTCAAGTTGCCGGCCGGCAGCCTGCTGCTGTACCCCAGCGGGGCGCTGCATGAGGTGAAGGAGGTGACGCGGGGTGTGCGCCATGCAGCCGTGGGCTGGATCCAGAGCCGCATTCGCGATGCCGGCCAGCGCGAGATCATTGCCAAGCTCAAGGCCGTGCCGCAGGCGCTGGGGCAGGGCGAGCAGCATCAGGCGCTGGCCGTGCAGACCAATGAATGCATCCAGCGGCTGATTCGCATGTGGTGCGACTGAGCAGGTGGCGGCCTAGGGGATTCGCCCGCACAGCGCGTTGCCTTCATAGCCGTGCATGATCGGCGCCAGGAACATGAACGGGCCGCAGGCGTTCAGGTAGGGGTCCTGGTCGACGCTGTGGGTGGTGTACACCAGCACGCGCTCGTCGCCGAAGCGGTCGTTGCCGAACGCGGCTTCGGTGTAGGTCGAGCACACGGGCAGCTTCAGGGGTACTGGCAGCACGATCAGCCACAGGCTGATGCCGCACCATTGGCGGGTGGAGTCGGAGCGCTGGGTGCGGGTGATCACCGGGGTAGTGTCACGGCCGAGCAACTGGTTGTAGGCCTCGGTCTTTTCGACGCGGGTCTGGGGTGAGGCGAACTTTACGCCAACACACCCCGACAGGCACAGCAGTGCCAGCGCCGCCATCACGCACGGTTTCATCCTTGACCCCCACACCAAATCGCAGGCAATAAAAA
>NZ_JAHTBI010000110.1 GCF_019168305.1 Pseudomonas aegrilactucae
GCCAGGCCCAGGGCCTGAACCCGCTGGAACGTGCAGCCGGGCCGTTGCTGGCCTTGCTCACGCGCCTGCGCAGCACGATTTCGCACCCGGCCCCGGCCAGCCTGCGCGCGCAGTTGCTGGCCTGCCTGCGCCAGTTCGAGGAGCGCGCCGAGGCCGCCGGCGTGGCGCGCAACGAAGTGCTGCTGGCGCGCTATGCACTGTGCACCGCGCTGGACGAAGCCGTGCTCAGCACGCCGTGGGGCAGCGCCAGCGACTGGGGCAAGCAGAGCCTGCTGATCACCGTGCACAACGAAGCCTGGGGCGGCGAAAAAGTCTTCCAGCTGCTGGAGCATTGCCTGCAGAGCCCGCGTGAGCGCCTGTACCTGCTCGAGCTTTTGTACCTGTGCCTGTGCCTGGGGTTCGAAGGCCGCTACCGCGTGGTCAACGGCGGCCGTGCGCAGCTGGAGGCACTGCGCGAGCGCACGGCCGCGGCCATCCGCAACGCCCGTGGTGAGTTCGAGCGTGAGCTGTCGCCGCACTGGCGCGGGGTCAAGGTGGAGCGTGATCGGTTGTCGCAGTTCGTGCCGCCGTGGGTCGGCCTGGCCGTCGCCGTGGCGCTGCTGTTGCTGCTGCTGTTCGGCCTGCGCCTGAAGCTGGCCAGCGATGCAGAGCCGGTGTTCAAGCATATTCATGCGCTGGGCGAGATCCCGGTGCAGGCCATCGAGCGCGCCCCGGCGCTGCCGGTGAAGGTCGAGCGCCCGCGCCTGGCCGGCTTTCTGGCCGACGACATCAAGGCCGGGCGGGTGGCGGTGCAAGACGCCGTCGACCGTTCGGTGGTGACCATTCGCGGCGATGAAATCTTTGCCTCCGCCAGCGCCAGCATCGTCGATGCCTACCAGCCACTGATGCTGCGTATTGCCGACGCGGTGCGCCAGGTCAAGGGCCAGGTGCGCATCACCGGGCACAGCGACAACCGCCCGATCGCGACGCTGCGCTTCCCGTCCAACTGGGCGCTGTCGCAGGCCCGCGCCGACCAGGTGCTGCAGATCCTGGCCGCGAAAACCGGGCAAGCCGAGCGCTTTACCGCGCAAGGCCTGAGCGACACCGAAGCGGTGGCGCCGAACAACACGGCCGAAGGCCGGGCGAAGAATCGCCGGGTAGAAATCACGGTAGTGGCGGAGGGGGTCGAGTGAAGGCGTTTTTCGGGTTTGTCATTCGCTGGATCGTGCCGCTGCTGGGCCTGCTGGCCCTGAGCCTGATCATCTGGTTCATCGGCCCGCTGCTGGACGTGCTGGTGCCGGCCTGGCGCCGTGGCGCGCTGATCGCGCTGCTGTTCGGCGCCTGGGCGGCCTACCGCGTGTGGCGCATCATCGAGGCGCGCCGCCAGGCCGCCAAGGTGATCGCCAGCCTGGCGGCCGACACCGCGCCAGACCCTGCCAGCGTCGCCACCGCCGAGGAGCTGGCCACCCTGCGCCAGCGCATGGACGAAGCCCTGGCCCTGCTGAAGAAAGCACGCCTGGGCGGTGACGAGCGGCGCAACCTGTACGAGCTGCCGTGGTACGTGATCATCGGCCCGCCCGGCTCGGGCAAGACCACTGCGCTGGTCAATTCGGGCCTGCACTTTCCGCTGGCTGCACAGCTGGGCGAGGGCGCGATCCGTGGCGTGGGCGGTACGCGTAACTGCGACTGGTGGTTCACCGACGAAGCCGTGCTGCTCGATACCGCCGGGCGCTACACCACCCAGGACAGCCATGCCCAGGTGGACAAGGCCGCGTGGCTGGGCTTTCTCGACCTGCTCAAGACCCAGCGTGCGCGCCGGCCGATCGATGGCGCGTTCATTGCCATCAGTCTGTCCGACCTGCTGCTGGGCAGCGAGGCCGAGCGCGCTGCGCATGCGGCGGCGATTCGTGCGCGTATCCAGGAGCTGTACAGCCAGCTGGGCGTGCGTTTCCCGATCTACCTGATGCTGACCAAGCTCGACCTGGTGCCGGGCTTCATG
The DNA here is from genome assembly GCF_019168305.1 of Pseudomonas aegrilactucae. Lineage (GTDB taxonomy): Bacteria > Pseudomonadota > Gammaproteobacteria > Pseudomonadales > Pseudomonadaceae > Aquipseudomonas > Aquipseudomonas aegrilactucae. The sequence goes on from NZ_JAHTBI010000110.1 coordinate 1,979, forward strand.
GCGTTTTTCGACAGCCTGAACAAGGAAGAGCGTGCCCAGGTGTGGGGCATGACCTTCGCGCTGGATGACGGCGCCAGCGGCGAAGGCCCGCTGGCCCGGTTCGGTGTCGAGTTCGCAGGGCTGGAGCAACGCCTGAACGAACGCCTGGTCGAGCGCCTGCAGCAGGAGCGCGACCCGGCGCGGCGCGACCTGGTCTACGGCTTCGTGCAGCAGTTCGCGGCACTCAAGGACAACCTGCAAGGCTTTCTCGAAGGCGTATTCAAGCCCAACGCCTTCGAAGACCGCGCCTTGCTGCGCGGGGTGTACTTCACCAGCGGCACCCAGGAAGGCAGCCCGATCGACCGGCTGATCGGCAGCATGGCGCAGAGCATGGGCCTGGACCGCCAGCACCTGGCGCGCCAGAACGGCACCGGGCGCAGCTACTTCATCGAGAAACTGTTCAGCGCGGTGGCCTTTGCCGAGCGCGGGTTGGTGGGCGTCAACCCGCAGGTGGAGCGGCGGCGCAAATGGCTGGCGCGCGGGGCGCTGGCCGCCAGTGTGCTGGGCGTGCTGCTGATGGGCACGTTGTGGGCCGTCAGCTACCGCGCCAACCAGGCCTACATCGCCCAGGTCGACCAGAAGGTCGCGCCGCTGGGCCAGCAGGTGCAGGGCCTGAGCCCGGCGCAACGCGATGTGCTGGCGGTGCTGCCCCTGCTCAACGGTGTGCGCGGCCTGGCCACCGATGCACCGGGCTGGGCCGAAGGCCTGGGCCTGTACCAGGGCGACATGCTCGAAGCCGAATCGGCCAGCGTGTACCGCAAGCTGCTGATCGCGGTGTTCGCGCCGCGCCTGGTGACGCGCATCGAAGAACAGCTGCGCAGCGGCGGCGGCTCGGACTACCTCTATGAAGGCCTCAAGGCCTACCTGATGCTGGCCGACGGCGAGCATTACGACCCCGACTTCATCAAGGCCTGGGTCGGCCTGGACTGGGACCAGAGCCTGCGCAGCCTGCCGCCCGAGCAGCGCCAGGCGCTGGGTGAGCACCTGCAGGCGCTGTTCGAGCGGCGCCCGCCGACGGCGCGGCTGGACACGCAACTGATCGATGACACGCGCCGCCAACTGCAGCAACTGCCGGTGGCGCAACGGGTGTACGACCGGGTCAAGCGTCAGAAGCTGCCCGAGGGCGTGGCCGATTTTCGCCTCAGCGAAGCGGCCGGGCGTGACGCCCCCCTGGTCTTCAGCCGCAAGAGCGGCAAGCCGCTGGGCGAACCGCTGAGCGGCCTGTTCACGGTGGACGGCTACCGCAAGGCGTTCCTGGCCAGCAGCCTGAGCCAGGCCAGTACCCTGGCCGAAGAGCAGTGGGTGCTGGGCCGCGCCCAGGCCGACGAGCAGGCGGCCAGCAGCCTGGCGGCCGATGTGCGTCAGCTGTATTTCCAGGACTACATCCGGCACTGGGAGGCATTGCTCAACGATATCGACTTCGTGCCGGTGACCAGCATCGCCCAGGCTGCCGATGTGCTGCGGGTGATTTCCGGGCCATCGTCGCCGCTGAAAAAACTGCTGACGGCGGTGGCCAGGGAAACCAACCTGCAACAGCCCGATGCCCTCGGCGCCGTGGTGCAGAAAGCCGAGGACGCCGGCGTCGACCAGCTCAAGCAACGCCTGGGTTCGCTGCTGGGCCAGGGTGTGCCCCAGGTCAGCCGTGCGGCCACGCCGGAGACAGACCCGGTGACCGCGCATTTTGCAGCGCTCAACGGCCTGGTGGCCAAGGGCGAGGGTGAACCTGCGCCCATCGACGGCCTGCTGGCGGACATGAACGCGCTGTATGTGCAGGTCAGCGGCATGGTCGGTGCCAGTGGCGACGCGCTGCTGGGCGAGGCCAAGAACCAGGCCACCGCCGCGGCCAACCGCGTCAGCCTCAACGCTGCGCGCCAGCCGCCGCTGGTGCAGGGGCTGGTCAAGTCGGTGGTCGGCGCCACCACCAACACCCTGATGGGTGGCGTGCGTAACCAGCTCAACGCCGCCTGGAACACCGAGGTACTGAGTGTGTACCGCCAGTCGCTGAGCGGGCGCTACCCGCTGTCGGCGGGCAGCAGCCGCGACGCCACGCTGGACGACTTCGGCCAGTTCTTCGGCGTGGGCGGGGTGATGGACAGTTATTTTCGCAAGTACCTGCAACCTTACGTCGACACCAACGCCAACACCTGGCGCTGGCAACCGGGCGCGGCGCAGAAGCTGGGCATCGGCAATGGCGTGCTCAACACGTTCCAGCAGGCGGCGACGATTCGCGATGCGTACTTTCGCAATGGCGGCCTGCAACCGTCGGTGCGTTTCGAGTTGAAGCCGGTGGCGATGGATGCCTCGGTGACCCAGTTCATGCTCGACCTCGATGGCCAGCAGATCAGTTACGACCACGGCCCGAGCCGCCCGGTGGCGATGCAGTGGCCCAACCCGAGCAGCATCGGTGTGGTGCGCCTGTCGATCGTGCCGACGCCCATGAGCGGGCGTTCGGCGCTGACCGTGGAAGGGCCGTGGGCGTGGTTCCGCCTGCTCGACCAGTCGGACCTGGTGGCGGGCAATTCGCCGGATCGCTTCAACCTGCGCCTGCGTGTGGACAACGCCAGCGTGTCGTACGAGTTGCGTGCCAACAGCGCCTTCAACCCGTTCAAGCGCCGCGTGCTCAGTGGCTTCAGCCTGCCGGAGCGCCTGTGAACGGCGTCGGCTTCTACGGCAAGCTGGCCAGCCGCGGCGACTTCGTGCAGCGCGGCCTGCCGCCGTCGTTCGTGCAGGCCTGGGACAGCTGGCTGGCCGCGGGCCTGTCGGCCAGCCAGCAGCAATTGGGCGAGCAGTGGCTGCAGGCCTACCTGGTGAGCCCGCTGTGGCGCTTCGCGCTGGCCCCCGGGGTGTGCGGACCGCACGCAGTGGTGGGGGTGCTGATGCCGAGCATCGACCGCGTGGGGCGCTATTTCCCGCTGACCGTGGCGCAGGTATTGGCCCCTGAGCAATCGCTGGCCAGCATTGTCTGCGGCCCGGACGACTGGTTTGAACAGACCGAGGCATTGTTGCTCGACACGCTGGAACCCGACGCCCGCTTCGAGGTCTTTGAAGCGGCGGTGCAGGGCTATGTGGCACATAGCCCTGGCGTTGTGCCCGTCGAGCATTTCGGCGGCCTGCAACGGCTGGCGGCGACCCGGCCCGACACCCGCGCACTGGCCCTGGCCGAGTGCGCCTGCGCGGGCGCGAGCCTGTGGTGGGGCCGCGGCTCGGAGCGCATCGCCGCCGGGCTGCTGCGCTGCAGCGGGCTCCCCCCGAGCAGTGAGTTCGGGCGTTTTCTTTCAGGCAAGGAGGCTGTGCATTAAATGCCGGCAATGACCGCGATGCAGTACACGGCTGCCAGCTACAGCCACACCGGGATGGTGCGCCAGATCAACGAGGACGCCTGCCTGGACCTGAGTGCCGACGGCCTGTGGGCCGTGGCCGACGGCATGGGCGGGCACGCGGCGGGCGACTACGTCAGCTGCCTGATCGTCGACACCCTGCGCGGCGTGCCACGCCTGCCCGAGCTGGAAGACTACGCCCAGGTGCTGCGCGAGCAACTGGCCGAGGTGAACGCCGCCGTGCTCGAGGAAACCGAGCGCCGCGGCGTGGCCATGATGGGCAGCACCGTGGTGCTGCTGGCCGTGCGCGACGCCCGTGGCACCTGCCTGTGGGCCGGCGACAGCCGCCTGTATCGCCTGCGCGACGGTGCGCTGGACAGTATCTCCCGCGACCACAGCTACGTGCAGGACCTGCAGGACAGCGGCCTGCTCAGCGAGGCCGAGGCACGGGTGCACCCGCGCGCCAATATCGTCACCCGCGCCATCGGCGTGCAGGCGCACCTGGAGCTGGACAGCGTGGCCCTGCAGGTGCGCGCCGGCGACACCTACCTGCTGTGCAGCGATGGCCTGAACAAGACCGTCGAAGACCACGAAATCTGCGAAGTGCTGGGCCACCGCGACGCCTATCAGGTGGTGCGCAGCCTGGTGCACCTGGGCCTGACCCGGGGCGCCCCCGACAACATAACGGCCATCGTGATCAAGGCCGATTGAAGACCCTCATGCACCTACAGATCCCCGGCTACGACATCGACGGTGAAATTGGCGAAGGCGCGATGGCCAGCGTGTACCTGGCCACCCAGCGTTCGCTGGAGCGCAAGGTCGCGCTCAAGGTGATGGCCGCCTCGCTGGCCGCCGACCCGAATTTCTGCGAGCGCTTCCTGCGCGAGGGGCGCACCCTGGCGCGGCTGTCGCACCCGCACACGGTGACCATCCACGACATCGGCAATGTCGGCGCGCTGTACTACATGGCCATGGAGTACCTGCCCAACGGCACGCTCAAGGAGCGCATCGCCGCCGGCCTGACCCCCGAGCAGGGCGTGCAGTACGTGCGCCAGATCGCCTCGGCGCTGGGTTATGCGCATGCCCAGGGCCTGGTGCACCGCGACGTGAAACCGGCCAATATCCTGTTCCGCGCCGATGGCAACGCAGTGCTCTCGGACTTCGGCATCGCCAAGTCGCTGGACGACCGCACCCAGTTCACCCAGGCCGGTTTTGCCGTGGGTACGCCCAGCTACATGAGCCCCGAGCAGGCACGCGGCCAGGACATCGACGGGCGCGCCGACCTGTATGCGCTGGGCGTGGTGCTGTACGAGATCCTGGTGGGCAAGCTGCCGTATACCGGCACCGATGCGCTGTCCACCGCACTGGCGCACCTGACCGAACCGCTGCCGGCACTGCCGATCGAGCATGGCCGCTACCAGGACATCCTGCGCGGCCTGCTGGCCAAGGACCCGGCCGAGCGCTTCGCCGATGCGGCGGCGCTGCTGGCGGCGCTGGACCGTCTGCCCGCCCAGGCCGTTGCCGCTGCCGAGGACGACAGCACGCAGATTCGCCCGTTGCCGGTGGTGGCACCCGTCGCTACCGACCTGGCCGGGCTGACGCCAGTGTCCATCGAGATTCCCCAGGCGGTGGCCCCTGAGCCGGTGCCAGAGCCAACACTGAAGCCGACCCCGGCGCCGGCCAGAAGCAAGCGCCCGGTGCCGGCGTTGCTGGCGGTGGCGGTTGCCGCCGCGCTGGGCCTTGGCGCCCTCGGCTATTGGGCGTTGCGTGACGAGGCGCCGGCTACCGTGGTGGCCACGCCGAGTGCAGCACCCGCTGCGCCACCCAGTGCACCGTCGGTGCAGCCCGAGGCCGCCCCGGTGGTCAGCAACGACAGCCAGCGGCCGTTGCTGATGGCCGGCAAGAAAACCCTGTTCCAGCGCGTGCTGAGCAAGCCCGGCGCGCAGTTGGCCAGCGAGGCGGGCGCCAGCGGCGGCAAGGCCATCCCGGCCTTCAGCGTGCTGTATGTGTACCAGCGCGACAACGTCGACGGCAGCCCATGGCTGCAGGTCGGCACCGGCAGCGACGGGCGCCGCGACGGCTGGTTGCCGGCGGCGCAGGTCAGCGACTGGAAGCAGAGCCTGGTGCTCAAGTTCACCGAACGCTCGGGACGTGCCCCGGTGATGTTCCTGCGCGAGCCGGGGCAGGTCGAGAAGCTGCTGGGCGACACCCCGGCCGCCCGCGCGCAACTGCTGAAGGCGCAGAACAACCCCGATGACAACGGCCAGGTGCTGGCGCTGGAGCCGGCCGCCAGCGCGGTGCCGGCCAATCAGTTCTACCTGCTGCCGATTTTTGATTCACGCGAGAGCTTCGACGAAAACGGCCAGCCGGTGCAGTTGCTCAACGTGGCCTCCATCGACCCGGGCAGCACGCCGCTGCCGGTCGCCAAGCCTGCCGCCAGCGCCGCGCCGGTCGCTGCACCCACTGATGCGTTCCGTACCGCCGTGGTGTTGGTGGTGGACACCTCGGTGTCGATGCAACCGTACATCGACCAGGTGCGTACCGTGGTGCACGAGCTGCAGGCCCAGATCGCCAAGCGTGGCGAGCTGGACAGCGTGAGCTTCGGCCTGGTGGGCTTTCGCAACAGCACCCGCAAGACGCCGGGCCTGGAGTACCTGAGCAAGACCCTGATCAGCCTCGACCAGGGCCGCGACCCCGAGCGCTTCCTCACGCTCGCCGCGCAGGTCAAGGCCACCTCGGTGTCCAGCCATTCGTTCAACGAAGATGCCTTTGCCGGCGTGATGCAGGCCGTCGACGGCATGGACTGGAGCGGCTACGGCGGGCGCCTGATCCTGCTGGTCAGCGACGCCGGCTCCCTGCGCAAGAGCGACCCGTTCAGCAGCACCCGCATGAACGAAGCCGAAGTGCGTCAGGCCGCGCTGAACAAGCAGATCAAGATCTACGCGCTGCACCTGCGCACCGATGCCGGCAAGGCCAACCATGGCTTCGCCGAGCAGCAGTACCGCACCCTCACCGCCGACGCCAACCCGAAGATCGGCGACCTGTATGTGCCGGTGGCCGGTGGCGACGTGGCGGCCTTCGGGCAGCGCGTAGGCGAGATCGGTTCGACCTTCGCCGCCCTGGTGCACCAGGTGCGCAGCAACCAGCCGCAGGCCGTGCCGTTGCTGGCGGCGGCGCCGAGCCTGGCCGACAAGTCGGCGGCCATCGGCTACGCCATGCACATGGACTTTCTGGGGCGCAAGGCGGCCAGCCAGGCACCGCAGCTGGTCAGCGCCTGGACCGCCGACCGCGACCTGGCCAACCCGAGCCTGCCGGCGTTCCAGGTGTGCGTGATGCTGACCAAGCTGCAGCTCAACGACCTGCAGCAGTCGCTCAAGACCATCGTCGATGCGGCGCGCAAGACGCGCACCTCGCCCAGGGACTTCTTCCAGGAAATCGCCAGCGCCAGCGCCTACATGAGTCGTGACCCGGCCGCGCTGAACAAGGGCGGCAACCTGGCCCAGGGCGGCGTGCTGGGCGAGTACCTGGAGGGCCTGCCGTACCGCAGCAAGTCGCTGAACATGACCCAGGACCTGTGGCTGTCGCTGAGCGTGGCCGAGCAGCAGGACTTCATCGACGAGCTGGATTCCAAGATCCGCCTCTACGAAACCTTCCACAACGACGTGGCCAACTGGGTGCGGTTCGGCGATGCCGAGCCGGGCGACGGGTTGTACCGCGTGCCCCTGTCGACGCTGCCCTGATGCTCAGCTTGCGCGCCGTGCACAAGACCCGTGGCGTCGGGAACCAGCGCTTCAGCCTGGTGATCGAGCGCCTGCAACTGGGTGCCGGCCAGCAGTGGGCGCTGGTCGGCCCCAGCGGCTGCGGCAAGAGCACCTTGCTCGACCTGCTGGCGCTGGTGCTGGCGCCCGATCAGGCTGACGCGTTCACCCTCGACCTGGAGGGCCAGCGCAGCGATCTCGCGCACCTGTGGCGCCACGGCCAACGCGATGCCCTGGCGCGCCTGCGCAGCCGGCACTTCGGTTATGTGCTGCAGACCGGCGGCCTGCTCGGGTTCATGGATGTGCGCGCCAATATCAGACTGCCGCGTGAGCTGCTGGGCCTGGCCGACGACGGTAGCGTCGAGCGCCTGGCGCGCCAGCTGGATATTCACGATCAACTGGCCAAGCGCCCGGCTGCGTTGTCGGTGGGGCAGCGCCAGCGGGTCAGTTGCGCGCGCGCGCTGGCGCATGCGCCGCAATGGCTGCTGGCCGACGAGCCGAGCGCCGCGCTCGACCCGCTGAATGCGCAGCGGGTGATGCAGTTGCTGTTGAGCCAGGCGCGTGCGCGTGAGGTGGGCTGCGTGATCGCCACCCACGACGAAGCGCTGGCCCGCGAGCTCGGCCTGCAGGTGCTGCGCCTGGCGTGCCAGCGCGACGCCGACGGCGGCGTGACCGCGCGCCTGGAGCAGGCCGCCTGATGCGCGCCGCCCTGATCGCCAGGCTGGCCTGGCAGGACTACCGCACCGATGCGCGCCTGTCGACGTGCAGCGTGCTGGCGCTGGTGGCGGTGATCGCGCCGCTGCTGGTGCTGTTCGGCCTCAAGTTCGGGCTGGTCAGCAGCCTGACTGAACGCCTGCAGCGCGACCCGGCGGTGCGCGAGATCATCGCACTGGGCGGCGGGCGTTTCAGCGCGCAGTACATTGACGCGCTGGCCCAGCGCGAGGACGTCGCCTTTGCACTGCCGCGCACCCGCCAGATCGCCGCCACCGCCGACCTGCTGGCAGGGGGTGCGGCAGTGACCGTCGAGATGATCCCCACCGCCGCCGGCGACCCGCTGGTACAGGGGCTGGCGCTGCCGACCGGGCTTGACCAGGTGCTGCTCAGCCATACCGCCGCCGAAAGACTCGGCGCGCATGCCGGTGACCGCCTGACGGCCAGTTTCAGCCGCCAGCAGGCTGGGCAGATCCAGGCCAGGCGCAGCACCGTGCAGGTGGTGGCGGTGCTGCCGCTGGCCGCGTTCGAGCGCGATGCGCTGTTCGCACCGCTGAGCCTGCTGGAGGCCGCCGAGGATTACCGTGATGGTCGCGCCGTGCCCGCGCTGGGCTGGGAGGGCGACACTCAGGCAAACCCGGCCGAACGCATCTACCCGGCCATGCGCCTGTACGCCCGTGACCTTGCCGCAGTCGAGCCGCTGCGGCGTTATTTTGCCGAGCACCAGGTGCTGGTCTCGACCCAGGCGCAGCGCATTGGCGAAGTGCAGTCGCTGAGCCGCAACCTGAACCTGGTGTTCTGGATCATCGCCGCGCTGGCCGTGCTGGGCGCCGTGGCTGCTGTGTGCGCCGGCGCGCTGGCGGCGGTGGAGCGCAAGCGCCGCGAGCTGTCGGTGCTGCGCCTGCTGGGCCTGGGCACCGCCGCGCTGCTGCTGTTCGTGGTGCTGCAGGCGCTGTACAGCGGCGTGCTGGCGGCGCTGCTGGGCGCTGCGCTGTATGCCCTGGCCGAACGCGGCCTCAACCATTTGTTCATGCAGATGCCTGGCGAATACGCCAGCCACCTGTTGCCCACGCACTACCTCGTCGCCCTGGCCGCCGTGCTGCTGGCCAGTGCCGGCGCCGCCGCCCTGGGTGGCTGGCGGGTAGCGCGCATCGACGCTTCGCAAGGAATCAGAGATGTTTGACCCACGCCTTGCCGCCACGGCATTGATCGTTGCAACCTTGAGCCTGGTGTCGTGTGCCCAGGCCGAGGACGACGACAAACCGGCCGCCAAACCCACCAGCAACGTGGACAACCCCAAGCCGCTGGCCGATGACATCAGCCTGCCGCTGCCGTGCGGCGGCGAGATGGTGTTCCGGCACGTGTACGTGCTGGCTCAAGGCAGCCTGGACGATCGCGAGGTGAACCTCGGCTACCCGTTCAGCGAAGGTGAGCCGGGCTACAAGCAGTCGTTCATTTCCGGCTACCGGCGCGACTTCATCAACGGCCAGTTTGCCCTGCAGGACCTGCCGGGTGGCTGGCGCAAGACCCTGGGCGCGACCCTGCCCAAGCTTGAACGCAACAGCCCGCTCAAGCCGATGATGTATTTCATCGGCAAGTACGAAGTGACCGCACGCCAGTACGCCCAGGTGATGGCCCAGGCCCAGCCGCTGGCCAGTGGCGACGCTGCGCCGGTGTGCGAGGCCGCGCCCGAGGGCATGGCCGCGCGCCTGCCGATGGTCAAGCTGTCGCGCTTCGAGGCCGAGCGTTTTTCGGCGGTGTACAGCGCCTGGCTGCTCAAGCACCACCGCGACCTGCTGCCGGTGAGCGGGCGGGTCAGCGATGCCGATGACGGCGGCGTGGGCTTTGTGCGCCTGCCCACCGAAGTGGAATGGGAATTCGCCGCCCGCGGTGGCCAGGCGGTGAGCCGCCAGGACCTTGAAGAGCGCTTGTTCCCACGGCGCCTGGAGGGCAGCGAAAGCGACGGCCCGCTGGGCGACTGGGCGGTGTTCAACCAGGTGGCCGGTGGCACCGGGCAGGCGGCGCGGCTGATGCCGATCGGCACCAAGCTGCCCAACCCGCTGGGCATGTTCGACGTATTGGGCAATGCCGCCGAAATGGTCCAGGAGTCGTTCCAACTGGTGCGCGCCGGGCGCCGCCAGGGCGCCTATGGCGGCTTCGTGGCCAAGGGCGGCAACTACCTGGAAGGCGAGGGCACGCTGTTCACCGGCATGCGCCGCGAGTACCCGCTGTTCGCGGCCGACGGCACCGAGCAGCGCAACGAGACCACCGGTTTTCGCGTCGCCATCGGTGCCTTGTCGGCCCCGCGTTCGCGCTATGAAGAGCTGTTCCAGCAGTGGCAGAAAGAGGGCCGCCTGGCGGCGCTGACCGACGCCATCGACGATGCCCAGGACCCGACCAAGCGCCTGGACACCATCATTGCCGCCAGCCTCGACCCGCGCCTGCAGGCCGAGTTGGGCAAGGTCAACGAAGAACTCAAGCGCAACGTGTCGCTGATCGCGCAGCAGCGCGAAGAAGCGGCCGGCAACCTGATCCAGTCGGCTGCGCTGGTGGCCGAAACGGTCAACAACTACAACATCCGCCTGACCAACCTGCACAAGAGCCAGCAGCAGGCCAGGGCCTCGGGCGATGACGCCACGGCCGCGATGTTCGCCGTGGCCATCAGCAATGGCCGCAGCGCGCTGGACGGCGCGGTGGCGATCTACATCGACAACCTGGCGACCGGCACGCGCTACACCGATGCGGTGATCCAGGCGCAGTTCCAGCGGGTGAAGGAAGAACTCAACCGCAAGCCGGTGCTGGGCAAGAGCCTGGTTACCCGCGCCACGCTGTTCGTGCGTCACGTGAGTGACTACCGCCAGCAGCGGCGCGCCGATCCAGCCCAAGTACTCAAGGAATTGCTGGCCTCGGCCGCGCCACGACAACCGTGAGCGGCCAGCCGGCCAAGCACAAGCCTGCGCAGCATGCGGTTGCGCAGGGCACTACACCACCCACAGAGAGCCTGACCAATGCGTTCGAAGCCTTTTATCACTGCATCCCACTGCCGTTCGGCACTGCTGCTGGCGGCCGGTTTCAGCACCGTGCTGCTGACGGGCTGCGCCAGCTCGCCGGTGTCCAAAGTCAGCCAGACCACCAAGGTCGAGTACTACCCGAGCTGCTATGAGCCGGTGTCGCACCTGCGCAGCACCGATTCGGACATGACCAAGTCGGTGGCCACCGGCGCACTGATGGGCGCTGTCGGCGGCGCGCTGACCGGTGCGCTGGTGGGCGACTCGGAAAAACGCGGGCGCAATGTCGCCATCGGTGCCGCAGGCGGCGCGCTGGTCGGTGGTGCGGCCGGTTACTACACCGAGCGCCAGAAGCAGATCAGCGATGACCACCAGCGCATCGGTTCCTACGCCACCGACATCAACAAGAGCGCGGCCGACATGGACCGCAGCACCGCGTACGCCAAGGCTTCGCAGGCGTGCTACCAGCAGGCGTTCAGCAACCTGATGGCGGGCCGCAAGGCCAACACCATCAACGACACCGAAGGCCGCAAGCGCCTGGCCGAGATCGTCTCGGGCCTGCAGGAGTCGAACAACCTGATCGCTGCGGTGAACGGTCGTCTGGGTGAAAACCTGAACAACTACACCCAGGCCTACGAGCAGGACCTCAAGCAAGTCGGTGTAGAGCGTACCGACGTGGTGGTAGTGGCCGAGGCCCAAGCGCCCAAGCTGGCCACTGGCAATGCCAAGAAGCCGCCAGCGGCCAAGGCCAGCAACAAGACCGCCAACAAGGGCAAGACCAAGGCCGAACAGAAGAAACTGCCGGACGTGCCGAAGGAAGCCGTTGCCACCGAGAAGACCCTGATCGATGCCGACGCCAAGAAAGCCGAAAGCCAGCAGGTAGCCAACGCTGGCCAGAGCCAGGTCAACAGCATGTGCAAGAACCCCGACATGGGTGACTGGGCACCGGTGCCTTGCCCTAACGTGTAAACGGTGTGACGCTGCCCGGCCGTGTTGGCCGGGCGGTTTCTGGTGGTTCAAGGAAGAGAAGCTGTGTCCGATTTGATGAGCAATTTCAGCGGGCCGGGTGTGCGCGGCTCGCAGTTCATGGCGCGTCAGCGCATTGAAGCCAAGGTCAATGTGCCGCGCCTGTTCGCCGTGATCGACGGCGACCCTTCCCTGGTCGGTGCCGGTGTGGTGTACATCGATGCCGACTACAACGTGGTGGTGCTGCGTGAATTTCAGCCCATCTGCAGTACCCTGCCCAAGCGCATCGTGCTGCGTGAACTGAAGCGCTACCTGACGCCCGAGCAGTTCACCGAGCAGTTGCAGAACAGCCCGCGTGAATCGAAGGTGTTCAAGGAAGCCTTCAGCACCACGGCGGCCTGCATTGGCGCGGTGATTGGCTGGTCGGTGGTGTTCAGCGGCACCATTGCGGCGCCGTTCACGGCCGGTACCAGCCTGGTGCTGACCTACATCGGCGGGGCGGCGGTGGCGGCCAGTGCGGCGCAGTGCGGCTTTGGCATGTTGCGCACGGTGCGCGAGGTGACCAACCCGGCGGCCAACGACGAGATGGACGAGTCGCAGTGGTACCAGGTGGTGTCGCCGATGCTGGATGCGGTGGCGCTGATGGGGGTGGCGGCATCGGGCCTGACCACGGTGCGTTACCTGCTGGCGCGTCGGGCGTCGACCGGCAGCAGCTGGTGGCAGTTGCGCCAGACCCTGAGCCGTCAGCAGCGCAAGGCGTTGACCGATGAGCTGTTGTCGATCAAGCACCCGTCGCTGACCGCCAATCAGTTGAAGCTGCAGCAGGCTGCGGGCGGGCTGACCAAGCGCTACACGCCGACCCAGATCAGCCATGCGACGCAGACCCTGTTCAAGGATTGCTGGGGCATGGGGCTTGGGCTGGTGGGCAGCAGCTCGATGCAGTCGATTGCCATCGGGCTTTACGAGGAGTTTTGAGCATGCATCCCAGCGGTAGTTATGCACGGTTCATGGCGCGGTACTTTCCGACGTTCGTGGCGGCGAATCTGGCGGGTGTGTTTTCGTTGGCGATCTCGGTGGCGTTGTTCACCGATCTGCACTGGCGCAATCACCCGGACAACACCAACGTGAGCCTGGGGATGTTGCTGAGCAGCGTAATGGTGCTGACGGTTGCCACGTTCACGATGGTGCGCGGGCGGGCGGGCAGTGTGTGGGTGCTGGTCGGTTTGCAGGTGCTGAGCCTGCTGGTGCTGCTGTCGGCCTATGGGCCGAGGACGCATCAGGGGATGTTCGTGTTTGGTGTGGTGGTGCACCTGGTGGGGTTGCTGATGCTCAACACCAAGCGCCACCGGGAGATGCGCGCTGA
>NZ_JAHTBI010000111.1 GCF_019168305.1 Pseudomonas aegrilactucae
TTTTTGAGACAGGACACTAGCCCCGCAGAAACATACCGTTCGTCTGGTGCCGCACCATATAAAACGAAGCCCTCGCAGAAATGCGGGGGCTTTGTTGTTTCTGGACGCTAAAAGCGAGTGGCAAGCTGCGCCCATCCGCTTACATTCCTTTACAGCTTTAGTCCACCAGCGGTTGCCCTCACTCACCCTCGCAGCTAACCTCCCTCAGTCGCTGCATAACCAGCGACCGGGCGTAGGAACCCGAATCAGTCAAGGTGCGACAGCGCCTACCAACTCGTGCAGGCGCTCCTTTTGTGTAGTCAAGGAGCTCGACAATGCAGACTTGCACCCACACCTCATCAGAGGTGTACATGCCTGACCTTCATACCCTCACCACCCCAGGCCTGACGGTCTTTTCCGTTCAGGGCGAGCAGGCGTTGTTTCGGGTTAACGCCGGAGTACCGATCAGTGAGGCACTGACCCACGTTTCGGACCTATTGCACCTCGCCAAGCGACTGGCCGAGGATGCCACGCAAGAGCGCGGCTCGGACCGGCATGCCTGGGCTTCGCATTACTTGCAGGAGATGAGTAAGGCGGTGGTGGACGACGTGATAGTCGCGTTGAATGCCTAGGGCTGGCCGTAAGCATGAGACCCAACCGGCAGAAGCACTTCACTCGCTTGAAAGCAAAACGTAGCGCAACCGAGTAGGCGCTTGGTCTTCATATCTGAGTGATCCGTCCGTGCAGGTCCGTCCAAGTGGGGGTCCAAAGCCACTTCGCGTGGATGGACCTCATTCGAAAAGCTAAAACCCACGCAACTGGCTGTGAAAATCACTGATTTGCACATGTGGATAACTCCATGTGATGGATACCTGTTTTTACCATTGCGCCACAGGAAAGCTCGTTTCCATTTCCTCGGGTACACCTTGAAATGACTTCCCTGGGCTGACACAGGGGCGGGGGAACCCACTTCTACCGAAAGGTGATGAAATGGGCGCTGCGTCGTTTTCCGGAAGGTATCACTGCCGAATATGCGTGAACCGAAGGCGCCACAAAGCACCTGTCGGCATCCCATGGCCGACTTGAAAAGACTTATAAAATACTTATAATCACCGATCAAGGCAGGCCAGGCATGAACACGATCAATTGGTCGCGCAAGGCAGTCAAACAGCTCAGGAAAATCAACAAGGCCGATCAGCAAAAGCTCTACGATGCCGCCCAAGCACTGGCCCACATGCCTAACGTTCAGAACATCAAGGCACTGATCAATCATCAGTCCGGTTACAGGCTTCGAGTCGGAAACTACCGCATCCTGTTCGATTGGGACGGTGGTGTAAAAATCGTCAACATCGAGGAGGTCAAGAAGCGCGATGAGCACACCTACTAACGTACAGATCATCAACGGCGCGGATGGCCGCCCAGCCTTCGTCGTGCTGCCTTATGCCGACTACATTGCCAGTCGTCCCAAGGAAGATCTGATACCCAACGAGGTCGTTGGGTACATGGTGAAAGATGGCCTGACCGCCATCGCTGCTTGGCGCAGGCACCTGGATCTGACTCAAGCCGAGATGGCCAAGCGACTCGGCATCTCACAATCAGCGTATGCCCAACAGGAGGCCGCTGAACGGCCACGCAAGGCTACGCGTGAGAAAATTGCGGCTGCGCTGGGGATTCCCGCCCAGTCGCTAGACCTGTAGCGCGGCGACGCTTGGCACATCTCGAGCAGCCAACCATGGGGCACTTTGCGTCTATCACTTCGGTGACAGGAGCCGACACCGCCAGCCCCTGCCCGCCCCTTACGCGATGAGCGTCGCGCTGTTCTCCATGCCATCGATCACCGCATCCACCAGCCATTTGGCCATCTCCGCCGAATGCAGCGAGGCCCACAACAGGTCTTTCCGGACCTGATCACCAGGCCCTGAACACGCTTGTTGAACGGTGTCATGGATACCAGCGAGCAATAGCGATGCATGCACGAGCGCGTCACGCGCATCGATACCCGCACGGCCTGTGAAAGGTGGGGGACGGCCGTTGTCGCTGGTACCGCAGGATTGGCTGGCAGTCTTGCCGAACAGAAGGGTCGGGGGATCTGGAACTAGCTTGTTCATGGTGAGTGTCTCCTGAGAATGGAGCTGTCACCGCTTGCGACCAAACAAGTTGGGTGGCAGCTGTACGCAGGTTGGTCGACCAGGACAAGAGACAAACCCGGCAGGCACAAGGCCTCCCGCGCACAGCCGCCATGAAGGTATTCATGAGCGCTGCTTGTAACTTGTAACGGGCGACCAAACCCGATCGCTGATGAGCAGCGACCGCCAGAGCCTAACTGCCCCACCCTCACACCAGCAAGGCGCACCGTCCAAGCAAAATCAGTCGGCATATTACAGTCCTACAGACGTGTCTGCCCACGGGTGTGCACAAACCGTCTTGCGACGCACCGGCGGGCCTCTTCGCCGGTAAAGCCGGCTCCTACTGACTCGGATGAACGGTCGCCAACTGTCTTGCAGGAGCAGACCAAGAGCCTGCGCAAAGCGAGGCCAGACGAGTCAGCACTTGCAATCAGCCAGGACCTGGCAAAACGCCGGCAACAAGGCTGCGCACACGACATGGCGCTACTACTCAGTCGTCATAGTGAAAGCGGCACTGCAGGATGGTGAGAACGTTGGCCTCGAAGAAGTAGACCAAGCAGGGCTTCTGGCTTGCCAGTTCCGCTGAAAGAAGTGTGGCGGCACAGAGAGACCAGCGAGTTGAAACTGTTAAAAATTCAGGCATCAACATGCTGCCGGTGGCAGTCGTCTTCCCATACTGCGTCCGTAAACCTCCTCCCTGCAATGGTACGGGGGTGATCTTCGTTATTCCGTTTGGCCTTGTTCATCTGTTGTCAATTCCCCGGTTACGGCTTTGCCGGCTTGGAGCTGAGCAATGGATGAGTGCAGGCGTGAGGCGTTCGTTGACGAGGCAAGCAGGTACAAGGTCTCGTTGATACCGTTGTAATCCTCAAGAGAGCGCATCACGACGGGTTCACCACGCTGGCGCGGAATCATAGCGGGCTCATGATCCCGACAAACATCGCCCATTGCCTGATTCAGATCGGCCCGAGCCTGGCGAAAAGTGAGTACACGCATTTCAGTAATCCTCGCGGGCAAAGCCCAGGTTGAAAGGCTCGTCCAAACGCGAACCTTTTTTCGTTTGTGCCCTGATGTTGCGGGCAGGTTGTAGACCGTGAGGCAATACGTCACGATTTATCAATGATAAAGAGCTTTCAGCACAAAGGCCTCAAGGCGCTTTACGAAACCGATTCGGTTCGAGGGATTCCCGTATGACCATGTTCAACCCCCCGCACCCCGGCGAAACCTTGCGCGAGGACGTGCTGCCCGCCCTCGACATCAAAGTGGCCGAGTTTGCACGCCGTCTGGGCTACGCAAGAGAAACTCTGTCTCGCATCCTGCACGGCCATGCACCTGTTAGCCCAGACCTGGCCGTTCGGCTGGAGCGTGCCGGCATCGGCAAGGCCAGAACCTGGCTGGCCATTCAGGCTGACTGGGACCTCTGGCAGGCAGAGCATCGCGAACAGCCCGCCATCGAACGCTTTGCGTCTATCGATTAGGGGACAGGAGCCGACACCGCCAGCCCCTGCCCGCCCCTTACGCGATGAGCGTCGCGCTGTTCTCCATGCCATCGATCACCGCATCCACCAGCCATTTGGCCATGTCCGCCGAATGCAACGAGGCCCACAACAGGTCTTTCCTGACCTGATCGCCAGGCCCTGAACACGCTTGCTGAACGGTGTCATGAATGCCGGCGAGCAACAGCGATGCATGCACGAGCGCGTCACGCGCATCGATACCCGCGCGCCCTGTGAAAGGTGGGGGACGGCCGTTGTCGCTGGTGCCGCAGGATTGGGTGGCAGTCTTGCCGAACAGAGGGGTCGGGGGATCTGGAACTGGCTTGTTCATGGTGATCGTCCGTTTCGATGGGATAAAACTACCACCGCCTGCGACCAAGCAAGTTGGGTGGCAGCTGTACGCGAGTTGGTCGACCGAGACGAAACGACAAAACCCGGCAGGCACGAAGCCTCCCGCGCACAGCTGCCATAAAACGAAGAAGCCAACACATGTCTGTCAGCATTCGTAGAGGTGCTGTAACGTCATTTCGTGTAAACGGGCGACCAAGCCCGATCGCTGACTCTCAGCGACCGCCAGAGCCTAACTGCCCACCCTCACCCCAGCAAGGCGCACCGTCCACACAAAATCAGTCCGCATATTACAGTCCTACAGACGCATCTGCCCAAGGGTGAATGCAAACTGTCTCGCGGTGCGCTGGCAGGCCTCTTCGCCGGTAAATCCGGCTCCTACAACGGATCACGACGTATGTAGGAACCCGCCTTACTGGCGAATGGCGTGCCTTGTTAGTGGGAGCTCTTCCCTTCAAGCAACGCCAGAATCCGCGGCCAGCCGGCAATACGTGCCAAATCCAATGAGGTCTGGCCGTTCCCGTTGGCTGCCAACGGATCCGCGCCGTGGCGCAACAGCGCATCCACCACCGTGTAATTGCCGGCCAGCACCTCGCGGTGCAGCATCAACCACCCCTCGTCATCCGGCTCGCGGACCACCTGCGGCTGTGCGCTCACCCCTTCCTCGATCTTGTCGCGCATGTTCAAGGCCATCGGGTGCTCGGTACACTCCAGCACCGCCAGCGTCTGCTGGTCTTCAGCAGTGCCCAACGTACGGGACAGCAGCCAGGGCTGTTGACCTTCTGCCGCCGGGACCACTTCGACGAAACCCGGCTCACCGAAGTCCAGGCCCCAGGCCTCGTCGTGCTCCTGGCGCTCATCGTCGGCCATGTCGGCGCGTATCGCATCGACCGTGAAGCCACCGTATACATGGCCCTGGCGCACGTACATCCAGTCGTTCAGCAAGGACAACGGCAGCGTCACAGGCTCCCACGCCTTGAACGAGGTCGCCCAGCTTGGCTCATTCATCAGCACGCCAGTGATGGAGTGCCCGTCGAACTCGATGTCACTCACCCACATGTTCTCGACGCCGGGTACCGCGGGGTCGTCGCTCTCGATGGGGAAAGACATCTTGACCGCCGCCATGTCCAGGCCCTTGACGATCCTGCGTGCCTCCCACGACAACTCCCGCCAGAAATACTTGAACGTCGCCTGGGCACCGGCCACGGCGGCCTTGAACGCGTCGCTCTCGCCTTCAACGCTGTAGATGATCTGTTCGGTCATAGGTAAATCGTTCCATCGCTTGGTTTAATCGGATGCTCAAGCCAGAGCACGGGCAGCCCTGTGCTGCCACTCACAGAAGCACGCAGGATACGCTGCTCTGTCGTGCGTGGCAGCCTTGCCGCCAACCGCCCAGTACGCTAAAAACCTGCCCCAGGGAAATCACGCACAAGGACACGCCCCATGTTTGAACACATCACTGTCGCCGGCGGCCCGCTGGTGCTGTCCACCGACGCCGAGGTCGACCAGGCGCAAGCGGTGCTGGGCACTGGCTTGCCCACCGGTTACCGCGAATACGTCACGCAGTTTGGCGAAGGCATTCTGGGCGGCGTGTACGTGCGCATCTACCCGCCCCATCAACTGCTGCACGGCGAAAACAGCCAGGCGCAGTGGCTTGAGCGCATCAACCAGTACTGGTTCTGGGACGACGACAAGGACCTGATGCCCAAGGAAAAAGCCTTGCAGTGCATCATCATCGGCGACACCTACGACGGCGACGAACTCATCATTCACCCCAGCGACCCGGAGCGCATCTATGTGCTGCCGCGCCACAGCGAAGCGGCACTTGTGGCAGGCAACGGATTGGTGGAAGCCATCGAATGGCTGTGCAGTTCGAATGTGCTGACAGAGGCGTTTAGCGAGCGCAACTTCGAACCGTTCGACAGCCGCGTGCAGCAATGACATAGAGCCGCTCCGGGTTCCTTGCAGCCGCCGCATTGCGGTTACTGCAAGCACCAAAAGGAGCGACACCGCCGCCACCATTGGGTAGCGAACCCTATCGCCCCTTGATGGAACAGTTCAATCCCGCAACCGCTCTACCGCCTTTCGATAAACTTGCTCACGCTCGCGCTTATCCACGGCAACCACAAAAACCACCACCTCCAGATCAATCACTTGATAAACCAACCGATGCCCACTGGCGCGCAGCTTGATCTTGTAACAGTCAGGGAAATTACGTAGTCGGTTTGCCCAACTCGCGGGTTCAGCAAAACCTCAGCAAGCTTTTTCTTGAGCTGCTGGCGAACCGTGTCGCCTAGCTTTTGCCATTCCTTAAGCGCTCGCGCATCAAATTCAAGGCTACAGGTCATCCAACGAAACCTTTACCCGCTGAGGCGCAGCAAGCCGCTCACGCACCGTTGCAAGCAAAGCTTCATCCTCTTCGGTCATCAGCACCGGCTTGAAGGGAAGCTGCCCCCGCTCCGCCACATACTGCAACGCTTGGCGCATCAGTTCGGAAGGCGTGACACCCAGTTTTTCAAGTTCGCGGTAGGCCCGCGTCTTGAGGTCATCGTCGATACGCACATTGATGGACGCCATGGTTCTGACCTGCATGTAATGACATTGGTCTTTACGCTGACTGAGAAAAACCACTTTAGCAAGTGCGCAGACTAGTCCGCCGACAGGCTGCAGGTGCTTTGCAAACCAGACCCGATCTCTGACAGCTCCCACAAGAGGTGTCAGCCCCGCTACCTACGCAACATGCTCACGCGGCTCTGCCTGCGCGTCCATCAGCGCATCGAGTGTCGTGAGGAACAGGTCGTGGCTCAGAATACCGGTGGCCATCGTCGAAAATGCCACCTTGCCAGCCTCGTCCTTGATAACGACCTTTTCCGTCCAGGCGCTGAGGTCCACCGTGCGCAACGTCGACATTGCCAGCGTGCGCCCCTGAACCTGCAGCGCATCGCGGGTCACGACAATCGGCGCCGTAGTGATCTGGAGGAAGTTGCCGGTGACATACTTTCTCCACGCCTGGCTTGAACTGATGTAGTTGAACGTCACTGCCCCGCCCGACGCCAGCGTATCCAGTACCACCGGCAAGCGCGCGCGCACGTGCAGCTCACGCACCAGCGCCTCAAAGTCATAAAACTCCTTCAGCGCCTCTATCACACGGTGAAACGGCTCTGCAGCATTGCGACGATAGGCCAGGTTGGTGATCAGGCCGGCCATGGAGTCTGGTCCGGAGCCAAACAGGTACAGGTCTTCGATGTCCACAAACGGCGTGTACTCACGCAGGTTCCTGGTGATACGGGCGATGCCATGCTCATAGACTTCGTAGCTGTAACGGCGCAGCTTCTTTTGCCAGGCATAGATACCCAGCACGCCCAGCGCACACGCGGCCAGCATTGCGCTGGTGCCGTAGATGATGAAGCGGTCGCTCACGCCCCGGGAGGCATGGCGGCCCACGGCAGCCTCATTGCCCGGCAACAGAATCGCGCCCAGGTACAGGACAAACACGGAGAGGCACAGCAACACGGCGGCAAACACCATGCAGAAGATCAGCGTCCCCTTGCCATGGCGAAAGGTCGCGATCAGTTCTCCGGTGGTGGAGGGTGAAGCGGTGGAAGATGACTGCATGTCTGCTTGCGTCCTTGGTAAACAGGTAAAAGTGCACACCCCGCCAGTGGCGGGGCAAAGTGTGGCGATATGATATCACCCAATTCAAGCGCACCGACCTAGTAGCTGCCCCGCAGCGTCACGGTGAAGTTCTTCGGCTCGCCATAGAAGTTGCCGTAATCCGAATACCCCACGGTGGAGTAGTACTTCTTGTCGAACACGTTGTTCGCGTTCATCGCCACGCTCCAGTGCGCATTGACCTGGTACTCGGCAAAACCATTCCAGATGGCATACCCGGCCTGCTTGAAGTCGGTCGGTGCATAGCTGACAAAGGTTGCGCTCTGCGCCGTCACGCCACCGCCCACCTTGAAGTCCGACCAGCGGCCCGGCAGTTGATAAGAGGCAAACAACTTGGCCAGGTGCTTGGGCGTCAGCGTGTTGTAAGCGGTGCCACTGACCTTGTTCTCATTGTGGTTGTAGGTGTAGCCGAAGGTGCCGTTGAGCCGCGCCAGCAGCTCGCCGCTGATCTCGAAGTCCACCCCCTTGGACACCACCTGACCGTCATCGCGATAACAGCAACTGTTCACCACCACGCCGTCACGCACCGCTTCGCCGTCGCGCTTCACGTAGTACAGCGCCGTGTAGGTGTTGAACCTTCCGTCCATCAACTCGCCCTTCACCCCTACCTCATGGCTGACCCCGGTGATGGGTTCGAGCGGTGAACCCGGGCTTGGCGCCTTGCGATAGTTGGCCTGCGACTTGTAGATCTCCGACACGCTGGCGTAGGCAGTCCAGTCCGGCGTCAGGTCGTAGGTCAGGCCCACGAAGGGGGTGACGACGTCATTGTCCTCGTAAGGTGTGACAACAGTGGGGTTGCCAACGGTGGTCGTGGTGTAGCTGTACTTGTAGTTGCTGTAGCGCCCACCCAGGATAAAGTGCATCGGGTCGGTCAACTGCACCCGCCACGAAGCGTAAAGGCCGTTCTGCTCGACGTCGGTATGGTCGTTCAGGTACACCGAGGCGTTCTGCTTGTAGGAGGGAAAGTCATCCGGATCGAAGGCAAAGATATTGTCGATGGCATGGGCCACGCCATCGCGGCTCAGCTCGGTAGGGGCTGCAGACTTCTGCCAGCTCCAGCCCAGCAGCACATCATTGCGATGACCAAATACGTCACCGCCGCCCTTGATGTTCAGGTCAACCGACAGGTCCCGCTTCTGCGCCTTCGCACCCCACCAGCGCGAACTCACACCCGCCCCGGTCGCAGGGTCTACTTCACCTGCAAAGTTGTAGTAGCTGCGGTCGCTGGTGGTCTGTGCATACAGGGTGTCCAGCGTGGCGGACCAGTCCTCGTTGAGGGCGTGGTCAACGCGCAGGAAGTACGACTGGCCCACCCGGTTGAAGTAATCATGGGCGCCCGCAAGGTAGGTACTGCGCGGCAGCTTGAGGTCGTTGCCGTTGCTGAAGCGCGGCAGGCCGTAAGACTGGTCAGAGGCGTCCGCATGATCATTGGTCATGCCCACCAGCAAGGTGGTGTCGTCGCTCAGGTCGGCTTCCAGCACGCCATAGAACAGCTTGCGTTCAGAGTCGGCCTTGTCATAGAAGGCGTTCTTGTCCTGATAGACGATGACCGAGCGCCCGCGAAGCTTGCCGTCAAAACCCAGGGGGCCGCTCACATCCAGTTCGGTGCGGTAGTTCTGCCAACTGCCGACGGAGCTGGTGATGCTGAACCTGGGGTCGGCCGTGGGGCGCTTGCGCACCAGGTTGATACTGCCGCCCGGCTCGCCATTGCCCGAGAACAACGCGTCCGAACCACGCAGCACCTCGACGCGGTCGAAGATCGCCATGTCCAGGTCGTTCCAGGCAAACGCCGCAGACGTCACCGGGGCACTGCCATCCACCCTGAAACTGGTCACTTCGAAACCCCGGGACAAGTAGCGGGATGCGCTCATCGACCCCTGGAACATGGTGATCCCGGTGGTCTGGTCCATCACATCCGACAAGGTCGTGAGGTTCTGGTCGTCCATGCGCTGGCGGGTGGTCACACTGACCGTCTGCGGGGTTTGCTTGAGCGACATCGGCGACTTGCCGAGGGTCGCCATCGACGTGGTGTAAGACCCGGTGTCCTCGGTGGTCACGCTGGAGGTCAGCCCGGTAATGCTGGTCGCCTCCAGTTGCAGCGTGTCCGCGTCGCCCACCCGGGCCATCAGCAGGTACACGCCACTGGGCTGCCTGACTGCCTGCAGGCCACTGCCGGCGAGCAGCGCGGCAAAGCCGCTGTCGACGCTGTAGTGCCCTTGCAGGCCGGGCGACTGCTGCCCCTGGGTCAGCGCCGCATCGAACGACAGGGCAACCTCTGATGCCCCGGCAAAGTGCCCCAGGGTTTCGGTCAACGTACCCGGTGCGATGGCATAGGCACGGACCTGACTGGCGCTGTTTTCAGCCGCCATTGCGAGCGCCGGCCACGCGACGCCGACGCCCAGCGCCAGATGAATTGCCAACGCCAGGGCGGCGTGCGGTCGTTGCATGGGTATCATGTTTCCCTCCCCCGAGAACACTCAAATGAATCGATCTGAGAGAGGGTCGAGTGGGCGCAGGAAAAAGTGCAGCGTCGGCGTTTTTTATTCTCAATCACGTCAGGCGCGGGCGGTGACCGTCACCCAATAGCGGGTACGGCGCACCACCTGCACGGCAAACCCGCTCTGCAGCGCGGTCAGTGCCAGGTCGGTGTCGGTGATCGGAAACGCCCCCGAGACTTTCAAGCCGGCCACCTCTGGCTCGCAGCGCAAGAGGCCAGGGCGGTAGCGCGACAGTTCACGGATCAACTGGCCCAGGGGCATGTCGATGGCAATCAGGCTGCCGTTGCGCCACGCCGCCACACTGGCGTCATTGCGTTGCAGCGCGCCAGTGCCGGAGGCGCCGAAGGTCACCCGCTGACCCGCTTCCACCCGCAGCGACGGCAGGCCGCCAACCGTCAGCTGCACGGCTTTCTCCAGCACGGCGACTTCGCTGCCATCATCATCGGTGCGCACCGTGAAACGTGTACCCAGCGCAAGCACGCGGCCATCACGCGTGTCGATCATGAAGGGCCGTCGGGCAGGGTCGCTGCCGGTATTCACCAGCACCTGGCCACGGCGCAGCACCAGCAGGCGCTGGTGCCCGTCGTACTGCACATCCACGGCACTGTCGGTATCGAGCAGCAACTGGCTGCCATCAGCCAGCTCTATCGCACGGCGCTCGCCCACATCGCTCTGGTAGTCGGCAGTCCATTGGCGACGCTTGTCGCTGCGCCAGGTGAGTGTGCCAAGCCCGCCGCCGCCCACCAGCAAGGCCAGGCCATACACCACCTGGCGACGGGTCTTGCCGGCCCCCAGCAGGGTGGAGGACGCCAACCGCCCCGGCAGCCCGCCAAACGCCTCGGTCACCGCCTGCATGCGCTGCCAGGCCTGCCGATGCAGCTCGCTGGCGTCGTGCCAATGCTGCCATTGGGCCCGGTCGTGCTCGCTGGCGGTGCCCGACGACAAGCGGGCGAACCAGCGCGCGGCCTCGCGTACGGCCTCGCGTTGCGAGGGGCTGGGGGCCTGGCTCACGTGTCTGACTGCCACTGCATCAGGCAGCAATGCTCCATGGCCTTGGCCATGTCCTTGTTCACCGTGCGCAGCGAGATGCCCAGCTGTGCGGCGATCTGCGCATAGGTCAGCCCGTCCAGCTGCGACAGGATGAACACCTGCCGAACCCGCACGCCCAGCCCGGCCAGCATCTGGTCGACCTCCAGCAGCGCCTCGAACAGGATCGCCTGGGTCTCCAGGTCAGGTACTTCGGCAGCGGGCAGGTGGCCGAGGGTGTCCAGATACGCCTGCTCCAGCGAGCGCCGGCGAAACAGGTCGATCATCAGCCCCTTGGCCACGGTCGACAGGTACTGGCGGGGCTCGCGGATATCCAGCGCACTGCGCGCCTTCAGAATCTTGACGAAGGTCTCCTGGGCCAGGTCCGCGGCATCGCAATGGTTGTCGATGCGCCGGCGCAGCCAGTTGCGCAGCCAGGTGTTGTGCGCCGAGTACAGCTCACCGACGGCACTGTGCAGGGCAGAAGAGTCAGCCGTCATGGGAACGGTCTCAAATGGTAATGACTTGCATTATTGTTGATCTGCCTGGCGGGGACAAGCGCGAGTGAGCAGTAAACCGCCCCTTCGCTAACCGATGAAAGCCACCTGCAGGGGTGGCTTTGCGGCACAGTCGATGCGGGCCCGAATCCCTTCACCCGTGTGTTGCCCAGGATATTTGCGCAGCGTCAGCTCAACCAGCGTGTCGCTCACCCACACGGCACGGTCCATCGACCAGCGCGGGTCCTGGAAGGCAAACACGCACTGGCCTGACCGGGTGTCGATGATCTGTGGCGGGTACACCCACTGTGAAGGCCCGGCCTCCCAGGGTTCGGCGTCGATACGGTAGCGCCCGTCGGGGGAGACCGATTGAATTTCACTCATTGGCGTGTCCCTGAAAATCCGCTTTGAAATGCGCGCCAGCCAGGCGCCCCCAACCTTGCCATACCCACCCCCATCCGTTATAGATAAAAAAGAAACCACAACGAAAAGAGGCCATTGCAGCCCCCATGCACGAGATCACACGTATCTTTCGCCACTCAGGCCACCCTTTCGCGCCCCGCGCTTCTGGGTACGGCCCACACCTCAGCGCCACCTCCCCCCTCTCGACACTCTTCCACGTACTGTCGATCCCGCCAGGCAAGCTGTTGCTGGCCCAGATGCGCAAACGCCCCGTCCCTCCACCTGCACCGTAACGCCTGAAACCCGTCACCCAGCACCCTCGGCCATCTTGCCGTCCGGGGTTGGGGAGCCTTTGCCATTTTTTCAGCGTTCAACCGTTCAGGAATCACTCATGACTCTTCGTGTCGCCATCATCGGCGCCGGCCCCAGCGGCCTTGCGCAACTGCGAGCCTTCCAATCCGCCCACGCCAAGGGCGCGCCCATGCCCGAGATCGTCTGCTTCGAAAAGCAGGCCGACTGGGGTGGCATGTGGAACTACACCTGGCGTACCGGCCTGGACCAGCACGGCGAACCGGTACACGGCAGCATGTACCGCTACCTCTGGTCCAACGGCCCCAAGGAATGCCTGGAGTTCGCCGACTACAGTTTCGACGAACACTTCGGCCGGCCCATCTCGTCCTACCCGCCGCGTGAAGTGCTGTGGGACTACATTCAGGGTCGCGTGAAAAAGGCCGGCGTGCGCGACTACATCCGCTTCAACACTGCCGTGAAAAACGTCAGCTTCGATGAAAGCACCCGCACCTTCACCGTCAGCGCCTACGACTACAGCGCCGGGCAAGGCATCGAGCAGGTATTCGACTACGTGGTGGTCGCCAGCGGGCATTTCTCCACGCCGCATGTGCCGGAATTCGAAGGCTTCGAGCGCTTTGCCGGGCGTATCCTGCACGCCCACGACTTTCGCGAGGCCATGGAATTCAAGGGCCAGGACCTGCTGATCGTGGGCAGCAGCTACTCGGCCGAAGACATCGGCTCACAGTGCTACAAGTACGGCGCACGCTCGATCACCAGCGCCTACCGCACCCAGCCGATGGGCTACACATGGCCCAGGGGCTGGGAGGAGCGCCCGCAGCTGCTAAGGGTCGAGGGCGACCTGGCCTTCTTCGCCGACGGGTCGAGCAAGCGCGTGGACGCGATCATCCTGTGCACCGGCTACCAGCATCACTTCCCGTTCCTGCCGGATGAACTGACGCTCAAGACCGGCAATCGGCTGTGGCCCAGCGGGCTGTATCAAGGCGTGGTGTGGGAGCACAACCCGCAGCTGATCTACCTGGGCATGCAGGACCTGTGGTACAGCTTCAACCTGTTCGATGCGCAGGCGTGGTTTGCGCGCGACTACATGCTGGGTCGCATCAAGCTGCCGGCAAAAGCCCGGATGCAGGTCGACAGTGCGCGCTGGCGTGAAGCTGAAGAGCACCTGGAGACGACGGCCTCGATGTACGAATTCCAGGGCCGCTACATCAAGCACCTGATCGAGCAGACCGACTACCCGAGCTTCGACATCGACGCGGTGAACCGCATCTTCCTCAAATGGAAGCACGACAAGAAGCACGACATCATGGGCTATCGCGACAAGTCCTACCGCTCGGTGATCACCGGCACGGCGGCGGTGCCGCACCATACGCGGTGGCTGAAGGCGATGGACGATTCGCTGCAGGAGTACCTGCGCGAGACGGATGGCAAGAAAGGCGAAGTGAAGATTCTGCGCCAGCAGTAGGGGCCCCTTCGCTGGCAAGCCAGCCTCCACTAGGTGTTGTGACGCCACAAAACCTGTCGGGAGCTGGCTTGCCAGCGAAGCGTTTTACCGGGCTCGCCGCTGACTCCCGACCGC
>NZ_JAHTBI010000112.1 GCF_019168305.1 Pseudomonas aegrilactucae
AAGCCAGCTCCCACAGGTCATGCGGTGCACACAAAACCCTGTGGGAGCTGGCTTGCCAGCGAAGGGGCCCTGAGGCCCCCCGGAAGGATAAAGCCTTGCGCTCAGTTCCAGCCAGCCCGATCCATCAAGCGAATCGCTTCAGCCTGACGCTTGCCCGCCACTTCCACCGGCAGGCTGTCGGCCTTGAACTTGCCCCAGGCCGCCACTTCTGCCGAAGGCTCGACCTTGGGGTTGGCCGGGAACTCCTGGTTCACGTCGGCAAAGATCTTCTGCGCCTCTGGCCCGGTCATCCACTCCACCAGCTTGATCGCCGCCTCAGGGTGCGGTGCATGCTTGGTCAGGCCGATACCCGACAGGTTCACGTGCACGCCACGGTCAGCCTGGTTGGGCCAGAACAGCTTGACCGGCAGTTGCGGCTGCTCCTTGTGCAGGCGGCCGTAATAGTAGGTGTTGACGATGCCCACGTCGCACTGCCCGGCCTCGATGGCCTTGAGCACCGCCACGTCATCGGAGAACACGTCGGTGGACAGGTTGTTCACCCAGCCCTTGAGGATCTGCTCGGTCTTCTCGGCACCATGGGTCTCGATCAGGGTGGCGGTCAGCGACTGGTTGTAGACCTTCTTGGCGGTGCGCAGGCACAGGCGCCCTTCCCATTCCTTGCCCGCCAGCGCCTCGTAGGTGCTCAGCTCGCCCGGTTTGACCCGCTCGGTGGAGTACGCGATGGTCCGCGCGCGCAGGCTCAGGCCCGTCCAGTCATGCGACGAGGCGCGGTACTGCGAAGGAATGTTGGCGTCGATCACCGCCGATTTGATCGGCTGCAGGATGCCCATCTGCTCGGCCTGCCAGAGGTTGCCGGCATCGACCGTCAGCAGCAGGTCGGCGGTGGCGTTGCTGCCCTCGGCCTTGATGCGCTGCATCAGCGGCGCTTCCTTGTCGGTGATGAACTTGACCTTTACCCCGGTCTGCTGGGTGTAGGCATCGAATACCGGCTTGATCAGCTCGTCGATGCGCGAGGAGTACACCACCACCTCGTCCGCCGCCTGGGCAGTGCCGCCCAGCAAGGTGAGTGCCAGGGCGGCCAGTAAGTGCTTGCGTGGCAACATGGTAGCGGTCCTCGGAATTCAAGAGAGGCGCAAATGGTAGTGAATGCCATTTACCTTCTCAACCGAACTCCCAAGGGAGGAGTTACCAGATGTTGCGGCGCCCTCAGGCGCGCGCCAGTTCCGGCAGGTCGCCGCTCAGGCCCAATGCCTGGCGCACGAACAGCGCCTTGGCTTCGGGCATCTGCCCCACCCACTTCAGGCCGCTGTTGCGCAACCAGCGCAGCGCCAGCGCGTCGGCCTGGAACAGGCGTTCGAAGCCTTCCATGGCCGCCATCAAGGCCAGGTTGTGCGGCATGCGCCGGCGCTCGTAGCGGCTCAGCACACGCACGTCGGCCAGGCGCTCGCCCCGCTCATGGGCATGCTGCAGCACCTCGGCCAGCACCGCCGCATCGAGCAAGCCAAGGTTCACGCCCTGCCCGGCCAGCGGGTGAATGGTGTGCGCGGCATCGCCGATCAGCGCCAGGCCTTCGGCCACGTAGCGCTTGGCATGGCGCTGGCGCAGCGGCACGCACACCCGCGGATCGGCCTGCAGTACCGCGCCCAGGCGGCCTTCGAAGGCGCGCTCCAGCTCGGCGCAGAACGCGGCGTCGGGCAGTGCCATCAGGCGCTCGCCCTGCTCGGGGGTGGTCGACCACACAATCGAGCACCAGTCCTGCTGGCCGTCACGCAGCAGCGGCAGGAACGCCAGCGGCCCGTCATCGGTGAAGCGCTGCCAGGCCGTGGCCTGGTGCGGCTCGGCGCACCGCACGCTGGTGACGATGGCGTGGTGCAGGTAGTCCCACTCGCGGGTTTCGCAGCCGGTCAGGCGGCGTACCGCCGAATTCGCCCCATCGGCCGCAACCACCAGTGGCGCACGCAGGGTGCGACCGTCCGCCAGGGTCAGCAGCCAGTCGTCACCGGAGCGGCGCATCTGCTCCAGGCGCGCATTGGCCAGCAGGCCGATCTCGCTGTCATGCAGACGCTGCAGCAGACCGTCCTGCACCACGCGGTTCTCGACGATATGGCCCAGCACATCGGCATGCACACTGGCCGCCGAAAAGTGGATCTGCCCGGTACCGCTGCCGTCCCACACGCGCATGTCCGAATAGGGGCTCAGGCGCCGCTCGCTGATGTGCTGCCAGGCGCCGACGCGTTCGAGGATGCGCTGGCTGGCCATCGACAGCGCGCTGACACGGGGCTCGAACGGCGCCTGTGCATCGAACGGTTTGACCGACAACGGGCTGCCATCGAGCAGCAGGATTTCCAGGCCGCTGTGCTGCAAGGCCAGCGCCAGGGCGCTACCGACCATTCCGGCACCGACAATCAACAGATCTGCGCGCATGTCCATGCTGTTACGCCTGATAAAAAGAGAAAGGGATCATTGGCCCTGCGGGTCCGGGCGCGTGCCCAGGCCCATGGCCTGACGGGCGAACCAGCGCTTGGCCGGGGGCAGCAGGTCGAGGCCCAGCAGGCCCAGGTTGCGCCCGGTGGCCAGCAGCGGCTGGCCACTGCCGAACAGGCGCGTGACCTTGTCGGAGAAGCCCACGGTCAGGTCCTGGTCCAGGCGCTGACGTTCGCGGTAGGCCTGCAGGGTGGCGAGGTCGCCGGGCACGTCGGGGCCGGCCAGCAGGCCATCGGCCAGCGACTGCACATCGCGCAGCGACAGGTTGAAGCCCTGCCCGGCAATCGGGTGCAGGCTGTGCGCCGCATTGCCCAGTACCACCAGGTGCGAGCGTACCTGCTCCTGCGCCTCCACCAGCGACAGCGGGTACAGGTGGCGCGCACCCACCTGGCGCAAGGCGCCCAGGCGGTAGCCGAACACGTCTTGCAGCTCGGCCAGGAAGTCGCGCTCGTCGATCTCGGCCAGGCGCCTGGCGTCCATGCCGGCACGCGTCCAGACCAGCGCGCAGCGGTTTTCGGTGAGCGGCAACAGGGCCATCGGCCCGTCATCGGTGAAACGCTCGAACGCCTGCCCGCAGTGGGCTTCGCTCGGGGTGATATTGGCGATCAGCGCGCTCTGGTTGTAGGGGCGCTGGCTGACATGGATGCCCAGCTGCTCGCGCAGCCCGGAGCGGCCACCGTCGGCCAGCACCGCCAGGTCGCAGTCGACCGTGGTGTCGTCGTCCAGCGACAACCGGTAGCCATCGGCCAGCGGCTGCATGGCGGTCACCTGCGCCGGGCAGCGCCAGCTCACCACCTCGGCGTCCAGACCCTGCCACAGGCACTGGCCCAGCCAGGCGTTCTCGACCACATAGCCCAGCGCCGGCACGCCCTCTTCAAGGGCGTCCAGGCGGGTGGCGCCGAAGCGGCCACGGTCCGACACCTGGATCTGGCGGATCGGCTCGGCGCGGCGGCTGATCGGCTGCCACAGACCCAGGCGCTCGTAGATCTGCCGGGTACCGAACGACAGCGCCGAAGAGCGCGCATCGTAGCTGGGCTGGAAACTGTCGCCCGGGGCGAACGGCTCGATCAGCAGGAGCTTCCAGCCGCGCGCCTTGGCCCCCGCCTGCAGGGCCAGCGCCAGGCTGGCGCCGACCAGGCCGCCGCCGATGATGGCCAGGTTGACCCGGCTCATGCGGCCTGGCTGCGCGCAGCCGCCATCAGCGCCTCGATTTCGACCACCGTGCGCGGTACGCCGCTGGTCAGGATTTCACAGCCCTGCTTGGTTACCACTACGTCATCCTCGATCCGTACGCCGATACCGCGCCACTTTTTCGCGACGCTCTGGTTGTCGGCGCCAATGTAGATACCCGGCTCGACCGTCAGGGCCATGCCCGGCTCCAGCACGCGCCACTGGCCGCCGACCTTGTACTCGCCCACATCATGCACATCCAGGCCCAGCCAATGGCCGGCGCGGTGCATGTAGAAGGCGCGGTAGGCCTCGGTTTCGATCAATTGCGCCACACTGCCCTTGAGCAGCCCCAGCTCCACCAGCCCTTGGGTGATCACCTGCACGGTGGCCTCGTGGGCGTGGTTCCAGTGCTTGCCCGGCGCGATCACTGCAAAGGCGGCCGCCTGCGCCTTGAGCACCAGTTCGTAGATCGCTTTCTGCTCCGGCGAGAACCGCCCGCTGACCGGGAAGGTGCGGCTGATGTCGCTGGCGTAGCAGTCGATCTCGCAACCGGCGTCGATCAGTACCAGGTCGCCATCCTTGAGTGGTGCGTCGTTCTGCTGGTAATGCAGGATGCAGCCATTGCGCCCTGCCGCCACGATCGAGCCGTAGGCCGGCATCTTCGCCCCGCCCTTGCGAAACTCGTAGTCCAGCTCGGCTTCCAGGCTGTACTCGTGCAGCCCCGCACGGCAGGCCTGCATGGCCCGCACATGGGCGCGCGCCGAAATCGCCGCGGCCTCGCGCATCACTTTCACTTCTGCCGCCGATTTATACAGGCGCATGTCATGCAGCAGATGATCCAGCGCAACGAACTCGTTCGGTGGCTGCGCGCCCAGGTTGGCCTTGGAACGGATCGTGTTGATCCATTCCATCAGGTGGCGATCGAACTCGGGATGGCTGCCCATGGCCGAATACACCCGGTCGCGGCCTTCGATCAGGCCAGGCAGGATGTCGTCGATGTCGGTGATGGGGAAGGCATCATCGGCGCCATAGTCGCGCACCGCGCCTTCCTGGCCCGCACGCAGGCCGTCCCACAGCTCGCGCTCCGGGTTGCGCTCGCGGCAGAACAGCACGTACTCGCCGTGCTCGCGCCCGGGGATCAGCGCGATCACCGCCTCAGGCTCGGGGAAGCCGCTGAGGTACTGGAAATCGCTGTCCTGGCGATACACATGCTCGACGTCGCGGTTGCGAATGGCCACCGCGGCCGCCGGCAGAATGGCGATGCTGTTGGGTTCCATCTGCGCCATCAGCGCCTTGCGACGACGGGCATACTCCGCTTTCGGGATATGGGCTATTGGCACGAGGAACCCCTGTTCGGCATGGAAATCAGTGCAAGGACGGCTTGGGCGCAGGCGCTTCTGGCTTGGCCAGTTCGGAGAACAGCAGCATCGGTGCGACGCGCAGGTACTCCATCACTTCCATATAGTCGCTTTCGCCGTCTTCGGATTCTTCCAGTGCATCCTGAACCTGGGAAATGGCCACCAGGTCCTGGAGGACTTCCTTGGCTTCGGTGCTCAGTTCCTTGCCGCCGGCGTTCAGGCCGAAACCGGCAATGAAGCCCTGGCACCATTGGCCCAGCGCAATGGCGCGCTCGGTCAGGGGGGCGTCGTCGGTCGGCAGCAACAGCACCACGGTGACTTCTTCACCGGTGAGTTCGCCCTTGACCATTTCCTGCAGGCCGATCAAGGCATTGCGAACGTTGTCTGCTGGCTCGACTTCAAGCAGCTGGGCGGCATCGGCCAGCCAGCCCTCGACATCGAAGCCGGCACCGGCGCAACTGCGCCCGAGCAACAGGCCATGCAGCTCGGCAGGCGAAACAGGGTGGCCGTTGCTGGAGAGCAAGGTGGCAAAAGCGGTGTACGGCGAATTCGTAATGGGCATGGGCAGCTAGGCGCCAGACGGCGCAATGACTAGAATGAAGGCCTTGTATCCTAGCACCGGCAGGCGCGCCAAGACCATCGAAGCCGCCAATTCGGGGCATGCCGGAACTTAATGAGCGGGTAAGACCCGTCTTACAGAAGCGAGTGGCACTTCATGCCAGAGAACGACCTGCAGGTGCTGATGGGCCGGTTCGAGCTGTTGATCGAACGCGTCGAGCAACTTAAACGGCAAAATGCACTCCTATTAGCTCAGGAAAAATCCTGGCGCGAGGAGCGCGCCCACCTCATCGAAAAAAACGAGATCGCCCGGCGTAAGGTCGAATCGATGATTTCGCGGCTCAAGGCCCTGGAGCAAGACTCATGAGTTCAAGCAATAGCGTCACCGTTCAGATCCTCGACAAAGAGTATTCGATCATCTGCCCGCCGGAAGAACGCAGCAACCTGGTCAGCGCGGCGCGCTACCTGGACAGCAAGATGCGCGAGATCCGCAGCAGCGGCAAGGTGATCGGCGCCGACCGCATCGCGGTCATGGCCGCCCTGAACATCACCCACGACCTGTTGCACAACCAGGAACGCCCGCAGGCACCGACCAGTGGCGCCACCCGCGAACAGGTACGCGACCTGCTCGAACGTGTCGATCAGGCCCTGGCCGACGATGCCGGTTCAAAACCGGCCTGAGTTTCGGGTATACTCTCGCCACTCCCTGGAGTGCTTGCCAGTCGGTCATGTCCCTGAGCCGATACGCACAACCACGGGGGTTGCACGTGGGGCCGGTGTGCATGTCCGCTTGACGGAAAGCCTTAACGCCTCCTGTAATCTCCACCTTGAACTTTCGGGTTCAAGGGCTACACCGACAGCGGTTCGTCGGGGAGCCTGAATTCTCTAGCCTGTGCCCCTCTGTGCGGCGCACGCACCTGCACTGCCACGTAGCGCGTGGCAGCTGCCCCAGGGACCGCCCGTTGCCATGACCGACACCGCGCCGCTTACCCGCCCCCAACTACGCCGCCTGCTACGCAATGCCCGCCGCGCCCTGAGCCCGGCCGAGCAGCGCCAGGCTGCGCGCGGCGTGTACCGACAACTGGCACAGCACCCGTTGTTCCGCCGCGCCCGCCACATCGCCCTGTACCTGCCCAACGACGGCGAGATCGACCCGCGCCTGCTGCTGCGCGAAGCCCAGCGCCGTGGCAAGCGCACCTACCTGCCGGTACTGCACGCCTGGCCGAAGACCAGAATGGCCTTCCAGCGTTTCGAGCACGGGGAAAAATTGCGGCCCAACCGTTTTCGCATCCCTGAACCGCACATCAGCCAGCGACGCCAGCGGCCGGTGTGGGCACTGGACCTGATCCTGCTGCCATT
Organism: Pseudomonas aegrilactucae; assembly: GCF_019168305.1. Classification (GTDB taxonomy): domain Bacteria; phylum Pseudomonadota; class Gammaproteobacteria; order Pseudomonadales; family Pseudomonadaceae; genus Aquipseudomonas; species Aquipseudomonas aegrilactucae. The sequence continues at coordinate 6,930 of NZ_JAHTBI010000112.1, forward strand.
GGTGGGCTTCGATGAAACGGGTGGTCGGCTGGGCATGGGCGGCGGGTTCTATGACCGCAGCCTGGCGTATCAAGGTCGGCGCAAGGCCTGGAAGAAACCCCGGTTGCTGGGGCTGGCGCACGAATGCCAGAAGGTCGAGCGACTGGCTCAGGCCAGTTGGGATGTGCCGCTACAAGGCACGGTGTCGGACAAGGGATGGTACCTGGCGCCCTGAACGGGCTGCGGGTCGATCAACGTTGCGCGGGGTTCACCGGCATTTCATAGGCGGCAGTTTCCAGCTTCTGTTCCCACAGGCTTTGCGCATAGCCGGTAGTGACCACACCCAGACCGAACAGAAACACCAGCACCCAAAGCAGATCCGGTTTGCGATTCATCGATTGCCCCCCTCAGGCAAACTCATCACGATGACAGCAACGGTTTTTTAGTAGGCCGTGCAGCAGCGTCAAGCTTAAAATGCGCGCATTCTCCGACAACCACGGGCGACACGCAAACGTTGACGCCAACCGGCTGTCGGTTTCATGCAACATGTTATTTCAAACCTTGTCTGGAGCGCCGCATGGCCTACTGGCTGATGAAATCCGAGCCCGACGAGCTCTCGATCAACGACCTTGGCTGCCTGGGCGAAACCCGCTGGGACGGGGTGCGCAACTACCAGGCACGCAATTTCCTGCGCGCCATGGCGGTGGGCGACGAATTCTTCTTCTACCACTCCAGCTGCCCCGAGCCGGGCATCGCCGGCATCGCACGCATCAGCGCTGCAGCCTACCCCGACCCTACCGCGCTGGACCCCGAGAGCCACTACTTCGACGCCAAGGCCAGCACCGAAAAGAACCCGTGGAGCGCCGTGGAGGTGGCGCATGTCGAAACCTTCGCCAAGGTGCTGGGGCTGGGCTACCTCAAGCAGCAGACGGCCCTGGCCGAAATGCCACTGGTGCAGAAAGGCAGCCGCCTGTCGGTGATGCCCGTGACCGCCGAACAATGGGCGGCGGTGCTGGGGTTGCGCTGAGCGGCGTTACTGCACGATCAGGTTGTTGAACAGCAAGTCGTCCACGGTCGGCTTGCCCTCTTCACTTTCGAGCACCTGCTGCACTTGCTTCAGGGCTTCCTGACGCAGTTTTTCCTTGGCCTCGACATTGCTCATCGCTTCCAGGTTCTGCTGGGTGAACAGCGCTACCAGCTGGTTGCGGATCAGCGGTTCGTGGTGGCGCACCGCCTTGGCCGCCTCGTCGCTGTTGACCCGCAGCGCTACATCGGCCTTGTACACCCGCAGTTTCGGGCCGCCGTCGAGGGCATAGTTGCCCACGAAGGGCGGGCTCAGGGAGATATAGGAAACCTTCGGTCCGCCTTCCCCTTCCTTGGCTTCTTCGGCCATGGCCGCCGCTGGCAGCATCAGGGCCAGTACCATCAAGATCCACGCTTTCACGAATTCGCTCCTCAAACAGTTGGCGCCAGCATACCCAGCGCCTTCGCCAAACCCAAGCCCGGGCTTATGCCGACTTATCAGGCCGGGGCATGCTCGTTGACCCGACACCCTGCCCACCTACACTTATCGGCCACCACCCGCAAAGGAATAGCCCTGATGAAAGCCGTGTTGTGCAAAGCCCATGGTCCGGCCCGCAACCTGGTTGTCGAAGAGGTCGCCAGCCCCGTGCCAAAACGCAATGAAGTGCTGTTGCAGGTGCACGCTGCCGGGGTCAACTTCCCCGACACCCTGATCATCGAGGGCAAGTACCAGTTCCAGCCGCCGCTGCCCTTCTCGCCCGGTGGCGAGGCGGCCGGGGTGGTGCTGGCGGTGGGCGAGAAGGCCGGTGCACTGAAGGTGGGCGACCGGGTCATGGCATTGACCGGCTGGGGCAGTTTTGCCGAGCAGGTGGCGGTGCCGGCGTACAACGTGCTGCCGATCCCCGCGCACATGGACTTCGTCACCGCGGCCGCGTTCGGCATGACCTACGGCACCTCGATGCACGCGCTCAGGCAGCGTGGGCAACTGCAGGCTGGGGAGACGTTGCTGGTGCTGGGTGCTTCGGGCGGGGTCGGGTTGGCGGCGGTCGAGATCGGCAAGGCGCTGGGCGCGCGGGTGATCGCGGCGGCCAGCAGTGCCGACAAGCTGGCAGTGGCCAAGGCAGCGGGTGCCGATGAACTGCTCAACTACAGCGACTGCAGCGTGAAGGAGGAGATCAAGCGTTTGACCGGCGGCAATGGCGCAGACGTGATCTTCGATCCGGTCGGTGGCGAGCTGTTCGACCAGGCGGTGCGTGGGCTGGCGTGGAACGGGCGGTTGCTGGTGGTGGGGTTTGCCAGCGGGCAGATCCCGCAGTTGGCGGTGAACCTCGCGTTGCTCAAGGGCGCGGCGGTGCTGGGGGTGTTCTGGGGTGCTTTTGCCCAGCGCCAGCCGGCGGACAATGCGGCGAACTTCGAGCAGTTGTTTGCCTGGCACGCCGAGGGGCGGCTCAAGCCGCTGGTGTCGCAGACCTATGCGCTGGCCGAGGCCGGGGTGGCGATCGAGCAGTTGGCGCAGCGCAAGGCGGTGGGCAAGCTGGTGGTGGCAATCGATGACACGCTTCGCCAGGCGTGCACCACAACCTGAGGGTGAGCCGACAAGGCTGCCAACGCGCAGCTGTCAGGTCGGCGTTGCCAGCCTATGGGTTGGGCACCGGATCGTGGAGGTCCCAGCCGCCCTCAACTCATGTCCCAGGCCAGCAACACCTGCTTGCAACCCCGACACACAAACTTGTAGAACCCGGTATCGCCACCTGGCGCATACCCCACCGCCGCCCACGACCAATCCTCCACGGTCATGCCGTTGTACTCGGCCCAGTGCGCCTTGGTCGCCACAGTGGCGTCGATGATGTCCTCGGCACTGGCATCACCGTGAAACTCGCAGGCATCGCCGCAATGGTGCATCCACTGGCTGTCCTGCCAGGTCGGGTAACCCGGCGTACGACAGGCAATTTCATCCAGCACCTCAGGCTTTATCCCGTCCTCCTCCATCACATACACATCATGGAAGGTGCCGTCATAGCGTGCGGCCGCCGAACCATCGGCAATGCACCACGGGCAGATCTCGCCCTCGAGGGTCTGCGCGGTATACAAGGTGCCTTCATACAGGTAGCCACGTGCCTGCCCACAGCACACGCAGGCCTCGCTGCTGGGCACGAAGTGGTGGACCTTGCCGGGATAGTAGGTAAAGACTGGAAGCGGCGTTGTCATGGGATTCCCTTCAAAAAAGTGCCCGCCTCAAAGCGGCTTGAGCGCGCGATCGCGCAGTTGCTGCGGCCAGGCATTCATGAACAGCATGTCGGGCAGCCCGGCGCAACGCTGCTCGATCGACGGCAACGCCGCCTCGAACGCCTGCTGTGCTGCCTTGAACTGCAACTGGGTGGGCGATGCGCGTGAGGTCTGAGCCACCATGCCGATCGCCGTGGCCACGCTGTCCATCTGCCACAGCGGCTGGTGCGACCTGATCTGACGGTACTGAGACAGGTAGACGTTGAACACCTTGCACTGCATCTGCTGCAAGTCGACCTGGGCACTGAGCGTGCTCGACCTGGATTGCTCATCCATACGGAAGATCAGCTCCTGCACCACCTCAGTGTGCAACGGTTCACCCGCCGCCACCTGCCAGGGTTGGAATCGAGCCTTGGCGATAGCCGCTTCTACCGCTTCGCTGAACAACGCATGGTCGCTGCGCTTGACCGTGACCTTGCTGATCGAACCATCGCGCGAGTCGACCTCGTAACCGACCCGCACAGAGCCCTCCAGACCCACCATCCTCATCGCCCGCGGATACACGGGGGCCGGCGACGTCGAAAACGTGGGAACATGCTCGGCCTGCGCGACGCAAGACCAGAAAAACACCGCGGCAAACCAACCTTTCATCCGTGATACCCAACGCAACCATTGATCAGGGGCGCGATGGTACCGCAGCCGTCAGGCCTTGTCCGCCGAATGGCAACGCTTGAAGCGGGCCTCCAGGTTACGGTCCGGCATGGCATGGGTACGCAACGCCGCCAGGGTCTGCTCGACATAGTCGCGGGTGGTGCCGTAGCGCCCCTTGGCACTGGCCAGGATGTGGCTGAGCAAGGTATCGGGAAGATTGCCGGCATAGCACGGCAGGTGACGCTCCAGCACAAAGCCCAGCGCCTGCACCTTGCTGCCGTCTTCAAGGCGGCAGTTGAGCCAGTGCGGGCGGTACGCCGGGTACGGCATCTCGCGTTGCCACAGCGCCAGCAGCGAGTCGTGCAGGCGTTCCTCGGGCAGGCGATAGGCGAAGCCGCTGCACGAGCCGCCGCGGTCCAGGCCAAACACCAGCCCCGGGCATTCCGGTGTACCACGGTGTTCATGCGACCACAGGTACAGCCCGCGATGATAACCATGCACGCGGGCCCGCCTGCGCTCGGCCGCGCTGCATTCCGGGCGCCAGATGAGCGAGCCGTAGGCAAACAGCCAGACCGGGCCGCCCTGATGGCGCGACATGGTATGCGCGACCGACTGCTGAAGTTGCTCGTGGGTCAGTTGCTGACCGAAATCGAGCACGGGAGGATAGGCCAAACTCAGTGGTGCAGTTTCAATTGCCGACATGGTCGCCGCCAGAATTCCCCGTGAACTTGAGAAGTCGTTCACTCTAAAGTCATTGCACTAACAATGCATCGACCGTACGGCAGATGGCCGACCAAATACAAGCCCTGCCGCAAACAAAGCCGCCAGAACCGGGGCTTTCAAGCTTGCTACTTCAAGTGTAGTAATAGTTTTTTACGGCGACGGGAATAATTAACCGGGCCCGCACTTATAACCGAGGGCGCGCGCCCCGGTTATGTAAACCGACGCGTTATTGCAACGCGCCGTTATTACCAAAGTTAGCCACGCGGGGCATAAGCAAATACATCGGCGCGCATCTGGTGCGCGTCCATGCCTGCCTCTACCAAGGCATCAAGGGTGGCGTAGATCATGGTCGGCGAACCGCTGGCATACACATGCACGCCGGCCAGGTCCGCGATGTCTTCACACACCGCTTCGTGCAACAGGCCGCAGCGTCCTTCCCACCCGCACAGGTCACTCACCACCTTGTGCAGGTACAGGTTGGGCAATTGCGCCCACTCGTCCCAATGCTCGAGCTGGTAGAAGTCTTCCGGGCGACGCACGCCCCAGTACAGGTGCACCGGGTGCTTGAAGCCATGGGCGCGGCAATGCTCGATCAGGCTGTGCATCTGCGCCATGCCGGTACCGGCGGCAATCAGCACCAGCGGGCCATCGGGCAGCTCGGCCAGGTGCGTGTCGCCAAAGGGCAGTTCCAGGCGTGCCATGTGGTTGCGCTGCAACTGCGCGATCAGGTCCAGCGCACTGCTTTCGCGGGCCAGCACATGCAGCTCCAGCTCGCGCCCGCTGTGCGGCGCCGAAGCCAGCGAAAACGCAGCCTTGTCGCCGCCTTCGCGCTCGATCATCACATACTGCCCGGCGTGGTAGCGCGGCGCCTTGCCGGCCGGCGCGCGAAGGCGCACGCGCCACACATCGCCGCCCACATCCACACACTCACTCAACTGGCAGGCCAGTTGGCGAACCGGCAGTTCGCCCCGGGCCAGCACCCCATCCCACAGCAATACGCAATCCTCCAGCGGCTCGGCGATACAGGTGTACAGCTCGCCATGATCGCGCACCTCGCCGTCCTGGCGCACGCGGCCTTCCACCAGCAGCGCGGCGCACACATGGCAGTTGCCATTGCGACAGCTCTGCGGGCAGTCGTAGCCCAGGCGCCGGGCGCCGTCGAGGATGCGCTCCCCGGGGTTGAGTGCCAGCACCGCCCCGCAGGGCTGCAAGGTTACCTGCATTAGTCTATTCCCAACTGAGTCCATAGCTCATCGATCCGTCGTGTGACGGCTTCGTCCTTGACGATGACCCGGCCCCATTCGCGGGTGGTTTCGCCCGGCCACTTGTGGGTGGCATCCAGGCCCATCTTCGAACCCAGGCCAGACACCGGCGAGGCGAAGTCCAGGTAGTCGATCGGCGTGTTGTCGATCATCACCGTGTCGCGCTTGGGGTCCATGCGCGTGGTGATGGCCCAGATCACGTCGTTCCAGTCCCGTGCGTTGATGTCGTCGTCGGTGACGATCACGAACTTGGTGTACATGAACTGGCGCAGGAACGACCACACCCCCAGCATCACACGCTTGGCGTGGCCCGGGTACTGCTTCTTCATGGTCACCACCGCCATGCGGTACGAGCAGCCCTCGGGCGGCAGGTAGAAGTCGGTGATCTCGGGGAACTGCTTCTGCAGGATCGGCACGAACACTTCGTTGAGCGCCACGCCCAGAATCGCCGGCTCATCCGGCGGACGGCCGGTGTAGGTGCTGTGGTAGATCGGCTTGATGCGGTGAGTGATGCGCTCGACGGTGAACACCGGGAAGCTGTCGACTTCGTTGTAGTAGCCGGTGTGGTCGCCGTACGGGCCTTCGGGGGCCATCTCGCCCGGGTGAATCACCCCTTCCAGGATGATCTCGGCGGTGGCCGGGACCTGCAGGTCGTTGCCACGGCATTTGACCAGCTCGGTACGGTTGCCGCGCAGCAGCCCGGCGAAAGCGTACTCGGACAGGCTGTCGGGCACCGGGGTCACCGCGCCGAGGATGGTCGCCGGGTCCGCGCCCAGCGCCACGGCCACCGGGAACGGCTGGCCCGGGTGCTTCTCGCACCATTCGCGGTAATCCAGCGCGCCGCCACGGTGGCTCAACCAGCGCATGATCACCTTGTTGCGCGCAATCACCTGCTGGCGGTAGATGCCCAGGTTCTGGCGCTCCTTGTTCGGCCCGCGGGTCACGGTCAGGCCCCAGGTGATCAGCGGCGCCACATCGCCCGGCCAGCAGTGCTGGATCGGCAGCGCGCCAAGGTCGACGTCGTCACCTTCGATCACCACCTCGTGGCACGGTGCATCCTTGACCACCTTGGGCGCCATCGAGATGACCTTCTTGAAGATCGGCAGCTTCGACCAGGCATCCTTCAGGCCCTTGGGCGGCTCGGGCTCCTTGAGGAATGCCAGCAGCTTGCCGATCTCGCGCAGCTCGCTGACCGACTCGGCGCCCATGCCCATGGCCACCCGCTCCGGGGTGCCGAACAGGTTGCCCAGCACCGGGATGTCGTAACCGGTCGGATTCTCGAACAGCAACGCCGGGCCCTTGGCACGCAGGGTGCGGTCGCAGACCTCGGTCATTTCCAGGATGGGAGAGATGGGAACCTGGATGCGCTTGAGTTCACCGCGCTGTTCCAGGCCGCGGATAAAGTCGCGCAAATCGCGATACTGCATGCGGGAGCCTCGTGTTCGCCGTATCGGTCGGGGGGGCAAAGTGTAGCGCCGAACCCGGCCGGCCAGAATAGCCAATGTACAGATAGCAAAAAGCCGGGTTTCCCCGGCTTTTGCGTACCGCCTGTGTTACTTGCGCTTCATCGACAGGAAGAACTCGTCGTTGGTCTTGGTCTGCTTGAGCTTGTCGACCAGGAACTCGATCGCGGCGATCTCGTCCATCGGGTGCAGCAGCTTGCGCAGGATCCACATACGCTGCAGCTCGTCGTCGGCGGTCAGCAGCTCTTCGCGACGGGTACCCGAACGGTTGATGTTGATGGCCGGGAACACACGCTTCTCAGCGATACGACGGTCCAGGGGCAGCTCCATGTTGCCGGTACCCTTGAACTCCTCGTAGATCACTTCGTCCATCTTCGAGCCGGTTTCGACCAGCGCGGTGGCGATGATGGTCAGCGAACCACCTTCCTCGATGTTACGCGCAGCACCGAAGAAACGCTTGGGCTTCTCCAGGGCATGGGCGTCGACACCACCGGTCAGCACCTTGCCGGAGCTCGGGATCACGGTGTTGTAGGCACGCGCCAGACGGGTGATCGAGTCGAGCAGGATGACCACGTCCTTCTTGTGCTCGACCAGGCGCTTGGCCTTCTCGATGACCATCTCGGCCACTTGCACGTGACGGGTTGGCGGCTCGTCGAAGGTGGAAGCGACCACTTCGCCGCGCACGGTGCGCTGCATCTCGGTCACTTCTTCCGGGCGCTCGTCGATCAGCAGCACGATCAGGTGGCACTCGGGGTTGTTGCGCGTGATGTTGGCCGCGATGTTCTGCAGCATGATGGTCTTGCCCGCTTTGGGCGGGGCGACGATCAGGCCGCGCTGACCCTTGCCGATCGGCGCACACAGGTCGATGACTCGACCGGTGAGGTCTTCGGTGGAACCGTTGCCGGCTTCCATCTTCAGGCGCTTGGTCGGGAACAACGGCGTCAGGTTTTCGAAGAGGATCTTGTTCTTCGCGTTCTCTGGACGGTCGTAGTTGATGGTGTCGACCTTGAGCAGCGCGAAGTAGCGCTCGCCTTCTTTAGGCGGGCGGATCTTGCCGACGATGGTGTCACCAGTGCGCAGGTTGAAGCGACGGATCTGGCTAGGCGAGACATAGATGTCGTCCGGGCCGGCCAGATAGGAAGCATCGGCCGAACGCAGGAAGCCGAAACCGTCCTGGAGAATCTCCAGCACGCCATCACCGGAGATTTCCTCGCCGCTTTTCGCGTGCTTTTTCAACAGGGAGAAAATCACGTCCTGCTTGCGCGAACGGGCCATATTTTCTATGCCCATCTGTTCGGCCAATTCGAGCAGATCGGTAATCGGCTTTTGCTTGAGTTCAGTCAGATTCATAAGGGGAATGACGTAATCATGTAAGAAGGGGGAATTAAGCTTCTGGCTTAATGAAGCCGCGCCGCAGAGAAGGCGACAGGATCGCGTACTAATTCGAATTGAGGTGCGTCGGCGACGGCGTGCAGGGGGCACTGAAAGAAACAGTGCGAGGCCGAATGTATCACTTGCATTTTCTGGCGTCTAGTCACCAGATAGAGAAAAGCCCCGAAGAATGCGGGGCTTTTTTCAACTCAGATATTGGCGTCGAGGAACGCCTGCAGCTGAGATTTGGACAGCGCGCCGACCTTGGTGGCCTCTACGTTGCCGTTCTTGAACAGCATCAGGGTCGGGATGCCACGTACGCCGTGCTTGGCCGGGGTTTCCTGGTTGTCGTCGATGTTCAGCTTGGCGATGGTCAACTTGCCCTCGTAGGTGGCGGCAATGTCGTCCAGCACAGGAGCGATCATTTTGCATGGGCCGCACCATTCAGCCCAGTAGTCGACCAGCACCGGACCTTCAGCCTTCAGGACTTCGGCTTCAAAGGTGGCGTCGGTGACGTGTTTGATAAGATCGCTGCTCATGGAAGTCTCCAAGGTCGTAAGCAAAAAAACGTGGCCCATCATAGCCGCCCTCGCCGTCGACAGGAAGCCGCCCACGATTGAGTGTAACTATAGTTGTGCACGAGGCAGCCAATCGACTGTCACATGACAGACACATGAAAGTCATATAACCGACCCGCCACTGCCCTATATCAAGCCTTGCCATGCTGCGCGTTGGCGTCAGCGACGGATCGTGGCACGATTGCCGGGTTATCGACCGAGAACCCATCACCATGCCGCAAACCCCAGCCAAGAATCTGTCCTTGATCGCTGCTATCGACCTGGGCTCCAACAGCTTCCATATGGTCGTGGCCAAGGCCCACCACAATGACATCCGCATCCTGGAACGGTTGGGAGAAAAGGTTCAACTGGCTGCCGGCATCGACGAGGAACGCCAGCTCAGCGAAGAGTCCATGCAGCGCGGGCTGGACTGCCTCAAGCGCTTTGCCCAGCTGATCAACGGCATGCCCGACGGCGCGGTACGCATCGTCGGCACCAACGCGCTGCGCGAAGCGCGCAACCGCGGCGAATTCATCCGCCGCGCCGAAGCCATTCTCGGACACCCGGTCGAGGTCATTTCCGGCCGTGAAGAAGCGCGCCTGATCTACCTGGGCGTGTCCCACACCCTGGCCGACACCCCCGGCAAGCGCCTGGTGGCCGACATCGGCGGCGGCAGTACCGAGTTCATCATCGGCCAGCGCTTCGAGCCGCTGTTGCGCGAAAGCCTGCAGATGGGCTGCGTGAGCTTTACCCAGCGCTATTTCCGCGACGGCAAGATCACCCCGGCGCGCTACGCCCAGGCCTACACCGCAGCGCGCCTGGAGCTGATGAGCATCGAGAACGCCCTGCACCGCCTGACCTGGGATGAAGCCATCGGCTCCTCGGGCACCATCCGCGCCATCGGCCTGGCCCTCAAGGCCGGCGGCATGGGCAATGGCGAGGTCAACGCCGAAGGCCTGGCCTGGCTCAAGCGCAAGCTGTTCAAGCTGGGCGATACCGACAAGATCGACTTCGAAGGGGTCAAGCCTGACCGGCGCACCATCTTTCCCGCGGGCCTGGCAATTCTGGAGGCGATCTTCGACGCCCTGGAACTGCAACGCATGGACCATTGCGATGGCGCCCTGCGCGAAGGCGTGCTGTACGACCTGCTGGGCCGTCATCACCATGAAGACGTGCGCGAGCGCACCCTGACCTCACTGATGGAGCGCTACCATGTCGACCTGGGCCAGGCCGCCCGCGTCGAGCGCAAGGCCCTGCACGCCTTCGACCAGGTGGCCAAGGCCTGGGACCTGGAAGACGGGATCTGGCGCGAACTGCTGGGCTGGGCGGCCAAGGTGCATGAAGTGGGGCTGGACATCGCCCACTACCATTACCACAAGCACGGCGCCTACCTGATCGAGCACTCGGACCTGGCCGGCTTCTCGCGCGAAGACCAGCAGATGCTGGCGCTGCTGGTACGCGGGCACCGGCGCAACATTCCCAAGGACAAGTTCGCCGAGTTCGGCGACGAAGGCGTGAAGCTGATTCGCCTGTGCGTGCTGCTGCGCTTTGCGATCCTGTTCCACCACATCCGCGGCACCCAGCAGATGCCGGCAGTCAGGCTGCACGCGGCCGGTCAGAGCCTGGACGTGGAGTTCCCCAGCGGCTGGCTGGAGCAGAACCAGCTGACCCAGGCCGATTTCGGCCTGGAAGCCGAATGGCTGACCCGGGTCGGCTTTACCCTCAGCGTACGATAAGCACCGGGTTGCTCAGGCGCTCGAGCAGAGTGGCCTGGGCACTGCGCGGGTTCTGGTTGCCGGTCGGCGTGCTGCGCACGTAGCGCCCGTCCGACTGCAGCAGCCACGCGTGGGTGTTGTCGGTCAGGTACCCCTCCAGCTCCTTCTTCACACGCAGGATCAGCTTCTTGCCCTCGACCGGGAAGCAGGTCTCGACGCGCTTGTCCAGGTTGCGCTCCATCCAGTCGGCACTGGACAGGAACATCTGCTCTTCGCCGCCATTGAGGAAGTAGAACGCGCGGGTGTGTTCCAGGAAGCGGCCGATGATCGAGCGCACGTGGATGTTGTGCGACACCCCCGCGATGCCCGGGCGCAGGCAGCACATGCCACGCACCACCAGGTCGATGCGCACGCCCGACTGGCTGGCCTTGTACAGCGCCTTGATGATCTTGGGGTCGGTCAAGGAGTTGAACTTGGCGATGATGTGCGCGGGCTTGCCCTCGAGGGCGAACTGGGTTTCGCGCGCGATCATGTCGAGCATGCCCTTCTTGAGCGTGAACGGGGCGTGCAGCAGCTTCTTCATGCGCAAGGTCTTGCCCATGCCGATCAGCTGGCTGAACAGCTTGCCCACGTCTTCGCACAGGGCGTCGTCCGAGGTCAGCAGGCTGTAGTCGGTGTACAGGCGCGCGTTGCCGGCGTGGTAGTTGCCGGTCCCCAGGTGCGCGTAGCGCACGATCTCGCCGGCTTCGCGACGCAGGATCAGCATCATCTTGGCGTGGGTCTTGAAGCCGACCACGCCGTAGATCACTACCGCGCCCGCCGCTTGCAGGCGGCTGGCCATCTGCAGGTTGGACTCTTCATCGAAACGCGCGCGCAGTTCGATCACTGCGGTGACCTCCTTGCCGTTGCGCGCGGCGTCCACCAGCGCGTCGACGATCTCGGAGTTGGCGCCGCTGCGGTACAGGGTCTGACGTACTGCCAGCACGTGCGGGTCTTTGGCCGCCTGGCGCAGCAGGTCGACCACCGGGGTGAACGACTCGAAGGGGTGCATCAGCAGGATGTCCTGCTTGCTGACCACGCTGAAAATGTTCTCGCTGTTCTGCAACAGTTTGGGGATCGCCGGGGTGAACGGCGTGTATTGCAGCTCGGGGTGGCTGTCCAGGCTGGTGATGCTGAACAGGCGCGTGAGGTTGACCGGGCCCTTGACCTGGTACACCTCGTGCTCGCTGAGGCTGAACTGCTTGAGCAGGTAGTCGGACAGGTGCTTGGGGCAGGTGTCGGCCACTTCCAGGCGCACCGCATCGCCGTAGCGGCGCGAGAACAGCTCACCGCGCAGGGCGCGGGCCAGGTCTTCGACGTCTTCGGAGTCCAGCGCCAGGTCGGCGTTGCGGGTCAGGCGGAACTGATAGCAGCCCTTGACCTTCATGCCCTGGAACAGGTCATCGGCGTGGGCGTGGATCATCGACGACAGGAACACATAGTTGTCGCCGGCGCCACCGACGTCTTCCGGCACCTTGATCACCCGTGGCAGCAGGCGCGGCGCCGGAATGATCGCCAGGCCCGAATCACGCCCGAATGCATCGACGCCTTCAAGCTCGACGATGAAGTTCAGGCTCTTGTTCACCAGCAGCGGGAACGGGTGGGTCGGGTCCAGGCCGATCGGGGTGATGATCGGCGCGATCTCGTCACGGAAATAGCGACGCACCCAGGTCTTGAGCTTGGTGGTCCAGTGCCGGCGGCGGATGAAGCGGATCTGGTGTTTCTCCAGTTCCGGCAACAGCACGTCGTTGAGGATCGCGTACTGGCGATCGACTTCGGTGTGTACCAGCTCGCTGATGCGCGCCAGTGCCTGGTGCGGTTGCAGGCCATCGGCCCCGGCCTGTTCACGGGCGAAGGTGATCTGCTTCTTCAGGCCCGCCACACGAATCTCGAAGAACTCATCCAGGTTGCTGGAGAAGATCAGCAGGAACTTCAGTCGCTCCAGCAGCGGGTAGGACTCGTCCAGCGCCTGTTCCAGCACGCGGATGTTGAACTGCAGCTGGGACAATTCGCGATGGATGTACAGGCTGCTGTCGTCCAGGCCCGGCACGACGATCGCCGGCGCAGGCGCCGGGGCGGCAACCGCTGCCGGCGCTTCGGCCTCCACTACCGGCGCAGGTTCGAGCGGCGGCGGGGTTTCGACCAGTTGCTCGGGCACCGGCTGGGCATCCTTCACTTCGACTTCGGTTAATGCTTCGTTATTCATGTGGCGTTCCTGAAGGGCGTTACTGCCCTCTCATCAATTGTGCGGCGCGAACAGCGAAATAGGTCAGGATGCCGTCGGCGCCCGCCCGTTTGAAAGCGGTGAGGGACTCGAGGATAACCCCTTCCGAGAGCCAGCCGTTCTGGATTGCGGCCATGTGCATCGCGTACTCGCCACTGACCTGGTAGACGAAGGTCGGCACCTTGAACTCGTCCTTGACCCGCGCAAGGATATCCAGATACGGCATGCCTGGCTTGACCATTACCATGTCCGCACCTTCAGACAGGTCGGCGGCCACTTCGTGCAGGGCTTCGTTGGTGTTGGCCGGGTCCATCTGGTACGAAGCCTTGTTGGCCTTGCCCAGGTTCAGCGCCGAGCCGACCGCATCGCGGAACGGGCCGTAGTAGGCGCTGGCGTACTTGGCCGAGTAGGCCATGATGCGCACATTGACGTGGCCAGCCAGCTCCAGCGCTTCGCGGATCGCCTGGATGCGCCCGTCCATCATGTCCGACGGCGCCACCACCTGGGCACCGGCCTGGGCATGCGACAACGCCTGGCGTACCAGCGCGTCGACGGTAATGTCGTTCTGCACGTAACCCTCGTCATCGAGGATACCGTCCTGGCCGTGGGTGGTGAATGGGTCCAGGGCCACGTCGGTGATCACCCCAAGCTCCGGGAAGCGGTCGCGCAGGGCGCGGGTGGCACGCTGGGCGATGCCGTCCGGGTTATAGGCCTCGGCACCGTCCAGGGATTTTTTCTCGAGCGGCGTCACCGGGAACAGGGCCAGGGCTGGAATGCCCAGCTTCACCCACTCTTCGGCCGCTTCAAGCAGCAGGTCGATGCTCAGGCGCTCGACGCCCGGCATCGAGGCGACTTCCTCGCGACGGTTCTCACCGTCCAGCACGAACACCGGCAGAATCAGGTCATCAACAGTCAGTGTGGTTTCGCGCACCAGACGACGGGAGAACTCGTCACGGCGGTTGCGACGCAGGCGAGTGGCAGGAAACAAACGGTTAGCGGGGGTAAAGCTCACGGCAGACTCCTGAGCCCGCGCAGGCGGGCGAGCGCGACAGTTATAAGCAGCCATTATGACGCCCGTATGACAGCCTGGGGCAAGCCTGCGACTTATGGACGCATTCATTCTCCGTGTAGGAAATGTTCACGTCGAGACACATTTGGACACTTTCCCTAAAGCCTCACAGGGGGTAGGCTGCGCGTTCATTTCGCCAGCACCCAGAAAATGCTTGATCAATTCCTGCAGGATTTCGGCTATTTTGCCCTTTTTCTAGGCACCTTTTTTGAAGGTGAGACCATTCTGGTGCTCGCCGGATTTCTTGCGTTCCGTGGCTACATGGATATCAACATGGTGGTGCTGGTCGCCTTCTTCGGCAGCTATGCGGGCGATCAGCTGTGGTACTTCATGGGGCGCCGCCATGGGCGCAAGCTGCTGGCGCGCAAACCGCGCTGGCAACTGATGGGCGACCGCGCGCTGGAGCATATCCGCCGCCACCCTGATATCTGGGTGCTGAGCTTTCGCTTCGTCTACGGCCTGCGCACGGTGATGCCGGTGGCCATCGGCCTGTCGGGCTACCCGCCGCGCCGCTACCTGCTGCTCAATGGCATTGGCGCCGCCGTGTGGGCATTGGCCCTGGGCGCGGCGGCGTACCATTTCGGCGCGATCCTCGAAGGCCTGCTGGGCAACGTGAAAAAGTACGAGCTATGGGTGCTCGGCGCGCTGTTGCTGCTCGGTGGCGTGCTGTGGCTGCGCCGTCGCTTCAAGGCCGCGCGCATCGCCAGGCAGGAAGCGGCTGCCGCACAGGCCGAGCAGGCTCAACAGGCTGTAGGCCAGGAGGAGCAGCCACCCGAAGGGGGTGACCGGCCATAGCCCCACCTGTCCTGCCAGCCACAGCGCCGGCAGGTTCAGCAGCAGGCGCGCAAGCTCCAGCCTGAGCGCCCAGGGGCGGTCTTCCAGCGCCGCCCCCAGCACGAACAGACCAAACGCCATCAGCCCCCAGCCCAGCAGCAACGCTGCCACCGGCAAGCGTTCGCCCGCCCCCAGCAGGTAACTGCCCAGCGCCACATACACGCTGAACTGCACCGCCACGTACAGCTGTTGCGGCCACCCCAGCGGCACCTCGAATTTCTGAAAACTGCGCAGGTCCTGGTGCGCCTGTGGATAACGTTGCGCCACATCGGCCGGGCGCCAACCGGTGGGCATGAACCAGAGGCGCAGCTTGTCGCGCCAGCGTGCGGTACGCCGCGCATCACGCCACAGCTGGGCATAGAACTGCAGGTTGGCCCACAGCGGATTCCAGCTGGCCAGCGGCGTGGTCACGCCGAAGATCACCGGTTCCTGCTCGTCTTCTTCCTGGAAGGTACCGAACAGGCGATCCCACAGAATGAACACCCCGCCGTAGTTGCGATCTATGTAGAGAGGATTCTGTGCATGGTGGACACGATGATTGGATGGCGTGACGAACACCCACTCGTACCAGCCCAGCTTCGGGATATGCCGGGTATGCACCCAGAACTGGTACAGCAGGTTCAATGCCGCGACGCTGACCAACACCAGCAGCGGCACCCCCAGCACTGCCAGCGGCAGGTAGAACACCCACGACAGCAAGAAGCCGGTGCTGGTCTGGCGCAGCGCGGTGGAAAGGTTGTAGTCCTCGCTCTGATGGTGCACCGAGTGCGCAGCCCAGAGGATGTTGCGCTCGTGGCCCAGGCGGTGCAGCCAGTAGTAGCACAGGTCATACAGCACGAAGGCCAGCGCCCAGACCCACCAGGCGTCGGCCGGCAGTTCCAGCAGCGCCAGGTGTTCGAGCGCCAGCGCGTAGCTCACCAGCCCCACGCCTTTGGTCAGCAGCCCGCTGGTGGTCGACAGCACCCCGGCGCTGAGGCTGTTGATGGCATCGGCCAGGCGGTAGGTGCGCATGCCGCGCCAGCGGTCGGCAAGCAGCTCCACGGCGATCAGCACGAAGAAGAACGGCACCGCGATAAGGATGATGTCCATGGCGCGACCTGTCGGGGATTGTCTGCCCCCAGATTAGGCCTGCCACTGTGCAAACCCTATGGCGACAAGTGACAAATTAGAGGACATTTAGCGCCTTGAACGGGAGTAGTGAGCATGACCAAGAAGAAAGTTGCTGTGATCCTTTCCGGCTGCGGCGTCTACGACGGTGCGGAAATCCACGAGAGCGTCATCACCCTGCTGCGCCTTGACCAGCGCGGCGCGCAGGTGCAGTGCTTCGCGCCGAACATCGCGCAGATGCACGTGCTCAACCACCTCACCGGCGAAGAGATGCCCGAGTCGCGCAACGTGCTGGTGGAGTCGGCGCGCATCGCCCGCGGCAACATCAAGGACCTGCGCGAAGCCGATGCCAGGGACTTCGATGCGCTGATCGTGCCGGGCGGTTTCGGCGCGGCCAAGAACCTCTCCAATTTTGCCGTCGAAGGCGCGGGCTGCACCGTGCACCCGGACGTGCTGGCGCTGGCTGAAGCCTTTGCCGAGGCCGGCAAGCCGATGGGCCTGATCTGCATCTCGCCGGCACTGGCCGCCAAGATCTACGGCCCGGGCGTGGTCTGCACCATCGGCAACGATGCCGACACCAGCGCGGCGATCGTCAGGATGGGCGGCACCCATGAAGAGTGCGATGTGCACGACATCGTCGAAGACACCCAGCGCAAGCTGGTCAGCACCCCGGCCTACATGCTGGCGCAGAGCATCAGCGAGGCGGCAGGCGGGATCTACAAGCTGGTCGACCGGGTGCTGGAAATGACCCACGAGAACGACTGATCGGCCTCAGCCAGGGAACTCGCGTGCCAGGCGGGTGAGAATGCGGTCCAGCGCATTGGCGAAGGCCTGCTTCTCGCGCTCGCCGTAGGGCGCCTGGCCGCCACCGACCTGCCCTTGCTCGCGCAGGTCGGTGAACAGGTTGCGCACCGCCAGGCGCTCGCCCATGTTGCGTTCATCGAACTCGCGCCCACGCGGGTCGAGGGCGGCCACGCCGTTCTTGACCAGCCGATCGGCCAGCGGCACATCGCTGCAGATCACCAGCTCGCCAGGCACCGCATGCTCTACCAGGTAATCGTCGGCAGCGTCGGGGCCGCTGGGCACCACGATCAACCTGACACAGGCGAAGGCCGGCTTGATCTGGGCCTGGCCTGCGACCAGCACCACCTCGAACTGACGCTTGAGGGCAAATTTGACCAGTTGGTCCTTGGCCGCCTTGGGGCAGGCGTCGGCGTCGATCCAGACACGCATGGTTGGGTTATCCACAGCTGAGAAAACAAGCGGACAGTATCCCTGCTTTGGCGCGGCGTTGCAGCCTTCGCCCGCAAAGCTGGCGCCTGCAGGCGACGGTGTACCTCCCGCACCCGTTCTTCAGGCAAAAAAAAACCCAGGCCGGGGCCCACGCCAAAATCGAGAAATGTGACTGCTGGCACACCCCAAAAATATCAGAGCACAACGCCATTAATTAGCCAGTAATTGGGTTTATAATGCCGCGCCTTTCGTTATAGCGAATGGAAATACAGGCTCCTCTTTTAAGAGGATTTGGACCTTTCGGCCAAAGAGATCACCGCCACTCGCCGGCGCCTACCTCACTCTCAGGGAAGAAGACTCCAGATGGCATCCCGTGTCCTCACCGTCGCCACGCTCCTCGCGGTCGTCCAGCTGACTGGCTGCGCCGCCTTTCGCAGCTACGACAGCGAACTCCAGGAAACCAACCAGCAGTTGGCCAGCGGAAACATCGACGCGGCCCTGGCCCTGTTGGAAAAGAACAACAAGGGTGAAGACAAGGACCTGCTCTACTACTTCGAGAAAGGCGAACTGCTGCGCTCCAAGGGCGACCTGGACGGCAGCCAGACGGCGTGGCGCGAAGCCGACAACGTGGTGTTCAAGTGGGAAGAGTCGGTCAAGCTGGACACCGCCAAGTACCTGGGCCAGTTCGGCAGCTACCTGGTCAACGACAAGGTGCGCCGCTACGAAGGCTATGACTACGAAAAAGTCATGCTCACCACCCAGATGGCCCTGAACCTGCTGGCGCAGAACGACTTCGATGGCGCGCGCACCGAGATCAAGAAGACCCACGAGCGTGAAGCGGTGATTGCCGAGTTGCGCGACAAGGAATACCTCAAGCGCGAGGAAGAGGCCGAGAAGGAAGGCGTCAAGACCGAGTACAAGGACCTCCAGGGCTATCCGGTGGCTGCACTTGACGCGCCTGAAGTGGTCGGCCTGAAAAACAGTTACCAGAGTGCCTTCAGCCACTACCTGTCGGGCTACGTCTACGAAGCCCTGGGCGAAAAAGGCCTGGCTGCACCAGGCTACCGCAAGGCGGCCGAACTGCGCCCGAACACCGCACTGCTCGAACAGGCCCTGCTCGACCTCGACAAGCCGGCCGCCAAAAGCGCCGACAGCGACGTGCTGATCGTGGTGCAGAGCGGCCTGGCACCGGCCCGCGACTCGGTGCGCATCCCGCTGCCATTGCCGATCAGCGGCAACCTGGTGATCACCCCGCTGTCGTTCCCGATCATCAAGCAAGACACCTCTACCCAGCATTTCAGCGAGATCTACCTGAACGACAAGTCGCTCAAGCTGACCGCGCTCAACAGCACCACGGCCATGTCGCGCCGCGCCCTGCGTGACGACATGCCCGGTATCATCCTGCGTACCAGCGTGCGTGCCATCAGCCGTGGCGTGGCGCAAAAGCAGATCAACGACGTCAACCCGCTGGCCGGCCTGGCCGTGGGCATCGCCTCGGCCGTTACCGAAGGCGCCGACACCCGTACCTGGCGCACCCTGCCAGACGACACACTGGTAGCCCGCGTGCACCTGAGCCAGGGCGAGCACCAGCTCACCCTGCCGTCGAACCTGGGTGGCAGCAAGGTGTCGGTGAAGATCGACCGCCCGTACCAGGTCGTGACCCTGCGCGTTGTCGGCAACCGCGTGTTCGCCGGCGGCCCCGCCCTGCACGTTACCCCGTCTGCGTCGGCTGCTGCCGTCGCCAGCCTCAAGTAAGTTAAGGAATCGTCATGCGCTTCAAGCTTTTCGCCGCGCTCGCCACTGCCGCCCTGCTGGCAGGCTGCGCCACTCCGCCACCGCCCGCACCGGGCAGCGCCGCCAGCAAGGTGGTGGTGATGGGCAAACTGAGCAACGTCGACGTCGGCCCGATGCGCGTTGCCCGTGAAAACGGCTTCATGACCGTCAAGGTCGCGTTGACCAACACCAGCCGCAGCAACAAGACGATGTTCTATCGCTTCGCCTGGCTGGGCAACGACGGCTTCCCGGTCGCCAGCGAAGAAAGCTGGAAGACCCTCAGCCTGTATGGCTCGCAGTCCACTGTGCTGCCAGCCATCGCCCCGGTTCCCCAGGCCACTGACTTCCGCCTTGAAGTCCAGGCCCAGTAATTTCATTTTCAGGAGATGCTTAACATGATGTTTGCTCGTTTTTCCCTGCTGGCCGTCGTCGTCGCACTGGCTAGCGGTTGCGCCAACAACTCCCCGGTTCTGGGCGGCAAGAACATTGGCTACGGCGACAGCAAGGCCGTGGAACTGGTCACCAACGAATTCGGTTCGACCGACCTGCAGATGATCGCCGAGAGCATGACCCGCTCGCTGGCCCAGTCCGGCATCCTGCAAGGCCGCCCGGTGGTTCAGGTCTACGACGTGAAGAACAAGACCAGCGAGTACATCGATACCCGCGAGATCACCACCTCGATCAAGACCCAGCTGATGAAGTCCGGCACCGCCCGTTTCGCCAGCGACAACACCCAGATGCAAAGCCAGGTTGACCAGCTCAAGCTGCAGAACCAGAGCGGCCTGTACAAGAAAGGCACCGTGGCCAAGACCGGCAACATGATCGCCGCCAAGTACCGCCTGGAAGGCTCGATCAGCTCGATCGTCAAGCGCAGCAGCGACTACAAGGACGTGTTCTACAAGTTCAGCCTGCAGTTGATCGACGTGGAAAGCGGCCTGGCCGAGTGGATGGACGAGAAAGAAATCCGCAAGACCACGGAGCGCTGATCAATGCGTGCATGGATGGGCATCATCGGCCTGGCTTGCGCGTTCGGCGTGCACGCGGCCCCCAAGGTGGCGGTCACCGATCTGGCCTACCAGGAGCGTGTGGAACAGTACATCCACACCATTTCGGCGCAGAGCAGCGGCCAGGCGAGCATGTACCACGCCAGTGGTTCGTCGAGCTACAGCGAGTACGAGAGCCGCGACAGCTATATCGAGCAGACCGAGCTGCGCAAGTTCGGCGGGGACATCAAGGGCGAGATCCTCAAGTCCGGGATGTTCCAGCTGGTGCAGGGAACGCCGTACACGGCCAAGGCCAAGCAGGACGTGTATGACGTGATCGCGCGGATCAAGGCGGGCAACTACAAGGGCGCCGACTACGTACTGTTCGGCACCTTGTCGGACATCGACTTCCAGCGCGATATCACCTCCATCGACAACACCAACAGCTACTCGGCGATCCTGGGCCTGACCCTGGTGGCCGATTTCAGCCTGATCAACACCCGTACCTACGAAATCACCTCGGCGTTCACCGCCATGGGTGAGGGCCAGGACACCAAGCTGGTGAACAGCCAGGACGTGCGGGTCAGTCTGAACCGTCCGCGGGTGGTGCGCGAAGTGTCCAGGGAGCTGGGCATGGATGTGGCCAGGCAGTTGAGCGAGCAGTTGGGCGGGGGGATGCCGGGGCGCGAACATGCGCCGATGCGCAACAACCTGCCACCGGATGAGCCGGCGCAGATCCTGCGCTGAACATGAAAAAGGCGACCTTCGGGTCGCCTTTTTTGTACCCGCCTTGCGGGCCCCTTCGCTGGCAAGCCAGCGCCCACAGGGATGGCGCTGATCATGAGGGTAGCGCAGTACCTGTGGGAGCTGGCTTGCCAGCGAAGCTTTTCAGACCGGCGCGCGACGAATCGTGGCCAGCAGCGTCGCCGCCCCCAGGAACAACCCGGCAAAGGTGCGGTTCATGCGCCGCTGCTGCCGAGGCGTGCGCAGCAGGCGCAGCACCCGTGCGGCCAACCCCGTGTAGCCCGCCATCACCAGCAGGTCGACCGCGACCATGGTGCCCGCGATCGTCAGGTACTGCGGTAACAGGGCCGCGTGCGGGTTGATGAACTGCGGCAGTACCGCAAGCATGAAGATCAATGCCTTGGGGTTGCTGACGTTGACCAGGAAACCCCGGAACACCAGGCTCAGCGGCTTGCCGATCGGGCGCACCGCCGATTCGTCGGCGATGTCCGCCGGCAACGCACGCCACTGCTTCACGGCAAGGTAGACCAGATAGGCGACCCCGAACCACTTGATCACCTGGAACGCGGTGGCCGACGCGGCCAGCACCGCGCCCACGCCGGCGGCAATGATCGCGATCTGCATGATCAGCCCAAGCTGCAGGCCCAGCGCATTCCAGTAGCCACGCCAGAACCCGTACTGCAGGCCACAGGACATCGAGGCGATGGCCCCGGCCCCCGGCGAAAGACTGATAACCCAACAGGCAGCAAAAAAAGCCAACCACGTTTCCAGCGACATCACACACCTCGGCCCGTACTCAGGTTCAAGGCCTTACGCTAATGCGCCGCTGAAAAAATCACCACATTTTTTTACAGGCCATCGTCAGGCGCCGCTTTTCGGGCTTTCACTGACCACCGTCAGGCCATCGGAACCCCGCCAGCGGCGTACGCACTTCTGGAAGAACTGGCTGTTGGGCACCTGCACCAGCGCACCGCCTGCCTCGGGCATTTCGATCAGCGTGGTGAACAGCAGATTGATCGCGGTCACGCGGCCTTTGACGCCCGGTTTGTCGAGGGTCTCGACCAGCTCGACGATGTCGCCGATACGAAACGGCCCCACGGTGAAGATCAGTACTGCGCACAACAGGTTGGACAGCACGCTCCACATCGCGAAGAAAGCCACCGCCGCCACCGCGACGAAGCCCGACAAGGCTGTCCACAGCACCGTGGCCGAGACGCCCAGGCGCTCCAGCACGAAGATCAGTGCACTGCCCATGATCAGCCAGCGCAGGCCACCACGCAACGGCACCATCAGTTCCGGCGGCAGCGGGTAACGCTCGCTCAGGCGGATCAGGCAGCGCGCCACCACGCGTTGCAGCGCGAAGGCGCCAACCAGGATCAGCAGGATCTGCAAACCCATCCAGAACGGCCCGATCCACTCCACCGGCAGCAATCCCTGCATCGACTCCATCAGGACAACGCCTCCAGTTCGGCCTGCATGCTTTCGAGCACTTCCAGGGCCTCCATCCACGCTTCTTCAAGTTCGCCTTCACGCACCTTGAGCTGGGCCTGACGGGCCAGCAGCTCGCGCAACTCGTCCTTGCGCGCCGCCTCGTAGACGGCACTGTCACCCAGGCTCGCATCGACCCTGGCCAGCTCTTCGTGCAGCTTGGCCAGCTCGGCCTCGAGCTTGTCGGCCTGGCGCTTGTGCGGCGCCAGTTGCTGACGCAAGGCAGCGGCAGCCTGGCGCTGGGCCTTCTTGTCGGTCTTGTCCGGGTTGACCGGGGTGCTGCTGACCGGCGCGTTGCGCTGGCGGTACTCGACCAGCCAGCGGGTGTAGTCGTCGAGGTCGCCATCGAAGGTCTCGACCTTGCCATCGGCCACCAGCAGGAAGTCGTCGGTGGTGCTCTTGAGCAGGTGACGGTCGTGGGAGACCACCAGGACCGCACCACTGAACTCCTGCAGGGCCATGGTCAGCGCCAGGCGCATTTCCAGGTCCAGGTGGTTGGTCGGTTCGTCGAGCAGCAGCAGGTTGGGCCGCTCCCAGGCAATCAGGGCCAGGGCCAGGCGCGCCTTTTCGCCACCGGAGAAATTCAGCACCGGCTCGTCGATGCGCGCACCGCGAAAGTCGAAACCGCCGAGGAAGTCACGCAGGGTCTGTTCACGCTCGGTCGGCGCCAGGCGCTGCAGGTGCAGCAACGGGCTGGCCTTGCTGTCCAGCGAGTCGAGCTGATGCTGGGCGAAGTAGCCCACCACCAGGTTCTCACCGCGCACCAGGCGCCCGGACAACGGCTCCAGCTCGCCGGCCAGGTTCTTGATCAGGGTCGACTTGCCCGCGCCGTTGGGGCCCAGCAGGCCGATGCGTGCACCCGGGGTGAGCTGCAGCTTGACCTTCTCCAGGATGGTCTTGTCGCCATAACCCAGGCGTGCTTCGGCCAGGTCGAGCAAGGGGCTGGAGATTTTTTCGGACTCGCGGAAGGTGAAGTCGAACGGCGAATCGACATGCGCCGCCGACAGCTCTTCCATGCGCTCCAGCGCCTTGATGCGGCTTTGCGCCTGGCGTGCCTTGGTGGCCTGGGCCTTGAACCGGGCGATGTACTTTTCCATGTGCGCGCGCTGCGCCTGCTGCTTCTCGTAGGCCTGCTGCTGCTGCGCCAGGCGCTCGGCACGGGCGCGCTCGAAGGCACTGTAGCCACCCCGGTAGAGGGTCAGCTTGCACTGCTCGACGTGGGCCACATGGTCGACCACCGCATCGAGGAAATCACGGTCGTGGGAAATCAGCAGCAGAGTGCCGGGGTAGCTCTTGAGCCAGTCTTCCAGCCACAGGATCGCATCGAGGTCCAGGTGGTTGGTGGGTTCGTCGAGCAGCAGCAGGTCGCTTGGGCACATCAGTGCCTGGGCCAGGTTCAGGCGCATGCGCCAGCCACCGGAGAAGTCGCCGACCCGGCGGTCCATCTGCTCGTTGCTGAAGCCCAGGCCCGCCAGCAGCTTGCGCGCGCGCGCATCGGCGGTATAGCCATCGGCACTGTCGAGCTCGACATGCAGGCGCGCCAGGGCGTTGTTGTCGTGCGCCGCCTCGGCGGCGGCCAGGGCGGTCTGCACCTCGCGCAGGCGCACGTCGCCATCGAGCACATAGTCCACGGCCAGGCGTTCGAGGGTATCGACCTCCTGGCGCATGTGCGCGATGCGCCAGTCGCCGGGCAGCTGGCACTCGCCCGAGTCGGGCGTGAGCTCACCGCGCAGCAAGGCGAACAGGCTGGATTTTCCGGCGCCGTTGGCGCCGATCAAACCGGCTTTCTGGCCGGCGTGCAGGGTCAACTCGGCGCCTTCTAGCAGGCGCTGCGGACCACGCTGTAAAGTGAGGTTTGAAATTCTGATCATAATGGCCGCGGAGTCTACCAGCTTCGATGGCAACTGGCGCGAGCGGGACCATGCACACCGACCTGTGGAAATTCGCAACACACCTGTACGCCCGCCCCGGTGTCGAGGCCGCCTGCCTGACGTTGCAGGATCAGGGCTGCGATGTTTGCCTGCTGCTGTGCGCGGCCTG
>NZ_JAHTBI010000113.1 GCF_019168305.1 Pseudomonas aegrilactucae
TCAAACGGCAATTTGGTTACATGAAAGTGCGCTTTCGAGGGCTGATGAAGAACACGGCTCAGTTGACCACGCTGTTCGCTCTGTCGAACCTGTGGATGGCTCGAAAACAGCTGATGGGTATGGGCGAGTTACGCGCGTAACACGGAAGACCGGGCGACAAAGCCCTCAAAACGCTGTGCATGGGGCTTTCTTTCGGCAAACGTAACCGTCCGGCGAAGTCACCTACCCGACCCCTGCAATAAGGGCGATGTTCTCCACTTAAAAAATACGTGGACACTTCGACAAGCTCGCGAAAAGCTATGCCGCTATGGTCTCGCTGGCTTGTTCCATGCGGTGTTTGCGACATCTCTTTTCGTACAGAACCTAGTGCGGGCTTTGTTGTGCCTGCCAAAACCCATTCAACAAGTATCCTTCGCTTCGATTCAGGGGGTAGGTGTTTACTGTCAGACGCGGTCGTGGGCGCACTGCCGAGAGGGCATAAGTATCCCTAAATGCCGGCAGGTCAGTAGCCGGAAAATACACGACTACTTCAGCCCCCAAGTGTTTCACTTGATTTTTAGTGGTTTCTTTGTTCGCGAAGCTTTATATGGTATTCTGCAACTCGACTAACTCTCTCGTCGATGTCAGAGCATAATCGCTTTAAATCTTCGTGCGGTGCCTTTTTGTTCGCTGCAACTGCCTGCCGAACAATTGGATGCTCGTCATATGATAGTTTGCTCAGTATTTTTTCTCCTGACCGTCTCTTCATTGCAATATTACGTCTCGTCTTCCAGTTGTCACTTTCGGACAAGTGCTGAAGGACATCTAGAGAGATTGTACGATTCTGCAGTATGTAGATTTCATAATCTGGATATTTATTAGCGACATCACGCCATATGTCATCGCTTGCGCTTTCAATAATGGCTCTGCTGTTATCACTTGCAGTAGCGCTGTCAACAAGATGGATAAACTTTTCTGCGGAATCGATCATTTTCTATCCTGGCACTTTAGCGTTCTCAGGTCGATGGAACGTCCTGTTGGACCCTTGTGCTTTCCTTCCATTACGTCCCCATGCTCATTGAGGTCTGCTTCCCACTCCAAGATTCCTCCACCTTTCGAGGCAGAAAAAACTTTCCAAGAGCTTTCATGCTCAGCTTTGTCAGCAGAGTACCAGCGCCCATTAGTTTGATCTCTATAAAGTGTGGCATTCCCCACCCCCGGAATGTGCCCATTACACTTTCTGTCATATCGTTCTATGCTCCATTTTTTCGCGCAGCATGGTCGATTATCTATATTAGGCTTTCCTGTTGGTGGGGGCGTCCTTCCCGACTTTGCTAGCCTCAAAGGATCAATCCAATCTACCGGGCTTGGAGCATACATATATAAGTTTAGCCCCCCCGCATAACTGATTGGGTCCTGACTAAGGAATCGCCCCACCCCCGGATCATAGTACCGATACCGGTTGTAATGCAGCCCAGTCTCACGGTCGTGATACTGCCCCTGAAACCGGATCGGATTGCTCAGCCCGATCTGCTTCGCCCAACCCGAGCGCTCCTCTCGTACCTCACCCCACGCCTTGTACTGCGCCGTCCACGCCACCTCGCCATTGTGGTCGGTCAGCTCCATCGGCGTGCCCAGGTGATCGCACTGATACCACGCAATCGCATCAAACGCCTGCGGTTCCATGTGCGTTTGCCACAGCGGATCCTGATCGAAATCGTAGCTGCGCTGGCTCCAGTCAGGCTGCTTGTGCAGGCGCACCGGGCCCTTGCGCAGGGCCTGCGCCACCGGCACAAAGCTGCCCGGCTCATACAGGTAATGCACCGTACGCCCGGTATCGCCTTCATCACGCGGCGGTGAGCTTTCCCAGGCCAAGGTGTCGCCGTCCCAGCCAAACAGCGTAAAACCACACTCCAACTCGCGCTGACGCTTGGCCCGCTCCAGTTGATTCCAGCCCGTGCCGGCCTGCGGCTTGTTCCAGTAGTGCGCAACTGAATGCTTGTGCAGCCGCCGTCCAAGCGCGTCGTAGCTGTACTCCACCTTGAGCTTGTCATCGCTGTAACTACTCAGCCGATCGAACAGGTCCCAGGTGAACTGCGCACGTACGCCGTTGTGCAGCCGTTGCATGAGGTTGCCGCGCTCATCGTAGGCGTAGTGCGTACCGGCATACTCACGCAGCAGGTTGTCCATCAGCCTGTTGCGCTTCGGGTCCTGGTCCAGCGGACGCTGCATCTGCTGCGCCTTGTCATCCAGCAGGTTGCCAGCCGGATCGAACGCGAAGGTCTCCACCCCCAAACGACTGGT
>NZ_JAHTBI010000114.1 GCF_019168305.1 Pseudomonas aegrilactucae
CTGCAACTGCGCCAGGCGCTGCGCTACTTCGAATCGCGCAGCGACTACGACTACATCACGCTCAACACCAGCCGCGTCAGCGGGCCGAACCTGTCACAGCTGTCGCGCAGCTACAACAGCCGTGAAGACATTGCCACTGGCTGGACCAGCGACAACAGCCTGCAACTGGACCTGGACGCCGGCCGCTGGCAGCACACCGTGCTGGCTGGCCTGGACTACTACCGCAAGACCTACGACAGCCACCGTTTCAGCGGCAATGCGCCGGCGCTGGACCTGGCCAACCCGGTGTATGGCAACCTGCCTGAGGTCAACCGTTCGATCGACCGCGGCTCGGACCTGCACGCTCGCCAGCTGGGCCTGTACCTGCAGGAACAAGCCAAGTTCAACGAGCGCTGGGTAGCGCTGCTGGGCCTGCGCCAGGACTGGGCCGACAGCACCACGCGTACCTACCGCGACGGTGCGCGCAGCACCACCCACGACAGCAAACTCACGGGACGGATCGGCTTGGTGTACCTGGCCGACAACGGCCTGGCGCCCTACATCAGCTACAGCCAGTCGTTCCTGCCGGCCGCCGGCAGTGGCAGCGACGGCAAGGCGTTTTCGCCCACCGAGGGCGAGCAGTACGAGATCGGCCTTCGCTACCAGCCGGCCGGTCGCGAGCTGCTGATCAGTGCCGCGGTGTACCAGTTGACCCAGAGCAACGTGACCAGCGCCATACCCGGCTCCGACTTCGATGAACAGACCGGCAAGGAGCGCAGCACCGGTTTCGAAATCGAGGCCAAGGCGCAGCTGACCGACAACCTGGGGTTCAATGCCGGCTACGCCTACACCGATGCGCATGTGATCGCCGACAACGATGCGCTGCTGGAAGGTTCGCGCATCGAAGGCACGCCCTACCACAACGCTTCGCTGTGGCTGGACTATCGCCTCGCCGCGCTGGGGCTGCGCGACGTCACCGTGGGCGGCGGCGCGCGCTACAACGGCACCACGCACACCCTGCCGAGCATCAGCGACCGCAAGATCGCCGCCTACACGCTGTTCGATGCACAGGTCAGCTACGCGCTGGACGAGCATTGGCAACTGAGCGCGAGGGCGCAGAACCTGACCAACCAGCGCTACATGTACTGCGCCAATTCATGCCGCTATGGCGACGAGCGCAGCCTGGTCGGCTCGGTCAGCTACACCTGGTAGCGTTTGGCTCGGTTGCGCCGGGCGCGGCCTCTTCCTCACGCAGGCACTGGCTGAGCTTGTCGCAACTGGCGACCAGTCGAGCAGCCAGTGCGGCAACGCCGGGGACTGTTCGCTCAGCCCCAGCGCGTGCACGAACTCGCTCGGCGCCACGGTGCCCTTGGGCCCGCGAAACAGGCCACGCATCAGCACCACGCCGACCACGCGCCCATCCTTGACGAAGCGGTGCTCCATGAAGCTCCATTTCTCGTCCCAGCCGAGCATGCGCGTGTGCAGCTCGAAGCGCTCGAACAGGCGCAGTTCGCGGCGAAACTTGCCCCACACATCACCCACGATGGGCACCGCCTTGCGCCGCAGCGCCACGCGAAAGGCACCGCTGCGCAGCACGTAGTCCATGCGACCGACATCGGCCAGGGTGAAATAGCGGCCGTTGGTGACATGCCGGTTCAGGTCAAGGTCCAGCGGCCATACGCGCAGGTGGATGACGGTGGTGTCCAGCCCGTGCACGGGTTTGCGCCACGGCCGGCGCAGCAGCATCAACAACAGTCGGAACCAGAGATTCATGGGTTTCTCGCCAAAAGGATCAGTGCCGCAGTCTAGCCAGCGGCCCTGCCGGCACGATAGATTCGCAAATGACTTTTTCCATGCGAAAACTGCAAGAGCCCCAATCATGCACGTAACCCTGCTGCTGGCTGACCAGTGTTCTGCCGCCAGCGCGTCCATCGCCCTGGAGCTGTTCAGCGCCGCCAACTTCTTCAACCCGGGGCCCGCACCGGTGTTCGAGGTGGTGACCGCCTCCCTGAGCGGGCGCGAGGTCATGACCCTGGGCGGGCAGCGTTTTCAGGTGAGCTGCGCGCTGGCCGCTGTCGAGCACACCGACCTGGTGGTGATTCCAGGCTTTCTGTTCACCTTGAAGGAAGCCCTGCCCAGCTTTGCCGCGCATGCCGACTGGCTGGTGCAGCAGCACGCCCGGGGCGCAAGCCTGGCGGCCATGTGCACGGCATCGTTCATGCTCGCCGAAGTCGGCCTGCTCGACACCCGCCGCGCCACCACTCACTGGGCCTTCGCCGGGCTGTTCAAGCGTCGCTACCCGCAGGTGCAGTTGAACCCGAAGCAGATCCTGTGCGAAGACGACCGCCTGATCACCAGCGGCGGTGCCAGCGCGGCAATGGACCTGCTGCTGCACCTGATCCGTCGCTTCGCCTCGCTGGCGCTGGCGCAGCAATGCAGCCGCTACCTGCTGATCGACAACGTGCGTACTGAGCAGTCCAGCTACGTGCTGTGGTCGATGCCCAAGCGTCATGGCGACCAGGAGATCCTGCAGGTGCAGAACTGGCTGGACGCGCACTTCGGCGAGGCGCTGCTGATCGACGAACTGGCGCGCCAGTTCGGTTTCGGTGTGCGCAATTTCAAGCGCAGGTTCAAGGACGCCACCGGCTATACGCCGATTGCCTACCTGCAGACCCTGCGCCTGGAGCAGGCCAAGCAATGGCTGGAAACCACCCAGATGAGCCTGGACAGCATCACCTACAAGGTCGGCTACGAGGACAGCAATTCGTTCCGTCGCCTGTTCCTCAAGCGCGTTGGGCTGCTGCCCACCGCCTACCGCAAGAAGTTCCAGGCCAGTGCGGGCTGAAGCTGCGCGAGCAGTCGCGATGGGTGACGTTGTTCAGGCGCGCTGACGTACGGCATCGCTCAACGCCGTGCCCACTTTGCAAGACCGATCGTTTTCACGGCGCGCGCTCGCCCAGGAAAGAGATGTCTTAAAACTGTAACTTTTCAGACATAACATCAAGGCAGCATCTGACATCTATCATTGGTTGGCCCTCGGCCCTGTTCATGGATTAACTGCCCCATGCGTCGTGTCGTATTCAATCAGAAAGGCGGTGTCGGCAAGTCCAGCATCGCCTGCAACCTCGCCGCCGTCAGCGCCGCCGAGGGCTATCGCACGCTGCTGGTCGACCTCGACCCGCAAGCCAATTCCACGCACTACCTCACCGGCCTTGCCGACGATGCCATTCCCTCGGGCATTGCGGACTTCTTCAAGCAGACCCTGAGCAGCACCCCCGGCAGCCTGCGCAGCCGCGTCGCCATCACCCCCACGCAGTACGACAACCTGCACCTGGTGACCGCGAGCCCGGAGTTGGCCGAGCTGCAGTCCAAACTCGAAAGCAAGTTCAAGATCCGAAAGCTGCGCAAGCTGCTGGTGGAACTGTCCGAAGACTACGAACGCATCTACATAGACACCCCGCCCTCGCTGAACTTCTACACGTTCAGCGCACTGGTCGCTGCCGACCGCTTGCTGATCCCCTTCGACTGCGATGCCTTTTCGCGCCAGGCCCTGCAGCAGGTGCTGGCGCAAGTGGAAGACCTGCGCCAGGACCACAACGAAGACCTGCAGATCGAAGGCGTGGTGGTCAATCAGTTTGTCGCACGCACCGCCCTGCACCAGAGCCTGGTAGAGGCGCTGCTGGCCGACGGCCTGCCCGTGTTGCCGGTGTACCTGAGCAGCTCGATCAAGATGCGCGAGTCCCACGAAGTGTCGGTGCCGCTGGTGCATTTCGCCCCCCGCCACAAGCTGTCGCTGGAATTCGTCGACCTGCTGAGCGCACTGGAGCGCGCCGCCTAGGCGCGCAACGGTGCTGCACGCCTCCTGCTCTGCGAATACCCTGGCAACTCCCGCAAGCCCTCTGGAACCTGCCTTCGCACCGTGATGGCACCACGGCATCACCGGCGCACAGAAGTTCAACTTCTATACAGAAATAAATAATTGTACAAGTTTTGCCAAAATTTATAGCATCCCCCCTACCGAGGCCTCGCGCACAGCAGGCCTGTTGATCCTCCCCCCGCCCTGGATGGCCCCCACTCTGTTTCGCAAGCGGCTCACGCTTGCGGGCAATGACTTGTTTGTGCCTGCCGGATTCATCGCCCGGCGTGATCGAGGCTAATAAATGGCAACCGTAATGACCCACTTCGACAACCTGAAAGTCTCGCGAAAACTCGGCGCCGGTTTCGGCTTCCTGCTACTGGCCGTGCTGGCGGTGGCCTTCGTTGGCCATACCAGCAACACCCTGCTGGTGGACCGCCTGGACACCACACGCCTGGTCGGCACACTCAACGATGCCGTGCAGACCATGCGCCGCACCGAAAAACAGTATGAAGTGGCCGCCGACCCGCGTTATGTGGTGACCTATCGCGAGCACCTGGGGGTGGTTCAGAACCTGGTGTCCAAGGCGCTGGCGACGATGCAGCGCGCCGAAAACCAGACGGCGCTGCGCCAGTTGCAGGCCAGCACCGCTGACTACGATCAGACCGTGCAACGCCTGATCGACAACGACACCGCCCTGGCGGCCGCGCTGGAGCCGCTGGGGCAGCGCTCTGAAGCCTACGCGCAAACGTTGTCGTCACTGGTCGAGAGCGCCACTGCCAGCGCCTTGCAGGCGCCCGAACCGGCGAGCATCCGCAACCTGCGCAGCATGGCCGACCTGGGCAGCGCCATGGCGCAGTTTCGCCTGACGCTGCGTCGCTACATCACAGACCCCGGCAGCGCCAACCAGCACGCGCTGTTCAGTACCACCGACGCGCTGCTCGGCGAACTCGCCAGCACGCGTACGCAACTGCCCGCGCAGCAGGCCAGCCAGCTCGAAGCGGTGCACGCCGGCATGCGCCAGTACCGCGCGGTACTGCTGGAGGTACAGGCGCTGTTCGAGCAGAAAGAGAAACTGCGCCAGCAGGTCGACCAGTACAGCGGCGCCATGGACAAGACCATGAGCAGCCTGATGGACACCCAGCAACGCCTCGCCCGCGACGACCAGCGCAACGCCCTGCTGCAGATTGCCGGCCTGTCGCTGCTGGCATTGCTGGCCGGGCTGTTTGCGGCGGTGGTGATTGCACGGCAGATCACCGTGCCGCTGTCGGTCACCGTCGAACTGGCGCGCCGTATCGCCAAGGGCGACCTCACCTCCCAGGCCAAATCGGCACGCCGCGACGAACTGGGCGAGCTGCAGAACACCGTGCTGGACATGGCACACAGCCTGAACGCGCTGGTCAAGGGCATCGGCAGCGGCGTGACGCACATTTCGACCTCGGCTGAAAAGCTGTCGGCCATGAGCGAGCAGACCAGCGCCGGTGTACGCCAGCAAAAAGTGGAGGTCGATCAGGTCGCGACCGCCATGCATGAAATGGCCTCTACCGTGCAGGAGGTAGCGCGCAACACCACCGATGCCTCCGCCGCCGCCACCCTGGCCGAAGAACAGGCACGCCATGGCGGTGCGGTGGTCAAGCAGGCCACCCGCCAGATCAGCGAGCTGTCCGATGCCATCGAAGCCCTGGGCGGCGCGATGAACACCCTCACCCAGGACAGCGAGCAGATCGGCAAGGTCATCGACGTGATCAAGGCCGTTGCCGAGCAGACCAACCTGCTGGCACTCAATGCCGCGATCGAGGCAGCGCGGGCCGGTGAGCAAGGCCGTGGTTTCGCCGTGGTGGCAGACGAAGTGCGCTCGCTGGCCCAGCGCACGCAGAACTCCACCCAGGAAATCGAAACGCTGATTACCGCCCTGCAGCAAGGGACCCAGGCAGCGTCGACGCTGATGGTTTCCAGCCGTGAACGCACGCTCGACACCGTGGTGCTGGCCCAGAAGGCCGAACACGCGATTGGCGAGATCAACCAGTCGATCGGGACCATCCAGCAGATGAGCCTGCAGATCTCCGCGGCGGCGGAGCAGCAGAGCGCCGTGGCCGACGAGATAAACAAGAGCATCATCAATGTGCGCGATGTGGCCGACCAGTCCGCGACCGCCAGCCAGCACAGCGCGGCCGCCACCCTGGAGCTGGTATCGCTGGGGCAGGACTTGCAGCGACTCACCTCGCACTTCAGAACGTGAGTCACCCCGAGCGGGCGGTAGCGAAGCCAAGGCACACAGGCGAGGTTGAACGATGCTGAATACGCACCCACCCTACCCGATCAACGAGGCGCTTCGTCAGCAGGCGGTCAACGAACTGCGGGGGCTCGAACACAGCGACGACGAGGTGTTCGAACTGATCGTGGGCCTTGCGGCCGCGCACTTTGCCGCGCCCATCGTGCTGATTTCCATCGTCGACGAACAGCGCCAGTGGTTCAGCGCCAGGGTCGGGCTGGACGCCACCCAGACACCGCGCAACGTGTCGTTCTGTGCCCATGCACTGAGCCACAGCGAGGTGCTGGAGATCGAAGATGCCTGCCAGGATGAGCGCTTCAGGGACAACCCGCTGGTCACCGGCGCGCCGGGCATCCGCTACTACGCCGGTGCCCCGCTGGTGACCGCACAGGGGCTGGGGCTGGGTACGCTGTGCATCATCGACACCCAGCCCAGGCCGGCGATGAGCCTGACGGAGCGCGCGGTGCTGCAGCGCTATGCCCAATTGGTCATGCGCCGCATAGAAGGCCTGCGCTGCGAGGTGTATGTCGACGCGCCAACCGGGCTGCTCAACCGCACCCGGATCGAGCAGGACATTGTGCACTGCCCGAGCCCGGGCGAGGACCGCTGGCTGGTGGCCGTGGACACGATGACGCCCACTTTTCTCAACGATATCGTCAAGGCGCTTGGCTACAGCTTCATGCAAGCACTGGTGCTGGCGCTGAAGCAGCGTCTGCTGCAACGCCTGCCGCCGGAGTGCGCGCTGTACCGGATAAGCCCCACCCGCTTCGCCTTCTTCTGGCCACTGGGTGAGCCGGTGGCGCCGTTGTGTACTGCCTTGGCCCGCGATTTCGACATGCCGGTGAGCGCACAGGGCATCCCGCTCAAACTGGAGGTGACGCTGGGGCTGCTCAACCTTGGCAGTTACCGGGACAACCGCAGCGATGCGCTACGCACCGTCATCACGGCGGCCGAAGACGCCAGGACGCGGGGGGTAGCCTGGTGCGAATACCAGCCGGAACTGGACGCCGCGCAGCAGCGTGCCTTTCTTCTGCTGACCTCGCTGGCGCAAGCGATCCACCTGAATGACCAACTGAGCCTGGTGTACCAGCCGCGCATCGACCTGAAAACTGGCGCCTGCACCTCTGTCGAGGCCTTGCTGCGCTGGGAACATCCGACACTGGGCTGGATCGGCCCGGCCGAGTTCATCCCGCTGGCGGAAAAGACCGCCCTGATTCGGCCCCTGAGTACCTGGGTGCTGCACGCGGCGATCAGGCAGGTGTCGGCGTGGCGCAAGCAATCGCTCGGCATCAAGGTCGCCATCAATGTCACGGCCCAGGATGTGTCGGGCCCGGCGTTCATCGACCTGATGTTCGAACTGATGGCGCGCCATGACGTAGACCCCGGATCGTTCGAACTCGAATTCACCGAAAGCGCGCTGATCGCCAACCCCCAGGAAGTCAGCAGGCAACTGCAACGTGTGCGCGCCGCGGGCATCGATGTGGCCATCGACGACTTCGGCACGGGTTACAGCAACTGGACCTACCTGCGGCAGTTGCCCGCCACCACGGTGAAGCTGGATCAGTCGCTGATTCGCAACATTCACAGTGAGGAGAAGGACAAGCGCGTGGTGCAGACGCTGATCAGCCTGGCGAAGAAGTTGCGCTACCGGGTGGTGGCCGAAGGCATCGAGACGGTCGAGCAATTGAGCGCGGTGCGCGAGTGGGGGTGCGATGAAGCGCAGGGGTATCTGATTGCCATGCCGATGACGCAGGAACAACTGCTGGCGTGGTTTTCAACCGACTGCGGCACGGCCGAGCGCAGCGCCTGACCACCCCAGGCCCGGGGTGGTCAAGCTGACGGGGGGCGCTACGGCGTCAG
Source organism: Pseudomonas aegrilactucae (assembly GCF_019168305.1). GTDB lineage: Bacteria > Pseudomonadota > Gammaproteobacteria > Pseudomonadales > Pseudomonadaceae > Aquipseudomonas > Aquipseudomonas aegrilactucae. The sequence goes on from NZ_JAHTBI010000114.1 coordinate 7,968, forward strand.
TTGCGCGTCGGTATCGACGTGCTCCTGGCCGATCGGGTCGGTAGCGGGCGTCACTTGCGGCGCCTGCGTTTCGATGCCCGGTGGTGGTGTGAGCTGCAGCACTTCGCTGGTGTACTTCCACTCCTGCATCACGCGCTCCGGGTCGTCGTTGAGCCGGGTGCCGTAGCTGGGCACGATCTGGCGCAGCCTGGTTTGCCAGGCAGGCGTGGCGACCTTGTCCTTGAACACCTTCTGCAGCACTTCGAGCATGATCGGGGCAGCGGTGGAAGCGCCTGGCGAGGCCCCCAGCAGGCCTGCGAGGGTGCCATCGGCCGAACTCACCACCTCGGTGCCCAGCTTGAGCACGCCGCCCTTGTCTTCGTCGCGCTTGATGATCTGCACGCGCTGGCCGGCCTGCCACAGGCGCCAGTCTTCTTTTTTCGCATTCGGGAAGTAGGTCTTCAGGGCCGCAAAGCGGTCATCGTCCGACTGCATCAACTGGCCCGCGAGGTACTGCACCAGGTCGAACTGATCGACGCCGACCTTGGTCATCGGCCAGATATTGTGCAGCGTCATGCTGGCGAGCAGATCGAAGTACGAACCTTCCTTGAGAAACTTGGTGGAGAACGTGGCGAACGGGCCGAACAGGATCACCCGCTTGCCATCGAGCACCCGGGTGTCCAGGTGCGGCACCGACATCGGCGGCGCGCCGGTGGCGGCGATGCCGTAGGCCTTGGCCATGTGCTGCAGGGCGATGGCCTGGTTGTCGGTGACCAGGAACGAGCCACCCACCGGGAAGCCGGCGTATTCCTTGGCTTCGGGGATGCCGGACTTCTGCAGCAGCTTGAGCGCGGCGCCACCGGCCCCGATGAACAGAAAGCGCGTATCGGTGGCCGCTTCTGCGCCAGTCTTGAGGTGCTTGTACTCCACATGCCAGGAGCCGTCGTCGTTGCGGGTGATGTCCTGCACTTCGGTCGACAGGTCCAGCGTGAAGTTCTGCTGCGCCTTGAGATGGCCGACGAACTGGCGGGTGATTTCACCGAAGTTCACGTCGGTGCCGATGGGCGCCCAGGTGGCGGCGATCTTCTGGCTGGGGTCGCGCCCTTCCATCATCAGCGGCACCCACTGACGGATCTGCGCCGGGTCTTCGGAGTACTGCATGGGGCGGAACAAGGGGCTGGCCTGCAGCGCCTCGTAGCGTTTCTTGAGGAACCGGATGTTGTCGTCGCCCCATACGAAGCTCATGTGCGGCGTGGAATTGATGAACGAGGGCGGGTTCTTCAGCACGCCGTTCCTGACCTGCCAGGCGAGAAATTGCCGGGTGATCTGGAAGGCCTCGTTGATCTCGATGGCCTTGGTGATATTGATGGTGCCGTCCGGGTTCTCGGGCGTGTAGTTGAGCTCGGCCAGGGCCGAGTGGCCAGTGCCGGCGTTGTTCCAGCCGTTGGAGCTTTCTTCGGCAACGCCATCCAGGCGCTCGATCATCTGCATCGACCAGCCAGGCTCCAGCTCATTGAGCCAGATCGCCAGCGTCGAACTCATGATGCCGCCGCCCACGAGCAGGACATCGACTTTGCGGGTTTCGGCGGCGTGGGCATGGCCAAGGCCCAGCGCGGCGGCCACGCCCACTACGATCAGGTGCTTTGCGAAATTCATTGCGTATCCCCTGTTGCGTTCCCTTTGGCAATCAACAGCAGGGGTAATGATAGGCCAAAGGCTGCAGGTTGCCCTGCAGCCTTGCCTGGGGGGGTTACTTCACCGCGCCTGGCAGCGCGTAGGCGATGATGTAGTCGCCACGGTTGTCGTTGCTGCCGGTTCGGGTCGCCCCGCCGACGGTGACCACCACATACTGCTTGCCGTCACGTGCGACATAGGACATCGGAGCCCCCTGCCCGCCTACCGGCAGACGACCACGCCACAGCTCCTTGCCGGTGTCGTTGTCCAACGCGCGGATGTAGTAGTCCAGCGTGCCGTGGAAGAAGGTCAGGCCGCCCTTGGTGACCAGCGGCCCCCCCCATGGTCGGCATGCCCAGCGGTATCAGCACGCCCGGCACGATGCCGCGTACCGGCGCGTCCTGAATGCTGCCCATCGGCACCTGCCACTTGGTCTTGCCGTTGTTCAGGTCGATGGCGGTCATGGTGCCGAACGGCGGCTTGAAGCACGGCACGCCCAGCGGCGAGACGAACATCGAGCGTTCCACACCCCATGGCGTACCCAACTGCTCGGAGTACTCGCCTTCGGTGCTTGGCTTGAGGCCAGTGCGGGCGGCGTCTTCACGCTTGATGAAACGGCCCCATTGCGCCATGCGGATATCGTTGACGATCAAGGTGCCGGTGGATGCATCCAGCGCACCACCGCCCCAGTTGAAGCCACCGTAGTATCCCGGGTAGATCAGCGTGCGCTGGCCTTCGACCAGCGGGGTGAACTCGCCTTCCCAGCGCATTTGCTTGAAGTCGATGCGGCACATCAACTGGTCGAAGACCGTTGCGCCCCACATGTCCGATTCCTTGAAGCGCTCGGTACCCACCGACAATTGCGAGTACGGCTGGGTTGGCGCGATGCGCATGCCCTCGACGCCGTCGGTGGCCACCTTGCGCTGCTCGACCGGGAACACCGGCGTGCCGTCACGACGGTCCAGCACGAAGATCTGACCGCGCTTGGTCATCACGATCACCACCGGGGTGGTGCTGCCGTCCTTGCCCGGCAGGTCGTACAGGATCGGCTGCGCCGAGATGTCGTAGTCGAACATGTCGTTGTTGGCGGTGCGCATGTGCCACTTGTCCACGCCGGTTTTCACGTCGATGGCCACGATCGAGTCGTTGTACTCGTCGGAGCCTGCGTGACGGTCACCGTTCCAGAAGTCCGGCGTCTGGTTGCCGGTCGGGATGTAGGCCAGCCCCAGCTTGGCATCGTACGAGGCGGTGCCCCAGAAGTTCGGCGAGTCCTTGGGGTACAGTTCGCCTTCGGGCAGCGGCACGCCACGCTTGGGGTTGAGCGCGTCCCACGCCCACAGCAGTTCGCCGGTGCGCACGTCGAAGCCGCGGGTGACGCCCGACGGTTCGCCGGTCTGCAGGTTGTCGTTGATCTTGCCGCCGACGACGATCACGTCACCGGCCACCAGTGGCGCCGAGGTGAGGTAGTAGGAACCGTCGGTGTTCGGGCCGATACCCTTGAGCAGGTTGACCGTGCCATGCTCGCCAAAACCGTCGCAGGCCTTGCCGGTGTCGGCGTCGAGCGCGATCAGGCGTGCATCGACCGTGGTGGTGATGATGCGGCGACGGCATTGTGCAGGTTGCGCCGCAACCGCGGCAGGCTCGGCCTGGCCCGTGCTGGCCTGGGCGTTGCCGGCATCGTGGTAGCCCACGCCGCGGCAGCGCTTCCAGTGCTTGTTGGCCGGGGTTTCCTTGATCTGCGGATCGAAGGTCCATTTCTGCCTGCCGGTGACCGGGTCCAGGGCAAACACCTTGTTCAACGGCGTGCACAGGTAGACCGTGTCATCGACCTTGAGCGGCGTGCCCTGGTACTCGGCGCCATTGATGGCCATGTCACCGGTACGGAAGGTCCAGGCGACCTGCAGGTCCTTGACGTTGCCCTTGTTGATCTGCTCGAACTGGGCAAAGCGCTCGCCATGGGTGTTGCGACCGTAGGCGCTCCAGTCGTTGCCGTCGGACACGCCCGCATCGGGCGCCACCACAGGGGCTGCAGCGCCTTGCTGCGCCACCACGGTCGGGTGCGGCTGGAACATGCCATAGCCGAAACCGGCGATGCTGGCCAGCAAGCCGAGGCTGATCACGGCGCGCGGGGCTGTGCCCAGGCCACGGCGGTTGCCCTCCAGCAATGGCACCAGCAGGGTCAGCACCAGCGCGATGACAATGAACGTCATCAGGCGCGGTACCAACTGCCAGAAGTCAAAGCCGACTTCACCCAGCGACCAGGCAACGGTGATGCCCAGCAACAGCAGTGCCAACCAGGTGGCCACCACCTTGCGCCGTACCAGCGCAACACCACTGGCGAGCATCAGTGCCCCTGCCAGCAGGTAGTACCAACTGCCACCGAGTGAAGCAAGCTTCCCTCCCCCTACCAAAACGCCCAGCCCGAACAGCGCCAATACGGCGCCGATCAGTACCGGTACTACTCCCTTGAAGCTCATAGGTATTCCCACTGTTTTTTGAATGTCGTGCGCACCGCGCCAGTTGCCTGGGGTGCTCGCCAGCCGAGGGGCGTCACGCCGCGAATGAGAGCGTTCTCATTTCTCGAAAGAAAATGAACAGCACCCCATACCCCACGACGGCCAATGAGAGCGCTCTCATTGTCAGGCAAAAAAATCAGCCTGCTCGAAATGGCCACACACTCTGCATGGTCTATCGCTGACGGCTGGTTGCGGCGAATCTTAGGGGCACTCGTACCCTGCGTCAACGTGTCACAGATGGAATGGATTCTCGTTTGTCAGGGCAAGGGCGTGAATGCAGTGGTGGAGCGACGCAGTATCAGTTCAACCGGCATGATGTGACGTCGCACCCGGTCCTGCTTGCCTGCAATGATGGCCTGGAGCGAGGCAACGGCGGCCCGCGCCTGGGACTGGGTGTCCTGGCGCAGCGTGGACAACGAGAACACTTCGTTCTGGGCATCGGGAATATCATCGAAACCGATGACCGAGACGTCCTCGGGCACCGACAGGCCCATGCCCTTGAGGCGGTCGATGACGCCAAGGGCAATGAAGTCGTTGGCTGCGAAGATCGCGCTGGGCGGGTTGGGGTCGGCGAACAGCGCATCCACGCCTTGCCGACCAAACGCCGCAGTGTGCGTGCCACGCAGATAGAACGGCTCCAGCCCTGCCTCGCGCATCACCGCGCAATACAGCCGCGTACGCTCGCGCGCGGAGGCTTCGCGCGCGCCGCCCAGGTGCGCAATGCGCCGATGCCCCAGGGCAAACAGGTGGTCCATGGCTTGCCTGACACCCGCTTCATCATCCACCGCGATGGCGGTGACCTGCGGGTGGAAGATGCGCTTGTTGCCCAGGTAGACGCAGGGCAGCTTTTCGGCGATCTCACCGATGGCCTCGGGGGTATGGGCGGTACCCAGCAGGATCACGCCGGCGGCGCGCAGGCGCAGCAGGCGATCGGCCTCGAAGATTTCGGAGCCGTTTTCCACCGAGCGCAACGAGGTGACCGGGTCAAAGCCCGAGGCCAGCAACTGGCGGTCTACGCACTGGGCCAGCTGGATGTGGAAGGGGTTGTTGGGGTCACCGATCACCAGGCCGACGATGGACGAACGCGAGGACACCAGGCTGCGCGCAGCCAGGTTGGGGTGGTAGTCCAGTTGCGCGGCGATCTCGTCGATGCGCTTGCGGGTTTCGGGGCGTACCCCCGGGTCGCCGCGCAGCGCGCGCGACACCTGCGCACGGGACATGCCGGCCGCTTGCGCGACATCATTCAGAGTGGTGAATGACTTGGTCATAGATACGCGAAGATCCTGTGGCTGTCGGTGAGCCATTGCACAAGGGCGTTGGCTGCGGCGCAGGATATCACATGCTTTTTGGGGGTATGTTCAGTGCCCCAAGCAACGTGCTCACCGTCGCGGTCAACGCCTGCAGTGCAAAGGGCTTGGTAAGCACGGCGGTGCAACGATCAAGGGGGTGCTGGTCCAGCACATGGGGCTGCGCATAGCCGGTCATGAACAACACCGGCAGCCCCGGCCTCGACTGCCTGCCCTTGTCGGCCATCTGGCGGCCGTCCACCCCGCCGGGCAGGCCGATATCCGTGACCAGCAGGTCAATGCGGATATCCGACTTCAGCAGTTGCAGCCCCGCCAGACCGTCAGCGGCCTCGATCACCACATAACCCTGGCTGCTCAAGACTTCACTGACAAACAGGCGTACCGACGACTCGTCATCGACGACGAGTACCGTCTCGCCCGCCGATGCGTCTGGCGCCTGGGTCATCGACACCTGCGGGCCGATTGCCTCAGCCTGGCCGGCATGACACGGCAGTTGCAGCAGCACGCGGGTGCCCAGGCCTTGTTCGGACTCGATACGCACCTGCCCGCCCGACTGCTTGGCGAACCCATAGATCATCGACAACCCCAAGCCGGTGCCCGCCCCGACAGGCTTGGTGGTAAAGAACGGCTCGAAGGCCTTGGACAGTGTTTCAGGGCTCATCCCCGTGCCGTTGTCGACTACGCAGAGGCCAAGGTAGGTACCGGGTGCCAATTCGGGGTCCAGCTGCGGGCCCTGGTCGAGGACCTGATTGCACGTCTGGATGGAAATGCTGCCACCGTCAGGTAGCGCGTCGCGGGCGTTGATGCACAGATTGAGCAGTGCGTTCTCCACCTGCGCAGGGTCCACCAGGCACGTGTTCAACGCCGCAGCCAACTCGACCTTGAGGGCGATGGAAGGCCCGACCGATCGACGAATCAGTTCTTCCATGCCGCTGACCAGCGCATTCACATCCGTGGCCACCGGTACCAGTGTCTGACGACGGGAAAAGGCCAGCAGCCTGTGCGTCAAGGCAGCAGCCCGCTGCGCCGCGCCATGGGCAACGCTCAGATAACGCTCCAGATCCGCCGTACGCCCCTGCGCCAGGCGCAGCTTGATCAGGTCCAGGCTACCGGTGATGCCCGCCAGCAGGTTGTTGAAGTCATGGGCAATGCCGCCAGTCAACTGCCCCACCGCCTCCATTTTTTGCGACTGGCGAAGTGCGGCCTGGGCCGCTTCACGCTCGGCGATGGCCTCGCTGATGCGCGTCTCCAGCGTCTGGTTGAGTTCCATCAGCGCAGCCTCGGCGTTTTTTCGGGCGGTCACATCGATGGACGACCCGATCAGCCCGATCACCTCGCCGGCCTCGTCCAGCAGGGGCGCCTTTATCGACAGCCAGGTGGTCGCCGAGCCGTCTGGCATGTCGACCTGCTCTTCAATCTGCTCGGCCTTGCCGCCAAACATGATGCGTCGATCCGTCTCCATTACCTGCCGGGCCTGGGCCTTGTCTTCCAGAAATTCCAGGTCTGTCTTGCCCAGGTAGAACGCCGGTGGCTTGCCGATCAGCGCAGTGGTGCCGTTGTTGGCCACCAGCATCCGCCCTTCGCGGTCCTTGGCGTAGACCACGCCAGGAACCGCGGCGGTGAACGTGCTCAACAACGCCGACATCCTGTCGCGTTCGGCTTCTGCTGCGCGGCGTGACTCGATGTTCATCAGCACACCGGGAAAGCGCACCGCGTGGCCGTTTGCATCCAGCTCGACACGCCCGTTTGCCTCGACCCAGCGATAGCAGCCATCGTCCTGGCGCACGCGATACTCGCAGCGAAAGGCGCTGCCGCGCGCCATGGCCGAGTTGATGTCAGCCGCCACACGGTCGATGTCGTCGGGGTGGATCGAGCAGAAGGCTTCTTCTATGGGGATGCCGGCCAGGCAGCGATCGGCCGACAGGCCGAATGACCGGGAAAATCGCTCATCGGCGGTGACGCTGTTGTTGGGTATATCCCATACCCAGGTGCCAATGATGGCGCCGGCGTCGAGCGCCAGTTGCAGGCGCTCGGAGGCATCGTTCGGGAATGCACGCGCCTGATGCGAGCCCGTGGCAGGTGCGCCAGGCGGCAACTGGGTGCTATCTCGATCCATGGGGGGCCTCGGTGATCGCTTGGCATGGGAACGCAGCGGCCTTCGGTCGACGGCGCTGTGCGTGCTGGATCACAGAAGGATTGCCGGGAAGCCGGCCGGGGTCAATGGTTACATCGACAGATCTGACAATGCCGACACCTGGCCCCGCAATCGGGGACGTTGATACCGCTGACGATCAGCCTCTCGGCGCCCTGGATTGACCGTCGACCTGACGCCAGATACCCAGGGGATTGCCCTGTTTCAACGCCTCCGGCAGCAAGGCATCAGGGACGCTCTGGTAGCAGACAGGGCGCAGGAACCGCTCGATTGCACTCGAACCGACCGAGGTGGTACGGCTGTCGGAGGTTGCCGGGTAAGCGCCGCCATGCACCATCGAGTCGCATACCTCGACACCGGTTGGGAAACCATTGACCAGCACCCTGCCCGCCTTCTTCTCCATGGCCTGGACCACCCCCCTGGCGACCGGCAGGTCTTCCTCTTCCAGGTGCAGCGTGGCCGTCAACTGGCCTTCGACAGACCTGGCAAAGGCCAGCATTTCAGTGGTGTCCTGGCAACGGATAACGATGGCGGCCGGGCCGAAGACCTCCTCGAGCAACCCCGGATTGGCCGCTACCTGCGCTGACGTCAGCTGGAACAGGTGGGCCTGCGCCTGGGTGGCGCCGGCAGGCGACAGGCCCGAGGCGATGGCTTCGACCTCGGCATGCTTGGCGATGCGCTCGATCCCCTGCTCGTAGGCACAATGGATACCCGGTGTGAGCATGGTTTGCGCAGCCTTCTGAGCAAGATGCGCCGTGGCCTGCGCCAGGAACGCCTGCAGGCCCGGCCCCTCGACGCCCAGCACCACACCCGGGTTGGTGCAGAACTGACCGGCCCCCATCACCAGCGCATCCACGAACGCGGTGGCGATCGAGCCGGCCCGCGCACTCAACGCCCCCGGCAACAGGAACACCGGATTGATGCTGCTCATCTCGGCGTACACCGGGATCGGCTCGGCGCGGGCTGCGGCCGCTCTGATCAGGGCCAGCCCGCCTGCGCGCGAGCCGGTGAACCCGACCGCCTTGATCGCCGGATGCGACACCAGTTGCTGCCCTACATCATTGCCGTCGCCAATGACCAGCGAGAAGGTGCCTGCGGGCAATGCCAACCGCCTGGACGCGGCCTGCACAACCCTGGCGACCAGCTCCGCGGTCCCCAGGTGGGCGCGGTGAGCCTTGAACACTACCGGGCACCCGGCAGCCAGCGCAGACGCGGTATCGCCTCCCGCCACCGAGAACGCCAGCGGGAAATTGCTGGCACCGAAGATGGCGACGGGGCCCAGCGCAACCCTGCACATGCGCAGGTCGGGCCGCGGCAGCGGCTGGCGGTCTGGCAGCGCCGAATCGAACGTTGCGTTGTGCCAGCGCCCTTGACGCAGAACGCTGGCGAACAACCTCAGTTGGCCGACCGTACGGCCGCGCTCACCTTCCAGGCGCGCCATCGGCAGCCCCGTCTCGCTGTGCGCACGCTCGGTCAGCACTGAACCCAGCTCAAGCAGGCCATCGGCAATGGCCTCGAGAAACCGTGCGCGGGTGTCGGGCGCAGTGGCGCGCAACGGATCGAACGCCTGCTCTGCGAGCGCGCAGGCCCTGTCGACGAGCACGGCTGTTGCGCAATTGAAGACCGGCGTATCGATCGCCTGTCGAGTCCCGGGATTGATCGCCAGGAGTTCACGGCCTTCGCCGCGAACCGCCTCATGACCGATCAACTGTTCACCAGTGAGTTGCATAACGTTTACTCCAGAAATTCGTGGCCATTACTGATCTGCAGAAATGGGCTTTTTGAGCAGCAGCACGTAGGCCATGGCCGCCACGCAAGCGACCACGGCGCTGATCAGGAAGGCGGAGGCAAACGAGCCCGATTGCTGGATGCTGAAGCCGGTGACGATGGGCGCCGCCGACCCGGCCAGGTATCCGCCAAAGTTCTGAATGGAACCGAAAGACGCTACCCGCCGGCTCTCGACCACGGTGTTGGCGATCATCCAGGCCGTGGAGCTGGCCATGTTCACGCTGAACAGCGCAAGGCACAGCAGGACCACGCTCAGGATGAAGCCGCTGCCAAACGACAGGGGCACGGTGAAGATCGCCGCCGACAGCAGCGCGCAGACCACCACCACCTTGCGACTGCCCAGCACCGTGGCGCCCTTCTTCACCAGGCGGTCGCAGAAGCGGCCCGCGACGATGGTGCCCAGCGCGCCAAACACATAGGCCAGGGACACCACCCACGCCGTCTGGTACAGGCTCAGGCCGTGCTCGCGCTCGAAGTACCCGGGCAGCCAGGTGAGGTGCAGCCAGAGCATGTAGATCACGCCCATGAAGCCCAGCAATGCACCCCAGGTGCTCTTGTGCCGGAACAGCTCGGCCCAGGCGCCCAGTTGCGCCTTGATCGTCGGCCGCTCGGCTGCAATGGCCTGACTGTGGGGCTGCGACGCCAGCAGCTGTTCACGCTCCTGTGCCGGCAGTTGCGCCAGGTAGCGCGCCTTGCTCTTGTAGAACGCGAACCAGCAGGCCGCCACCACAATGCCGAACACACCGGTGACGATGAACATGCCGCGCCAGCCCCAGTTCACCATCAACAGGGTCAACAACGGTGGCGCGATGCAGGGCCCGATGCAGGTCGACGACAGCACGATGCCCGTGGGCGTACCGCGCTTCTCGGCCTCGAACCATTCCGACAGCGCCTTGGCGGCGGAGGGGAACATTGGCGCCTCGCCGATACCCAGCAGGACCCTCAAGCCAATAAAGCTCGAAAAACTGTTGATCAGGCCAGAGGCCGTCTGGGCGATCGACCAGCCAAGCAGCGCTGCACCCAGCGAGATCTTGCTGCCCAGGCGATCGATGATCACGCCCAGCGGCAACTGCGCCAGTGCATACGCCAGCGAAAACGCCGACAACAGGATGCCCATCTGCGAGGGCGATATCTGCAAGTCCCGTTGAATCGAGGTATTGGCGATCGACAGCGCACTGCGGTCCACGTAGTTGATGATGCCGATCACCAGTAGCAGGCTCACGGTAATGAACTGGTACTTCTTCATGGGGTTTGAGCCTGTGACCGCATCAGGTGTACGGCCGAGCTCGGCTTGCGCGTATTTGGTGTTCATAGGCCTTCACTTTTATTGTTATGGGTGGGGCGGCGGTGCTGGCTTACAGGGAGGCTTGGAGCAGCCACTGGTAGTCCTGTGCAGAGGCTTCACGCGGGTTGGTACGGTGGCTGTGATCGGCCAGAGCGCCCTTGATGATGCCGGGGAACATGGCCTCGGTGACGCCGAGCTGGCCAAGGCCGGTGGGCAGGCCAAGCGCACGTGTCATGCTGCGAACCGCCGCTTCGATCTGGCTGGCATCGGCCAGGCCCATTGCCTGAGCGATGCGCGCCATCTTCTGTTCGGCCACCACTGACGGCGAGAGGCGGTTGAAGGTGATCACGGCGGGCAGGAAGATCGCGTTGAGGGTGCCATGGTGCAGGCGCGGGTCGATGCCGCCCAGCGCGTGGCTGAGGCTGTGAACGCAACCCAGGCCTTTCTGGAACGCCAGGGCGCCCTGCAGCGACGCACTCATCATGTTGGTGCGCGCTTCGAGGTTTTTCGGGTCGGCTGTCGCGGTCTGGATAAAGCGCCAGGCACGCCACAGGCCATCCAGCGCGATACCGTCGGCGGGCGGGTTGAACGCTGGCGCCATGAAGGTTTCCAGGCAATGGGCGATGGCATCCATGCCGGTCGCGGCCGTCAGCACAGGGGGCAGGCCGAGCGTCAGTGCAGGGTCGCAGATGGCGGATCTGGGCACGACGTGGGGCGAGATCACGCCGACCTTGCGCCCGTCGTCCAGGATCAGGATGGCACCACGGCCCACTTCGCTGCCGGTACCGGCCGTTGTCGGCACGGCGATCACGGGCGCGGTGGCCGAGGTGATACGCGCCAGCCCGCCTTCGATCACCGCAAAGCTTTTCAGCGGCCCTTCGTGCGTGGCACAGACGGCCACGCCCTTGGCCAGGTCGATGGCCGAGCCGCCGCCGATGGCGATGATGCCGTCGCAGCCGCACGCCTTGAACATGGCGACGGCTTCGCGCACGGCGTTTTCATTCGGGTTGGGCGGCGTACCGTCGTAGATCACCGGCACTGCGGTGGTGCTGGCCAATGTGCCCAGCGCCGTGTCGACGATGCCGGCAGCGCGTACGCCACGATCCGTGACGATCAAAGGGCGAGTTATACCTACGCGCTGACATTCGGCAGGCAGGCGCAAAATCGCACCGGCTTCGAATTGAATCTGGGTGATGTAGTTGATCAGGGACATACCGTCTCCTCTGGCCCACGGGCTTTATTATTTTGGGTGACACTGCGGCAGATCTGCCGTCACTCGGGTCACAGGTGCCGCGCCAGTATAGAAACCACGAACGGTGTGTGGTATTGAGAACACTCCATATAGGTATAACCTGGATGCATACCAGATGACCCCCTCGACCAACTCCATCATGTCCCGGCTCCATGCCCGCCACTTGCGCCTGCTCATCGAGCTGGACGAGCACCGTTCGTTGCTGGGGGCGGCCAGCAGTGTGGGGCTGACGCAACCTGGGGCGAGCAAGGCGCTGCAGGAGATAGAAACCACCTTCGGCACGTCACTGTTCACCCGCACCAACCGGGGGCTGGAGCCGACGGCCGCGGGCTACTGCGCTATCAGGTACGCGCGGGTGGTGCAGACGGATATCTCCAACCTGCGCCATGATCTGGATGCGATTTTGCGGGGTGTGGGCGGTCGGCTTGCAGTGGGTGCGATCATGGGTGCGATACCGCTGTTGATGCGCGCGGTTTCACAGCTGGCGGCGGTGCAGCCGCAGATGTCATTCGAGATTATCGAAGACACCAGCCAGTCGCTGCTGGCGCAGATCGAATGCGGCAGGCTCGACATGGCGCTGTGCCGCACCTGCGTGAGCAGCGCCCCTCAGCTCTTCAGCAGCGCGTTTGTGCAGGATGAGACGCTGGCGGTGATTGCCAGCATCGATCACCCCCTCAAGGACGAAAACGTGCTGAGCCTGGAGCAGTTGGCCGAAAGCCGCTGGATTGTGTACCGGGCGAACATGCCGATGCGGGTGCAACTGGAGCGGGAGTTTCATGACGCGGGCATTCGCTTCCCGCTGCACCTGGTGGAGACGACGTCGATATTGGCCACGTTGTCATTGCTGCAGAACCATCGGGATTTCGTGGCGCTGGTTTCGATTGATGTGGCAAATCAATGTGCGCAGCACCCTCACATACGCATCATGCCGCTGACGATGCGTTCGGTCAGTGATCCCTATGAGCTGGTGACGCGCAGGGGGAGCCAGGAAACGGTTTCGATGAGCCAGCTCAAGGGGTTGTTGTTGCCGGGTTAGGACGTGTTTGAGCTGATCGGGAGCGTATTCGACGATTCCCACCGCTGGGAACCGTCGCACGTCATGCCTGTCGTCAGAATGCGTAGACCAACGTGGCCGTGGCGCTACGTGGCGTCCCGTACCAGCCACGCGAACCGATCGCGGTGTAGTAGCTCTGGTCGAACACGTTATTGAGGTTCAACGAGACACTGGTTTGCGGCGTGAACGCGTAGTGCGCCATCAGATCGACCACGCTGTAGGCGTCCTGAGTGAACGTCTCGTCGTTGGGTCCGGCACCTTTGTAGTACTCCGTACCCTGCCAGCGTACACCCCCCCCCCACTTTCAACTGCGCCAGGGACTGCAGACGATAGCTGGTAAACAGTTTGAAGGTGTCCCGCGGCACTTCCGTCAGCAGGCGCTGGTCATCCGAATCCGTTATCTGGGCATAGGTGTAGCTGGCCGACACTTGCCAATCGGGCATGATCTCGCCCGCCACTTCCATCTCGAAGCCACGGGTCCTGGTGCCGGACTCGGCACGGTAGGCCTGGTTGCCGTCCGGTGCCAGGTTGCTGCCATCGGCCACGGCAAGGTTGTCCTGGCGAACCTCGAAGACACTGAACGCGGTGGTCAGGCGCTTGTCCCAGAACTCGCTCTTGATCCCCAGTTCGTAGTTCACCCCTTCTTCCGGATCAAGGTAGCTGCCACTGACATCCTTGTTGCTTTGCGGCTTGAAGATGGTGGTGTAGCTGGCATAGGCCGACCAGTTTTCGCTGAGGTCATAGACAAGCCCGAAATAAGGCGTGACCACCCCGCTCTCGCCTCGTGAGGTGCGGCTGACATCACCTGTGGACAGGGTGGTGGAGGCTTCGTCACGTTGCCAGTCAATCACTCGCGCCCCGGTAATCAGCGACAGGTCATCGGCCAGGCTCCAGCGCACCGACGCCACCACGCCGGTCTGGGTTTCATCCAGCGCATCTTGCGAAGACTTGGTATGGATGGCATCCGGGATGGCCAGCGAGCCGTCCCAGGTGTAGATGTTGTCAATGGTCTGGAACGACCAGAGCGGGTAACCATCGTTACGGTAATAGGCTTTGTAGTGACTGGCCCCGACATAGAGCTGGTGCTCGCGGGAAAGCAGCTCAAAAGGCCCGGAAGCCGACAGGTCGAACGAGGTCTGACGGGGCTCGCCCGCCCAACGCCCCGTCCAGGTGCCGATGCCGCTGCCATCGGGGTTGACGGTGCCGCTGGCAGCGGTGGCAAAGGCATCGTCATAACTGCGGCGACTGTGTTCAGCGTTCAGCTTCACCTGCCAGCCGTTGTCCAACTGGTGATCCAGGGTAGTGAACAGCGTTTTGGTGCGACGCTTGTGGTAGCTCCAGTCCGAGGCCGAGTTGAACGAGCGAGAAGGCTTGAAGTGACTGCCATCGGAATTGAACATCGGGAAGCCATGGTTGCCAGCCCCTTTGCTATCCATCTCCTGATACTCCGCACCCACCGTCAGCAGGGTGCTGTCGCTGAGGTCCCATTCCACGACCCCATAGGCCACCTGCTTTTCCTGGGATTGGCGGTCGATATGGCTCTGGCCGTCGGTGGTCGAGGCAACGAAGCGCCCGCGCACATTGCCGCTTTGCGACAACGTTGCGGACACGTCCAGTTCGGTGCGGTAGTTGTCCCACGAGCCCGCCTTGAGGGTCAGCGTGCGTTGTGTTTCCCGCGTCGGCTTCTTACGAATCAGGTTGACCGTTGCGCCGGGGTCGCCGGTCCCCGACATCAATCCCGTGGCCCCGCGAACCACCTCCACCCGATCGTACGTCACCATGTCGGCAAGGTCGTCGCGAAACCCATAGCTATCGGGCCGGTTGACGCCGTCGACCTGGATACTGCCGACCTCGAAGCCGCGTACATAGATATGATTGGCGTCGCTACCGGCCGGCCCCATGCTGTCCACGACCACACCCGGCGTCTGTTCAAGTACCTGGGCAACACTCGTCAGATTCTGGTCTTCAATCTGCTGGCGGGTTACCACGCTGACCGATTGCGGCGTCTCGCGGGTGGAGAGGCGCAGCCCCGTGGCGGTGTTGGCGGAGCCTGTGGTGTAACTGCCGGTGCCCTCGGTGGTGGCGCCCAACTGCACGCTGGATACCGTAGTGGCGCCCAGCTCCAGTGAGCCCTCCTGGCGAGGGCGAGCCAGTATGTAGTGCTTGTCGCCCGCTTGCTGCACCTGCAGCGAACTGCCTTGCAGCAGATGCGCAAAGCCTTGTTCCAGCTCGTAACGCCCCTGCAATCCCGCACTGCGCAGGCCGGCCATGTCCTCGGTGCTGAAGCTGACAACCACCCCGCTCGCTGCAGCGAACTGGTTGACGGCTGTAACCAGAGACCCCGCCGGAATGCTGTAGCTGACGGGCGCGGCCCAGGCATTGGCACTGCCCAGCAACGAGCCCGAAAGGCCGATCGCCAGCGCGGCTTGACGAAGGCTGATGGGGGGGCAAACAAAACAAGCGGACATCCATTGACTCCTGTTCGAGTGACTATGCGCGCCCAATAGAAAGCTTAGTGCTAATGGGAATCTTTCGCATAAATGCGGCGCGATCTTGTTTTCTTCTCTCACAGTTGTCAACAGATGTTTCCGAGTGTGGAGATCGCTCCAAATTCCCGGACGGGTCCATCTGTTGCCATTGGGTTGATCAAGGCTGCGTTTTTTCCGTGCTGCTGCTTAGCAAGAAGAGGCTCAGGGCAATGACGCATACGCTGACCTGAATACCGCCCAGCGTCGTCACGGCGGGGAATGTCAGCGCTGATCCCAGCCATGTTGCAAGCGCAGTTGCCCCCGATGGCCGGAAAGGCCGGAAGGATAATGTTGGAGCAAAGCACACTGATGGCCGACAAACTTGCCAGTAACGCAACGACTTTTCCCGTCAGCCGATGCACCGGTGAGCCGTCCGTACGTGCACGCTCATCACTTGCTTTCCCAACGACGAAACAGGGCGCTGGCATTGACGCCCCCAAATCCAAACCCATTCGAGAGTGCGTAGGTGATCGGCGTCCTGCGCGCAGTCAACGCCACCAGATCCAGCCCTTCGGCAGCCGTGTCGGGGTTGTGAAGGTTCAGCGTGGGCGGTACCACCTGGTCACGCAGGGCCAGCACCGTGAAGACCGCCTCGATACCGCCTGCTGCGCCCAGCAGGTGCCCGGTGGCAGACTTCGTCGAGCTGATGGCGACGCTGGAGCGACCGCCGAACACGGCTTGAATGGCCGCCAGTTCGCCTTTGTCACCAACCTGGGTCGAGGTGGCGTGCGCATTGATGTGCTGCACCTCATGGGCGCCCACACCGGCTTGAGCCAACGCCTGCTCCATGGCCCTGCGAGCGCCGCTGCCGTCTGCCGGGCCGGCCGTCAGGTGGTAGGCATCTGCGCTGGTGCCGTAACCCACGAGTTCTGCCAGCGGCGTTGCGCCGCGTGCCAGGGCGTGTTCCAGCGATTCGATGACCAGCAGCCCAGCGCCTTCGGCCATGACAAAACCATCGCGGTCGCGATCAAACGGGCGTGAGGCCTCTTGAGGGCGATCGGCAAACCCGGTGCAAAGCGCACGGGCGGCCGCAAAACAACCCAGGGTTACGCGGTCGATGGCGGCTTCGGTACCCCCGCAAATCGCGATGTCGGCCTCACCACTTCGGATCAGCCGCGCGGCGTCGCCAATGGCTTGAACGCCAGCGGCGCATGCCGTCACCGGGGCACCTAGCGGCCCCTTGAAGCCATGCCGAATGGACACGTGCCCTGCGGCCATGTTCGCCAGGAAGGCGGGGGCGGTGAACGGTGACAATCGGCGAGGTCCCCGTGCATCGGTAACACGGACCGCGTCAGCGATGACCCCAAAGCCACCAACGCCCGAGGCAATGAGGGTCGCGGTGCGCTGCTGCTGCGCGTCATCGGTGGGGTGCCAGCCCGCCTGCGCAAGCGCTTCGTCGGCGGCGACAAGGGCAAACTCGATGAAGCGATCCATCTTCTTGCGCTCTTTTACCGGGATGACGCGATCCGGGTCGTAACCGGCAATGGGGTCTTCTTCCAGCGTGGGCACGCGACCTGCCACTGAAACGCCTGTGCCGTCGCTGACGCTATCTGCCAGGGCGCGAATGCCCGACTGGCCGTCCAGCAACCTGCGCCATACGGCTTCGACGCCGCATCCGAGGGGGCCGACAATGCCGCAACCGGTCACCACGATTCGTTTCTGCGCGTATTGATTCATCATCAGATCCTCTTCAATGCTGCGTCACCGGGCGCATGGGCGCCGGGTGGGTAAGGGTGCGATTCGCTCGGTGAACGAATCCTGAACCAGATGGAATACATGGCTGGCAGGAAGACCAGCGTCATGAGGGTGCCGCCCAGCGTGCCGCCGATCAGGGTGTAGGCCAGGGTGCCCCAGAACACCGAGTGCGTCAGCGGGATGAACGCCAGGATCGCCGCCAGCGCCGTGAGCAGCACGGGGCGTGCCCGCTGCACAGTGGCTTCTACCACCGCGTGGTAAGGCGCAAGCCCTTCTTTTTCGTTGTGGTCGATTTGCCCGATCAGGATCAAGGTGTTGCGCATCAGGATGCCGGACAGCGCAATCAGCCCCACCAGGGCATTGATGCCAAAGGGCTGGTTGAACAGCAGCAAGGTTGGCGCCACCCCGATCAGCCCCAGTGGCGCCGTGAGGAACACCATCACCATCGCAGACATCGACCTGACCTGAAGGATGATGATCAACAAGGTGATTGCAATCATGATCGGAAACAGCGGCAACAACGCCAACGTCGCTTTTGCAGACTCTTCTATCGCCCCGGCTTGCTCGATGCGGTACCCGGCCGGCAGGCTGTCGATGATGGGCTGCAATTCGGACAGGATCTGCGCTGACACATCGGGTGGTTGCAGCGCTTGCGCAATGTCGCCGCGCACGGTGATCGTGGGCGTGCGGTCGCGGCGCCGAAGCACGGGATCTTCCATGCGCACGCCGACCTCGCCGACCTGTGAGAGCGGAATACGCTGCCCCGCGGCCCCTACCAGGGTGAAACCTTCGATTTTCGCAGGGTCGAGTCGAATATCCCCTGCTGCGCGGCCCATCACCTGCACCGAGCGGATGTCTTCCCGAACCGAGGTGATCGGCACGCCTGAAAGCAAGAACTGCAATTGCTGCGCAACGGCGCTGGACGTGAGGCCGACCGCGTGCAGGCGGTCCTGATTCAGTGAGAAGTGCAGCGTCGGTACCCGCGAGCCCCAGTCGGTGTTGACCGTGCGCATCATCGGGCTGGCCTGCATCACGGCTTGGACCTGGCCTGCGATCTTGCGCAAGGTGTCAGGGTCTGGCCCCATCACGCGGTATGCCACAGGAAAGGGAGAATAGGGGCCGAATACAAGCTGTGTGACCCGAACACGCGCTTGCGGTGCGAGCCCTTGCGCCACCGCTTCACGCAGGCTCAGCATGAGCGCCTCGCGCGCTTGCTGGTTATCTGTCAGCACCACGATTTTTGCAAAGGACGGGTCTGGCAGCTCGGGGGCCATTGCCAGGTAAAAGCGCGGTGAGCCTTGCCCTATGTAAGCGGTCACGATCCTGGCGGCATCCTGGTGTTGCAGCCAGGCTTCAACCTTCGCGGTGGTGGCACTGGTCTGCTCAATGGAGGTGCCATAGGGCAGTTGCACTTCGATCAGTACTTCCGGGCGATCGGAGGTTGGGAAGAACTGTTTCTTGACCAGCCCCATCCCCACAATGGCCATGCCGAATGCGACGATCACCGCGCCGGCCACAAGCCATTTGTGCGCGATGACCCGGGCCAGCAGGCGCCGGAAACGGTTGTAATGCCGGGTGTCATAGATCGCGGCATGCCCGCCTGCGACCGGCGTGATCTCGGGCAACATCTTCACGCCCAGATACGGCGTAAAGACCACCGCCACCAGCCAGGAGGCGATCAGCGCGATACCTACGATCCAGAACATGTTGCTGGTGTACTCGCCGGCCGTCGACTGCGCAAAACCATTGGGCATGAAGCCCACCGCCGTGACCAGCGTACCGGCAAGCATGGGCGCTGCCGTGTGGCTCCAGGCGTAGGCAGAGGCCTTGAGGCGGTCATAGCCCTCTTCCATTTTCACGACCATCATTTCGATAGCGATGATGGCGTCATCCACCAGCAGGCCCAGCGCCAGGATCAGCGAACCCAGCGTAATGCGGTCAAAGTTCTTGCCAGAGGCCTCCATCACCACGAACACGATGGCCAGCGTGAGCGGCACCGCCGCCGCGACAACCACACCCACCCGCCAGCCCATGCTGAGAAAGCAGACCAGCATCACCACCAGCAGTGCGACGAAGAACTTGATCATGAACTCGTCAACCGCCGAGCTGATGTTCACAGACTGGTCGGTGACCTTCGAAAGCGTCATGCCCAGTGGCATGCCTTGATTGATCTGGAGGGTTTCGGCGTCCAGCGCCTTCCCGAGGTCGAGGCCGTTCCAGCCCTCGCGCATCACAATGCCCAGCAACAAGGCAGGCTCGCCCTGGTTGCGCACCAGGAACGTCGCAGGGTCTTCGTAGCCACGCTCGACCGTGGCGATATCCGACAGCTTCAGTGTTCTGGCCTGCACGACAATCGGCGTATCGCGAACTTTCTCCAGCGTGTCGAAGGCACCCTCGAGGCGCACAAATACCTGCGGCCCGCTGGTTTCGATCGAACCGGCAGGCGTCAGCACGTTCTGGTTGTTGAGTGCCGCGAAGATGTCCTGGGGCGCGATACCCAGTGTGGCCAGCCGGTCGTGGGAGAACGACACGAATATCCGCTCGGCCTGTTCGCCGATGATGTTGATCTTCTTCACACCCGGTACATGCAGCAGGCGCTGGCGCAGTGATTCGGCATCGCGTACCAATGCACGCTGCGGTTCCCCCTTGGCCTTCAATGCAAACAGCGCAAAGGTAACGTCCGAGAACTCATCGTTGACCATCGGCCCGATGACACCGGCTGGTAGCGATTTGGCGGCATCACTCAGCTTCTTGCGTGCCTGGTAGAACTCTTCCTGGACTTGCGACGGTGGAGTCTTGTCCAGCAGCGACACCATGGTGAAGGCCATGCCTGCACGGGTGTACGTCTCGCTTCGGTCATACCATTTCAATTCCTGCATGCGCTTTTCCAGCGGCTCGGCGACCTGGTCCTGCATCTCCTGCGCGGTAGCACCCGGCCACACCGAAATAACGGTCATCTGCTTGACGGTGAAGGGAGGGTCTTCTGCCCGGCCCAGCTTGAAAAATGAAAGCGTGCCTGCCACGCCGATCAACACGATGAGGAACAGCGTGATGGCGCGTTCGCGAACAGCCAGTGCAGAAAGGTTGAAACGGCCCGTGCTCATGGTTGTACCCCGGTAACACGGCTGCCCTGCTGCGGCACCAGTACCTCTTCACCGTCGTGAAGGAGATGCGCCCCCAGTGCCACGATTTGCTCACCGGGCTTGAGGCCGCCATTGACCCTGGCGTAGTCGTCACCCAGGCCGAGCAGTTGAACCGCGCGCCAGGACACTTTGGCGGGTTCGCCAGTGATGACCCAGACGCCAGGCCCCTGGCCCTGGTCATGCAGGGCGGTGAGGGGAACGGCGAGCGCATGCGGTGTGGGCGTGCCCTGCGTGATACTCAGCGTGACCGTGGCACCGAGAGGGGCGTTGGCGCCTGCGTTGTCGAGCACATACCTGGCCTCGAACGTGCGCGTCAGCGGGTCGGCAGCGTCTGAGAGCAGTCGCAGCCTTGCGGACATCACGCGGGTATCGCCCGCGTACAACCGGGCCTGAGCCTGGGTGCCCAGGGCCGGCCGCACTGTTTCGGGTAAGTGGACGATGGCCTCACGCTGCCCGGCCTTTGCCAGCCGGACGACCGGCTGCCCTGCGCTGACCACTTGCCCGGGTTCGGCCAGGGTCTCGACCACCACCCCGTCGGCGTCGGCCAGCAACACGGCGTATCCCGTGGCATTGCGTGCAACCGTGGCCTGGGCCTGCGCAGCATTGAGCTCAGCCCTTGCGGTGTCAGCCAGAGACTTGATCCGGTCGTAGGCCGACACCGACAGGGCGCCTGCGGCCACCAGGTCGCGATTGCGCAGTTCTTCGTCTGCGGTTTGCCGGGCACGTGCCGTTGCTGCCGCAACGGCTTGCTGTTGGGCTTGGGCCTGGAGGCCGAGGTCCACAGGGTCCAGGCGCATCAACGGCTGACCACGCTTCACGGTTTGGCCGGTATCGACCAGGCGTTCCAGCACCTTGCCGGGCACGCGAAACCCCAGATCACTCTGCACGCGAGCGACCACAACACCGGTAAACGATCGGGAGGTGTCAGCTGCGCTCGCCACCGCGGCCGCCCTCACCAAGGGCGGTTGAGTACGCGGATCACGCACGCTCGACGACTCGCCGCACGCAGTCAGAACGATGGGCAGCAGGCAAACAGCGAGGGTAGTGGGTCTGGGCCAGCGCATGGGATCCCTTACTTGAATGAAGTGAGTAGGGATCCGATTCTCCGCATGGTGACCAGTTTAGTCAATAGTCACAGTCATCAGGGAGCGAGGCTGCGCAGTATCAGGGCAGAGAGATGCACGGGTGCGGTCGACACAATGTCCAGGTTGTACTGCAGTTGCACAGAACTGATGTAAGGGCGCATGACCAGATGGATCGCTTGAACAGCTTCATCCAGCGGCGTCTTGCGTTCGAACTCGCCCGATTGCCGCCCCTCAACCACGATCTGCTGGATCAACCCGCGCAGGCGCTCGTCATGCGCGACCGCAGAGGGCCACTGGTCCCGGCCTGCCACCGCCGCGATGTCATAGAGCTTGCGGTCGTGGAAAAACAGGTCGCTGCCTGCATCCACCAGTGATCGGAACAGGCGCCGCAGCTTCTCCGAGGCTGTGGGCGCCTCCTTGATCGCGGCCTCCACGATGGCCATGATCATTGCCAGCCGGTTGGTACAGATCACCTCGCCGATGGCCTGTTTCGAGTCGAAGAACTTGTAGATGTAGGCCTTGGAAAAACCGATGGCCTTGGCCAGGTCAGACACCGTGGTTTTCTCATAGCCGTAATGGCCGAAATGCTGAGTGGCCGCTTCCACGACCTGATCACGAACGCTGTGGTCGGAGGGGCCGCGAGGGGGTGTCGTCTTCATTTGATTGGTCATATTTCCAGCTTAGCGTTGCGAGCCATGATTGACAACATGTGACCAATTCGTAATATGGTCACGAAATCGATCACCTCAAGGAATTTCAATGCGCCGGCTCTCTACGTACGCACTGGTGTTGAGTACCAGCCTGTTGGCGAGCTGCGCCGTAGGTCCGGATTACCAACGCCCGGACGCCCCGACAAGGGACCGTTACCTGACGCCATTGGCCATCGAGCCGAGTGCTGCCGCACCGCGGGACAGTAATGCCGCCTGGTGGGAAGGTTTCAATGATCCCTTACTCAGCGACGTAGTCTCAAGGGCACTCGCGAACAATCTCGACCTGGCGCAAGCCCGCGCGCAGGTAATCCAGGCGCGTGCCGGGCTCAGTGCGGCGACGGCAGCACTGCTGCCATCGGGCAACGTCAGCGCCCAGGCGGCCCGCGCCTACCAGTCGGTCGAAACGCCGCTTGGGCAGGTGCTGGACGCCACGCCTGGCTATGATCGCTACGGCAGCTCGTACGAAGCCAACCTGGAGGCAAGCTGGGAGTTGGACGTGTTTGCAGGGCTGCGTCGTGGCAGGCAGGCAGCCGTGGCGGAGTACCAGGCTTCAGCGGCAGGTGTTGCTGCCACACGGCTTGCTGTCGCCGCTCAGACAGCCGACACCTACATCATCATCCGTGGCTTGCAAGCCAGGTTGGACATTACCCGGCAGCAGGTAGAAACCCAGCAGGGTCTGCTGGAGAAAGTACAGCGCCTGCATGACCGGGGGGTAGCCCCCGCGTACCAGCTCCGTCAGACCGAGGCAGAGCTGGCGCTGGCTCAGGCATCGCTACCACCCCTGCAGGCGGGCCTTGATGCGGCCATGAATGCACTGGACGTGATGCTTGGTGTGCCGCCCGGCACTAACCGGGTGTTGTTGGCCGACGCCAGTGGCATTCCGCATGCTCCCCAACTGATAGCAACGGGAACACCGGCTGACCTGCTGCGTCGGCGCCCCGACCTTATTGTGGCGGAGCGTCGTCTTGCGGCATCCAGCGCCCGTATAGGCGTGGCGGTCAGCGAGTACTACCCGAAGTTCTCGCTCAGTGCATTGCTCGGCAGTGCGACAGCGGTTTCAGGCGGCAACCTGTTCACCAGTGGCGCCAGCCAGTCGGCAGGTGTACTGGGGCTACGCTGGCGACTCTTCGATTTCGGCCGCGTGCGCGCGCACATTGAACACGCCAAAGGAGCAGAGGCCCAAGCCCTTGCTGCTTATAGCCTGTCGGTTTTGCGTGCTACCGAAGATGTTGAAAATGCCCTCTGCTCACTGATCAATCGTGCAACTCAGACGACAACACTCAGAAGAGGTGAAACCGCTCTTGCGGCCGCTCGGGAATCTTCATTCGCAGGCTACCAACAAGGGGCGGTTAGCTTGATCGAGGTACTGCGCGCCGATGAAAAAATGCTGCAGACATCTGACGCAAGAGCGCAGGCCGAAACGGAGTCCGCTCGCGCAGCGGTCGCCACCTTCAAAGCGCTGGGTGGCGGCTGGCAACCTCAACACTATAACGTCATGAAATCCATCGAACGCTGAGCGTGTCGGGCTTAGCCGCAACCTGCAACCGCTCTTCCACGCGCCGAAACCCTCGACGCCCCACCCACCCATTGATTAAGCTCCCCGCTTTAACGTTTCAGTTTGTTTCAAAAAGGGATGTACATGTCTATCCAGGAAGCGCCCCCGCTCGCCTACTCCAAAGCCACCGTCGGCAAGATGGAAGCCGCCATGGCCCTGGGGAGTTTTGCTATCGGCACGGGCGAATTCGCCATCATGGGGCTGATGCCTGATATCGCCAGCAACCTGCAGTTGAGCGAGCCCCAGGTGGGCCATGCTATCAGTGCCTATGCCCTGGGCGTGATGGTCGGTGCCCCGGCGCTGGCGATTCTCGGTGCCAAGCTGCTGCGCAAGCACATGCTGCTTCTGCTGATGGCGCTCTACGCCATTGGCAATCTGGCCACGGCCTTCGCCCCTTCCTTCAGCGGCCTGGTGGCGTTCCGTTTCATCAGCGGCCTGCCCCACGGCGCCTACTTCGGCATCGCTGCGGTGGTGGCCTCAAGCATGGTAGCCACCGATCAGCGCGCAGGCGCCGTAGCAAGGGTGATGATGGGCCTTACCCTGGCCATGCTGCTGGGTAACCCCGTGGCAACCTTCCTGGGGCAGTTTTTCGGGTGGCGCGCTGCGTTTGTGCTGGTGGGGGCGATTGCCCTGTGCACCATCGGGCTGGTGTGGCGCTACGTGCCGCAGCGGCACGATGAGGTGCGCAGCGATCCTCGCAAGGAGCTGCAAGCTTTTCGCCTGCCACAGGTATGGATGGCACTGTCCATTGCCTCTATCGGTTTTGCCGGGATGTTCTGCGTGTTCAGCTATCTGGCGCCGACCATGCTGCACGTGACGAAGGTGTCGCCGCAGTGGATCCCCTTCGGGCTGGCGGCGTTCGGGGTCGGTGGCATCATCGGCAACATCGTTGGCGGCAAGCTGTTCGACCGGATGCAGTTCCGCGCAGTGGGGCTGGTACTGGTGTGGTCGATCGCCGTGCTGACGTTCTTCCCTTTCGCTGCCAGCTCGCCGTGGGGCGTGCTGCTGGGCTGTGCCCTGGTCGGCACGATGATCGCGCTGGCCGCGCCGCTGCAGATTCGCTTGATGGATATCGCGCATGAGGCACCAAGCCTGGCTGCGGCCTCGAACCATGCGGCGTTCAACCTGGCCAATGCGCTTGGGCCGTGGTTTGGCGGCATGGCGATTACTGCCGGGATGGGGTGGACAAGCACGGGTTACATCGGCGCCGCTACTGCGTTTGCGGGGCTGGGGATCTACCTGGTGGCGCGGCGGATGAAGGGCGGGCACTGAGTGCCGAAGGCACAGGGCTGCGTTTGGCAAGAGGCGCTCCCCCCCTTGGTAACCTGGGGGCCGCGCCAAAAAAGCAAAAAGTCCAGCACGCTGGCTGGACGTTCTATCCCGCTACTGTGGCCTAGGATAAGCGGGGGCCGCGCGCGACGATGGCTACTTTGAAAATTTCCCCATTGACGTAGGAAATGCTGCCATCCAACGGCCCAGAGGGATCAGCTAACCGAACGAGGTCGGCCAGAGTAGTCTGCATTTCACGAATATCATAGCTGTACTCCAGCCCTTCACTTTCGCAATGCGCGTTGTAGCGGGCACAAATGATCTCTGTGTCGAGCGCAATGCCCAGCCTCGCGCAGCCGTCCTTGGCGGCCTCTATGACGCGCAATAGTTCCGTAGTATCAATACCCATCACAGCCTCTCATCATCCTGAAAAATCGAGTCAGCAGCTTAGCAACACCAAGCCTGCCAATCACGTCCCCAGGCTCACGTTGGTGACCCAGAACGTGGATGACCTTCACGAGCGTGCGGGCAGCCGAAACGTGAACCACCTGCATGGCAGCCTCCACTCGCCCAGATGCATCGACTGCGGCGCCTTGCATGGGGCGCCGGCCTGGCGGCGGAGGAGGATTGCAACCTGTTCTTTGCGATCGGCACGTCGGGCATTATGTATCCAGCGGCACAAACGCCACCTCTCGGTGCTGAAACGGATTGATGGCTCAAGCCTATCTGCCGATAATCGCGACCCCACCGACGTACGCAAGGATTCGCTGTGAAAAAGCTCTACCTCGCCCTCCCGTTCTGCGCATTACTGCTGCAAGGTTGCGGTGTCACGATGGCCCGCTATGAGCCCAGCTACCAGAATGTTCAGCAACTCAAGCAACACGCGCCCCTGCAGCCGGTGCGCGAAGCGCAGGTGAACGCCGATGCCGGCCAAGGCTCGCTGATGGTACGACTGAACCCGATCTCCTCCCCGGCTGGCAGCGTACCGCTGCACATCCAGGCCGCGATCAATGACGAGCTGCGCCATGCTGGCCTGCTTGACCCACGCGCTGATAGAGAGTTGCAGATCCAGCTGGTCAAGAGCCAGCTGAACACGGGCGTGGCCAACGGTCACGGCGAACTGGCAGCACGCTTTACCCTGCGCCAGGGCGACAAGGTGCTGTACGAGAGCACTAAAGATGTGGAGCGAAATTGGGGCAGCAGCTTCTTTGGCCCTATCGCCATTCCTGCGGCCGCGAACAACTACAACCCTATGCTGCAGGACTTGCTCAAGAGTTTATACAGCGACCCGCAGTTCGTTCAGGCATTGAAGTGATGTGAATAGAGAAAGAGCCGCGAACGCGGCTCTTTTTGCATCGATGTCAGGCGCGTGGAACCCTGACACTCACTGCGGAGTATTTCATGCGATTGTTGTCGACCCAGTTCTTCAGCAGTGCATTGACCTGACGGCTGAAGGTATCGGTGACCGCTGCTTTGGGGGTATTGCCTGCCAATGGCAGGAACCAGATGCCCATCCAGGTATTGATCGCATCATGATTGCTGGCTTTGCCCAGCGACTGCCCCTGGTCGTCCAGGGTTTCCAGGCTCATGGTGTACTGGTCGGTGGCCAGCGCGGGAATGATGGTGAACGTGAAGCCACTGATGAAGGCCAGTACCATCTGCCCACCACCGGGCGGGTGGTTGTAGACCTTCAGGCGAAGGCTGTAATCGCCTGGTTGCTTCTCGAACTCGTCGAAGCTCACGCGGCCAAACAGGCCCGATTCATCGAAGGCACGCTTGAGCTCGGGCTTGAGCATATCGCGCGCTTGCGGGACTTCGTTGGCCTTGGCGTTGTCAGGGGCGCCCTGGAAGAAGTCGAAGTCCACGTAGACGTTCGGCTTGTTGGAGTAGCTGGCCATCGACGGCAGGTCTACGGGCGCGACTTCATCCTTGGTGAAGCTTGCGCATCCACCGAGGCCAAGGGCCAAGGCGAGGCCCAGGGCTTTTGCAAATTGCATATCGACTTCCTTGCTTGATTGCTACGTGGTGCGTGTTTAGAGGCGGGGGGATTTTAAAGGGATCTGGGGGGAAAGCGAAAGGTGGGGAGGGTTGTTCGTCTGGCGTGGGGATTTTACGTTCAACGTGGGGTATCACTTCGCCTAACCAGTGCCGGTAAGCTGTTGTGCGCACTCTCGTCTAAATGGGGGGCCTGGTATCATTGGACCACTACAAAGGCGACATTACCGAGCGAGTTTATCGCCGCGGTGGAGCACTGACGAAACCCACCAAATAAGGACGTATCGGAAGCGCTTCCGAAATAAACCATTCCCAAGCGTGTTCCCAATGGTCGATTTTCCATGCCCCAAAAACGCAAAAAGCCCTGACTAATCAGGGCTTTGAAGATGGCGGAAGCGTAGAGATTCGAACCCTTAACTAAGGTACCCCCTAAATTCCGGGGAACCACTTACGCAGCAAGGATACTACTGTAGTGGTCAACTAATCCCGGACACTGCGTTAAGTTTTTCCTCGGCCACAGCGGGCGCCAGCCCGCTGTTAAATTGATGTGGCCGTTGCCAGTTGTAGCGCTGCATCAAAAACCGGCCGATATCCTGCTGTGCTAACGAAGCGCTCATGTAGCCCACGGTCGGTATCCATTCCGTTTTCAGGCTGCGAAACAACCGTTCCATCGGTGCATTGTCGTGGCAGTTTCCCCGTCGACTCATGCTCTGTTTGAAGCGATAGCGCCACAGTCGCTGACGGAAGCCTCGGCTGCCGTACTGGCTTCCTTGGTCGCTGTGAAACAGAACGTTCTGAGGCCGACCACGCTGCTCATAGGCCATATCCAAAGCCTTGATAACCAGGTCAGCGTCAGGCTTCGATGAAAACGCCCAGCCCACCACGCGACGGGCGAACAGATCGATCACAGCCGCCAAATAGTGCCAGCGACCTTGAGCCCAGACATACGTGATGTCACCGCACCAGACCTCATTCGGCGCCGACACGGTGAACTCTCGATCCAACACGTTCGGGATATCCGGCCGCTCCACCGTCGCCTTTTTATAGGCATGTGAGCCAGGTTGCTTGCTGATCAATTTCATTTCGTTCATAAGCTTGCGCACCTTGAATCGCCCAATCTCTATGCCGTCCGCGCGCATCATGAGCATGATGCTTCGGCTGCCCGCCGCGCTGCGGCTTTGAGTGAACAGCTCGTTCACTCGGCTGCGTAAAACTAATCGCTCAACGTCCGGAGATCGGCGCTTGCGGCAGTGCGCGTAATAGCAAGATCGGGTGACTTCAAATACCGAGCACAACAGATCAACAGGCTCTTCAGAACGAAGTTGATCAATTAACGCGAACGCTCGTGTTCCTCGGCCATCAAGAGCGCGGTGGCCTTTTTTAAAATCGATTTTTCCCGTTCCAGACGATTGATTCGAGCTTCCAACTCTTGGATTTTTTGCTGTTCGGGCGTCAGCGCTTTACTGGTCGGAGTTACACCATTTCGCTCTTCCTGAAGCTGGTTAACCCATCGACGCAGGGCCGACTCCACCAGCCCAAGTGAACGGGCGGCATCGATATGGCTGTAGCCCTGGTCGAGCACCAGGCTGGCAGCTTCGCGCTTGAATTCTGGGGTAAAGGTACGACGTTGCTTGGTCATCAGACACCTCTCTATGGCGAGCATTTTCGCCTAAATGGGTGTCCGGAATCACCCCC
>NZ_JAHTBI010000115.1 GCF_019168305.1 Pseudomonas aegrilactucae
CCAGACACCGTCGGCGTTCAAGCAGCTTATGCAGGTGGCCTGTGCTCCGGCGCACGCCGAGCTGAAACCAGCCCTGCGCTATGTCGTGTTCGGCGGCGAAGCGCTTGACGTGCACAGCCTGCGCCCCTGGTTCGAGCGCTTCGGCGACCAGCAGCCGCAACTGATCAACATGTACGGCATCACCGAGACCACGGTGCACGTGACCTACCGCCCGGTGTCGCTGGCCGACCTTGCCGGCGAGGCAGCCAGCCCCATCGGGCAGCCGATCCCGGACCTGTCGTGGTACCTGCTCGATGCCGACCTGAACCCGGTGCCAAAAGGCGCCATCGGCGAGCTGTATGTGGGCCAGGCCGGCCTGGCGCGGGGGTATCTCAAGCGCGCCGATCTCACCTCGACGCGCTTCGTGCCCGACCCGTTCTCGACCAGCGGCGAGCGTTTGTACCGCACCGGCGACCTGGCGCGTTATCGCCAGGATGGCATCGTCGAATACGTCGGGCGTATCGACCATCAGGTCAAGATCCGTGGCTTCCGTATCGAGCTGGGTGAGATCGAAGCACGCCTGGCGCAACAGGCCGCCGTGCGCGAAGCCCTGGTACTGGCAGTGGACGGGCCGAGCGGCCAGCAGCTGGTGGGCTATGTACTGCCCCACGACAACGGCGCCGACCACACTGCCCTGCGGGAAGAACTGAAAGCCCGGCTCAAGGCCGAACTGCCGGACTACATGGTGCCCACGCACCTGCTGTTCCTGGAGCAGTGGCCCTTGACCGCCAACGGCAAGCTCGACCGGCGTGCCTTGCCGGCGCCCGATGCGAGCCTGCTGCAGACCGAGTATGTGGCGCCGCAAGGTGAGCTGGAGCAGGCGATTGCCCAGGTCTGGCAGCAGGTGCTGGAGCTGTCGCAGATTGGTCGCGACGATCACTTCTTCGAGTTGGGTGGCCACTCGTTGCTGGCAACCCAGGTGGTGGCGCGGCTGCGCCAGGTGCTGAGTGTCGAGGTGGGCTTGCGTGACCTGTTCGGCGCGCGACGCTCAGCGCGTTCGCCGCCTTGCTGGCACAGCGCAATGGCCAGGCGCGTGCGGCATTGCCAAGCCTGCAGGCCTACGGTCCGCGTACCACGGCGCCGCTGTCGCTGGCCCAGCGCCGGCTGTGGGTAGTCGAGCAGTTCGCCGCGCCCAGCGGCGCCTATGGCATGCCGCTGGCGCTGCGCCTGGAAGGCGAGCTGTCGGTGCCGCTGCTCGAAGCCAGTCTGGCGCAACTGATCAAGCGTCATGACGTCCTGCGCACCGCGTATGTGGCCGATGACGACGGCGATCCGCTGGCCGTGGTCAGCGCAGACGTGTCGCTACCTTTGGCGTTGCTGGATCTTTCGGCGCTGTCGCCGGGAGAGCAGGAGGCGAGGGTGGCCGAGGCCATCGAGCACAATGCCCGCCAGCCCATCAGCCTGCTGCAGGCACCGCTGTTGCGCGGTCAGGTGGTGCGCCTGGGGCCGCAGCGCCACGTGCTGCTGTTCTGCATGCACCACATCATCTCCGATGGCTGGTCGATGTCGGTGCTGAGCAACGAGGTGGTCGAGGTCTACGCCCGGCTCAAGGCCGGGATCATGCAGCCGTTGCCGGCGTTGCCCTTGCAGTATTCCGATTATGCCCAGTGGCAACAGGCACTGGAGCAGGCCGGGGTGATGCGCGAACAGGCCACCTACTGGCAGCGCGCCCTGGCCGGCCACGACGGGCTGCTGCAGTTGCCCGCCGACCAGTTGCGCAAGCCTCAGGCCAGCCATGCCGGCCGCGACCTGCACTTCAGCCTGCCGGCGGCCTTGCACGAGCAACTGAAGGGCTTGTCGCGTACCGCCGGGGTCACCCTCTACAGCACCTTGCTGGCGGCATTCCAGGTGATGCTGCATCGCCTCAGTGGCAGCCACGACGTGCTGGTCGGGGCGGATGTGGCGGGGCGCTCGCAGCCGCAGCTCGAAGGGCTGATCGGCTTCTTCATCAATGTCCTGCCACTGCGTTCGCGCTGGCAGGAGCAGCTGTCGGTGCGCGAGTACCTGGCCCAGGTTCAGGACACCGCACTGAGCGCGTTCGAATACCAGGAACTGCCGTTCGACCAGATCGTCGAAGCTGCCGCAACGCCCCGGCACAAAGGGGCCAACCCGCTGGTGCAGGTGCTGTTCGTGATGAACAACCTGCCGGTGCGCCACGCCTCCATGGACGCTGTACGGGTCGAGGCACTGCCCATGGGCGGCGGCTATTCCAAGTTCGACATGGCCCTGTTCATCGACCAGGAGGCCGACCAGTTGCACGGCACCTGGCAGTACGCCAGCGACTTATTCCAACAAGAACGTATCGAGCTCTGCGTGAAAGGCTGGATGACCATTCTCGAACAGATGGTGAGTGATCCAGATAAACGTCTACGGGAAATCAACATGCCTATCACTACCGCCGCCATTGTGGCTGCGCCTGCAACACCTGCTGCACCTGCTGCACCGAACAAGGCCGACAAGCTGGGCAAGTTCCTGAAAAAGTCGCAGAGCCCGACAGCGCGCCCCGCAGTGGCCGTCATGCGCGAAAGCCTGATGGTGCCGGGCCAGGCGTTCCCGCTGCTGTGGGAGCCGACCGATCCGGGGCTGGACCTGATCCAGTGGATCGAACACAACCGTCCACTGGTGGAGCAGAAGCTGGGTGAGCATGCCGGCATCCTGTTCCGTGGCTTCGCCCTGCACGACATCCATGCCTTCGAAGCCTTTGCCGAAGCGGTGCAGCCGGGCCTGTATGGCCAGTACGGTGACCTGCCGAAGAAGGAAGGCGGCAAGAATACCTACCGCTCCACGCCGTACCCGGAGAAGAAGATGATTCTTTTCCACAATGAAAGCGCCCACCAGGACCGCTGGCCGCGCAAGCAGCTGTTCTTCTGCGAGCAGCCCTCGCCGATCGGTGGCGCCACCCCGGTGGTGGATTGTCGTCTGATGTACCAGAAGCTGCCGAGCGAGCTGCGCGAGCGCTTCGAGAGCAAGGGGCTGCTGTACGTACGCACCTTCGCCGACAAGCTCGATGTGTCGTGGCAGCACTTCTTCAAGACCGAGCAGCGTGCCCAGGTCGAAGCGCGCTGCGCCGCTGCCGGCATCCAGTGGACCTGGCTGGACAACGACGAACTGCAGATCCGCACACCGTGCCCGGCGATCATCACCCACCCGGTCACCGGCCAGAAGAGCTTCTTCAACCAGGTGCAACTGCATCACATCTACTGCCTGGACCCGGATGTGCGCGACGACCTGCTGGCCCTGTTCGGTGAGCAGCGCATGCCGCGCCATGTGTACTACGGCGACGGATCGCCGATCGAGGACGAGGTCATGCAGCAGATCGGCGACCTCTACGAGGAATGCGCGGTGCGCTTCGATTGGCGCAAGGGCGACGTGATCCTGCTCGACAACATGCTCGCCGCGCATGCCCGCGACCCGTTCGAGGGGCCGCGCAAGATCGTCGTGGCAATGGGCGAAATGATTGAGCGCAGTGCCCTGGCGGCCCTGCCTGACACACAACAGCGGACATTGGAAAAGGACGAGGCAGGCGCATGAGCACGGCACAGCTGGAAACACAGGACGCAGGCCTGGCCTTGCTCCCCGAGCAGCAAACCTGGGTTGCGGCATTGAATGCCGGTGCACGGCGCGAGGACATCGCGCATTGCCTGCGCATCGATATCCATGGCGAGCTGGATGTGCCGCGCCTGCAGCAGGCCTTCGACAGCCTGCTGGCACGGCACGCGGCGCTGGGCATGCGCCTGGGTAGCGTGGCCGGCTATCACGGGCAGCGTCAGTTCATGCCCGAGGCATCGGTGCAGGCGTTCGAGCTGCAGGTGCAGCCTGATGCGGCGCCCGAGACGTGGCTCGCGGAGCCCTGGCCCGCGGCTGGCCCGTTCGTCCAGGCCCTGCTGTTGCGGGTGACGCAGGGGCACTGGGTGCTGGTGCTGGCGCAGGCACGCTTTGTCGGTGATGCCGGCAGCCTCAAGGTACTGTTCGACGCGCTGGTACAGGCCTACCGGCAAGGCGCAACGGTCGAGGACGAGGAACCGGGCCAGTTTGCGCAGTACCTGGAGTGGCGCAGCGAAGTCCTGTTCGACGAAGATGCCGACACCGCCAAGGCGTACTGGCAGGCGCACCTGCCGGCCAGCGAAGCGGGCGTTGCGCCCTATCTGCCATACCGTCGTGCCACGGCCCTGCCCGCGGCCGCGCTGAAGCTGGAAGCTACGCTGGAGGCGTCGTTGCAGGCGCAGCTGGCTGGCCTGGCGCACCGCCTGGGCGTCACGCTGGACACCGTGCTGCAGGCAGCCTGGTGGACGTTGCTGGCGCGCATCAGCGGGCGTGATCGGTTTGTCGGCGGCTGGCGCCACGACGGGCGCAAGGATTATGCGTTCTTCGAGAACAGCATCGGGGTGTTCGAGAAAACCCTGCCGCTGGTGTTGCAGGTGGACCAGGCGCAACCCTTCGAAGCGTGGGTTACCGAGCTGGCGGCGCAGCTTGAGCAGCATGCGACCTGGCAGGAATATGCTGCAAGCAACCTGCCGGCGGCGTATGCCAGCCCGCTGTATGGTTTTGCCACGCGTGCGGCCTTGCGGGAGCAGGTTGTCGGCACTGCGCAGTGGCAGGCGACCCGCCTGGCCGAAGCGCAGCCCCAGTTCGAGTTGCTGCTGAGCGTCAGCGACACGGCCTTGCGCCTGGACGCCGAGGCGGGTCGCTTCAGCCAGGTCAGCCTTGAAGTGCTGCTTGGCCAGTATCAGGCGCTGCTGCACAGCATTGCTACGCACAGTCAGCAGGCGCTGGGCCGGCTCAACCTCTCGGGTGCGGCGGACAACGCCGCGCTGCTCGCACTCGACCCGGCAGTAGGCGCGCTGGAAGACCGGGTGCTGTTACCCGAACGCATCGCCCAATGGGCCGCCATCACTCCGCACGCCCCAGCGCTGGTCAGTGCCGGCGTGACCCTGAGCTACGCCGATCTTGAACAGCGCGTGGCCCGCCTGGCGTGCGACCTGGTGGCACGCGGCGTGGGCCATGGGGGGGCTGGTGGGGCTGGCCTTGCCACGTTCGACGCACTTGATCGTGGCCATCCTGGCCTGTTGGCGAGTGGGCGCCGCGTACTTGCCGCTGGACCCGCAATGGCCGGTTGCGCGGCAGTTGCAGATGCTGGAGCAGGCACAGCCAAGCCTGGTGCTGACCGAGCAGGCGCAACTGGCCGAACTGGGCGGGCACGGTGTGGTCGTGCAGGACATCGCGCTGCTGGGCAGCGTCGATGGCGAGGTTGCCAGCCCTGTGCTCGGTGCGGGCGATGTCGCCTATGTGCTGTTCACCTCCGGCTCCAGCGGCTCGCCCAAAGGCGTGGTGGTGGAACACCGGCAGTTGCTCAACTACACCGCCGGGGTGTGCCAGCAACTGGAACTCGGCGCCTGCCGTCACTTCGCCCTGAGCTCCACGGTGGCTGCAGACCTTGGCAACACCGCGCTGTTGGGCGCGCTGTACCTGGGTGCAGCGCTGCATATAGCCGACGACGACAGCATGCAGTCGCCACAGGCGTTCGCGCATTTTGTGCGTGAGCAGGCTATCGACTGCCTGAAGATCGTGCCCTCGCACCTGGCCGCATTGCTCGAGGCCCAGGCGCCGTACCTGCCGGCGACACTGGTGCTGGGCGGTGAAGCGATCGGCGCATCGCTGCTGCAGCGCATTGCCGAGGTTCGTCCGGACTGTCGCGTGTTCAACCACTACGGGCCTACCGAAACCACCGTGGGCGTGCTGGTGCATCGGGTGACTGCAGCGGATATCGACGCAGGGAGCGTACCGCTGACCGAAGTGCTGCCCAACAATCACGTACTGATTCTCGATGAGCACCGTCAAGCGGTTGCCATTGGTGAGCTGGGAGAGCTGTACATCGGTGGGCTACAACTGGCGCGTGGCTACCTGAACGCGCCCGAGCAGGCTGCACAGGTGTTCATCGAGCATCCGCTGCGGCCTGGCGAGCGGCTGTACCGCAGTGGTGACCTGGCGCGCTATCGTCCTGAGGGCGGGGTACAGCTGTATGGCCGGCGCGATCAGCAGGTCAAGGTACGAGGGTTTCGTATCGAGCTGGCGGAGATCGAAGTGCAGCTGGCCAGCCTGGCGCAGGTCAGCGAGGCTGTTGCAGTGCTGGTCGACGCAGAGCCGGTAGCCTTCGTGGTGCTGCGTGACGGCGCGGGCCAGGAGGCGGCTGCCGCGCTGGCCGCGCAGTTGGCCCTGAGGCTGCCAGCCCCGATGTTGCCACGCCATGTGCAGGTGCTGGCGCAGATGCCGCGCCTGGCCAACGGCAAGGTCGATCGCCAGGCATTGCAGCAGCGCCCGCTGGCCAGTGCCGACGTGGCGTATGTCGCCCCGCGCGATGCCCTCGAGGAGCTGCTGGCCAGCCGCATGGCGCAACTGCTGGGGCTGGAGCGCCTGAGCGTCGAGCAGGACTTCTTCGCGGTCGGTGGTCACTCGTTGCTGGTGATCAAGCTGGTGGCGGGGATTCGCAAGCTGTTGCAGTGCGATGTGCACCCCGGTGTGGTGTTCGACAACCCCAGCGTCGCGGCATTGGCGCAGGCGTTACGCTTCCAGGATGCCGCCCCCGGGCAGTTGGAAAAACTGGCGGCGGCGCGGTTGCGCCTGGACAGCATGACCCCTGAGCAGCGTGCGCAGTTGCTGGCGAAGGCACAGAACGCCAACGCCTGAGGCACACCCGTGTGGCCGAAGCCCATCGATACCGGTGGGCTTTGGTGTTTGTAGCGTTTCAACCACCGTGCAACACGGTGCGCTATGGTTCTTTTCAGTCTGTTTGTTTGAAAATGTGAACGACTCCTAAATTTTTCATTTTTAGTTCGTCTTCCTTTGGATTCCACAAAGAATCCGATGGAAGTCCGGCCTGCGTGCTCCCTTTAAGGCATTGGCGCGGAAGTGGCAGCAAGGAATGCCCATTGACTGATCAGTGGCCCTGAAGAGGCGACGATCTTCCGACGAATGATATCTGGGGTGATCCAACACTATGAAGGTTGAGCAAAAAAGGCGTGCACCACGTGTGCTGAAAAATTCACTGGCCACTTGGCGTACTTCGGCTTCCATCATCGTGTTGGGGCTGGCACTGGGTACCAGTGGCGGTGTGTATGCACAGAGTGTGGCGGTCAATATCCCGGCCCAGTCCCTGGAGAAGGCCCTGATCGATCTGGGCAACCAGACCGGCTTGCAGATTCTCTACGGGCCCGAGCTGGTCAGCGGCAAGAAGGCGCCAGCGGTGGTGGGGGAGATGGAACCGCAGCAGGCGCTGGAGCAGTTGCTGCATAACGCTGGCCTCAAGTACCGGATCGAGAACAACACCGTACTGCTGAGCAATGAGGCGCCGGCAGGGTCGGCGCTCGAGCTGGGCGCTACTACCATCCAGGGGCAGGGGATGGGGCAGATGACCGAGAATACCGGTTCCTACACGCCCAGCCTGACCAGTGTTGGCTCCAAGACCCCGACCAGCCTGCGTCAGACGCCGCAGTCGGTTTCGGTGGTGACTCACCAGATGATTCAGGACAAGGGCATGGTCGACTTGACCGATGCCATGAAGATGACGCCGGGCATTACAGTCCAGAATTCCACCGACCGACTCTCGACCTACTTTTCTCGAGGTTTTGCCATCGAGAACATCCAGATCGATGGCGCGGCCCCGATGGCATTGGGAACCACCGCAGGCAGCTTTTATTCGAACAAGAACTACAACCTTGTGGAGTTCGACCACGTGGAGGTCCTGCGGGGTGCCTCCGGTCTTTTCGGGGGTACTGGCGACCCGGGCGGTATCATCAACATGGTGCGCAAGCGCCCATTGGACACCTACCAGTTGAAGGTCGAGGCATCGGCTGGCTCTTGGGACAACTACCATACGCAGCTGGATGTCACCGGGCCTATGGCCTTCGATGGAAAACTGCGCGGACGGTTGGTCACGGCTTACACGGATCGGCAGTATTTTCTCGACGAGCGAAGCACGGAATTACCCACTATCTACGGTGTTCTCGAGGCCGATGTACTGCCAGGAACGCGCCTGACTCTGGGCGGACGTTATGAGCGCATTCATGAGAATGGTTCAGGAACTGGGCTTCCGCGGTTCAGTACCGGCGAAGACCTGGGGCTGTCTCGCCATACCAACCTGAGCCAGAGCTGGGCTTACCAGGATGGCCGTTCGCAAGAAGTGTTCGCCAAAGTCGACCATGAGTTGTCGGAACGCTGGAAGGTGAACCTGAGCTATACACAGACGCAAGACGTCGGCATGAAGAAGGGTTCCTTTTCCGTGGGCGCACTCAATCCGGTAACCGGACTGGGGCCCATGTGGCTTGGTTCGAATTCCCGCTACCGTAGTGACCAGCAGTTGTGGGATGTGAACCTTGCTGGCAAGTTCGACATGCTTGGGCGTGAACATGAATTCCTGATGGGCGCTGACCATCAACGAGTCACCAGTCGCTGGCAAGGTACGCCGCAGTTGGCCGGGGCCTTTGGTGCTATCGATGTCTATGATCCGGGGTCGACCCCTTGGATCGAACCACCTATCCGCAAAGACTGGGTCAGCGACTATGACCCCAACTCACAAGTGCAGTACGGCCTTTATTCCACATTGCGTCTGCATCTGGCTGACCCGCTACACCTGATCGTCGGTGCCCGTGTACAGCGTTACAAGTTCGATCAGATCTATCGTGAGTTCAACAGTAAAACTGGCGCCTGGGCGGTGGCATCGAATGTGTCGGTTCGAGAGCCGACCAAAGTCGTGCCATATGGCGGGGTAGTTTACGACCTGAGTGACGAGTGGTCTGCGTATGCAAGCTATTCAGAGATTTTCAAGCCCCAGCAAGCTAATCTGCAAGGGCCACTGCCGGGTAGTTCGGTAGAGGCAATGACAGGCGAGACGTACGAGACAGGTATCAAGGGGGAGCTGTGGGGCGGAGCAGTCAATACTTCGTTGGCACTCTACTACACCAAACGCGAAAATCAGGCAGTAGAAGATCCAGCCTATCCATTGACATCAGTACTGTTTGGAGGCAACTGCTGTTACCTGACGCAGGGTGAGGTAGTGAGCAAGGGGATCGATATGGAGATCAGCGGTGAGGTGCTACCGGACTGGAGCCTCATGGCTGGCTATACCTACAACCATAACCGCAATCGCAACAACGGTGATGTATTCAGTGGAGTAACGCCCAAGCATCTGTTCAAACTGTGGTCCACCTACCGCCTGCCAGGTGATTTCAAGGACCTCAAGATAGGCGGTGGCGTCAACCTTCAAAGTGCGAACTATGTCAGTGGTAAGGCTGCTGTCCTGAACCCCACTACGGGTGAAGTCATAGGTAGCGAAAACTATGATTACCGCCAGGCTGGATATGCGGTGTGGAATGCCATGGCTGAGTATCAACTGGACGATCACTGGTCGCTTGTCTACAACCTGAACAATGCGTTCGACAAGAAGTACTATTCGACCGTCGGCTCGTCGGCCTTGGGTAACTGGTATGGCGATCCGCGCAATCACATGCTGACACTTCGGGGTAGCTTCTGGTAATCCGATTTTTTGACAAAGCCTGCATACTGCGGGCTTTTTTGTGCCTGGTTTTTCGGTTGGTCGTGTGGATGGGGCGTGGCGTCTGTCGATTCACAACGCGCCAGTATCCACATTATTGATATTGCGAACGATTCTCAAAATTCGTACCCTAGCGCCCCCGCCACCTGTGTGCCTGCACATGGATCGTCCTGGAGTATGCATTGGATAATCTGGATCGGTTGTTTCGCCTCTATCACCGCGAACTGCAGCAGATTGCCTACCGTCGCCTGGGCGACCGGGAAATGGCGGCAGACCTCACTCAGGACGCATTCGTGCGCTACGTCGGCCTGGACCGTCAGCAGCGCGCACACTCGATTGCCAACCCACGTTTTTTCCTGATTCGCGTGCTGCGCAATCTGATCATCGACCTGGGGCGCAGTCGCACGCGGCGTGGGCCGGTCGGCTCGCTGGACGACGTTCAGCATGAACTGCTCGACCCATGCCCGGGGCCCGCCGCGCTGTTCGAGTTGCGCCAGCAACTGATGCTGTTGCAGCAGGCCCTGGAGGAGTTGCCCTGCAACTGCCGCCAGGCCTTGCTGCTCAATCGCCTCGAAGGGCTGGGCCATGCGGCCATCGCCGAGCGGCTCGGGGTGTCGGTGAGCATGGTCAGCAAGTACATCATGAGCGCCTTGCTTCACTGTGCTCGACGCCTCGAAATGATGGATGACTGAGTGAAGCGCGAGCGCAGCGATTTTTCTCCCGACAACGCCTCCACAGTGCTGACCGAACAGGCCTTGCAGTGGTTGGTCGACCTGCATTCGGGCAGCGCCGAGGCACCCACCTGGGACGCCTACCTGCAGTGGTGCGAAGCGTCACCGCAACACCAGCATGCCGCGCACGCGGCGGAACGGCTGTGGGAGCGGCTGGGCAGTGCGCTTGAGCGGCCGCCCGCACCGTCGCGCAAGGTGCCGCTGTTGGGCCTGGCACTCGCCGTGAGCCTGGCGGGTGGCCTCTACTGGCAGGCTCAAGGTCAAGGCTGGGTAGCCGACCAGATGACCGCCCTGGGCGAGCACCGCACGTTGAATCTGGCCGATGGCTCGCGCCTTGAGCTGGCGCCGCGCACGCGCGTCGATATAGATCTGGAAGGCGATCGCCGGGTGGTACACCTCTACGCCGGGGAGCTCTTCGTGCAGGTTGCAGCCGATGCGCAACGGCCGTTCGAGGTGCTGGCCGGCAACGGGCGCATGCGCGCGCTGGGCACTGGCTTCGACGTTCGGCGCGAAGGCGAGCAGGTGCGCATGGTGGTGACCGAGCATTCGGTGCGGGTGACGCTTGAGGGCGATCCGCAGGCTGTTGACGTCGACGCCGGGCAAGCGGTGCAGTTCGGCCCGCACGGTCTGGAGGGGGCGCAAGCGGTGGACATCGCATCGGCAACGGCGTGGCGTCGCGACCGGCTGGTGTTCAACCAGCAGCCGCTGGGCGAGGTGCTGGAACAGATCGGTCGCTACCACCGTGGCCTGATCTGGGTACGCGACAACGACCTGCGCCGCTTGCCGGTCACCGGCGTCGTTGCAACCGGCGATACCGACGCCCAGTTGCAACTGCTGCAGCGCACCTTGCCGCTGCGCGTGCGGCAGTTCCCGTGGTTGACCGTGATCGAGCGCGACGACGCGCGGCGAAAGTAGGGCCCGCGCAAAAATAATTGTTTGCCGCCACTGTCGGTTTTCAGAGGGCTGACGTCTTTCCTGTCGAGATTGATTTTTATTTCGCTGATTTCAGCAGGGGAACGTTATGCCGTATCTGATCAGACACACCGCCTTGAGCCTGGCGATCGTGGCAGCGAGTTGTGTGGGCGTCAGCCAGCCGGCCAGTGCGGCGGACCACCAGCACGCCGTGGAGCAGGTCTTCGATGTTGCGGCAGGTCCGCTTGACCAGGCGCTGACGCGCTTTGCCGACCAGGCGGGGTTGCGCCTGATGGTCGTCAGTGAAGTAGTGACCCGCCAGCAAACCGAAGGGCTGCACGGGCGTTACGCGGTACAGCAGGGGCTTGATCGATTGTTGTTGGGCAGTGGTTTGAGCGCAAGGCTCAGCGGCGATGTGATCCTGGTCGAAAAAGCTCCGACGCTGGGGGCGGCGCTGGAACTGGGTACCACCACCATTCAGGGGCAGGGGATGGGGCAGATGACCGAGAACTCCGGCTCCTACACCATTGGCCTGGCCAGTGTGGGCTCTAAGAGCCCGACCAGCTTGCGCCAGACACCGCAGACGGTCTCGGTCGTGACCGATCAGGTGATCCAGGAACGACGTATGACCAGCCTGACCGATGCCATGAAGGCAACGCCGGGCATCACGGTGAAATCCGCCAACTCCAACCTGTCGAATTTCTACTCCCGCGGCTTCATCATCGAAAACATCCAGATCGATGGTGCTGCGCCCATGGCCCTCGGTACCACGGCGGGCAGCTTCTATTCGTACAAGAATTATGATCTGGTCGAGTTCGACCACGTCGAGGTGCTGCGCGGCTCGTCTGGGTTGTTTGGCGGGACCGGTGATCCGGGTGGCATGATCAACCTGGTGCGCAAGCGGCCTCTGGATACCTATCAGTTGAAGATAGATACGTCCGTGGGTTCCTGGGACAACTACCGTACCCAACTCGACGTGACAGGCCCTATCGCCTTTGATGGTCGCCTGCGCGGTCGCCTGGTCGCGGCCTACACGGACCGCCAGTATTTCCTGGATGATCGCAGTACCGAGAAGCCTATCCTGTATGGTGTGCTCGAAGCCGATATCACCGACTCCACCATGCTGACCCTGGGTGGGCGTTCCGAACGCCTTCACGACAACGGCATCGGCACAGGTGTGCCGCGCTACATCAACGGCGATGACCTGGGCTTGCCACGTCGTAACAGCCTGACCACCAGTTGGGCCTATCAGGATGGACGTTCGGATGAAGTGTTCGCCAAGATCGACCACGATTTCAATGACGACTGGAAGGTCAACGTCACTTACACCCAGACCCGTGACAGCGGTCTGATCAAGAGCTCGGCAGTTATGGGCGGCGCCGACCTGGTGGATAAGAGCGGCCCGTTCTGGTACGGCTCGGTCAACCGCTATCTCAGCGAGCAGCATCTGTTCGATGTCAACGTGGCCGGCAAGTTCGAGGCATTCGACCGCCAGCATGAACTGCTGATGGGGGCTGACTACCAGAAAATTACCAGCCGTTGGCGCGGCACTCGCGGCCTGACCGGTGGCGGTAATGTCGACGTGTTCGATCCGGGCTCGACGCCTTGGGAGGAACCGTATGATGACCGTTACATGCGCGACTACAGCCCCAATACCCAAGAACAGTATGGGCTTTATTCTACGTTGCGCCTGCAACTGGCCGACCCGTTGCACCTGATCGTCGGCGCGAGGGCTCAGCGTTACAAGTTCGAGCAGGTCAACAGCGAGAAGGACGTCGCTGGTTTCGATCCTAACCAGTGGGTGCCGATTTCCGACGTGAGCCGTCGCGAACCGACCAAGGTGGTGCCCTATGGCGGCCTGGTGTTTGACCTGAACAAAGACTGGTCGACCTATATCAGCTATTCGGAAATCTACAAGCCCCAGCAGTTGCAAGCCAAGGGACCGCTGCCAGGCAGCCCCTTGGAGCCGATGACTGGCAAGACCTATGAGCTGGGTCTAAAGGGTGAACTGTGGGATGGCGCCGTCAACACTGCGCTGTCGGTTTACTACACCGAGCAGGAAAACCGGGCAGTACTGGACCCTACCTACCCGGGTTCGGACATCCTTTTCGCCGGCAGTTGCTGCTACGCCGCCGAAGGCAAGGTGGTCAGCAAAGGCTTCGATGCCGAGGTCAGCGGTGAGTTGCTGGACGGCTGGGACCTTATGGCGGCCTATACGTACAACATCAACAAGGACCGTACGAATAATTCGCCGTTCAGTACTGTCACACCCAAGCACAGCGTGAAGGTATGGTCGACCTACCAACTGCAAGGCGCCCTCAAGGACCTGAAGGTGGGTGGCGGCGTCAACTTGCAGAGTGCCGACTATGTCAGTGGCTTTGCAGCAAGGCTCGACAACACCATGAAGCCTGTGCTCGATGGCAATGGCGATGTGATATATGACGCGTTCGATTATCGTCAAGCAGGTTACGCGGTGTGGAATGCGATGGCCGAGTACCAGCTCGATGAACACTGGGCGCTGACCTACAATCTGAACAACGCGTTCGACAAGACCTACTACGCTACGGTCGGATCGTCCAGCCGACAGAATTGGTACGGCGAACCACGCAATCACATGCTGACCCTGCGTGGCACCTTCTGGTAAACCACGCACCTCAAAAAAGCCCGCATCATTGCGGGCTTTTTTGTTTCTCGGGTCGCAAGGTTGACTACTGTTCTGACAACCAGTGATCGACTGCTGCATAGATACCGTCCACATCGCCCACAATCCCACCCATACGCAGAAAATCATGGGTCAACCCCTGTTGCACCTTCAATGTCACCGACGCCCCGCTGGCCTGCAGCCGGTTCGCGTATTCCAGCCCTTCGTCAAATAATGGATCGTATTCGGCCAGGCTCACATAGGCCGGGGCCAGGCCGTCCAGATCACTTGCCAGCAACGGCGATACGCGCCAGTCAAGGTGCTGCGCCGGGTCGGCGCTGTAGTGGTGGTAGAACCACTCCAGCGTGGCGGTTTCGAGCAGGTAGTCCTCGGCATAACGGCGATGCGACTCCCGCTGGCGCGAGGTATCGGTCACCGGATAGAACAGCAACTGCGCCTTGGGCCTGAGCTGCAGCGCCTGTGGCTGCTTGACGGCAGTGATCGCCAGCACGGTGGCCAGGGTGGCCCCGGCGCTGTCACCCGCCAGGGTCACGCGCTGGTTGTCCAGGTGCAGCGACGTGGCCTGTTCGGCCAGCCAATTGGCGGCATCCAGCGCATCCTGCACGGCGGTCGGGAACGGGTATTCCGGGGCCAGCCGGTAGGCCGGCGCCAGCACCGCATGGCGTCCGCTCGCAGCCAGGCGACGGCAGATGGAGTCGTGGGAGTCCAGGCTGCCCACCACATAGCCGCCACCATGGAAGTACAGCAGCGTCGGCAGCAGGGCCG
This sequence comes from Pseudomonas aegrilactucae, assembly GCF_019168305.1. Lineage (GTDB taxonomy): Bacteria > Pseudomonadota > Gammaproteobacteria > Pseudomonadales > Pseudomonadaceae > Aquipseudomonas > Aquipseudomonas aegrilactucae. The sequence continues at coordinate 14,657 of NZ_JAHTBI010000115.1, forward strand.
TGTCACTGGCGTGGGCGCGGTACAGGCGCGCCGCGATGCGCTGGCCGTCGCGGGTCGGGATGCTCAGCTCGCTGACCGTGATGGCAGCAGGCGGGCAGGGGTCAAGCACCAGGGAGGTGGCGTCGAACTGCGTACGTGCCAGCGCCACGTCCAGTTCGTGCAGCGCGCGGCTCTTGCCGCTCAGGCGGCCCATCTGGGCCAGCTCCAGGAAGCCTTCGAGGTCGGGATCCAGAGGCATGTCGGGGGTTCCTTGCATAATCCATGGAAAAGCGCCGCCCCGAACAGGGGGCGGCGATGGTATCAACAGGTGACGCTGTGGCTTTCCTGCAACTGCTCCAGTACGCGGCGCAGCAGCTCGGGATGCTTGAGCATGTCGTAGTGGCCGGCGGCAATCGGTTCGTTGAGCTGCGCCTGCGCCAGGCGCAACGGGGTCTGACCTGCCGCAGCCTTGGCCCACCAGCACTGCGCCACCGCCTGCGTCGCAGGCAGCGCATCGATGGCCTCGGACAACGCCTTGAGCTTCATGGCCACACGGAAGGTATGGGCCAGTTCTTCTGCGCCGATGGCGGCGAACGCCGAGGCGCTGATGACCTGTGCCTGCACATCGGCAATCACCGTTTCGAGGTGGTTGGCAGGGCTGCTGGAGCGCACCTGCAGCACCGGCAATGCGTCACTCGACACACCCATGATCACACCCAGGAAGCTGCCAAGGTCTTCGCTCCAGTCCTCATCGGTGGCTGGCTGGATTGCCGCGGCTGACGGCAGGAAACTGTCTACCAGGCCGAGGAAGCTGACCCGCTGGCCCTGTTTCTCAAGCTCCTGCGCGACCAGTACCGCCAGCGTACCGCCCAGCGACCAACCCAGCAGGTGGTACGGGCCACTGGCCTGTTTCTGGCGGATGTACTGGGCATAATCGATGGCCATGGCCTCGAGGGATTCGTCCTCCCAGCTACGCTCCAGCAGCATTCGGCATTGCAGGCCGTACACGCTGCGCTGGCCTTCCAGGCGGCGCGCCAGCGGCTCGTAGTCGAACACCGTACCGAAGCCGGCGTGCAGGCAGAACAGCGGTCGCGCCAGTTCGACCGGGCTGTTGAGCAACAGCAGCGGGTCGAGTGACGACGTTTCGGACTCGTAGCCGGACAGCTCGGCGATGGTCGGCTTGCCGATCAGGTCGCGCAGTTTCAACTCGATACCCAGCTCCGGCTGGCTGCGCACCCTGGACAGCACCTTGAGCACCCGCAGCGAGTCGCCGCCCAGCTCGAAGAAGTTGTCGGTGACGCCCACCTGCTCGATCTCCAGCACCTGTTGCCAGATGGCCGCCAGGCCTTGCTCAAGCGCGTTGCGCGGGGCGATGAAGGCGCGCGCCTTGAAGTCCGGGTCGGGCAGGGCCTTGCGGTCCAGCTTGCCATTGGGGTTGAGCGGGAAGGCGGCCAGCGCGAGGATCTGCGCCGGGACCATGTAGTCGGGCAGCTCGACCTGCAATGCGGCGCGCAGACGTTCGCCCAGGCCACTGGCGTCATCCGCCACCACATAGCCGATCAGTTGCTTGCCGGCGCCGGTTTCACGCGCGACCACCACGGCATCGGTCACGCCGGGTTGCTGGCGCAGACGCGCTTCGATTTCGCCCAGCTCGATACGGAAGCCGCGCACCTTGACCTGGTTGTCCAGGCGCCCGAGGTAGTCGAACACGCCGTCGGCGCGCTGGCGCACCAGGTCGCCGGTGCGGTACAGGCGGCTGCCGTCGCCCGCGAACGGGTCGGCGACGAAGCGTTCGGCGCTCAGCCCGGGACGCTGGTGATAGCCGCGCGCCACGCCTTGGCCACCGATGTACAGCTCGCCGGCCACGCCGTCGGGCACCGGGTTGAGCTGATCGTCGAGTACATACAGGGTACGCTGGCCCACGCGGGTGCCGATGGGCGCATACACCGCATCGCACTGCTGGCTGGCATCGACTTTCCACAACAGCGGCGTGACCACGGTTTCGGTGGGGCCGTAGCCGTTGGTGAGGTAGGCCGGCTTGAGTGCACGCTTGACCAGCTCGAAGTTGGCCTCGGCCACCGCGTCACCACCAAAGCAGTACACCCGCACCGCCGGTGGCGGCGCCTGGACGCTGGCGGCATATTCGGCCAGTTGCTGCAGGTAGGCGGGCGGGAAGCAGGCAATATCGATGCTGTGCGCGTACAAGGCTTGCCAGGTTTCCTCGGCGGTCCACAGACGGTTGTCGCGCAGCACCAGTTGGCCGCCGCCGAGCAGGGTCGATTGCCAGCGCTCCTGGGCACCGTCGAAGGCGAACGACATGAACAGCAGCTCGCGGGTGCTGGCGTCCATTTCGTAGCGCTCGGCAATCGCCAGGCAGTGCATGCGGATCTGCCCGTGGCTGACCGCCACGCCCTTGGGCTTGCCGGTGGAGCCGGAGGTGTAGATCAGGTACGCAAGGTTGTCCTCGTCGACCCGAGGTGGCGGGCACGTGGTCGGGCAGGTGTCCAGGGCCACTCGGTCCAGCGCGATCAGTGTGTTGGCACCGGCGTCGGCGAAGCGCGCTTGCAGTGAGCTTTGCGTCAGCAGCACCGGCATGCGCGAGTCTTCGACGATCCACTTGACGCGGTCCTGTGGGTAGTCGATGTCGAGCGGCACGTAGGCTGCGCCGGTCTTCATCACGGCATAGAACGCCACGATCACCTCGACCGAACGCTCCAGGGCGATACCGACACACACTTCAGGGCCGATGCCCTGCGCGATCAGGTGATGGGCCAGTTGGTTGGCGCGGGTTTCCAGGTCGCCGTAGCTCAGGTGCACCTCGGCGCAGGTGACCGCGATACGCTGCGGCTGCCGTTCGGCATGGCGGCGGATGCGCTCGGCCAGCAGGGCCTGGCCGTGGGTCGGCGGTGCCAGCTGATTGTGTTGCGCAAGCGCCTGCTGTTCGCCGGCGCTGAGCGTCGACAGGCTGCCCAGGGTGGCCTGCGGGTTGTCGAGCAGGGCCTCGAGCAAGGTTTCGAAGCTGCTGCGGATCTGCGCCGTGGCCGCCTCGGTGAAACGGTTGCGCAGGTACAGGAACTCGATCTTGAGGGTTTTGCCCAGGTTGATCGCCAGGTCCATGGCGAAGTTGGTGACGTCGCGGCTGTTCACCTCGCCAAAGCTCAGCTGGTTCTGCTCGGCTTCCTGCAGGCGCTCGTCCACCGGGTAGTTTTCGAACACGATGATACTGTCGAACAGTGCCTGGCCGTTCTGCCCCGACCAGCGCTGCACATCGGCCAGCGAGGCATGCTCCTGGTCGCGTACTTCCAGGTTGTAGGTTTGCAGTGCTTGCAGCCACTGCGCCAGCGGCATGTGCGGTTGCGGGGTCTGGATGATGGGCAGGGTGTTGATGAACAGGCCCAGCATTTCCTCGGCGCCGGGCAGGCTGGCCGGGCGACCGGCCACAGTGGCGCCGAAGCACACGGTGGGCTGGCCGGTGTAGCGTTGCAACAGCAGCAGCCATACGGCCTGGATCAGCGTGTTGGGCGTGATGCGCAGGCGCTGGGTCTGTTCGCGCAGGCGCTGGGTGCGTGCTTGGTCCCAGTGCAGGTACAGCGCCGCATGCCCTTGCAGGTCGCTGGCCGGGCGCGGTGCAATGCTGCCTGCCAGCAGGGTCGGGCCTTCGATGCCTTGCAGCTTGTGTTTCCAGAACTGCTCCAGGCTGGCCTGAGACTGATTCTGCAGCCATTGGATATGGTCGCGATACTGCCCGCGCTTGGCCGGTGGCGTGCGGCCGTGGTACAGCTCCAGCACTTCGCCGAGCAGGCGCGAGCTGGACCAGCCGTCCATCAGGATGTGGTGGCTGGTCCAGATCAGGTGATGCTTGTGCTCGCCCAGGTCGATCAGCGTCAGGCGCGTCAACGGTACCTGCAGCAGGTCGAACCCTTCGGCGCAGTCCGCTTCAAGGATCAGTTGCAGGGCCTTTTCGTCGAACGCCGCGGCTTGCCTGTCCAGGCGGCGCACGGGCAGGGTGGCGTGCTTGTACACCACTTGCAGCGGCTCACTCAGCTCGTTGGCCGACCAGAATCCGGTGCGCAGGATTTCATGGCGGGCAATCGCGGTGTTCCAGGCCGCGATGAAACGGTCGGGGTCCAGCCCGATCACGGGCACACTCATCTGGTTGATGTAGAGGCTGGCCTCGTTGGACTCCAGCGTGTGAAACAGCATGCCTTGCTGCATGGGCGAGAGCGGGTAGAGGTCCTGTACCTCGGTGCACGGTACTGGCAAACGGTCCAGTTGCGACTGGCTCAGACGCGCCAGCGCGAAGTCCGATGGCGTCAGCCCCCTGTGCTGTGGGTCACGGCAATGCGCAATGACGGCGGCCAGTTCCAGGCAGAACGCGTCGGCCAACTGCTGGATCGTCGCCTCTTCGAACATCTCGCTGCTGAAGCTCCAGTTCATGCTCAGCTCGCCGCCATACACCTGGCCGTTGAGCGACAGCCAGTTGCCCAGCGTCGCGTGGGCACTCTGGTTGGCGCCGGTGCTTTCAGCGGCCGGTGCGAACAGCGCACCCTCGTTACTGTCGAAGCTGCCGTCGAACTGGCCGAGGTAGTTGAAGGTGATGCGTGGAACGGGCAGTTCGCCCAAGGCCTGGCGCGCGGTCGCATCGCCGAGGAAGCGCAAGGCGCCGTAGCCGATGCCCTTGTTGGGGATGGCGCGCAGTTGTTCCTTGATCGCCTTGATCGACTCGCCCATACCGCTGGCGGGGGTGAGCTTGACCGGGAACACGCTGGTGAACCAGCCCACGGTACGGGTCAGGTCGATTGCCTCGAACAGGTCTTCGCGGCCATGGCCTTCCAGCTCGATCAGGCTGCTCGGCGCGCCGCTCCACCGTCCGATCACGCGTGCCAGGGCGGTCAGCAACAAATCGTTGATCTGTGTGCGATAGGCGGCCGGTGCCTCCTGCAGCAACTGTCGGGTGAGTTGCGGGTCGAGGCGGCTTTGCACGCTGCGCCCGTGGCGGTTCAGCAAGCTGCCGTCCGGGCGCTCGCAGGGCAGTGTGGCGGGCACATCCTGCAGTTGTGCTTGCCAGTAGTGCAGTTCCTTTTGCAGGGCTTCGCTGCGTGCATAGCCTTGCAACTGCTCGGCCCAGGCTTTGACCGAGCTGGTTTTGCCCGGCAGTTTGGTGGGCTGATTCACCAGCCGCTGCTGGTAGGCCAGTTGCAGGTCTTCGAAGAGGATGCGCCACGAGACGCCATCCACTGCCAGGTGGTGAATGACCAGCAGCAGGCGTTGCTGGCCGTCGGGCAGGGTGGCCAGCAGGGCACGCAGCAGCGGACCTTGCTGGATGTCCAGGCTGGCCTGGGCGCGATTGGCCCATTCATTCAGTGCGTGCTCGTCAGCGATATCGGCCTGCCACAGTAGTTCGCAGCTCGGGTCGACGGGCAGGTAGCGAGCACTTGCGTGTTCGCCGTTGCGGTGCAAGACCAGGCGCAAGGCGTCGTGGTGCTCGACCAGGGCGTGCAAGACGTGATCCAGCACGGCTGCATCCAGTGGCCTGGACGGTTCGAGCATCACTGATTGATTGAAGTGGTGCGGTTCGGGGGTATCGCTCAGGAAGAACAGCTGCTGGATCGGCAGCAGGGGCGTCGCGCCGACCACGGGGCCCTGGTCGATCTGCTGCGCGTCGTCGGCGACCTGCGCGACGTTGGCCAGGCTCTTGATGGTCTGGTGCTGGAAAAGGTCCTTGGCGCTGAAGCGGATACCGTTCTGGCGGGCACGGCTGACCACCTGAATCGAGATGATCGAGTCGCCACCGAGCTCGAAGAAGTTGTCATCCAGACCAATCCGCGGCAGCTTGAGAACGTCTTGCCACAGTGCGGCGATGCGTTTTTCCATCTCGCTCTGCGGTGCCACGTACTCGGCCTGCAGCAGGCTCGCATCGGGTGCCGGCAAGGCACGCCGGTC
>NZ_JAHTBI010000116.1 GCF_019168305.1 Pseudomonas aegrilactucae
CTGCAACGTACCATGGCCTGTTAGATCACCGTTGTCAGCCCTGTTTGCACGGCATTGGATCTCTGGCGCGACCATCGGCAGCAAAAAACTGGTTTTTAGTTATTAACAAATAGCTTCTTATTCCTTTACGAATATAACCCCCGCCCTATACTTGCCCTCATGCAATGCAAACCCAGCAGGAGGCATCCCATGCGCAATGAGTCGATTCGTTACCTGATTGTGCCGGGCTGGCAAGGATCGCCAGACGATCATTGGCAGACCCACTGGCAGCACAGCCTGCCCAACAGCGCCCGCGTCGAACAGGCCGACTGGCTCACGCCACGCCGCGAAGACTGGGTGGCCGCGCTCGAACAGGCCATCGCCGCCGACACCTCGCCAGTGATCCTGATCGCCCACAGCCTGGGTTGCATCACCGTCGCCCACTGGGCCGCGGACGCCAGCGCCAGCCTGCTGCGCCAGGTGCGCGGCGCCTTGCTGGTGGCCCCGGCCGACGTCGAACGCCCGGCCTGCGCGCCAGCGCTGCGCAACTTTGCACCGATCCCGCAGAACCGCCTGCCGTTCCCCAGCCAGGTGGTTACCTCCGACAACGATCCGGCCGTCAGTGCACCACGCGCCATGCAACTGGCCCGCGCCTGGGGCGCCGAAGCCGGCGTGCTCGGCGGCGCCGGGCATATCAACGTCAAGTCCGGACACCGGCGCTGGGAGCAGGGCTTCGCCTACCTCTATCGCCTGCAGAACCGCCTGGAACAGCACGCACTGCGCCGCGCCTGATAACGGTGCTGCCCACCTTCATTTAAAAACGTCCGCGCCGTGAGTCGCCCGGGCGGGAGTTCGCCATGAGCCTTCACGATACCTACGGGCAGCCGCTGCTGACCTTTCCCGAAAGCGACAAGAGCCCGCTGAGCATCCGCGCCAAGGCGCTGGTGTTCGTCGACCCACGCTCGCGCCAGCTGCGCGAAGAACTCGAACTGCTGGCGCCGCTGGCGCTGCCAGTGCTGATCCGTGGCGAGACCGGCACCGGCAAGGAACTGCTGGCCCGCCAGATCCACCGCGCCAGCGACCGTGGCGGCCTGTTCGTCTCGGTCAACTGCGGCGCCATCAGCCCTACCTACGCCGATGCCGAACTGTTCGGCTACAGCGCCGGCGCCCACAGCGGCACCGCCAGCAGCCGCGCCGGCTGGTTCGGCTCGGCCAACGGCGGCACCCTGTACCTGGACGAGATCGCCGACCTGCCGCTGCCGATCCAGGTCAAGCTGCTGGCAGCGCTGGAAAACCGCGAGGTCATCCGCGTCGGTGCGCAGCAGCCCAACCCGGTGGATGTACGCCTGGTGGCCGCGTCCAGCATCGACCTGGCCCAGGCCGTGGAGGCCGGCAAGTTCCACGACCGCCTCTACCACTACCTGCACGAAGGCCGGCTGGAGCTGCCGGCGCTGCGCGAGCGCATCGGCGACATCCTGCCGCTGGCCGAGTATTTCATCGGCATCTACAGCCCGCGCCTGAACCTGGCCGTGCCGCCGCTGCTCAGCGACGCCGCGCAGCGGGTGCTGGAGCTGCACAGCTGGCCGGGCAATACCCGCGAGCTGGAAAACGTCATTCACTTTGCGTTGCTGGTCAGCAGCGGCGACGAGATTCTGCCGCAGCACCTGAACCTGCCAACCCCGCTGCAGGCGCTTTCGGCCCAGCTCGACCAGCTCTGCCGCCTGGGCCAGCCTGGTGAGCGCAGCGCATTGCAGGCGCTGTTGCAACAGGTTTCATCGCGCCTGGCGCAATCGGCTACCTGAGCCATGCGCCGTGCATAATTGAAAATGGAATAAGCAGCTAAGCAAAAGATATTGTTCTGGAATAAAAAATCTAAGTATTGTCCGCATCACGCCAGCTGGCACACTGCTGGCCCCCTCTTTTTGCCGTCGACCGATGGCCGTTATTCGAACAAGGACTGCGCATGAAAAAGGCTCTGTTGTTGACTGCATTGGCAGCCGCTCTGTCGGTTGCAGGTTTTGCCCAGGCCGGCGAAAAGCTGGTGGTAGCGGCCACCCCGGTACCTCATGCCGAGATCCTCGAACTGATCAAGCCAACCCTGGCCAAGGAAGGCGTAGACCTGGAAATCAAGGTGTTCACCGACTACGTGCAGCCTAACGTGCAGGTCGACCAGAAGCGCCTGGATGCCAATTACTTCCAGACCCTGCCGTACCTGAAGAACTTCAACGAAGGCAAGGGCACTCACCTCGAGACCGTGATCGGCGTGCACGTCGAACCGTTCGGTGGCTACTCCAAGAAGGTCAAGAGCCTGGCCGAGCTCAAGGACGGCGCCACCATCGCTATCCCCAACGAGGGCTCCAACAGCGGCCGTGCATTGCTGCTGCTGCAGAAGGCCGGCCTGATCGAGTTGAAAGACCCGAAGAACGCCCTGGCCACGCCCAAGGACATCGTCAAGAACCCGCACAACTTCAAGTTCCGCGAGCTTGAATCGGCCATGCTGGCACGCGTGCTGGACCAGGTCGACCTGGACATGATCAATACCAACTACGCGCTCGAAGCCGGCCTGAACCCGGCCAAGGACGCCCTGGTGATCGAAGGTTCCGATTCGCCATACGTCAACTTCCTGGTGGCCCGCCCGGACAACAAGGACAGCGACGCCATCCAGAAGCTTGCCAAGGCGCTGACCAGCCCTGAGGTAAAAACCTTCATCGAGAAGAAGTACAGCGGCGCGGTACTGCCGGCGTTCTGATCCGACCGATAGAGCACCCATTGAAAAACGCCGACGCCGGTTACCCGGGTCGGCGTTTTTGCGTTGCAGCGGCTCAGCGGGCGGTGTTGACCGCGCGGCGCAGCGCTGTGAGCAGTTTGAGCAATTCGGCAGGATCGAGGGCTGGCTTGGCGCTGTTCATGGTTATCTTCCTTGTCAGAGGCACGGTTAACGGGCCGTGATCGGCAGCGGTTGGATAGCGTTTTTGTAGGAAAGATCCCGGCGCGAGGAAGGATTTTTCCGGTTAGCCATTTGCGTGATATCAATATGCAATAAAGATATTTAAATAAATATTTTTATAGCTTTAGAGTATTACCCAAGTGCTTACCGGCACACCCAACCCAAGCCCGTCGCCGCCCGTCTACCCCCGGGCCGGTTAGAGATCATCCCCATGCAGCGCAATCCCGTTTGTGCATCGAGGCCGCTTCCATGAGCTTCGACGTCGCTTTTATCCTTAGCACATTGCCGGCGTTTCTCAAGGCTGTCGGGGTGACCCTGCAGGTCGGCCTGATCGCCATCGCCACCTCGCTGGTGGTGGCCGTGCTCAACACCGCAATCCTGGTCTACCGCACGCCTTACCTGCACCGGGCAGTGGGCCTGTACGTGGAACTGGCGCGCAACACGCCGCTGTTGATCCAGCTGTTCTTCGTGTACTTCGCCTTGCCCACCCTGGGCCTGAAGGTCTCGGGGTTTGCCGCGGCGATCATCACCATGACCTTCCTGGGCGGCGCCTACCTCACCGAGGTATTGCGCGCCGGCGTCGATGCGGTGCCCACCGGACAACTGGAGTCGGGGCGCTCGATCGGCCTGTCCGAGGGCCAACTGCTGCGCCATGTGATCCTGCCCCAGGCGGGCATTCTCAGCCTGCCGGCGCTGTTCGCCAACTTCATCTTCCTGCTCAAGGAAACCACGGTGGTTTCGGCGGTGGCGGTGCCGGAGATTCTCTACACCACCAAGAGCTACATCGCCCTGTACTACAAGACCTACGAAATGCTCGCGGTGCTCACGCTGATCTGCGTGCTGCTGTTTCTGCCGTTGTCGCTGCTGCTCAGCCGCCTGGAAAGGAGGATGCAACATGGCCAGTTCGGGTCTTGAACTGCTGCTGATCTCGTTGCCGCAACTGGCCAAGGGCGCGGGGCAGACCCTGGCGATCTCGGCGCTGGGCATCGTGTTCAGCACCCTCGGTGGTGTGCTGTACGGCGTGCTCGCCACCCTGGGCAAGCGCAGTGTGAACGTGCTGCTGCGCATCTACCTGGAACTGTTTCGCGCGATCCCGGTGCTGGTGTGGCTGTACCTGCTGTTCTTCGGCCTGCCGATCTTCTTTGCCGTAAGCCTGCCCAGCTTCTGGTGCGCGGTGCTGGTGCTGTCGCTGTGGGGCGCCAGCGAGGTCGGCGAGGTGGTGCGTGGCGCGCTGCATTCGCTGCCGCGCGGGCAACGCGAGGCGGGCCTGTCGATCGGCCTGGATGGCTGGCAGCTGTACGGCTACGTGCTGTTGCCCCAGGCGCTCAAGCGCATGACGCCGCCGACCATCAACCTCTACACGCGCCTCATCAAGACCAGCTCGCTGGCGGTGCTGATCGGCGTGGTGGACGTGATCAAGGTCGGCCAGCAGATCATCGAGCGCACCTATGAATCGGTGCTGATCTACGGCGTGCTGTTCCTGTTCTTTTTCTTCATCTGCTACCCGCTGTCGGCCGCCTCGCGCGCGCTGGAGCGGCGCTGGACACACGCATGAGCGCATTGATCGAGTTCAAGGGTTTCAACAAGTTTTTCGGCGAGCAGCAGGTGCTCAAGGACATCGACCTGCAGGTGCACAGCGGCGAAGCGCTGGTGATCCTCGGCCCCAGCGGCTGTGGCAAAAGCACCTTGCTGCGGTGCCTCAACGGCCTCGAGGTGGCCCACAGCGGCAGCCTCACGCTCGACGGCAAGGAGCTGCTGAGCAAGGCCACCGACTGGCGCCAGGTGCGTCAGCAGGTGGGCATGGTGTTCCAGAGCTACCACCTGTTCGGTCACATGAGCGTGATGGAGAACCTGCTGCTGGGCCCGCTCAAGGTGCAGAAGCGCGACCGCTTCGAGGCACAGGCCCAGGCCGAGGCGCTGCTGGCGCGGGTCGGCCTGCTGGACAAGCGCGATGCCTACCCGCGTCAGTTGTCGGGCGGCCAGCAGCAACGCATCGCCATCGTGCGTTCGTTGTGCATGAACCCGCAGGTGATGCTGTTCGACGAGGTGACCGCCGCACTCGACCCCGAGATGGTCAAGGAAGTGCTGCAGGTGATCCAGGGCCTGGCCCGTGACGGCATGACCTTGCTTATCGTGACCCATGAAATGGCCTTCGCTCGCGCGGTGGCCGACCGCATCGTGTTCATGGAGGCCGGCAGGATCCTTGAACAGAACCCACCCGAGCGCTTCTTTACGGACCCGCAGACCGCACGCGCGCAGCAGTTCCTGGAGAAATTCTCCTTTGTTGAAAGCCTGCCCAAGAAGACACCTCTCAAGGAACATTCATGAAGACTGCCCACGCTTCAAAACTGCTGCTGTCGCTGTTTACCCTGGCCGTGCTGGCCGGTTGCAACAAATCCGCAGAGCCGAGCAAGCCGGCGGCCAGTGGCGCGACGCCTGCCACCAGCTACCTGGAGACCATCAAGGCGCGCGACAAATTGATCGTTGGCGTGTTCACCGACAAGCCGCCGTTCGGTTTCGTCGACGAGAGCGGGCGTTATGTCGGCTTCGACACCGACATCGGCCGCGAGCTGGCCAGGTCGTTGCTGGGTGACGAAAACAAGGTCGAGTTCGTGGCGGTGGAGCCGGCCAGCCGGATTCCGTTCCTGCAGAGCGACAAGGTCGACCTGATCCTGGCCAACATGACCGTGACCCCGGAACGCAAGGAAGCGGTGGAGTTCACCAACCCGAACCTGCGCGTGGCGGTGCAGGCGCTGGTGCCTGAGGGGAGCGAGGTGAAGACGCTGGACGACCTGGCGGCCCGGACCACCATCGTCACCACCGGTACCACGGCGGATATCTGGCTGACCAGGAACCATCCGGACTGGAAACTGCTCAAGTTCGAGAAGAACTCCGAGTCGTTGCAGGCGTTGGCCAATGGCCGTGGCGATGCGTATGCGCAGGACAACCTGATCCTGTTCAGCTGGTCGAAGCAGAACCCGGGCTACCGTGTGCTGGAAGAGAAGCTGGGCGAGGAAGCGCCGATTGCGCCGGCAGTGAAGAAGGGCAACATCGAGCTGCGTGACTGGGTCAACAGCGAGCTGGCGCGCCTGGGCGAGCAGAAGTACCTGCTCAAGCTGTATGACCAGTACGTGCGCAAGGAACTGAGTGATGACACCAAGCCGGAGAGCGTGATTGTCGAGGGGGGCAAGTGGCAGGGTTGAGGCCTTGACACCGTGTTGCGCCCTTCGCTGGCAAG
>NZ_JAHTBI010000117.1 GCF_019168305.1 Pseudomonas aegrilactucae
GACTTCACCAATGAAATGACGGGCGCTGACTACGACATCAATGACTATGGGCTGATCAAACAGCCCAAATTGAGCGTGGTGTACTCGCCCTTCACGTTCGCCAGCCTCTATGCAAACTGGGGCCGTACCTTCCAGGTGGGCACCGGCGCTGCGGCCTACAAGGTGCCGCCACGCAACGAGGACCTGGCCCCTTCAATCAACGAAGGTTGGGAAACCGGCATCAAGTTCACCCCTGTCTCCTGGATGGATGGGCGCCTCGCCTACTGGCGCCAGGACGCTACCGGCGAAGTCAGCCGGCGTCTGAATGACCCCAGTGGCGAATCGGACAATGTGGGTGAGACCAAACGCTGGGGCTATGACCTGCAGATGAACATGCGCCCAGGTGAACGCACCGAACTGTGGATGTCCTACTCCTGGCAGTACTCGAAGATTCTTGAGCCAAGCGCAGCGCTGCCCGGCAGCAAAGGCAAGGAAATCGACCATGTGCCTCATCATCTGTACAGCGCCGGGGCCAGCTATCAGGCCACGCCTGCGCTACAACTGACAGCGTGGATGAACGGCCAGACCCACTACTACCTGGAGCGCGAAAACACCCAGGGCACCTATGGTGGCTATGTACTGATGAACCTCGGCGCGGTGTACAAGGTAAGCGAGACCCTCAGTGTGGACCTGCAATTGAAGAACCTCACTGATCGCTACTACGAATATGCGTGGTACGACCCGGATGGCGCGAATGCGTCGCTGCATTCTCCGGGAGATGGACGGGCGCTGTACGCGGGGTTGACCGTCGACTTCTGAGGCATGCAGCACGTCTTCCTCGCCCATCGCCTGACCCAGCACTTTTGCGAGCGCTGGCGTAGCGTACAGTGCGTCAGTGCCGTGCTGGGCGGTTGTGGCGGCAGGCTAGGCGATAAGTTGAACCGCGCTGTCTTATCCAAATATCGGCACTGTTCCAGATTTCGTGCGCCGGTCCCCCTCATCCTTCAATTGGCGTTCAAGCTCGCGGATGCGATTTTCGCCCTTTGTCAGGGCCTGCTCACTGGTATGGACCGAGTAGCAACCCAGGTGCAACTCATAAGGATGTGGCACCGCGGATCCCAGCACCAGGACTGCACCCTCGTCATCTGAGGCCTGGACGCTAATCACCCCCTCGCCGTTCTCGAACAGCACCATGTCGCCAGCACAAACCGCCACCCCGGCCACGGCGGCGCCGCTGGCCAGTGCAAGCCAGCCGACGGTATGACCCTCCGGTGGCTGGTAGTTCCAGCATTCGCCAGCGCGTAACGTCACCAACAGGTAGTTGACGCCAGCCGGCGCGGGCACCGGGCTCGCGACGCCCAGGTGAACACCAAGAATGACGTGGGCCGGGCCAGCAGCCTGCATGCCCTCCACTTCGATGTAACGGCTCTGCGGCTTGGCATTTTCGACGTCTCGGGGTAACGCGAGCCAGAGTTGAAAGCCCTGCACCCGCGTCACATCGGCGGGGGGCGACATTTCCTTGCCATGCCACACACCGCCGCCGGCGCTCATCCATTCCACGCCGCCGTAACCAATGGTCCCGCAGCCCGCATCCGGATCGTCGTAATCCAGCCGCCCCTGGGTGAGCACCGTGACCGTGGCGATCCCTGAATGTGGATGAATCGGCATCCCCCCGCCGACGACCATCGCGTGCAGGTCTGCCTGATCCATATCGAAAATATCGAGGAACACAAAAGGCTTGAGCGCCTGGCCCAGGTCGGACGGGCTCATCAACCTGACAATAGGGCCGTGCCCCTGGCCTCGGGTCAGGTGTTTAACACGCCGGGGGACAACTGGCGCGGTGCTGTCACTGCCGGCGGCAGGCGTCGGCAACCAAGTCACTTTTCCATCAAGAGGTGTTTTCATCGTCATTGAACTCCGATGCAGAAACCGAACAAGGGAGCACCCTGAATGGCGTGCTCCTGGGTTGACTCAATCCGATCAAGCCTTTTGCAGACGGCGCGCATCAAGGCTGAAACGCGCGGCACCGGCAACGGTCACCTGGAGCAAGCCACCGGCAATGGCCAGGTTCTTGAGGAAATGCACAGCCTGGTTCTGATCGGCAAAATCGTGATGAAACAAAATCGCCGCCATCACCGTGAACACCGCAAGCACCGTGGCGGTAAGGCGCGCCTGCAAACCCAGCAGTAACAACAACCCACCGCCGATCTCCACCACCAGGGCAATGGCGTAGATCACGCTAGGCAGCGGTAGACCTACAGAGGCGATGTAAGCCTTGGTGGCCGCGGCCGCACCCAGCTTGGAAAGGCCGCTTGCGAGAAACAGAAGCGCCAGCAGGACGCGGCCCAGCGCTGCAATTGAAGGGTGACGCATGATGGTTGATATCCCGTGAGTGAAATTAAGGAACATAGGTTATTGTTCCCGAACTCGATCCACTAGGCCCACAATGGGCGCCACTGCGTTCCCAAAGGAGGAACACCATGAATTTGGAAGATCTGCGTACATTCGTCGAAGTCGCAGACGCCGGCGGCGTTGCGCCAGGTGCCCGACGGCTGGGCATCGCGAAGTCCATTGTGAGTCGGCGCCTGGCCCGGCTGGAGGGGGCGCTGGGTGTGCAACTGCTCTTGCGCACGACGAGAGGCTCGGTGCTCACCGAAGAGGGCGTGACCTTCCTCGAACACGCCAGACGTGTGATCGTCGAGCTCGACGCGGCGCAAGAGACCTTCTCGCCACAAGGGGAAGTGCGCGGCCTTCTGCGAGTTGCTGCGCCGTTGTCATTTGGTGCCTCTCAGTTAGCGCCCGTGTTTGCTGAACTCGCCAAACGCCACCCTTCACTGCAAATGGATACTTCCTACAGTGATCGGGTGGTGGACCTTATCGGTGAAGGCTTTGATTGTGCCGTGAGGCTAGGCTTTCTGGCGGACTCAGGCCTGGTCGCACGAGGCATCTGCACATTCAGAGGGCGACTGGTGGCCAGCCCTGCATATCTGGAGGCGCACGGCACACCGCAAAACCTAGAGGACCTTTCACATCATCAAGCGGTTGCGAAGAAAGGAGAAGCGTGGCCATTAACAGACCGGGGCAAGACCGTCATCGTACGCCCACGAGGACGCTTTATCGCTGACAGTGGCGAGGCCATATTGGCAGGTGCCCTGGCCGGTCTGGGAGTGGCCGCACTCCCAGACTTCCTGACGCAATCGCATATCCTGGCGGGCAATCTGACGCCCTTGTTATCCGAGTACCCCGCGCCTGAAGCGGGGATCTACGTTGTAGGTCCGCCTGGCGCGTTCTCCTCGCGCAAGATACGGGCGCTGATTGATATCCTCATCGAACACTTCGGTGAGACTGCCCCGACGGCCGTAGCTTCATAAGCGCGCTCACGATCTCAACAGCCTGGCGTGACAACGGCGCCTTGAACCGAAGCCCTTCAGAGCGATTGCTCCCGCTTTTTTACGTCATCTACCGCCAGCAAAGTGCGCGGCAAGCTAAACCCCTGAAACGGCCGCCGCGTGAACGGGTTGAGCGTCTTCTCGGCTGTGATTCGATACCGCATCATCCCGTCTGTTATTCGAAAGCTCAGGTCCACACTGGTATCGGTCCGGCCATTGAGCTGGCCCCGGCTGAGCAGCCGGAACAGTGACCACGGCCCCTGAAAGCCCAGGCTGCTGCTGTTGCCCGCCGCATGAATCAAGGTCAGCCTGCTGCCGACACCCTCGCCCAGGGTATTGGGCCAGATCAGCCCGATACGATTGCTCGGCCCATGGCTGTAAGGAATGAGTTGGCCGTCCAACCCCAATACGCTGCTGCGCTTGTTGCCACTGAGCCCCAACGGCTCAAGGCTGAACTGCACGCCCAATGCCCCCTGATTGTTGAAGAAGGTCTCGCGGATGCGCTCGGCGGCCTGCATCTGCTCCAGCACTTCGTTGCGAATCAGGTAACCGCCGCGGCTGTCGGAGTACAACGCGTCGAGGTTGTCGCGAATGAAGGTCTTGAGGTATTGCTCGTGAAATTGCTGCAGCCGCCCGCTCGGTCCGAAGAATGCCTCGAAGTCTTCCAGTGATGCGTCGCTGCCTGCGGGGTTGAACGGATAACGGCCCGCCAGGCGTTGCTGGTAAAAGCTGTAGACGTCCGCGTACCAGAGCTTCTCCAGTTCACGCAGGGCCTCCACCACCAGCACCTGCGCCGTTTGATCAGCAAGTTTTTTCACCTGCTGATTCATTGGTTCAGGCAACCCTACGGCCACGCGCTGCAGGGTGCTGATGGGGTCTGGACCGGTCAGCGAGAAGCGCGACAGCACGCTGCTTAGTGCAGCTCGGCCGCGGTCGGGGCTGTCTTGCACTGCCTTCGCGTAGTGGTAGACATCACTCACCGCGCGCAGCGTTTCATCGTAGTACGCAGGCTGGTCACCTTTGGCCGAGAGCAAGTCGGACAGACCGGAGAACGCTCGACGTATCGCGATGGTTTGTTCGCGGCCTTGCGTTTGGGCTATGGCAATCATTGCCGGGTCTTCACCCTCTGTGGCCCCAGGCGTGCCCGAAAGCTCGCTGTTGTCCCGTACCGACTCCAGCAAACGACGCAATGGCGCCGCCGGCCCGGTCACTTGCTCCAGCACAGCCACCGCCTGATTCAGATCCTTGAAGTCGGTAATGGAAAACTGGTTCAGTGCTCGTCGCCAGGAATCTACATAGTCGGCGACATAGAGTGAGCGCAATCGCTCAGCCAGCGCCTTGCGGTCGGCTTCGGAATAATCGATCTGCCGACGCTCACCCAGCACCCACTGGTCGATCATCGCCAGCTCGGTGACGTTCTCGCTCTGCGGTTCGAAATACTCCTTGTAGCCTTTGACAGTCAACAGGGGCGGCAGAACGGCACCATCGATATCGCCCGACTTCGACTTCGCCGACACCGGCCGATAGACGACATCGAACGCCGGGCCAACCTCATTGCGCAGGTCTAGCCCCTTGTGCAAGTGTTCGTGTGCATCCTGCTTCAAGGTCATGTACACGCGCTGCTGCATCGGGATCTTGCGCAACACCTGCTGAGCTAGAGCCGCACGCTCACGGTACTGGGGCAAATCGGCATCGGCATATTTGAGCGCGTACTCAAGGTGACGCATCAATGCCGCCTGCACCTCACCCTGGCCTGGATAGGCCACCTGCCATTTGCGCGCCATCCACTCCTGCACGATCTTCGGACGTCGGTTCTGCCGGTCTTCGAGCATCCTGTACACACGCAGGGCGGCGAGTTGCTGATTGCTGCCTTCAGGCGCTGCGTTCATCGACTCGATCACCCCTCCCGCGATTGCGGGCAGGAAGCGCCGAGACAACAAGCTCAGGTAAGCCTGGTCGACCATGGGGCCGATGGATTTGCCCTGATACAGCCCGAAGTCAGCCACACCGGGCCAAACGCTGCGGTAGTCGCCAAACACCGCAACAGCATCATGGATTTGATCCAGGGGTGCCAGGAGGTTGCGCCCGGTGACATCGACACGGGTATCAATGTCACTCCCGCTGAACTCATGGCTTTTGCTCAGTACACTGTCGGCCTTGATGCGGTTGATCCCGAAATAGTGCTGCCAGATGCCGACCGAGAGAAGAATGCCCAGCCCTGCCACCCCGGAGCTGGCCAGAAGCATTCGCCGCTTGCTGGTAGCCACGTTGATGTTGTCTCCCGCCAGGCCTGCTTCCGGGTAGATCGCTTGCTGAAACAGATGCTGGGCGAAGTACACCTGGGCATTGCCTTGCGGCTTGGCCTCCGTTACTGCCGGCTCCAACTCATGCGGCTGCGCTGCCGCCATGACGAAGGCGTTGTGGGTCTGGCCTTGCTGAAGCACGGACGACAGGAACACGCCGCGCACCAGCGCCGGGGTGGTGAACCGATCGCTACCCAGCATCTCGCCGAGAAAGTTGGCCAACGTCGGGCTGGCGCCAGAGAGCACACCCAGCAGTGAAGTGATGCGCCGACGGGTTGCCACGTTCTGGGCGCGCGCCATGACATCAATGGCCTGTTCGCTGAGTACGCCGACGAACTGCTCAAAGCGTTGCGCGAACTCATCGAGCCAGGCGTCGTAATCCGCCACCGCGTCCAGGCTGAAGGTGAAACCCATGACCTCTTCACGTGTCGCGGCCGGCAACTGGGCGAACAACTCTTCGAAACCATCGAGCAGGTCGACCTTGCTCAACACCACGTACAAGGGCAGCCGTGTACCCAGTTCACGCGTGAGTTCGTACAGCCGGGTGCGCAGAACATGCGCCAGCTCCTTGCGCTGCTCCGGGCGCCGCTGCAACAAATCTACGATATTGACCACCAACACCACACCATTGAGCGCGCGGCGGCTGCGATGCTCCGTCAGCCAGCGCAACAGATGCGACCACAGCCGACCCTCGGTACCGGCCGGCAGCACAGGGCGGGATTTGCTCCTGGCTTGCACAGCCGGCTGCGCCGACGCGTGTTCTTCGCCTTCACGCTGGCTGATGAACTCACCGGGCGGGTCAATAAGCAACGCGTCATCGCCGATCCACCACTCCACCGGGTAGGCAAGTCGTTCGTCCTGAGCAACACGGCCCGGCTTCGTCACCCGGGTAAGGGCAAACTTCTGGTTCGAGCGCGTAATGAAACTGGTCTTGCCGGCATTCTCCTCACCCAGCACCACGTACCACGGCAGCTGGTACAACGACCGTCGACCGCGTGCATTGTTGAGGAAACTGGCCAGGCTGTTGTTCAGCGCCCGCTCCTGGGCTTGGACATACGCAAGGCAAGGATCCGCAGCTACTGCCTGCGCATGCTGGCGCTCGGCGTGCAGTTGCCTGTAGCGGTGTCGCATCAGCAGTGCCCAGAACAAGAGAGGGACCAACAGCACCAGCACCGACGCCAGAAGTCGCGCAGACAGCGCGGCCAATGGGGTGTGCTCCTGCCACATCCAGTGCGGCCCCAGCCACCAGATACCTAGCAGCACAAACAGCACGCCGATCAACATCAGCACCAGTGCCGCAGAGCGAAGCTGCTGCACAACTGGCCCGCCCCACCGCTTGAGGTGCTTCCCGAAATTTCCCATGATGATGCTCCTACCCCTTCATTCCTTGATCGGCCAGGTTCAAGCCCCCGCCGTGCTGCGCGATGCGTTTATAAAGATCGGGTTCCCAGATGTGGGCAGGCGTCGAGGCCATGAGGCGTGCGGCACTGGCGTACAGGTCATCGGCAAGCCACGAGAGCCCCTTGGCACTGAGCAAGTCGGCGGCAATCACGCTGGCATGGCAACGCTGACGCGGGGCGCCGTACTCCGATTGCAAGGCCTGCAGGCGCAGCAGGGTTACCTCGACCCCGTCACTGCTCATCTGCGCCACCAGCTCTTCACGCAGGTCTGCGTACTCGGGTGCCGGACCATTGGAACTGCCCCCAGACACGCTCGCGGACAGCCAGGCACGTGTCTGGTCGTCGACGAACGCCGAACCATCGCTGAAACACAGCTCCATTAGCGCCGGCACACGCTGAACAAAGCGCACGGCGCTCTGGCGAATGGCTTCAGCCACACTCTCCATTGCCAGGCGAGTTGCAACAGTCGCCGCCAGGTAGCTGCCGCGAAGCCAGAACGGTGAGGCAACCACACTTTTTTCTATGCGCAGGAGCAACGCAGGCTCGATGGACGAACCGCCAAGCGCCTCCTGATAGCCTTCAGCAACCTCTTTGGGTACAGCAGGCAGTTCAGTGCAGCGATCCCGCTTGATGGCGGGGGCGGTCTGGATATGTGCCCACAAGGCAAACCGTCGCAACAGGTAGCCGGTCGGGTCGTAAAGGTCTTGTTGGTTGACCAGCTCAGCCATGGTCAGCACGGCTCGCCGTGATTCGCGTTCACCGCCCAGCGCGCCGGCCTTTGGCACCACCCGCAAGGACTGAGCCACCGAGGCAGTGGACGCCACCGGGGCGGCCTCCTCCTGATGCTCACGCGGGGTGGTCGCTCGTTCGGCGCTGCGTATCAGCACGCGATCAAGCTCGACCAAAGCCGCCTCGTCCAATTGCGTCCTGGCCGCGCAGCCCTTCAGGCGGGCCACGGCGGCTAAGGCCACGGCGTGATGCTCACTGCTGAAACTGGTTCGCTCAAGTGCCGACACAGCCTCGCTCAACCGCTCGAGCATCAACTTGATCTGCTTGCGCTTGGCCAGATAGCCGGTCGGACCCGGTTTGGGATGGGCATTTTCCCAGAACAGGTCAACCATGCCCGCCAACACGCTGACCGCGTTGCTCCATTGAGACCAGCGAGGTTCGCGCAGCCATACCGTCACCAGATGCCCAACAATCCGAAACTGTTTGCACTGTGTGGTCAGGTAGTGGCGCGATGCTTCCTCGATGTATGGCCAGTCGATACTGCCTTGATGCAACCCGCCGAGCTTGACCATCTCCTGGTCGATGCCCTGATAGGTTTCGTCTTCAACATCGAACAACCCGGCTGGCGCCTGCGCGTCTATAGGCTCCAACAACGCGGCGACCAAAGAAGGAACATTCGGGACAGTCACCAGTGACATGCCTTGCGCTCCTCTTCGATCAGCGGCGCCAGACCGTCTGCATCGAACAACAACCCCTGCAGGCTGACCTCGTCACTGTGAACCTGAATGCGACTGCCACTGCCCAGGCGCTTGATCAGATCGACGGCGGGCAATCCTCGGCCGGCGTCGACCACCCAGCCGCCCTCAAGCACTCGCCAGGGGCGCGTCTGGGATATCGCGCGACCATCGAGCAACAACTGAATGTCTGCCGAATGGCGCGTAAGCGGCTCATCCAGAAGAAGCTGCAGTCGCGAAATGTTGGACTGGCAACTGATGGCCAGGTACACCCGGTGATCGGCCGCTTCGATAGCCGGTGCTGAAATCATCACCTGATCCAGCGGCATGACGGAGTTTTCCGGAGTGATCGACATGACGAAGCCTGACTGCCCTGCCTGGCGCCTTGCCTCATTGGCCTGCAAGAGCGCAATCGTGGGGGGCATCGCCCTCACCGCCGGTCGGGACTTGACCGCAGGGATGAGAATCGGGGTGCCGGCAGCCTGGTCAAAGCAGGCCAGGCGCTCCAGCGAAGAAACAATACGGGTGCAGTCCCGATCCGTCGCAGGCGTTGCCGCGACCTGTGCGGCACCAGAGGCA
>NZ_JAHTBI010000118.1 GCF_019168305.1 Pseudomonas aegrilactucae
ACAGCGACTGGCTGCAGCTGACGTTCCGCTTTGTCGACCAGGACGCGCAGAAGCTCGACTACCTGTCGCGCCTGATTGCCCGCGGTACGGCGCAGAAGCACTTCGTGCCGGGGGCCTGACAGGCCTTTGTTGCCTGTGCTGGCCTCTTCGCTGGCAAGCCAGCTCCCACAGGGTTTTGCGGTGCATGCAAGACCCTGTGGGAGCTGGCTTGCCAGCGAAGAAGGCGACGCGGTCAGAAGGTGTGGTCGGCCGTCACAAAGAACGACCGCGGCTCACCCAGGATCCATTGCTGGCCGTTATTGTACTGGCTTTGCGCATACTGGCGGTCGAACAGATTGTTCAGCTGCAGGCCCAGCGTGGTGCCGTTCAGCACCTGCCAGGCGATCGAGGCGTCCACCACGGTATAGCTCGGCAGCTTGGCGGTATTGCCCATGTCGGCGTAACGCCCGTCCACATACCGCACCCCGGCCCCCGCCCGCAGCGTATCGCTCAGGCCCTTGCTCGCCCACAGGTTGGCGGTGCGCCCCGGCACGTCGGTAGGCCGGTTGCCTGCCCGCGATACCATCACCCCGTTCACTTGCTGCTGGAATTCGTCATAGCGTGCGCGCACGAATGCGGCGTTGGCCTGTACCTGCCAGTCGTGCGGCAGTAGCAGGTCGAGGCTGGCCTCGATGCCGTCGGACGTCTGCTGGCCGACCTGCAACTGCCGGCCGGTACCGATCTGCGACGGGTCATCGGTGAGCAGGTCTTTCTTGACGATGTGATATGCCGCCAGGGTCCACTCGCCGCGCTGTTCCCAGAACTGCTGCTTGATGCCGATCTCACTCTGGCGGGCCTTGGACAGCCCGTATTGCTGCTGGTCGGGGCTCAGCGAAATCAACCCGCCGATGCCGTCGGTGCTGGTGGCATGCTGGCCGTAGAGCGACAGCTCGGGGGTGAGGGCAAACACCAGGCCGGCCTTCCAGTTGTTGCCGTCCAGGCTGGTGTCGCTGCGTTTGTTGGCGGCCGCTTCCTCGCGCAGGTCATTGCGGTCCAGGTGCACCACGTCACGGCGCACACCGGTCACCAGCGACAGCCGCTCGGTCAGTTGCAGGCGGTTCTCGGCGAACACGGCGAACTGATGAGTGAGGCTGTCGAACTGCGGGCGGTACGCCGAGCTGCTGGCAAAGCCGCTGCGCTGCGGGTGGTGCAGGTCGATCGGCTCGCCGCCGGCATTGCTGTCGATGAACGGATTGTTGCTGTTGAGCTGGAAGCGGATGCGGTTGTAGTCGGCGCCTACCAGGGTCTGGCTGTCCAGGCCGAACAGGCTGTGCTTGAGGGTGAAGGTGTGGCGGTCGCCGAGCTGCTCCTGCTGGTGCTTGATGCCGTAGTTGCCGCTGCGCAGCAGTTGCTGGCCGGCGGCGTCCCAGGTGTAGTTCTCGGCGTTCTGCCAGCGGCGGTTGGCCTTGAGGTAGTACAGCTCGTTGGTTGAACTCAGGCTGTCGCTGATCTGCCAGTCGGTGGTCAGGCGCGTCCACTGGTCGTTGTAGTGCTGCTTGTCGTTGCCGATGTTGTAGTTCTTCTCGCGCAGGCTTTCACGCAGGTGCCCGTTGATCAGCGGCGTGCCGAAGTAGTTCATCGGCTTCTGGTCGCCGTAGTCGTGGGCCAGGGTGAACGCCAGGTCGTCGTTGGCCTGCCAGCGCAACGCTGCACTGATGGCGGTGCTGCTGGCGTCGCCGTGGTCGATCCAGCCGTTGCTGCGCAGCTGGTTGAGGTTGAGCCGGTAGCTCAGGCCGTCGGTCAGCGAGCCGCCGCTGTCGAAGGCGGTCTGCTGGCTGTCGTGGCTGCCGTAGCCCAGGCGCAGTTTGTTGACGATCTCGCCCTCGAACGGCTTTTTCGGCACCACATTGGTCACCGCGCCCGTCGCGCCTTCGCCATACAGCACCGAGGCCGGGCCGCGCAGCACATCGATGCGCTCGACCGTCCAGGTGTCGACCGGGAAGGTCACGGTGCCCATGCCGGTGTACATGCGGTTGCCGTCGAACAGCTGCATCACCGAACTCTGCCCGGTAAAGCCGCGTGCCTGCAGCGAGGTGCCGCCGTCACCCGGGGTGCCGGTGCGGCTGATGCCGGTGCTGCGCGACACCGCGTCCTGCACGCTGCGATCACCGCGTGCACGCACCTGCTCGCCGCTCAGGCTGTCGACACTGGCGGGGGTCTGCAAGGCCGTCAGGTTCAGGCGCGAGCCGGCGCTGGTCGGGGTGTCGAGGCTGACCCGCTGCTCGGCGTCGGCGGTGGCGGTGATGGTGCCGGCAGGCAGGGTCAGGGTGTTGGCCAGGGCGCTGTTGCACAGGGCCAGCAAGCTCAGGGAGCCGATCAGGTAGGTGTTCATCAGGAGGGAAATCGCTTGTCCATAACAAGGCCCGGCGCGTCGTTGCACCGGGTTCGAGGCGGGAATTCATCGGGGCGTATAATGTAACATTTGCGCCGTGGGCGATAGCGCGTCGTGCTCATGCTGGTCATGAGCACGCTTCAGGTTGGGCTCAGGCCCGCGCCGGCAACGCGCGACGCGCCACGCGCCGGTCCAGCAGCCACACCACCAGCATCGACAGCCCTACCAGCGGGAAGGCCACGCCGAGCACCAGCATGATCGCGGTGGCGACTTTCCAGCGTGGCAGGTCGTGACGCAGCGGTGGCACGCCCAGCCCACCTTGCGGGCGGCGTTTCCACCACATCACCAGGCCGCTGACCGAGCCCAGCAGGATCATCAGGCATACCAGCAGGATCAACAGCTGGTTCAGGCGCCCGAACATCTTGCCCTCGTGCAGCATCACACCAAGCTCGGTGGCGCGGGCGACGTTGCTGTAGTCCTGCCAGCGCACGTCCACCAGCACCTTGCCGGTGTACTGGTCGACATGCAGGGTGGCGTCGTTGCGCGGGTCGTCGGCGAACACCGCAATGGTGAACACGCCCGTGGCCCCGGTGGGCAGGGTGATGCTGTAGCCGGGCTCGACCGAACGGGTGGTGGCCAGGTCCTGCACCTGCTGCAGGCTTACCTGCGGGGCGGCCGGCGCCTCGTGCATGGCGCCGTGCTGCATGTGCTCGGCGTGCGCGCCGGACTGTGGCATCGGGGTGTTTTCCAGGGCCCAGGGCACGGTCTGGCGGGTGGCGCTGTTGAGGTCGCGGGCCTGCTGGTCGGACTGCGGCACCTCG
Organism: Pseudomonas aegrilactucae; assembly: GCF_019168305.1. Lineage (GTDB taxonomy): Bacteria > Pseudomonadota > Gammaproteobacteria > Pseudomonadales > Pseudomonadaceae > Aquipseudomonas > Aquipseudomonas aegrilactucae. The sequence goes on from NZ_JAHTBI010000118.1 coordinate 3,193, forward strand.
TTCCACATCGCCGCCGGAAAGCGGTTCCACAGGTCGGCGTACTGCTTGCCCCAGAAGCCCGTCCAGGTCATGCCACTGAGCAGCATGAACAGCAGCAGGGCCGCGCCCCAGAAACCGCTGACGGCATGCAGGTCACGCCACAGCAGGCGGCCGCGGGCATTCAGGCGTGGCCACAGCACCCCGGCCGAGGCCTTGCCGCGCGGCCACCACAGGTACAGGCCCGACACCACCAGCACGATGCCCCAGCCGGCGGCCAGCTCCACCAGGCGATCGCCCAGGGTGCCGATCATCAGTTCGCCGTGCAGGGCGCGGGCCACGGCCTGCAGGTTGTAGGTGGCGTCCTGCTCGCCGAGCAGGTTGCCTGAGTAGGGGTCGATGAACACGTTCAGCTCGCGGCCGCTGTCGTTGACCACGAACTGCGCGCTGCGCTCGGCCGTCACGGGCGGCAGGTACTGGCTGACGTGGCCGCGCGGGTAGGCCGCCTGCACGGTGTGCAGCAGGCTGTCGGCGCTGTGCGGGTGATGGCCGGCCTCGACCACCATCAGCGGGCGGTACAGCAGCGGGTCGAGCTGCGGCTTGAACAGGTAGATGATCCCGGTGACAGCCAGCAGGATCATGAACGGCGCGACGAACAGCCCGGCATAGAAGTGCCAGCGCCACGCCAGGTTGTAGAAGGAAGGTTGCGGTTTGCTCATGGAGCGCTCCCGGTAGTGCAAGGGGGCGCGGCCTGTGGCCGCGCCCGGGTGGGCATCAGAAACTCAGGTCGATCCGGGTCCAGAGCGTACGCCCTGGCTCGTTGATCGCCTGCGGGTCACTGGCCGGGTAGCCGAACCCGGCGTTGCCCGCCAGGTTCAGGTGCTCGGCATAGGCCTTGTCGAGCAGGTTGTCGACGCCGGCACTGAGCGTGAGGTTGTTGTTCACGCGGTAGGCACCGTTGAGCGAGAACACGCCGAAGCCTGCGCTCTTCTCGTAGTCCTTGCCCACCACGTTGCCTGCACCCTCGGCAATCCGGTTCTGCGCCGACACCAGCCGCCACAGCGCGCCGGCACTCCAGTCGTCGCGGCTGTAGGTCAGGCCCAGGCGGCTTTCCAGCGGCGGCATCTGCGGTAGCGCCTTGCCATTGCTGCTGTTCTTGCCCCAAGCGTAGGCCAGGGTCGCGTCGGCTTTCCAGTTGGGCGTGAACTGATAGGCCGCGCCCAGTTCGCCGCCCATGATGCGCGCATCGATGTTCTGCGCCTGGGTGTTGAGCATGCCCATCATGCCGGGGCGGTAGTCGAACAGGATGTAGTCGCGCACCTGGCCGACATAGCCTGACGCCCAGGCCTCGAGCTGTTCGGTCTTGTACTGGAGGCCGAGGTCGAGCTGGGTGGTCTTCTCCGGCTTGATCGAGTCGAATGCATTGAGCGAGCCGGCCGGGCCGGACCTGGGCGAGAACAGCTCCCAGTAGTCGGGGAAGCGCTGCGCATGGCCCAGCCCGATGTAGGTGGTGGCGGGGATGCCCTGCAGGTCGTGCTCGTAGCGCACGAAACCGCTGGGCAGGGTATCGGCGCGGGTGTTGCCGGCGGTGGCGCTGGTTTCCCGAAAGTCCTTGGCCGATGCACGGTCCAGGCGTGCGCCGCTGATCAGGCGGTCCTGGCTGGAGGTTTCCCAGGCCAGCTCGGCGAATGCGCCGTAGTTGTGAAAGTCGGCGTCCTTGGTCCAGGGCTCGGCCTTGTGCGCATCCACGCCCATGCCGCCGCGCTGGCGGTGTTCGTTGGTTTGGGCGTCGATGCCGCTGACCAGTGTGACGTCTTCCCAGCGCCAGGTGGCCTTGAGGCGCCCGCCCAGGGTGCGCCGGTCGACGTTGCTGACCATCGGGCCGGCCATCATGCCGCTGGTGGGCGAGCTGCGCAGGCTGTAGTTGTCCATCACGTGGTCGGCGTAGTTGTAGTAGACCTGCGCCTCGACCTTGTCGAGCACCCCGCCCAGGTTGGACTTTTCGAAACGCAGGCCCAGGCTTTCACGCTTGAACTGCGAGCCGTCCATGCCGCGCCCGGCGTAGCGTGCCTCGCCATCGCCCTTGCCGGCGGTGAGTTCGAGCAGGGTGTCGGCGTCTGGCGTCCAGCCCAGGGCCACGTCACCGTTCCACTTGTCCCAGCGCGACGGCACGGTGTCGCCATTGCCGTCCTCGTAGTCGTCGGTGCGCGACTGGTTGCCGATCACGCGCACGTAGCCCAGGCGGTGGCCGGCGGCCGCATCCAGCACCTTGTCCAGGCGCCCGTTGGAACCGGCCAGCAGGCTTGCGTTGACGCGGCTGCCGAGCTCGCCGAACTGTTCAGGTTCACGGTCGAAGAGGATGGTGCCGGCCGAGGCGCCGGGGCCCCACTGCACACTTTGCGGGCCCTTGATCACGGTAAGGCGATCATAGGTCTGCGGCGAGATGTACGAGGTGGGGGCATCCATGCGGTTGGGGCAGGCGCCGAGCATCACGCCGCCGTTGGTGAGGATGTTCAGGCGCGAGCCGAACATGCCGCGCAACACCGGGTCGCCGTTGGTGCCGCCGGCACGGATGGCCGAGAAGCCGGGGATGGTCTTGAGGTAGTCGGCGCCGTCACTGGCCGGTACCGGTTGGCGCGGGTCCTTGGGGTTGGTGACGATGGTCAGCGGCGAGCTTGGCGCCACGGCGGTGATCACGGTGGGGCTCAGCTCGGCATGGTCGTGGTCGTGGCCGGGTTCGATGGCGTGGGCGACGGGGCTGAGCAGGGGGCCGCACAGCAGGGCGAGGGTGCCTTGCAGAGACAGGCGCAGAGCAGCGGTAGAGCTGGACATAGGTATTCCAACATCGTGTAGTCATGAAGGTGCGCGCGGTCGACGGCAAGGGGCCGGACCGTTGGGCGCAGGTTGGGGTTCAGACGACGTGGTTGGCGGGCGGGGCGCGGCTGCGGGCGCCGGGGAAGATGGCCTGGCGGGCGTGGCCCTGGCGTGGTTGCACGACCAGGCGGGTGTTGCCTGGGGCGGCCTCGGTATTCAGCGGGCTGAGGGTTTGCGGCAGGGCCGGGCAGTGGAAGAACAGGCTGCAGTAGCCGCATTTTTCCCAGATGACATGCAGCGCCTGGGTGTCGGTGTGGCTGCTGGCATGGCTGTCGGTGTGGCAGTCCATGGCCATGTCCATGCCGGGCATGGCGGCACGGTGATCCATCGGCATCGACTGGGAGACCAGTGGGCCGATGAAGATCATCAACATGGCGAACAGGCTCAGCCAGCTGCCGCGTGCCCTCTTGAGGTCAGCGGTGCGGGCCAGCCTGCTGCGGGGCAGGCGCATGGCGCGTGGCCTTCAGCGGCTCAGTGGCTGTGGGCGCTGCCCTCGGGGGCCTGCTTGTGCACGGCCACTTCAACGGTGATAGTGCCGGCCTTTTCGAAATGCAGGGTCAGCGGGAAGCGCTTGCCGTCGCTGAGCAGGCTGCGGTCCTTGGGTTGCATGAGCATCACGTGATAGGCGCCGGGGGCGAACACCAGGTCGGCGCCGGCGGGTACCTCGACGCTTGGCACCTGTTGCATCTTCATCAGGCCGTCCTTGTGCACATGCTCGTGCAGTTCGGCGGTATCGGTGATCGGGCTGTCGACGCCGAGCAGGCGGTCGGCGGTCTTGCCGTTGTTGTGCACGATGAAATAGGCCGCCACGTTGGGCGCATTGGGCGGCAGTTCCTGCGACCACGGGTGGGCGATGTGCAGTTCGCCCTTGCTGTATTCATGGGCGTTGGCAAAGGTGGCGGGCAACAGCAGGGTGGCCAGCAGCAGGGCGCTCTTGAGCATGATCAATCTCCGTTCGATTCGGGTTCGCGTACCGGTAGCGTAGTGAACTCAGGCCGAGGGAGAGGCGCGCGGGTTGAGCGCGGGCCATTGCTGGCGCGGGGTGGGGTGGTGGCGGGCGAGCAGCGGTTGCGGGCTGTTTAGGTCGTGTTCGGGCATCACCAGGCGGGGTGGGTGGCCGGGCAGGGCGAGCAGTGGTGCGGTGCCTGAGCAGCACCAGCAGTGCTGCATCGTCGAATGATCGTCGTTGTGCTGCGTGCCGTCGGCGGCGGTCAGCGAGATGGCGATCATCTTGGTCACGCCACTGGAGCAGAAGGTGCCCCACAGCAGTTGCTCGGGTTGAGCTTTTGCGGCAGCGGCGGACAACGGCATGGCCAGCAGATTGAACAGCACTGCGCAGCAGGCGATCCAGGCGTAGGCGAGCCGGTGTGCGGGCATGGAGAGATCCGGTCAGGAATCGAGTGGGGGCTATTTAGCCAGATGTCGCAGTATATGTAAAAAAGGCGGGGTGTGATGGAGTGTCGCAGGTGGGGTAACTGCGTCGACGGGGGTGTCGACCTTTCCCCCCCCAGCACACAGATCCTGTGTCGAGCCAACAAGGCTGGCGATGCAAATCTGACAGGCCATGGCGCGTTGCAGCAAATGTGGGAGCTGGCTTGCCAGCGAAGCGCCGCACGGGCG
>NZ_JAHTBI010000119.1 GCF_019168305.1 Pseudomonas aegrilactucae
GGGCTGCATTACAACCGGTATCGGTACTATGATTGCCAAGCGGGACGTTTCATCAGTAACGACCCGTCTGGGTATTTAGGTGGCTACAATTTATTTGCTTATACTTATGATCCGATAAACTGGGTCGACCCTCTAGGTCTTTCGAAGAAAAAAGAGCAGGGTACTCCCAAGCAAGCTCAAAGAAAAAATGAAAAAAAACAAGGTCCCTCAGATATTACACGTATTGATGAGCCCGAGATGTCAGTGCCCAACAGTCAATGGCACGCACACTGCAAGTGCGGGTCTGGCTACAATCAAGATGGCACAGTTCACGACAAAGGAAAAGGTGACGTCACCTTCAGCAGGAAAACGATTGATTGGTTAAATGATCATGGGTGGAGCATAGAAAAATGAATTTATATAAGTTATATAAAAAGATCATGAAAAAAGAGGCGTACAACAATTTAAATTTGTTATTAGGAGGGTTTGACAGTTTTGAGGAGTTTCCAATAATTTCAAGAGATCGAAGGGTAGAGAAATTGCAAGTCGCTCTCAAGCAAGAAGATGTGTCGGGATTTCTGCTAGGGTTTGCTTTTTTTTTTGCTAAATACAGTGCAGGTAATGGCTAGGGATAGTCACAAAAAATTAGGTCTTACTGCAATCACATTCACAAGATTTGATGACGATTGCGGCCCCAGTCTGGTGCCGAAAATATTCATATACCCGGGTGCAGCGGCCAATGACCTTCGTCAGGAACTCATTAAGAATCGACCTAGAACGGACTCGCCTGAGATGACCAAAGTCAAGAAGGTGTTCACGGCTTGCGGTCTTTTTGAAAGCTTCCTATTTTTAGAGAGCAGATTTTTCGATAAGGCTTGCGACGAAGAGGTTATACGAATTTATGCGATCCCTCATCATGGCAATATTCTAAAGGATATTTGATGATTGCATCAAAACGCTCTAAATTCAGTGTTGCTAAAAATTAGCATCCCGCCAATCAGGAAGTAAGGCCATTCACCGACTCAAATGGTAGGTGGGTTTTAAACGAAGATAAAAAACAATTATGACTAGAGAGCTGACTTATCGGGTGAATGGAAAGGATATCGTTATTCAGGATCACTCGGCAGGTCACAATTATGGTGCAGGAGGGTTGGGGGATCAGCCGTGCCATCATAATGTTCGACCTGCAGACAACACTCGAACAGGAACTGTCGCGGGCATGGATGATCACTATTATTTTGGCTGTCGGAATAAAAAGTAAATGAACTTTTCTAAAGTAATGAATCCGCAAGCTTTGACCTCGATGTATGAAGGGGTGCCTAATTTTTTAGACTCAGAGATTTCCGAAGTTAATTTTAAGCGAAATGAGCCAAGGCTGTCCGTTAAGCTGCTTACTCAAAATAAACCGAGGAAAAGCCCGGCCAAGTGGCCGGAAAAGTACGACCAGGTCTGTGTTGAGCTGTCATTTATAGGTAGTAGGTGCGTCAGTTTTAGTGAGTGGGGGCATGAGAACGTGGTTTGTGAAATGTTGTTTGATGTCGTGGATGATTTCGTTACTGTAACGATACTCTGTGCGAACAAAAGTCGACTTAAATTTACTTGTGATTGGGTGCGTGTCGAGAGCGTACGGCATGGGCTCATTAGTACACCTTAAAGGGTTGTTTATACCCTATTAACTGGCTGACCAGTCGCAGACCGGGCGCTTTGCCTATGACGGCAACGGCAAGCTGATCCAGGCGATCAACGCCGCGAGCAAGTTGCAGTGGTTCCACGACGAGGCGGGCAATCTGACCCGTGAGCACCAGCACTATCTGGCCACTGGTACGCCGATGGTCGCGGTGTGGAAGCATGAATACGATGTGCTCAGCCAGCGTATCGCGACCGTGCGCCCGGATGGGCATAAGGTCAGTTGGCTGACGTATGGCAGCGGCCATCTGCTGGGCATGAAGCTCGACCATCACGAAATCTCAGCTACGAGCGCGACGACCTGCAGTACGATGCGGCCGGGCAACTGACCGATATTCACGACAGCCGGCGCGGTCATCTGGCCTATCAGTACGACCCGGTGGGCCGGCTGTTGCAGGCGACCAGTCGCCTCGGTGTGGAGACCTTCGCGTTCGACCCGGCGGGTAACCTGCTGGACGAGAAGGCGCAGCAGATCAACCGTCCGCTGGAGCAGGACCCGAAGCGCAACAACCTGCTGCGCGAGTATGCCGGTACGCACTACAGCTACGACGAGCGCGGCAACCTCATCCACCGGCTGCACAACGGCGTGCGTGCGCAGTTCACCTGGGGCCTGTTCGATCGGATGAGTAGTTACAGCGATGACAAGCTCAAGGTCGAGTACAGCTATGACGCCCCCGGACGGCGGCTGCACAAGCATTCAGTTGCGCACTACTGGAACAAGCCGCAGGCCGGCACGGGCTGGAACCAGCTGGAGCGGGCCAGGCGCCAGCGCGAGCTGGAGTGCGGTTTTACGCTGTTTGGCTGGGACGGCGACACGCTGGCGTGGGAAAGCTCACCGCCGCGTGATGAGGGCGATACCGGGCGCACGGTGCATTACCTGTATGAGCCGGGCAGCTTTGTGCCGGTGGCGCAGGCCTTGCGCAAGGGCCCGGTGCGCCTGCACAAGCAGCCTGACTGGAGCCAGCGCAGCTACGATTTCGATCGAGTGCGATCCACGAACC
>NZ_JAHTBI010000120.1 GCF_019168305.1 Pseudomonas aegrilactucae
GCCAGCTCCCACAGGTACGGTGCACACAGTTCCTTGTGGGAGCTGGCTTGCCAGCGAATCAGGCGTCAGACACCCCAGCGCGGAATGGGGTGGCTGCCCAGCGACACGCACACGTTCTTGATCTCGGCAAACACCTCGAAGCTGTACTGGCCACCTTCACGCCCGGTGCCCGAACCCTTCACCCCGCCGAACGGCTGGCGCAGGTCGCGCACGTTCTGGCTGTTGATGAACACCATGCCGGCCTCGATGCCATGCGCCAGGCGATGCGCCTTGCCGATGTCCTGGGTCCAGATGTACGAGGCCAGCCCGTATTCGGTGTCGTTGGCCAGTCGCAGCGCTTCGGCCTCGTCCTTGAACGGGATCAGGCACACCACCGGGCCGAAGATCTCCTCCTGGGCAATGCGCATGCTGTTGTTCACATCGGCGAACACGGTGGGCTGGATGAACTGCCCGCGTGCCAGGTGCGCCGGCAGGTTGGCCGGGCGCTCCAGGCCACCGGCCAGCAGCGTGGCGCCTTCCTCGAGACCGATCCTGATGTAGCCGGTGACCTTGTCGTAGTGGGCCTGGGTGATCATCGAGCCGACTTGCGTCTTCGGGTCTTGCGGGTCGCCCACGATCAGGCGCCTGGCCCGTGCGGCAAACTCGGCGACGAACTGCGGGTACACGCTTTCCTGGATGAAGATGCGGCTGCCGGCGGTGCAGCGTTCGCCGTTGAGCGAGAAGATGGTGAACAGCGCTGCGTCCAGCGCACGCTCGAGGTCGGCGTCCTCGAAGATCAGCACCGGCGACTTGCCGCCCAGTTCCATGGAGTACTTCTTCAGCCCCGCGGTCTGCATGATCTTCTTGCCGGTGGCGGTGCCGCCGGTGAACGAGATGGCCCGCACATCCGGGTGGCGCACCAGCGCATCGCCGGCAGTGGCGCCGTAGCCCTGGATCACGTTGAGCACACCGTTGGGGATGCCGGCCTCGACCGCCAGGCGGCCCAGTTCGTTGGCAGTCAGCGGCGACAGCTCGCTCATCTTCAACACCGCGGTGTTGCCCAGCGCCAGGCACGGCGCGGTCTTCCAGGTGGCGGTCATGAACGGCACGTTCCACGGCGACACCAGCGCACACACGCCCACCGGCTGGTACAGCGTGTAGTTGAGCATCTGGTCGTCGACCGGGTAGCTGTGGCCGTCCATGCGCGTGCACACTTCGGCGAAGAAATCGAAGTTGTGCGAGGCGCGGGGGATCAGCACGTTCCTGGTCTGGTGGATCGGCAGCCCGGTGTCCAGGGTTTCCAGCTCGGCCAGCCTGGGCACGTTCTGCTCGATCAGCTCGCCCAGCTTGCGCATCAGCCGCGCACGTTCCTTGGCCGGGGTGCCGGCCCATTTCGGGAAGGCGTCCTTGGCCGCGGCAACCGCTTGGGCAACTTCCGCGGCGCCGCCGCTGGCAACGTCGCCGATGGCCTCGCCGGTGGCCGGGTTGTAGTTGACGAAGACGTCCTTGCTTTCGACCTCACGGCCATTGATCCAGTGCTTGATCATCGGGTTCATGCCTCTTGCGGGTTCAGGGCGAAGAACTCGGCTTCGCTGACAATGCGGTTGACCAGGCGGCCGACACCTTCCACTTCCACTACCACTTCATCACCCGGCACCACGTCGGCCAGGCCTTCAGGGGTGCCAGTGGCGATCATGTCGCCCGGTTGCAGGGTCATGAAGCTGGACAGGTATTCGATCAGGTAGGGGATGTCGAAGATCATGTCGCGGGTGCTGCCCTGCTGCTTGAGCTCACCGTTGATCCAGGTGCGCAGGGTGAGGTTGGACGCGTCCGGTACGTCGGCCACATCGACGATCCATGGGCCCACCGGGGTGGTGGCGTCACGGTTCTTCACCCGCAGGTTGGGGCGGTAGTAGTTCTCCAGGTAGTCGCGGATCGCGTAGTCGTTGCACACCGTGTAGCCGGCCAGGTACTGCAGTGCGTCCTCGCGCCTGACGTTGCGTGCCGGCTTGCCGATCACCGCCACCAGCTCGCACTCGTAGTGCATGTACTTGACGTTGTCCGGGCGCCAGGTGACCTGGCTGTGGCCGGTGTAGGTGCCGGGCGACTTGATGAAGGCCAGTGGCTCGGTGGGCGCGGCAAAGGCCAGTTCGGCGGCGTGGTCGGCGTAGTTCAGGCCCAGCGCGAACATGCTGCCGGTGGCCGGCGGCAGCCACTGCACGTCCTGCTCGGCAAGCAGGCGGCCATCGGCCAGGCGCACGGCGTTGTCGGCTTCCACGGTCACGGCGTGGTCCTGGCCCTGGTAACGGATACGGGCGTGTTTCATCAGCGTTGCTCCTGTTCGGCCACAATCGGGTTGGCCAGCCGGCCCAGGCCGGTGATCTCGACTTCAACCTGGTCGCCCGGCAGTACGTCGACACGGCCTTCGGGGGTGCCGGTAATCAGTACGTCGCCTTCGTGCAAGGTCATGAACTCACTGATTTCGGCGATCAGTTGCGCAATGCTGCGCACCAGGTTGGCGGTGCTGTTGTGCTGGCGAAGCTCGCCGTTGACGAACAGCTTGATGGTCAGTTGCTGCGGGTCAGCCACCTGCGCCGCTGGCACCAGCTCCGGGCCGAGGGCGCAAAAGCCGTCACGGCACTTGGCCTTGACCGCCGGGCGGTAGTAGCTGTCTTCGGGCAGGCTGAATTCGTTGACGATGGTGTAGCCGGCCACGTGCTCCAGCGCCTGTTCGACGCTCACGCGGCTGGCGCGCTTGCCGATCACCACGCCCAGCGCCGGGCCCGGCTGCAGGCGTTCGATACCCTGCGGGTACACCACCGGGGCGCCGTGGCTGTTGCGCGTGTTGGGGGTCTTGATGAACAGCACCGGCTTGACCGGGGGCTTCTGGTACGGCGCCTGTTCGAATTCGGCGAGACGCTGGTTCAGCAACCCCTGGTAGTTCAGCGCAACGCCGAACAGGGTGCCGGTGGCAACGTCGTGCAGGGCACGGCTCATGCTCTTCTCCTGGCAAGGGCAGGGCGGCGGGCACCCTGCGGGTCTGTTTGTTAATGTGTTAACGTTATAGTTAAGATGTTAACTAAAGGCAAGCAGCTTGTTTCCGCGGTAAGCTGCGCGCAGAACAAAAAACACAGCAGGAACCGCCGCCATGAGCGATCGCACGCCCATCCCCAACATCAATATCGGGCAGGTCTACGACCAGCGTTACAGCGATGCCCAGGTGCATTGCGACAAGCTCGGCAACCTGGCCGGTTTTTTCGGGCGCAACATGCCGGTGCACCGCCACGACCGGTTTTTCCAGGTGCATTACGTCAAGAGCGGCAGCGTGCGGGTGTACCTGGATGACCAGCAGTACGTGGAGTCGGGGCCGATGTTCTTCCTGACGCCGCCGACCATCCCGCATTCGTTCGTCACCGAACCGGAGGCCGACGGCCATGTGCTGACCGTGCGCCAGCAGTTGGTGTGGCAACTGCTCGAAGCCGACCCCACGCTGGCGCCCGGGCCGCAGGTGGCGCCGGCGTGCGTGGCGCTGGGCGGGCTGGAGGGGCGATTCGCCGCTGAGGCCAGGCGCCTGGAGTGGCTGTTCGACGAACTGCATGGTGAGATCAACGCGGCCCGGGCGGGGCGCGGTGCAGCGCTGGACAGCCTGACGCGGCTGATCATGCTTGGCCTGCTGCGCCTGTGTGCGCATTCGTTGCCCGCGCGCCAGACCCGTCATGAAGACTTGCAGGTGTTTCACCGCTTCAACGAACTGATCGAGGCGCATTACCTGGAGCACTGGCCGCTGTCGCGCTATGCCCAGGGCGTGGGGGTGACCGAGGCGCGGCTCAACGACGTGTGCCGGCGCATCGCCGACCTGCCGTCCAAGCGCCTGATCCTTGAACGGTTGATGCAGGAGGCCAAGCGCCTGCTGCTGTTCACCGGCAGTTCGGCCAACGAGATCTGCTACAGCCTGGGCTTCAAGGACCCGGCGTACTTCAGCCGGTTCTTCCTGCGCTATGCACAGGTGACCCCGGGCGAGTACCGCCAACGGCAGGCGGGCTTGCGCTGACATGGCATTTTTCCGTTGTTTGTTGTTGTGTGGGGCAAACGCCTCTGCCGCCATGATGGCGGCAGAGGCACAACGGAAAAATGCCTTTTACGCAGGTGCGCTTGTACTTTTCACAGCGCTGGGGCCTTGAGCTGCGCGCCCCCGTTCGCTGGCTGTGCGGGCGCTGGCAGCAGATTCGCCGCCAGAGCATCTGATCCGCATTAATCGCCCCGACCTGAATCTGTAACCCAATACACCCGAACGCCATAGTAACGGCCTCCCTGATGAGGCCCGACCATGTATCACTATGACGACTATGACCGTGCACTGGTGTTCGAACGCGTAGCCCAGTTCCGCGACCAGGTGCTGCGTTTCGGTAGCGGCGAACTGAGCGAAGAGGAATTCCTGCCGCTGCGCCTGCAAAACGGCCTGTACCTGCAGAAACACGCCTACATGCTGCGTGTCGCCATTCCCTACGGCACCCTCGGTGCCCGCCAGCTGCGCACCCTGGCCAGCATCGCGCGCGACTACGACCGCGGCTACGGCCACTTCACCACGCGCCAGAACATCCAGTTCAACTGGATCGAACTCAATCAGGTGCCGGACATCCTGCAGCGCCTGGCCGAGGTCGACATGCATGCGATCCAGACCTCAGGCAACTGCATACGCAACATCACCACCGAGGCCTTCGCCGGCGTGGCCGCCGACGAGATCATCGACCCGCGCCCGCTGGCCGAGATCCTGCGCCAGTGGTCGACCATCAACCCCGAGTTCCTGTTCCTGCCGCGCAAGTTCAAGATCGCCATCTGTTCGGCGCGCCAGGACCGTGCCGCGATCATGATGCACGACATCGGCCTCTACCTTTACCGTGACGGCCGCGACCAGATGCGCCTGCGTGTGATCGTCGGCGGCGGCCTTGGGCGTACGCCGATCCTCGGCCTGCAGATCCGCGAAGGCTTGCCCTGGCAACACCTGCTGTCGTACGTGGAAGCCATCCTGCGGGTGTACAACCGCCATGGCCGGCGCGACAACAAGTACAAGGCGCGCATCAAGATCCTGGTCAAGGCACTGGGTATCGAGGCGTTCGCCCGGGAAGTCGAGCAGGAGTGGCAACACATCAAGGACGGCCCGGCGCAATTGACCGAGGACGAGTTTGCGCGCGTGGCCCAGGGTTTTGCGCCGCCTGGCTACACGGCACAGCCGGACGGCGACCTCGACTACGGCACCCAGTTGGCCATGGACCGCAGCTTCGCACGCTGGGTGTCGCGCAACGTGCACCCGCACAAGGTACCCGGCTACGCCAGCGTGGTGTTGTCGACCAAACCGGGCCCAGCCGCACCGCCAGGCGACCTGACCGCGGCGCAGATGGACAGCGTGGCCGACTGGTCCGAGCAGTTCGGCTTTGGTGAGATCCGTATCGCCCACGAACAGAACCTGATCCTGCCGGATGTGCGCAAAAGCGATCTGCACGCCCTGTGGCGGCTGGCCTGCGAGCATGGCCTGGGCACCGCCAACGTCGGCCTGCTCACCGACATCATCGCCTGCCCGGGTGGCGATTTCTGCGCCCTGGCCAATGCCAAGTCGATCCCTATCGCCCAGGCCATCCAGCGCCGTTTCGACGACCTGGACTACCTGCATGACCTGGGCGACCTGAGCCTGAACATCTCCGGCTGCATCAACGCCTGTGGTCACCACCACATCGGCAACATCGGCATCCTGGGCGTCGACAAGAACGGCAGCGAGTGGTACCAGGTCACCCTGGGCGGTGCGCAGGGCAAGGCCAGCACGCTGGGCAAGGTAATCGGACCGTCGTTCAGCGCCGCCCAGATCCCGCAGGTGATCGAACAGATCGTGGCCACCTACTGTGCCTACCGCGAACTCGAGGAGCCGTTTGTCGATACCGTGGCACGCGTGGGCCTGGAACCGTTCAAGGAGCGTGTCTACGCCAAGCAGGGGGAGGCAGCGGCATGCGCAATGTGATCGGTCTGCATGAAGGCCAGGCGCAGTTGGTCGAGAACGACCGTTGGCAACTGGTGCGCGACTATCCGGACGTACCGCCCGAGGGCGCGCTGATCCTGCCGTTGTACCGCTGGCTCGCCCAGCCCGATGCCTTCAACGGCCTGTGGCTGGGCCCGGACGATGACGTCGAGTCGCTGCAACTGTGGCTGGGTGTGCTGCCGCTGATCGCCATCGACTTCCCGAGCTTTCGCGATGGCCGCGGCTATAGCCAGGCCTACCTGCTGCGCACGCGGCTGGGCTGGCAGGGCGAGTTGCGTGCGGTTGGCGACGTGTTGCGCGACCAGCTCAGCCACATGCGCCAGTGCGGCTTCGACAGCTTTGCGGTACGTGAGGACAAGTCGGCGGCGGATGCGCTCAAGGGGCTGCAGGGCATGAGTGTGCTGTACGGGCGCTCGGTGATCGAACCCAGGCCGCTGTTTCGGCGCCGTTGAGTGCGAACAGCGCTGTTGCGCCGGGGCGGGAACCGGCTAACATGCAGCTTCGCCCGTTCCACAGGATGTTGCCGCATGCTTTTCAGTACCCGTACAGCGCGGCCGGCCGATGCTGAAGCGCTCAGCGACATCGCCGCCGCGACCTTTGCCCTGGCCAGCCCTGCTGATGCATCGGCCAAGGCGTTGAATGCCTATATCCGCAACAACCTGCAACCCGAGCATTTCTGCCTGCAGCTGATCAGCCGCGCCAAGCAGTTGCGCGTGCTGGAGCATGACGGCGTGGTGGTCGGCTACACCCTGATCGACAAGGCCGCGAAGGCCCTGGACATCGAGGCGGCCGATGGCCTGGCGGAACTGAGCCGCTGCTACGTGCTGCCCGAGCACCATGGCAATGGCGCGGCCCAGTTGCTGCTCGACGACACCCTGGCCGCGTTTGGCGGGGCCATCCGCCTGACCGTCAATGAACAGAACGCGCGGGCGATTCGCTTTTATCAACGCAACGGCTTTCGCCAGGTAGGCGAGGCTGTTTTTGTCTGTGGATCGGAGCGTCACCGTGACTGGGTGATGGTTCGCCCCGCAGAAGCCAGCCTTGATGGCGAAGGGGCTATCACTTCGTCTGCCGCCACGTCACCTCGGTAATCCCGTACCGTTCGGCCAATGGCTTGCTGACCTTTTTCACTTTCTCGCGCCCATACCGACCGATTCGGCCCACCCCGGCATCACAGCTGGCCCAATGCCAGGCCTCGGCGTTGTCCATTACCTCGGCACGAATCACGAATGACTTGCGCTCGCCGTGCAGTTCATAGTCGATAACGAAGAGTTTTGCGCTATTCATGGTTCCGGGAAAGTCCTTTCAACGTGGTTACCAGTGGCGTCTCTAGTTAAGTACCCTCAAGCCCCTGAATAATTCCATCGGATTGCAGCGCTTCAGTGATCGCTGCTGACGGTGAGGTGGCGTGCCTCCTTGTCGAACAGCACCTGCTCCAGCCGGTGGGCGATGCCACAGGCCAGTGAGTCATAGGCCGGCACCACCTTCTCTTCGGTCGAGAGGCAGTGGATGATGTCCAGCTTGCGTTCGGCCTGGGCGGTCTCCAGCTCGAAGATCCGCGCGTAGCGCTCCAGGTCGTTGTCCAGGCTGGAGAGGTATTCACGCAGGCGCGAATGGTCCACCGCACTCTGGTTGAAATGCCAGGTCATGGGGTGGATCAGAAACCGCGAATGCGGCACGGCAAGCCGCTCGCTGGCGGCCAGGTACATCACGATGCCCATGGACTCGATATTGCCGGCGTTCACCGCCGTCACCGGGAGGGGCAACGACTTCAGGAAGCTGTAGATCGAAAAGCCGAGGTGGGTGCTGCCGCCAATGGTCGACAGGTTGAGCAGCAACCTGCTGGCGCCCTCGTCCATGGCTTGCAGGCAGCGGTCCCGAAAACGTTCGGTGGTGCTTTGGTCGATCGGGCAATGAAAGTGGATGACGTATTGGCTCATCAACGGTCCTCAAGGCCGACGCACGCAAGGTGCGCCGGTCTCTCGTGCGTCAGCTACGGCCACCGCCGCTAGGTTTACTGCCCTTGTCGCGCATGGTGTCCGGCTTTTTGCTGCCTTGGTTACTTTGCCCGCCAGCGCCACCACCCGACGCATGGCCACCTTTTTTGCCGGCTTCAGAGGCCTTGGTTTTGTCGTTGGCGAAATTTCCAGGATTCGAACTATCTTTACTAGGCATGATTCTCTTCCTTTGGCAGTTGGAGGTGCGAAGCCGTTCTGGCCTCACATAGGGTGGGAAAGGGATGCGAGGGTAAAGTTTGAAAAAGTTCGGCGACTTGAGACGAACGGTTGGTCCAGGTAATAGACGGACCACTGGTACAGGCGCCTGGAACTTTGTTCAGCGTTGATCATTCCCTTGCATATCGAACACCAGCCTGTCGCCAACAGGAAGGCCAAGCCATGAGCGCGTTTACCATTTCCACACCCGTCAGCGTCGAAAAACCGTTGGCTGCTTCTGATGATCTGCTGCAACGCTACCAGTCGCTGCTGCGCGGCGAAGGGTTTGGCAGTGCTGCCTGGCTTGCCGGGCAGTTGCTGCAGGCCCAGCGATTGCCGCACGACCTGCCGCCTGACGCCACAGGCCTCACCCAGTGGTGTGCCGACCGCGCCGCCAGCGTGGCGCAGCAGTACGCCGAGTACCTGCGGGGGCGCAAGGCTGGCGACAAGCGGCGCTACTTCAGCGGCCGTGCCCACGCGCTGCACTTTCTGCATCAGGTCGCACCCACCAAGTGCGTGGATGGGGCCTGGCTGCATGGCATGCTGCACCATTGGCCAGACCCGCGTTACCACGGGCTGATCCGCACCTACCTGGAAGAGCTTGGCGACGGCGAGCCGGCCTGCAACCACGTGCTGATCTATCGCCGGCTGCTGGCTGAGGCCGGCTGCCACGACAGCACGCCGCTGGCCGACGAGCGTTACCTGCAAGGCTGCCTGCAACTGGCCCTGGGCATGAACACCGAGGTGTTCCTGCCCGAAGTGATCGGCTACAACCTGGGCTATGAGCAGTTGCCCCTGCACCTGCTGATCAGCGCCTTCGAGCTCGATGAACTGGGCCTGGACCCACAGTACTTTCGCTTGCACGTGACCATCGACAACGCCAGCAGCGGCCACGCGTGCAAGGCCGTGCAGGCCCTGCAGCACTTCATGCCGGTGTACGACGAGTCGTTCTACCGGCGCGTCGCTGCCGGCTACCGGCTCAATGACCTTGGGCAGGGCTCGACAGCCATCATTGCCAGTTTCGACCTGTATGCCGAGGTCGTGAGCATGCTGGAACACAAGCGTGCGTTCGGCCAGCACATGCACTCCGACTACTGCCGTTTCGACGGGCGCACGGTCAACCAGTGGCTGGCCGAGCCGGGCAGTGTCCCCGCGTTCCTCACGGCCCTTGAGGGCAAAGGCTGGATTCAGCGCCACCAGGCCCCCACCAAAAGCCGCTTCTGGTCGCTGGTCGAAGGGCCGACGGCCGCCATGTTCGGCGTGTTCAGCGCTTATGAAAAACAGCTGCTGCACGACTGGATCGCTGGCGATTGGCAGCCCGCCGCGGGCCCGCGGCGTTCGCTTTCGCCCGCCCAACCGGTCGTATCGGCGTGCGATGCCGACTGCGTGGCGCTCGAGGAACAATTGGCCCGGCTGCCAGCCCAGAGCCGGGTGTCACGGCTGGTCGAGCAACTGGCCGGCAACGGTCATGCCGTGCCGGTCGGCCTGCTGGCCACCCGCCTGTACCGCCAGCTCACTGGCTTGAACTGAAGGAGCCCTGCAATGCTATTGAACCCCTGCCAGCGTGATGCCGACCAGGCGCTGCTGCAACTGGGCCGTCGCCTGCAGGCCGATGGTTATCGCTTCACCTGCGTCACGCCGCTGACCCAGCAGCGCAACAATGACCGGGCAGGCGCCGCGCGTGCGCGCACGTTGCGTGACATCTTTGGCTGGAACCGGCCGTTTACCGCCAGCCTGCTGTCGGCCGATGAACTGGCGCAAATGCGCCTGGCGCAGATTCTTGACGAGGAGGGCGACTGCTGGCGCAGCCGCGTGCGCTGGTCGAGCCTGGAGGACCTGCTGCTGGTGCATTCCGGGTACCCCACCACGCAGACCGATGCGGTGTTCTTCGGCCCGGACAGCTACCGCTTCGCGCACTTTATCGCCAGCCACCTGCAGGGTCGCTTCAGCGAGATCAACCATGCCGTGGACATAGGCTGCGGCAGTGGCATCGGCGCCATCCTGATCGGTCGCGCCCGGCGCCACGCCCAGGTAGCGGCGGTGGACATCAATGCCCATGCCTTGCGCATGACGGCCATCAACGTGGCCTTGGCGGAGCTGGCCAACGTATCGATCGAGCACAGCGATGTGTTGCAGGGTATTACTGGAAATTTCGACCTGATCGTCGCCAACCCACCGTACATGCTGGATGCGGGGGCGCGCGCCTACCGGCACGGTGGCGGTGCGCTGGGCGCCGGCCTGTCGTTGCGCATCCTCAATGAATCGCTGGGGCGTCTGAGCCAGGGCGGCAGTTTGCTGCTCTACACAGGGGTTGCGATGATCGATGGCCATGATCCGTTTCTGGCCGCCATTCGTGCCCAGCTCAACGACCCGCGCTGGTCCTGGCATTACCAGGAACTGGACCCGGACGTGTTTGGCGAACAACTGCTGGAGCCCGGCTACGAAGCCGTGGAGCGCATCGCGGCGGTGGGTCTGACCGTGACGCGCAATGGATAACAAGGTGCAGGATGCATCGGATATTTCTACTTGAACGACCGGGCCATCAGGCCCTTACTAGGTGTTACACCTGAGACTGCCGAGGGTTGCATCATGCCAATGAACGGAGTGAGTGATCTGGAACTGAGGGGGATCATCGAGCGGGCGTTTCTGCCCATGCATTGCGAGGTTTCCTGTACTGACGGCTTGTGCCTGACCATTCATTTTCCAGCGGATGCCGAGCATGTGGAGCATACGTTGACCGGGGTGCGGGTGAGTGAGCTGCCTGACGCCCGCGCGCTGGCGGACCTGGTTGCGCAGATCCGTGCAGAGCGCCCCAGGCTGCTGGCCCCGCAACCGATCAAGTTCCGCGCCTGATCAGCCGTGCGCCCGGCTCAGCCCAGGCTGGCCGGGCGCAGGTATTCGGGTTGCAGGGTGTTGAACCAGAACAGGATCATCGTCACCAGGATCGTCACCTGCACCAGCAGGCCCACGCCCCACACACTGGCCCCATACAGCAAGCCTTGCTCCTTGCGCAGGCGCATGAAGGTCGGCAGCCCGGTGAACAGCAGGAACGTGGCATACAGCGTAGCGGCGCCGAGTATGCACACCGCCAGCCAGCGGCTCGGGTACAGGCCGGCCAGCCCGGCAATGAAATACGGCGTGGCGGTGTAGGCGGCAAACCCGATGCATTGGTTGAGGCTGGGCCGCGCATCGAAGCTGCGCGACATCCAGCGGATGAGCGCCCCCATCAGCACGGTCCCGGCCATGATCGCCAGAAACAGCAGGATGCACAGCTGCAGCGCGCTGTTGGCGCTGAGCCGCACATTCTCGTTCTCGGCCAGGCTCCAGCCGACCGATGTGGTGCCGATGAACAGGCACACCGTGGGGATCAGTGCCAGCAGCAACAGATGGGTCAGGTAATGGCGCGGGTGGGCTTCCTCGTCATGGCGTATGTCAGCCCACGCCGAGTTGGGTTGGGTGAAGAGTTTGACCAGATGGCTAGTCATGACGGTCTCCATGCGCAGGGGCGAAGGTACCCTTTGTCTTCTGTGGAGGTCGGGTGCGGGCAAGGGTTTCATCTAATTGCAGCCGCCCGGACCAACTGCCTTGAACCATTGCGCGGGCCGGTCGGTCAGTCATCTCAGGAGCGCTGTGAGGCGCTGCCGTTGACGGTGGCAATCCATTGCCATAGCGCGAGGTGACAGGCATGGCCAGCAGGGCGATCTGGAAAGGCGCAATCAGTTTTGGCCTGGTGCACATACCGGTGTCATTGACCACGGCGGTCAGCAGCGACCGGGTCGATTTCGACTGGCTGGACAAGCGCAGCATGGACCCGGTGGGCTATAAGCGGGTCAACAAGGTCACCGGCAAGGAAATCGACAAGCAGCACATCGTCAAGGGCGTGGAGTTCGAGAAGGGCCAGTATGTGGTGATCAGCGAAGCGGAGATCCGCACCGCGCGCCCCGAAGCGACCCAGACCATCGAGATCTTCTCGTTCGTGGCCAGTGACGAGATCCCCTTGCAGCACTTCGACACCCCGTATTACCTCGCGCCGGACAAGCGTGGCGGCAAGGTGTACGCGTTGCTGCGCCAGACGCTGGAGAGCACCGGCAAGGTGGCGCTGGCCAAGGTGGTGCTGCACACCCAACAGCACCTGGCGCTGCTGCGTCCGCTGGAGGACGCGCTGGTGATGATCACCTTGCGCTGGCCCGAGGAGGTTCGCGGGCTGGAGGGCCTGGAGCTGGACAAGAGCGTGAGCGCGGCGGCGGTCGACAAGAAGGCATTGCAGATGGCCAGGCGGCTGGTCGAGGACATGGCCGGGCACTGGGCGCCGGATGAGTACCGCAACGACTTCAAGCACACCATCATGGCGCTGGTGCAAGAGAAGGCCCGCCAGGGCAAGATCGCCACGGTGCAGGCGCCGCAGGATCAGGCGGCGGGCAAGGGCGCGGACATCATCGACCTGACCGAACTGCTCAAGCGCAGCCTGGGCGCCAAGAAGGCGCCGCGCAAGAAAGCCTGAGCGCGGCGCGCCTTTCGCTGGCAGCCAGCTCCCACAGGTAGCGCGCTGCCCCTTGCAAACGGCGTGGTCCTTGTGGGAGCTGGCTTGCCAGCGAAGGGGCCATGCAGGCGTGGCAAGATCAGGGGGTGGGCACCGCCGTCTCCTGCAAATGCAGCCATTTCCCCTGTCGATCGAACACCACTGTCGACCACCGCACAGTGCCCTGGCCGCTGTCATCCTGCTGGCACTCGCGATACGTCACCACCCCCGGTGCCACCTCGTGCAGCGCATCGATATCAATGCACAGCCCCGGCCGCGTGCCGTGCGCCTGGGTAAAGAACGCCTCCAGTTGGCGCTTGTCCAGCACCGTGCCCTTGAGCGTGAACATCGAGAACCCTTCGGCAAAGCGCTCCAGCAACGGCGGTCGCGCCTCACCCGACAGCCACTGGCGGATGAGCACATGCGCCTCGCGTACCTCACGGCAAAAATCAGTCTGCGTACCCATAAGCCTCACTCGGCAGGTTGAAGAAACAGTGTTCGTGCACCCGGCAGGCGCATCACCCACGGCAGTGGCACCAGCGTCAGCACGGCCGCCACCACCAGCACGTGCGCATAGGCCGTGGGCGCCGGCAGCAAAACGTCCAGCAGCGAACCCAGCAACGCCACGCCACAGAAGAAGCTCGATTGCCGGTTCAGGTTCCACAGTGTGCTGGCGGCACCCATCCGGGCGGGGCAGATGGCAACGAACGCCGCCGTCTGCGCCGTGCTGCTGCACAGGCTGCTCCCCAGCCCCATCAGCCCGTACAGCAGCACCAGCCAGCCTTGATGGTTCGCCAGCCACGGGCTTGCCAGCACCAGTACCGCCAGGCTCTGCACAAGCATGCCGGCCAGCAGCAGCGGCTTTGGCCCCAGCACATTGAAGCGCCAGCGCGTCGTTGCAATCGCCGCGCAGGCCCCCAGCGCCCACGCCAGCATCAATCCACCGCTGGCGGTGGCGCTCAGGCCCAGCGAGGTTTGCAGGTACAGCGCCGCCACCAGGTTCACGCCCATGAACACGCCGGGTACACACAGGTACACCAGCATCGCACTGCGCAGCAGCGGTTGGCGCAGCAGGCCCAGGCTCAGCGCCGGCTGGCGCGCGGGCAGTGGCTGGCCCTTGGGCAGCCACTGCAGCACCAGGGCCACGCCGGCCAGGGTCAACGCCAGCATGCCCGCAAAGGCCCAGCGCCAGTCGCCGTGGTCGGCCAGCCAGCCACCCAGCGCGGGTGACAGGGCGGGTACCAGCAAGGCCACCGTCATCACCTGCGACGTCAGGCCGGCACGTGCCTGGGCACTGCAACTGCGGTAGGCGAGTGCCTGGCCCACCGGTATCAGCAGGCCACCGCCCAGCCCTTGCAGCAGTCGCCAGCCGATCAGCGCTTCGATGCTGGGCGCCAGGCCCGCCATCGCGGTGCCCAGGCCGAACGCGCCGAGCGACAGCAGCAGGGTGTTGCGCTCGCCGATGCGCTGGGCCAGCCAGTTGCCCAGCGGTATCACCAGGGTCAGGCCAAGCATGTAGGCATTGCCTACCCAGCTCAGTTGGTGCACCGAAGCGCCGAGTGCCTGGCCGATGGCCGGGTAGGCGCTGTTGAGCACGAACAGGTTGGCCAGGTCCAGGGCAAAGCCGAGCAGGTAGATCAGGGTGACTTTCGAGCGAAATGACATGGCAATCGACAGCGTGCGGCGAGAAAGCATGGAGTTTAGGGGCGCGAGTCTGATTGAATAAGCCCCGCAATACTGTCAGATTGTTCAGCCTTTTTTGACAATTCAGGGGTGTCCATGGTCAGCCTGGACCGTTTCGAGCTGTTCTGTGCCGTGGTCGAGGCGGGTTCGTTCACCGCCGCCGCCACGCGCCTGTGCCAGACCCGTGCTGCGGTGAGTTTCGGGATCAAGCAATTGGAGTCGCAGTTGGGGGTTACCTTGCTCACGCGCACTACCCGGCGGGTAGCCCTGACCGATGCGGGCGAGGGTTTCTACCGCCGTTGCGTGCAGGTGCTGGAGCAGGCGAATGCGGCGATCGAGCAGGCGCGTGCCGAGCATGCCGGCCTGCAGGGCAGCCTGCGTATCACCTCGACGGTGGAGTATGGTTTGCGGGTGGTGGCGCCCGCCTTGCAGTTGTTCATGCGTGAGCATCCGTTGCTCAGCGTGCGCCTGGAAACCCACACCGCGCAGGTCGACCTGGTGCAGGAGCGCTTCGATGTGGCGATTCGCCTGGGGCAGCCGCACGATTCGGGGTATCGCGGGGTGTGCCTGGAGCACTACGCGGTGCGCCTGGTAATGGCGCCGGGGTTGTGCGCGCCGGGTGCCGGGTTGGCAGTGGTCAATGCGTTGCCGTGGCTGGCCCACAGCCGCTTCGAGCGCCAGGCAGGCTGGGCGCTGACGGACGGCGAGGGTGGGGCGGCGGTGTATGAGCCCGAGGGGCGGCCGGTGATGGTGGCCGACAACGCGTCGATCCTGCGGGCCTTTGCGCTGCAGGGGATGGGGGTGGCGGTATTGCCGGCGTGGCTGGTGGATGACGATCTCAGCGCGGGTACGTTGGTCGATGTGCTGTCGGCGTATCGATTTGCCGAGCAGGCCGTGTATGCGCTGTACCCGGCCAGCAGCCATGTACCGCGCAAGGTGCGGGCCTGGATTGATTTCTTGAAGGGTTATCTGGGGCGGTGACTGGTCAGGGCGCTGGCGCGCCAGTGCGCCTCACGGGGTAATCGCCAGGCCGGTGAGGAAATCGCCAAACCCGCCCCGCGCCCGGCAATCCCCACGGCTGCTGGTGGACACGCTGTTGCGCGCGGTCCACACGATGCGCGCGCCACTGAGCTGCAGGTCGCTGATCAACTGCACGTCCTCGTCGAGCGCCAGCGCCTGGAACCCGCCAACTCGCTGATAGGCGCGGGCACAGATGCCCAGGTTGGCGCCATGGACATGCCGGTGGTCTTCGCGGGCCTGGTAATGCGCCAGGTAGCGTGCCTGCAGGGCTGCGTCCTGGTCGGCCTGCCAATGCTCGATGTGTACCGTGCCACATACCACGTCGGCAGCGCAGTCCAGCTGGTACACCAGCCAGTCGGCCGGCACGCGGCTGTCGGCGTCGGTGCAGGCCAGCCAGCGTGCACCACGCTCCAGCATCCAGCTGGCGCCGGCACGCCGGGCAAAGCCGACGTTGCGCGCGGTGACGTTGAGGGTGTGCACGCCATGGGCCAGGGCAATGGCCTCGCTGGCGTCGCTGCACTGGTCCAGCACCACCAGGACTTCAACCGTCTCACCGAGGTCTTCGGCGCGGCTGGCGGCTTGCCTCAGTGCTCGCAGGCAGGCCGGCAGGTGCTGCTCTTCGTTATGCGCGGGGACGATCACGGCAATCATGCGCAGGGCTCCTGCAGGTCAATGGCACACGGCTGGCAACACCAGTATTCGAGCAGGAAATCGGCTTCCTCGTGGCGCGCCGCGCGAAACAGGGGCAGGCGCTGGTCGAGCAGCGCATGCACCTGTCGGCCGTCCTGCGGGCAGCCTTCGATGGGGTGCAGCCAGTGGCAGGCCAGCAGTGCACCACCCGGTGTGAGGCACGCCACCGCCTGTTCGATGACCTGCAACCACTGCGCAGGGTCCAGGTAGTAGCCGATTTCACTGAGCACAATCAGGTCGAACTCGCCCCCCGGCCAGTCACCCGGCAGATGGCCCTGGGCCACGCTGGCCTGGGGGAAGGGCTGCAGCCGCTTTTGTGCCAGGGCCACGGCCGTGGCGTTGAGGTCCTGGCATAGCAGGGCGTCGGTGCGCTCGGCCAGGGCCGCGCTGAGTTCGCCATTGGCGCAGGCCGGCTCGAAGATGCGGCAGTAGCGCTGGCGGGGTAGGCAGGCCAGGGTCAGGTCGCGCTTGCGTTTTTCATACCAGCGGGTACGGAACGCCCAGGGGTCTTCGTCGTGCTCGAACAGTTGCTCGAAGTACTGCGCGGATACACTCATGGCAACACCTGCTCCAGGAACACCAGCTCGAACGGTTGCAGCAGCCGCTGCAAGGTGATTTCACCGAGTACCGGTGGGCGCTCGCCGTCTGCATCGAGCTGGCTGGCATGCGCGGCAATGGCCGCGTGCTTGCGCGCAAGTTGCGGCGGGCCCAGTGCCACTTTGCGCGCTCGCCGCCAGGGCAGGCGTGGGTCGTCGGGCTGCGCCCAGTGCCAGGCCCAGATCGGCACCTCGATGAGGCTTGCACCCACGGTCGCGGTGGCCTGCGCACAGGCGCGTCCGACCGCCTCATGGTCGCAGTGACCGTCCAGGCGCCAGGTGGTGAGTACCGTGTCGCTGGGCCGCAGGCAGTGCACCAGCGCGTGGGCGAGGGCGCCTTCATCGGCGTGCACCGCGCTGTCGGCCAGGCGCAGGCGTTGCCAGGCCACCCGGTCCGGGTTGAGCCCAAGCGCCAGCAGGGCCGCGCGGCTTTCCAGCGGCCGGCGCTGGCGCAAGCGCTCACCGGGCCAGGCTGCAGAGCCAGGGTGGCTGCCTTCACCGTCAGTCACCGATATCAGCAGCAGGTCGTGCTCACGGCCGGCGAAACCGGCCAGCAGCCCACCGCAGCCCAGCACTTCGTCATCCGGGTGCGGCGCTACCACCACCAGGCGGCTGCCCGCAGGCACCAGCGCCAGTGGTGCTATCAGACGCACCGCGCCCAGC
This sequence comes from Pseudomonas aegrilactucae, assembly GCF_019168305.1. Taxonomy (GTDB): domain Bacteria; phylum Pseudomonadota; class Gammaproteobacteria; order Pseudomonadales; family Pseudomonadaceae; genus Aquipseudomonas; species Aquipseudomonas aegrilactucae. The sequence continues at coordinate 17,392 of NZ_JAHTBI010000120.1, forward strand.
ACCGGCGACGCCTGCCATACCGACAGCGGGGTGCCGTTGCCCGCCGCCTTGATCGGGTTGTCAGCGCTCACAGTTGCCACCCGCCTGCTGCGCGCCCGGCCAGTTGCCGGCCGAGTTCGGCCAGGTCGCGCTCGGCATGGCTCTGACGCAGGAACACCGGCAGGTCGGCGCAAAGCCGGGCAAAGTGGCTGCTGCGGCAAAAAGGCGTGGCCCCCAGGGCGCGGCCGACATGGCCGAGCACCTGGGTGGCGGCCGCTTCGACCTGCGCGCGTACCCGGCGCACGGCCAGGGCTGCATCGGCCTGGGGCTGCGCGTCGATGACGGCGGCGCATTCGCGCAGCGCCGCCGCCGCGCCGCACAAGGCTGCATCCACCGCGCCCAGGTGCGCCTCGGCGTGCGGGTCGGGGCGCGGCTGGCGGCACTGTTCGCGCAAATAGTCGGCCAGGGCCTCGGCGGCGCCGTACCAGCACGCCGCGATCCCGGCGCCACCGTGCCAGAAGCCGGGGCGGCCGAGGTACTGGCCAGGCCCGCCGACCAACTGCGCCGGAGTGCGCTCGAACTCGAGCTCGACGCTGGCGGTAATGCCCATGCCGACCGCCTGCCAGCCCTCGGCTACGCGGTGCAGGCCGGCTTCGGCCAGGTCCAGCGCTACCAGCTGTGGCTGGTCGTCTTCGTCCCAGGCAGTCAGCAGGCCGCAATCGATCTGTAGTGCGCCAGAGCACCAGGCCTTGCGACCTTGCAGGTACACCCGCTGGTTGTCGCGTGCGACGATGCGCGCCCGTGCACTGGGCGGCTCGGCGGCCCACACGCCCCAGATGCCGTTACCGGCCAGGTGGGCGCCGGCGCATTCGGCGAGTATCGCCAGGGCATCGGTATGGCCCTCATAGAGCTTGGCCAGCGCCAGGTCGGCCCCGGCCACCCGCGCCAGGGTCTGCCAGCGCTGCAGGGTCTGGCCCTGGCCGGGCAGTGGCAGGCGGTCCAGGCCGCTGGCCTGCAGCGCCTGCATCAACTCGAACAGCTGGCTGTCGAGGTTCAGTGGCTGCGGGCGCTGGGCGAACTGGCGCAGCAGGGTGTCGAGGCGGCTGAGGTCAAAAGCCTGCAGGATGCTCATGGCGCGACTCCTTGGACGTCATGTCAGGCCGATGCGCTTGCGCAGCTCGGCGGTAATCGATTGGCGGGTCTTGTCGTACCCGGCCCACGGGTCCCGCGCCTCGGCCAGGCGTTCGCCCAGGTTGTGCAGGGTCCATTGGCTGGCGCTCTTGAGGTCGGTCAGTTCTTCGCGGCGGATCGGTACCGAGACCGGCAAGCCTTCCCGGGCACGCAGCGAATAGGCGCACACCGTGGTGGCGCCGCGGGCGTTGCGCAGGTAGTCGATGAAGATGCGTCCCACCCGGTTCCTGGGCCCCGACACCGCCGAGAGCCGATCGGGGAACAGCCCGGCCATGTGCTTGACGATGGCGTGGCTGAACGCCTTGACCTCGTCCCAGTCGGCGCGCCGGGTGAGCGGCACGACTACGTGCATGCCCTTGCCACCGCTGGTCTTGAGAAAGGCCTGCAGGCCCAGCTCGTCAAGCAGCGCCAGGGTCAGCTGGGTGGCCTCGAGCATGGCCTTCCAGGGCAGCGCCGGGTCGGGGTCGAGGTCGAGCACGAAGCGGTCGGGCTTGTCGAAGTCCTTGGCGGTGGCGTTCCAGGTGTGCAGCTCCAGGGTGTTCATCTGCACCGCGCCGAGCAGGGTGTCGGCCCGTTCGATGATCATCACGCCCTGGCCGGCCTCGGCCTTGTCGTGGCTTTCCAGGCCCGGAATGTTGAGCTGCGCTGCGTTCTTCTGGAAGAACAGCTCACCGCCCAGGCCCTCCGGTGCGCGCACCAGCGCCACCGGGCGCCGCTTGAGGTGCGGCAGGATCCACTCGGCGACCTGGGCGTAATACTCGGCCACCTGGCGTTTGTCGGTGCCGCTGCTGGCGTCGATCACGCGATCGGGATGGGTGAGGTGCAGGGTCATGTCCGAGGCTTTGCGAGGGCGGGTCTTCACGGGGTTCTCCAGGCCGATGGCGCTGGCCGGCTTATCCTCGCGCAGGCCATGGAACACCGAATGGCGCACCACGCCCTCGCGGGTCATCTGGGCATAGGCCACTTCGGCCAGCAGTTGCGGTTTGAGCCAGTGCACGTCACGCACCTGCGCACCACTGGGCGGGTTGGCCACCTGGGGCGTGCTCACCTGCAGGGGCGTCAGGCGCGGGTGCAGGCTGTGCAGGGTGGCGCTGTTGAAGCCGGTACCGACCTTGCCGGCATAGCGCAACTGGCCGCTGTCGGCGTCGTGCAGGCCCAGCAGCAGGGCACCGAACGCGGCGCGGCTACCCTTGGGCTCGGTGTACCCGACGATCACGAACTCCTGGCGCTGCTTGCACTTGAGCTTGATCCAGCCGTTGCTGCGCCGCGACACATACAGGCTGTCGGTGCGCTTGCCGATCAGGCCTTCCATCTGCATCTGGCAGGCGCTGGCCAGCAGCGACTCGGCCGGTTGGTCGAAGTCGGCACTGAAGCGCAGGCGTTGCTCGTCGGCGTGCGCCAGCACCGCGGCCAATGCCGCGCGGCGCTCCTGCAGCGGGCACTGGCGCAGGTCCATGCCGTTGAGGTAGGGCACGTCGAACAGGTAATAGAGGATGTCGGCGTCGCGCTCGCTGTCGAAGGCGTTCTGCAGCGCCTGGAAGTCGGCAATGCCCTGCGCGTTGGTGACCACCATTTCGCCGTCCAGCCACGCCGACTGCAGCCCCAGGGCGGCCAGGGCCTTGGCCTGGTGCGCGAGCCTGGCGGTCCAGTCGTGGCCATTGCGGGTAAACAGTTGAACGCGCTTGCCGTCGATGCGCGCCATGATTCGATAGCCGTCGAACTTGACCTCGTAGCGCCAGTCGCCCTGGGGCGGTGATTCCACCAGGGTCGCCAGTTGTGGTGTGAGCGTCGCCGGAAGGGCCGCTTTCCTGGCCGCGCTCAATGTCTCTGCGTTGCCAATGCGGCGCGGTGCTGGCGTGGCCTTGGGCTTGCCGGTGCCCTTGGTGCGCGGGATCAGGCTGCGCTCGCTGAGCACGCTATCGGGCTGGGCCTGCAGCACGTCGTAGTCGGCCTGGGCGCGTGCCGCCTCGTCGTCCGACTTGACCAGCATCCACTGCGCCTTCTTGCCGCCCAGGCGTGTGCGGAACAGGTGCCAGGTACCGCCCAGCTTTTCCCCGTGCAGGCGAAAGCGCAGCTTGCCGTTGGCGTAGCCCTTGGCCGGGTCGCCTTCGGGCAGCCACACGCCACGGTCCCACACGATCACGTCGCCGGCGCCGTAGTGGCCCTCGGGGATGCTGCCTTCGAAGCTGGCATAGTCCAGCGGGTGGTCTTCGACATGCACGGCCAGGCGCTTGACCGTGGGGTCCAGTGACGGGCCCTTGGGGATCGCCCAGCTCTTGAGGGTGCCGTCCAGTTCCAGGCGCAAGTCGTAGTGCAGATGGCTGGCATCGTGCTTCTGGATGCAGAACTGCAAGGCCTGCGCCCTGGCGCTGCGCCGCGATTGCCCGGCCGGTTCCGGGGTGGCGTCGAAGTTGCGCTTGCGCTGGTACTCGTGCAGTGGCTTGGCCATTGCGGTGCTCCATAGGGCTGGGTGAATCAGCGGGGCCTATGAAGTGGGAGAGCGCACGGGGCAGGGGAGTTCAATCGGCTTGACCGGCCTTGCGCAGGGTCAGGTTGATGCGGCGTGGGCCGAGCAGGGCATGCTCGCCGTCCTTGAGCGGGTTGACCCCGTGAAAGCGCAGGCGGTCTTCGCCGCCCCACACCATCACATCGCCGTGGCGCAGGCCGACCTTGCGGGTGGGCTCGCTGCGGGTGTGGCCGCCGTACAGGAACACCGCCGGCAGGCCCAGCGACACCGACACGATCGGCTGGCTGAAGTCACGCTCATTGCGGTCCTGGTGCAGGGTCAGGCGGTGGCCTGGCAGGTAGTGGTTGATCAGGCAGGCATCGGGCTCAAAGCCCTGAAAGCCGGCGGCTGTGGCGGCTGCCTCGGCCAATTGGGCGAGCAGTGCGGGCAGGCTCGGCCAGGGTTTGCCGGTGAGCGGGTCGTGGGTGCTGTAGCGGTAGCCGTGGCGGTCGCTGATCCAGCCCAGTGCGCCGCAGTTGGTGATCGCCACTTCAATATTGCGTCCGCCGGGGGTGAGCTGGTTGCGAAAGGGGGCCACGCGCAGAATGCTGCGCAGGGCGGGCAGCAGGTGCTCGACATGCGCCAGGGCGAAGCCGGGCAGCACCACGGTGTGCTTGCCGATCCATTCAGGGGTGCCGGCGGCAGGTGGGTCGAACAGGTCGAGTTCGGGTTGTTTCATGTTCACGCTCTGTGGGAGCTGGCTTGCCAGCGAAGACGTCGGGCCATCCAGTACAAGGCAACAGACCTTACAAAGGCATTGCCACCTGTCTATGCTTGGGCCTCATGGACCCCATCATACCCCCTGCGCCAACCCTGCCCACCCGGCGCTTGCATCTGCGAGCGCGAGCGCCTGCTCGAAACGCCGGGCGCCGACCTGCGTATCCTGCGCCTGACCCGGCAGGAAGAGAACCGCCTGCTCGAACGCCTCGAAAACCTGCAAAGCCTGCCCGACCTCGAACACCTGCAACGGCGCCTGTTCGAGCAATTGGGCATTCGCCTGCAGATTGCCCCCGGCCCCAACGAGGTGCGCACCATGCGCGGCATCCGCATCGAAATCGACGCGCTGCCCGGGCTGTGCCGCAAGACCCGCCAATCCATCCCGGCCGCCATTCGCCGCGCCCTGGAAAAACGCCCCGAGATCGCCTACCGCCTGCTGGATGCTCACGATCTGTTTGGCCTTTAGTCACCATCGCGGCGCGCTTCCTACCTGCCAGTAGCAACGATGCACAACATTGGCTCGCAACCTGCATTGTTCCGAAGCACTGATAGCTGATCGATTGGTCAGGCACTGGCCACTGCCGTGCTGCTACCTCACTGCTCAAGGCCGCCCTGCATGACGCTTGCTGAACACATTGACGCGCCGCCTGACGATACGGGCTGGAACGCCGAACTGAACCTGCGGTTCGTACTGGGCGAAGACCGGACCCGAATTGGTGCGCGCCGACATTTTGGCCCACTTTTGGTGCAGCGTCCTTTCTATCCGGAAGGGGCACCGTGCCATGTCTATATCCTGCACCCGCCGGGCGGTGTGGTGGGCGGTGATCGCCTGGCGCTGAACATTCATATGGAGGCTGGCAGCCACGCACTGCTGACCATGCCAGGCGCCACCAAGTTCTACCGCAGCGCCGGCCCCACTTCGATCCTGCGCCAGCATTTTCACCTGGCCGCAGGCAGCACCCTGGAATGGCTGCCGCAGGACAGCATCTGCTTCCCCGGCGCGCGGGTGTCGCTGCACAGTCGCTTCAGCCTGGCCCCCGGCGCACGCCTGCTGGCCTGGGAAACCCTGTGCCTGGGGCGTCCGGTGATGGGTGAAACCTTCAGCCACGGCGCGCTCGACAGCCGCCTGCAGGTCGACCTGCCAGATGAGCTTGGCCTGCACGAGCGCCTGCGCCTCGAAGGCGGGCGCCTGGACAAGCTGGCGGGCTATCCGCTGCTGGCGACCTTCTGCGCGGCACCGGCCAACGAGCGGCTGCTCGAACAGGTGCGCGACCTGATCAACGACCTGCCCGTACCCGCCGGGGCAACCCTGCTGGGACACCTGCTGGTGGTCCGCCTGCTGGACCACGACAACCAACGCCTGCAATCCACCCTGCAGCGGATATGGCGCACCCTGCGCCCGGCCATTGTCGGCCTGGCGCCATGCCCGCCGCGCATCTGGGCCACTTGAGAGAACGCACCATGGAGCTGACCCCGCGAGAGAAAGACAAACTGCTGCTGTTCACCGCCGCGCTGCTGGCCGAGCGGCGCCTGGCCCGTGGCCTGAAGCTCAACTACCCGGAAGCGGTGGCGCTGATCAGTGCCAGCGTGATGGAAGGCGCCCGCGACGGGCGCACGGTGGCCGAGCTGATGAGCCTGGGCCGCGAGGTGCTGAGCCGCGAGCAAGTGATGGAAGGCGTGAGCGAAATGATCCATGACGTGCAGGTGGAGGCCACCTTCCCCGACGGGACCAAGCTGGTCACCGTGCACGACCCGATCGTCTGAACCGGCCAGGAGAACGGCATGATTCCCGGAGAACTACAGGTCGCCGACGGCGACATCGAACTCAACGCCGGTCGCACCACGCTCAGCGTCAGCGTGGCCAACCATGGCGATCGCCCGATCCAGGTCGGTTCGCACTACCACTTCTATGAGGTCAACGACTTCCTGGTGTTCGAGCGCGAGGCCACCCGTGGCTTTCGCCTGGACATCGCCGCCGGCACCGCCGTGCGCTTCGAGCCGGGCCAGTCGCGTACCGTGCACCTGGTGGCCTACGCCGGCAAGCGCGAGGTATACGGCTTCCAGGGCCGGGTGATGGGCAAGCTGGAGGCGGTGGCATGAGCCGAATTTCCCGCCGTGCCTATGCCGACATGTTCGGCCCTACCGTGGGCGACCGCGTGCGCCTGGCCGACACTGAACTGTGGGTGGAGGTCGAGAAGGACTTCACGATCTACGGCGAAGAGGTCAAGTTCGGGGGTGGCAAGGTGATCCGCGACGGCATGGGCCAGGGCCAGATGCTCGCCGCCGAGGCGATGGACCTGGTGCTGACCAACGCGTTGATCATCGACCACTGGGGCATCGTCAAGGCCGATATCGGCGTCAAGAACGGGCGCATATTCGGCATCGGCAAGGCCGGCAACCCCGACGTGCAGCCGGGCGTGACCCTGCCGGTTGGGCCAGGCACCGAGGTGATTGCCGCCGAAGGCAAGATCGTCACCGCCGGCGGCATCGACTCGCACATCCACTTCATCTGCCCGCAACAGGTCGACGAGGCACTGGTGTCGGGCATTACCACCTTCATCGGCGGCGGCACCGGGCCGGCCACCGGCACCAACGCCACCACCTGTACTTCGGGCACCTGGTACCTGGCGCGCATGCTGCAGGCCGCCGACGAGCTGCCGATCAACATCGGCCTGCTGGGCAAGGGCAACGCTTCGCAGCCCGAGGCCCTGCGAGAGCAGATCGCAGCCGGCGCAGTAGGGCTCAAGTTGCACGAAGACTGGGGCTCGACGCCGGCGGCGATCGACTGCTGCCTGAGCGTGGCCGAAGAAATGGACGTGCAGGTGGCGCTGCACAGCGACACCCTCAACGAGAGCGGTTGCATCGAGGACACCCTGGCCGCCATTGGCGATCGCACCCTCCATACCTTCCATACCGAAGGCGCGGGCGGCGGGCATGCACCGGACATCATCCGCGCAGCCGGTTACGCCAATGTGCTGCCGTCCTCGACCAACCCGACCCTGCCGTACACCGTCAATACCGTGGACGAGCACCTGGACATGCTGATGGTGTGCCATCACCTGGACACCAGCATCCCCGAGGACGTGGCCTTTGCCGAGTCGCGCATCCGCCGCGAGACCATCGCTGCCGAAGACATCCTGCACGACATCGGCGCCTTCTCCATGACCTCGTCGGACTCCCAGGCCATGGGCCGGGTCGGCGAAGTGGTGCTGCGCACCTGGCAGGTCGCGCACCAGATGAAGCTGCGCCGTGGCCCACTGGCGCCGGATACCGCGCGCAGCGACAACTTCCGGGTCAAGCGCTACATCGCCAAGTACACCATCAACCCGGCGCTGACCCATGGCATCGCCCATGAAGTGGGCTCGCTGGAAGCCGGCAAGCTGGCTGACCTGGTGCTGTGGCCGCCGGCCTTTTTCGGGGTCAAGCCGGCGCTGGTGCTCAAGGGCGGGATGATCGTGATGGCGCCCATGGGCGATATCAATGGCTCGATCCCCACGCCGCAGCCGGTGCACTACCGGCCGATGTTCGGCGCCCTTGGGCAGGCACGCAACGCCACGCGCATGACGTTCCTGTCCCAGGCGGCAATGGACCGTGGCGTGCACCACGAACTGGGCCTGCGCAGCCTGATCGGCGTGGCGCGGGGCTGTCGCACGGTGCGCAAGGCCGACATGCGGCACAACGGCCTGATGCCGACCATCGAGGTGGATTCACAAACCTACGAAGTGCGCGCCGATGGCGAGCTGCTGGTGTGCGAGCCGGCCAGCATCCTGCCGATGGCGCAGCGTTATTTTCTGTTTTAAGGAGCGAGCATGATTCTGTTGACGCAACGCCTGGGCGAGGCCGGGCCTATCAGCGCCACGGCCACCCTGAGCCTGGACACGCGCATCAAGAGCCGCGTGCGCATCACCCTGGACGATGGTCGCGATGCCGGCCTGATGCTCGAGCGCGGCCAGTTGATCCGAGGCGGCGAGCTGCTGGCCGATGCCGAGGGCGTGGAGGTGGTGCGCATCCTGGCGGCCGCCGAGCAGGTCTCGACGGTGCGCTGCGCTGACCCGCTGCTGCTGGCGCGCGCCGCCTACCACCTGGGCAACCGGCATGTGCCGTTGCAGATCGAGCGCGAGTTCGTGCGCTACCAGCATGACCATGTGCTGGACGACATGGTGCGCGGTTTCGGCCTGCAGGTGTCGGTGGAGCAGGCGCCGTTCGAACCGGAGGCCGGTGCCTACCAGAGCGCGCCTCACAGCCACAGCCATAGCGACCATCTGTTCGTGCGTTTGCCCGCACCCGCCCTCTGAATTCGACCTGGAGCCTGACCCATGAAAAAGACCTTTGCCCTTGTACTGTTGCTGATTGCCGTGCCGGCCTTCGCGCACCCGGGCCACGACGCCAACCCGCTGCAGGACGGCCTGCTGCACCCGCTGACCGGCCTTGACCACCTGTTGATGCTGCTGGGCACGGGGGTACTCGCCGCGCTGACCGGGCGCAGCCTGGCATTGCCATTGGCGACGCTGGCCGCGATGTTCGGCGGTGCGCTGCTGGGCCACCTGTTCGGTGGGGTGATCGGCATGGAAAGCATGATCATCGGTTCGTTGCTGGTGGCTGCCGCGGCGTTGTTGCTGCCGCGTCGCCAGGTGCTGCTGGCACTGATCATGCCGGTGTTCGCCCTGTTCCATGGCTGGGCCCATGGCGTGGAAGCCAGCCCCGGCGCGTTCTGGGTGTTCAGTGCCGGCTTTGTCGCGGTCAGCGGTCTGTTGCTGCTGGCGGGCTTTGCGGGCGGGTGCCTGCTGCGCCGTCATGCTGGCCTGCAGAAGGCCTTCGGTGGTGGCTTGCTGGCGGGTGCTGCATTCGTGCTGGCCGGCTGATGAGCAGCGAACTGCACTTGCTGCGCCTGCTGCAGCTGACCAGCGCGAACCTGCCGGTGGGGGGGTTTACCTACTCGCAGGGGCTGGAATGGGCGGTGGAGGCGGGCTGGGTGAAGGGCGCCGAGGGCTTTCGGGCCTGGCAACGCGAGCAGTTGCACGACACCCTCGGCCACCTCGACTGGCCCTTGTTGCAACGGCTGTACCGCGCCTGCCGCGAAGACGATGCCGAGGCGTTCGCGGGGTGGAGCGCGTTTCTGCTGGCCAACCGAGAAACCGCCGAGCTGCGCCTTGAAGAGCGCCAGCGCGGCAAGGCGCTGGCGCGAATGCTCGATGGCTGGCAGCTGTGCCAGGCCCCGGCGTGGCGTGCCAGTGTCGAGTTGAGCCAGCTGGGCGGGATGGCCTGGCTGGGGGCGCACTGGGAGATTCCGTTGCGCCAGCTGGCCCTGGGGCATGCTTTTGCCTGGCTGGAGGGCGCGGTAATGGCTGGGGTCAAGCTGGTGCCGTTCGGCCAGCAGGCGGCCCAGACCCTGCTGCGCGACCTGAGCGTCGAGTTGCCCGAGGTGCTCGAAAGGGCGCTTGAACTACCTGATGAAGCGTTGGGTGGAGGCTTGCCGCTGCTGGCGATCGCCTCGGCCCGGCATGAAACCCAATACACCCGATTGTTCCGATCTTGAGGAAACTGCCATGCAAAGCTATCAGCAACCCCTGCGCGTCGGTGTCGGCGGCCCGGTCGGCTCTGGCAAGACCGCGCTGCTTGAAGCGCTGTGCAAGGCCATGCGCGACGACTACCAGATCGCCGTGGTCACCAACGACATCTACACCAAGGAAGACCAGCGCATCCTGACCGAGGCGGGGGCGCTGGAGCCTGAGCGTATCGTCGGCGTGGAGACCGGCGGCTGCCCGCACACGGCGATCCGCGAAGATGCCTCGATGAACCTGGCGGCGGTGGAAGAGCTGGCGCGCAAGTTTGGCAATCTGGAGGTCATCTTCGTTGAAAGCGGCGGTGACAACCTGAGCGCCACCTTCAGCCCGGAGCTGGCGGACCTGACGATCTACGTGATCGACGTGGCCGAAGGCGAGAAGATCCCGCGCAAGGGCGGGCCGGGGATCACCAAGTCGGACTTTCTGGTGATCAACAAGATCGACCTGGCGCCGTATGTGGGGGCGTCGCTGGAGGTGATGGAGAAGGACACCCAGCGCATGCGGCCCGAGCGGCCGTGGACCTTCAGCAACCTCAAGACCGGGCAGGGCCTGAGTGCGGTGATCGATTTCATCGTCGAGCGGGGGATGTTGAAACCCGCGGCATGAAAAACCAGTGGTGATTCCACCGGCCCCTTCGCTGGCTGACCAGCGAAGGGGCCAGGCTGGACAACATCGACCTTGCGGCTGTATACAGTGTGCCCACCAAGGGGAGCCCGGCACAGGGCTGAGAAACCGCAAGCGCACGCAGCGCGGTGACCCTTTGAACCTGATCCGGATCATGCCGGCGAAGGGATGGGATCTAGCGCCTGCCTTTTTGCCGGCCTCACTGCGAGGCCGCTCCATGCCCGACACTCAACGCTTCACCCAACGCCTGCGGGCCAAAAGCGAACCGACCTGGTCGGCGGCCGTCAGCCACCCTTTCGTGACGCAACTGTGCGACGGCAGCCTGCCGGACCCGGTGATGGTGCGTTACCTGGTGCAGGACCACCGCTTCATCGACAGTTTCGTGACCCTGCTCGGCGCCGCGATCGCCACCGCCGACACCTTCGACGCACGCCTGCGCCTGGCGCGCTTTGCCGGCATGATCGCCAGCGATGAAAACACCTACTTCCTGCGCGCCTTCGAAGCGCTGGGTGTCAGCCAGGCACAACGCACCGAGGCGCCCGACACGCTGCCCACCGCAGGCTTCAAGGCGATCATGCGCCAGGCGGCGGCCACCCGTTCCTATGCGGCGGTGCTGGCAGTGCTCAACGTAGCCGAGGGCCTTTACCTGGACTGGGCGCTCAAGGCGCCCAAGCCGCTGCCGGACAATTTCGTGCATGCCGAGTGGATCACCCTGCATGACAACCCTGCGTTCAGTGACTTCGTCGCTTTCCTGGGGACGGAGCTCGACCGTGTGGGCCCGCACGAGGAGGCCATCAGCAGTGACTTCTTCCTGCGCACAGTGAAGCTTGAAAAAGAATTCTTCGATGCCGTTTACCAGGGGTGAACCAATGGACATCTTCGAACGCCTCAAGAGCGCAGCAGCCCCGGCGTGGTCGAGCTACGTCGACCACAGTTTCGTGCGCCAGATGGGCGAGGGCAGCCTGCCTGAGCAGGCGTTTCGGACCTACCTGGTGCAGGACTACCTGTTCCTGATCCAGTTCGCCCGGGCCTGGGCGCTGGCTGCCTACAAGAGCCGCCGCCCCTCGGATATCCGTGCGGCGCAGGCCGGCCTGGCCGCAATCCTCGATGAAACCGAGCTGCATGTACGCCTGTGCGCACGCTGGGGCCTGTCCAAGGCCGACATCGAGGCCGCGCCCGAGCATCAGGCCACGGTGGCCTACACCCGTTTCGTGCTCGATTGCGGCGCGGCCGGGGATCTGCTCGACCTGCATGTGGCATTGGCGCCGTGCGTGATCGGCTATGCCGAGATCGGCCGGGCATTGAGCCCCGACGGCGTGGCGGCGCTGGGCGATCATCCGTACCGCGAGTGGATTGGCGAGTATGCCGGTGAGGGTTATCAGGGCGTGGCCACGGCGGCGCGCCTGCACCTGGACGAACTGGCGGCGCGCAGCATGACCGAGCAGCGCTTTGCCGAGCTGGCGGCGATATTTGCGCAGGCGTCGCGCCTGGAAGCGGATTTCTGGCAGATGGGATTGGCGGGGTACTGACGGGCGTCTTCGCTGGCAAGCCAGCTCCCACAGGTCTCTCACTGGATCCAGGAGCAGTGGGGGTCCTGTGGGAGCTGACCTGCCAGCGAAGACGGCAGTGCTCGTGACGACCTACCGTGCGGCAACCACGGCCGCCACCGCATCGATCTCGATCTGCATCCCGTCCAGCGCCAGCCGCGGCACCGGTATCAGCGTGCAGGTCGGCTTCATGTGCGTACCCCACGCCGCATTGGCAGCGGCTACCCACAACGCAAGCTTCGCTTCGCTGTGGTCGACGATCAGCAGGGTCAGCTTGAACACATCGGCCAGGCTCGCGCCTCTGGACTCGAGCGCGATACCCAGGTTGAGCAGCGCCTGCCTGGCCTGTTCGGCAAAGTCCGCCGACAGCGTACCGGCAAGGTCTTCACCGCCCTGGCCGGCGATGTACAACAGCTTGGCGGCGGTACTGACCTCTGCCACGTGCGAGTACGCATTGGCGCTGGGGTCGTAGAGACCTTCGGGATTGGACAGTGCGAAGGGGGCAGGGCGGTTGGCAAGGCTCATCGGGGCGACTCCGTTCAAAAGAGCCGCAAGGGTAAAACCTCGAGTTAGGTTGAGGTCAAGCGCTTGTCATCATCCCGAAAATACAATCCCGGTACGTGATGCCGCATTCCTCACATGCTCCTCCATCGCCTTCTTCGCCGCGGCCCCTGAATGCCGTGCCAGTGCGCGCAGAATCTTGCGGTGCTCCTGCCAAGTCTCCATCGCCCGCTCGGGCCGAATGAACGGCAGCTTCTGGCTCTCCATGAAAATCGCCTTGCTGCTGGTGATGACGTTCAACATCGCCTGGTTGCCACTGGCCTCCAGAATGTGCCGGTGAAACTCGAAATCCAGCTGCGCCGCTGCCTCGAAATTGCCGGCCTTGAGCTGCACGCGCATGGCTTCGACATTGTCCGTCAGCGCATCGATCGCATCGCTTGTCAGCGACGTGGCAGCCTGTCCGGCAGCAAAACCCTCCAGCACATAGCGCAACTGAAAGGTGTCGGCGGCCGACACCTGTTCGGCAAACGGCCAGGCAAACCAGGGGCCGGCAGGCTCGCTGGCGCGGGCCGCGCCTTGCACGAACACGCCTTTTCCCGGTTGCACGCTGACCACCCCGCGTGCACTCAGTGAAGACAATGCCTCGCGCAGCGATGCCCGGCTCACACCCAACTGCTGCGCCAGGTCGCGCTGCGAGGGCAGGCTGTCGCCGGCCTGGTAGCCGCCATCGCGAATCAACCGCTGGATGCCTTGTACGGCCAGTTCTGGGACGGCACCACGGGTGGGGGTTGCGAGCATCTGTTCAGACCAGTCGGATCAACGAAGCTGCTGTTTTACGACCTTTCCACCCCCCAGCGCAAGTGGCGCCCCAGCCTGGCGCACGCCCGCAGGCCGCTGCCAGAAAGGGGTGCGAGCCCACGCCTGATCAGTTGGTCAACATCCTGACTGTTCAGACCAGTAAGACCGCCACGGGCCGCGACCTGGCGGCCAGCGGCAATGCTCGCGGCGCATTCTGGCATGCGCAGTGCATTGGCTCGACTCAGCAAATTCAGCCGCCCACCCCCGAGGTCGTGACCCATGAGTAAATTTCGCAACTTGCTGCTTGCCACTGCGCTGTGCTCCGGTGCCCTGGTTCACTTCACTGCCCAGGCCGATGCACTGAGCGATATCAGCCAGCGTGGCGTACTCAAGGTAGCCGTGCCGCAGGACTTCCCGCCGTTCGGTTCGGTCGGCCCGGACCTCAAGCCGCGCGGCCTGGACATCGACACCGCGCAACTGCTGGCCGACAAACTGGGGGTCAGGCTGGCGCTGACACCGGTAAACAGCACCAACCGCATTCCGTTTCTCACCACCGGCAAGGTCGACCTGGTGATCTCCAGCCTGGGCAAGAACCCCGAGCGCGAAAAGGTCGTGGACTTCTCCGCCCCCTACGCGCCGTTCTACCTGGGCGTGTTCGGGCCTGAAGGCAGCGCCGTGGAGAACATCGAGGCCCTGAATGGCAAGACCATCAGCGTCACCCGTGGCGCCATCGAAGACATGGAACTGAGCGCTGTCGCCCCCAAGGGCGCAACCATCAAGCGCTTCGAGGACAACAACTCGACCATTGCCGCCTACCTGTCCGGCCAGGTCGACCTGATCGCCAGCGGCAGCGTGGTGATGTCGGCCATCGCGGCGAAGAACCCGGCCAAGGTGCCGGTGCTCAAGGTGCAGCTCAAGGACTCGCCGGTGTATGTGGGCCTGGCCAAGCAGGAGCCGGCCTTGCTCGCCAAGGTCAATACGATCCTGGCCGAGGCCAAGGCCGATGGCAGCCTCAACCGCAATGCCGAGAAGTGGTTGAAGCAGCCATTGCCGACCGGTTTCTGAGCGAGTACAGCCGATGGCCTATCAATTCGATTTCGCCCCGGTACTGCAGCAGGCTGACCTGCTGCTCAAGGGGGCACTGTTCACTCTGGAGCTGACCGTGATCGGCACCGTGCTCGGGGTTGCCCTGGGCCTGGTCGGCGCCGTGGTGCGAGCGTGGAACCTCAAGCCGTTCAACTGGGTGTTCGGGATGTATGTGGAGCTGATCCGCAACACGCCGTTCATTGTGCAACTGTTCTTCATCTTCTTCGGCTTGCCCGCGCTGGGTGTGCGCATGACCGAATGGCAGGCGGCCGCGTTGGCGATGGTGATCAACCTGGGTGCGTACTCCACCGAGATCATCCGCGCCGGTATCCAGGCGATCCCGCGCGGGCAGCTGGAGGCCGCGGCGGCGTTGGCCATGAGCCGTCTGGAGACGTTTCGCTACGTGGTCATCCGCCCGGCCCTGACCAAGGTATGGCCGGCGCTGTCGAGCCAGATCGTGATCGTCATGCTGGGCTCGGCGGTGTGTTCGCAGATCGCCACCGAGGAGTTGTCGTTTGCGGCCAACTTCATTCAGTCGCGCAACTTTCGTGCGTTTGAAACCTACCTGCTGACCACCCTGGTGTACCTGGCCATGGCCATTCTGGTGCGCCAGTTGCTCAATGCGCTGGGCCGTCGTTTCGTGCTGGGGAGACGCTGATGGAATTTACCCTGTGGGACATCGTGCGCAACCTGCTGGTGGGGTTGCAGTGGACGCTGCTGCTGTCGCTGGTGGCCTTCGTGTTCGGCGGCGCCACTGGCCTGCTGATGCTGCTGGGGCGTATCTCCGAGCGCCGCCTGCTGCGGGTGCTGGCACGCGGGTACATCGAGTTGTTTCAGGGCACGCCGTTGCTGATGCAACTGTTCATGGTGTTTTTCGGTATCGCGCTGTTCGGCCTTGATGTGTCGGCGTGGATGGCGGCAGCGATTGCACTGACCCTGTTCACCAGTGCATTCCTGGCCGAGATCTGGCGTGGCTGCGTCGAATCGATCCCGCGGGGGCAATGGGAGGCGAGTGCGAGCCTTGCGCTCAACCGCTATGAGCAGTTGCGCTACATCGTGCTGCCACAGGCGTTGCGCATTGCCGTGGCGCCGACCGTGGGGTTTTCGGTGCAGGTGGTCAAGGGCACGGCGGTCACCTCGATCATCGGTTTTACCGAGCTGACCAAGACCGGCGGCATGCTTGCCAATGCCACCTTCGAACCGTTCATGGTCTATGGCCTGGTTGCACTGGGCTACTTCCTGTTGTGTTTTCCGCTGTCGCTGGGTGCCCGTCACCTGGAAAGGAGGCTGTATGTCGCTGGTTAGAGTGTCTGCGCTGCACAAGTACTACGGTGATAACCACGTGCTCAAGGGCATCGACCTGAGCATCGAGCCGGGGGAAGTGGTGGCGATCATCGGCCGCAGCGGTTCGGGCAAGAGCACCTTGCTGCGTACGCTCAATGGGCTGGAGTCGATCAACGACGGCGTGATCGAGGTCGATGGCGAGTACCTCGACGCCCAGCGTGCGGACCTGCGCAGCTTGCGCCAGAAGGTGGGCATGATCTTCCAGCAGTTCAACCTGTTCCCGCACCTGAGCGTGGGCGAGAACGTGATGCTGGCCCCGCAACTGGTGAAGAAGGCGCGCAAAGCCGAGGTGCGTGCGTTGGCCGAGAAAATGCTGGAGCGGGTAGGGCTGGGCAACAAGTTCGATGCCTACCCTGATCAGCTGTCGGGTGGGCAGCAGCAGCGCGTGGCGATTGCGCGTGCACTGGCGATGTCACCCAAGGTGTTGCTGTGCGACGAGATCACCTCGGCGCTGGACCCGGAGCTGGTGAACGAGGTGCTCAGCGTGGTGCGCGAGCTGGCCCGTGAGGGCATGACGCTGGTGATGGTCACGCACGAGATGCGCTTTGCCCGTGAGGTGGGTGACAAGCTGGTGTTCATGCACCATGGCAAGGTGCATGAGGTGGGTGATCCGAAGGTATTGTTCGACGCGCCGCAGACAGCGGAACTGGCCAACTTCATTGGGAGTGTGAGTTGAACAGGGCGGTCAACGCCGAACCTCAATACCGCTTGAGAAACACCCGCTGCGAAGGCACCGGACCCTTGATCAGCCGGATCAAATCACTGGCCTGCAAGGTGAATGGCCTGGAGTAGTAATAGCCGACAAAGAACCCCGCCGCCTTCATGGTGCAAGGTAGCACCGGCTTTCGCTTGAGCATGTCGAGCGCGGCCTCATCGCTCAGGCCGCGGTACTGGTCTTTCTTCTGGAAGCTCAGCGTCGAGATGAACAGACCATCACGCGGCGGCGAGTCATCACGCACGATCTCACCGATCAGCGAATACGCCATGCGATGGTCATACGCCAGGTTTTCATCCTCGGTGATCGAGCACTCGATCCGCGTGCCCAACTGGCTGGTCTTGCCGCGAAAGGCGTCGAGCACGTCCACATCGGCGGCAAAGGTCAGGGTGTACACGCTGTGCCTGCCGTCGAGCTGTTTTTGCAGGCTGATCGGTTCGACCGTGGCCTTGGCGCGAGGGATGAACAGGGAGCAGGCCGTGAGCTGGCTGAGCAGCAGCACCACGGCAACGAGCGGGAGGGGATGCATGGTTCGTCCATGAAAGCGAAAAGGCGCCTTGATACACCAAATGCCGCCACAGCGCACAAACATTTGCTGACGCCCCGGCACTGCGTCATCCTGCGCGCCCGCCACGTTCAAGGATGACGCTGCATGCCCCTGTTCCACCGCCTCGTTGCAGGCTGCATCCTGGCTGCCAGCGCCCTGTTCACCAGCGGCTGCGTGAAGGACCACGGCATCGACCCGATGCCCCTGCGCTTGCTTTCGTTCACCGATAACACGCATCGCTACGACCTGCGCTTTCAGGCCGATGAAGACCTGCTCAGCCTGTTCGAACGCCACACCGGCAATGGCCAGATCAGCGAGCGGCTGGTATGCGCGCTGGACGGTGACGAGAACTTCGACCTCGAACACGTCATCAGCTACAACCTGTCCGGCTCGCCGGAGTTCGAAAGCCGTGCAGCCGATGGCAGCTTCAACTACCTGGCGCAGATGAGCTTCAGCAAGACCGAGCCGAACCGCTCCACCAGCACCGATCTGACCCGCGAAACCATCCAGCGCCTGCTCGAAAAAAGAACCACCATCCCCTGCAAGCTGTACATCACCGCATTCCCGTACCACGCATATTTCACGCTGGTCATGCGCATCCCCGTATCGGTGTTGCTACCCGAGGTAGACAAGCATGACTATCGCCCCTATATCCCGCCGTACGTGTGGGCAGCGCCCACGTTGCCCGACGCCACGCCGCTGGCCCCTTTCGCCAGGCAGGTAGAAGCCACGATGTACAGCGCCCGCCTGCCCATCACCGACGCGGAAACGGGCAGGGCGCTGCCGCGCGTGGCCTATGTGATCCAGCGCAAGGACGGCTATCTGGAATACGGCACCAGCGACAGCGAGGGCTACACCCACGAGGTGATGTCGCTGACGCGGGAAACCATCAAGCTTTACCTGGTGGACTAGGGGTATCATCTGCGGCCTGTTTTCTGCCGCACCGCACGAGAGGAACCCAACGTTTTGCCTGATCCACAGCCCATTTCCCTGCACAACCCCCTGCTGCAATACCTCGCCCGGCTGGCGCCCTCCAGCCAGCTGACCATGAAGTACATCCTGCAGGATGCCGCCGACCGCCTGGGTTTCGAGGACAGTGACATCAACGAGGTGCCCTGGCACCTGCTCGAACCGGGCCATGTCACGGCGCTGGTGGCGGCGTTGCGCGCCGATGGCTACGCACCCAACACCTCGTCGCTGTACGTCAACGCGATTCGCGGGGTCATGAACGAGGCCTGGCGCCTGAGCCTGATCAGCCAGGACCAGTTGCTCAAGATCCGCACGGTCAAGGCCGCCCAGGGCACGCGCCTGCCGGTGGGCCGCAACCTCAAGCGCACGCTGATTCGCGAGCTGATGGACGCCTGCGCCGCCGACCCGCGCCCGCAAGGGCTGCGCGACGCGGCGGTGATCGCGTTGCTGTACGGCACCGGGATGCGCAAGAGCGAGTCGGTCAACCTGGGCCTGGCGCAGATCGACTTCAGCGAGCGCAGCCTGCAGGTGGTGGGCAAGGGCAACAGGCAACTGATCAAGTACGCGCCCACCTGGGCGTTCGACAAGCTCAATGCCTGGCTCGCGTTTCGTCGTTCGCAGTTGCCCGAAGGGCAGGCCGACGACGACTTTCTGTTCAACCGCATCCGTCGTGGCAGCCATATCACCCGCGAACGCATCACCAAGCATGCGATCTACTACATCGCGCGCCAACGCGGCACCCAGGTGGGGGTGAAGATCATGCCGCACGATTTTCGCCGCTCGTTCATCACCCGCGTGATCGAGGAACACGACCTGTCGATTGCACAGAAGCTGGCGCACCACAGCAACATCCAGACTACCGCCAACTATGATATGCGGGACGACAATGAGCGACGGCGCGCGGTGGACCGTTTCGACTGCTAGTGAATGCTCGACGCCAGTTCGAAAATCGGCATGTACATCAAGATCACGATCACCCCGATCAGCAGCCCGATGAAGGTCATCAGCAGCGGTTCGAACAGGCGCACGAACCATTCGATCCAGCGGCTGATTTCCTCATCGTAGAAGTCGGCGCTGCGTTCCATCATCTGGCCCACGTTGCCCGACTGCTCGCCGGCCCGCAGCAGGCGCAGCGACACCGGCGTTACCAGCTCACCGGCCTGTAGCGCCGCCGACAGCGACAAGCCTTCGCGTACCCGTTCGCAGGCCTGGTCCAGGCGCTCGCTGGCCGCAGTGCCGAGCAAACCGCGGGCCATGCCCATGGCGGTGAGGATCGGAATCCCCCCCTGCAACAGAATCCCCAACGAGCGATAGAAGCGCGCCAGTTCGTACATCACCAGGCGCCGGTGCAAGGCCGGCAGGCGCTCCAGTTGCCGCGTGAGCCAGCGGCGCACCGCAGGCTGGCGTTGCAGGACGGCGAGGGTGATCACGCCGCCGACGGTAGCGGCCCCCAGCGCCGCCTGATGGGCATGCAGGAACATCCCCGCCTGCATCAGCATCTGCGACAACCACGGCAGGCTCGCGCCCAGGCCATCGAACACCAGGCTGAAGCGCGGCACCACATACCCCAGCAGGAACAGCACCACGCCACCGCCCACCAGCAACAGCAGCAGTGGGTAGATAGAGGCGCTGACGATCTTCTGCCGCACCTCGTCCATGCGTTGGCGATAGGCCACGTAACGGCCCAGCGCCTCGGCCAGGGCGCCGGTCTTTTCGCTGGACTGCACCAGCGCCACGTACAGTGCCGGGAATACCGCCGGCAACTGCCCCAGGGCCTGGGACAGCGACTTGCCTTCGTACAGCAGGCGTACCAGTTCATCGAGGGTCTTGCGCGGTGCCGGTGCGGTTTCTTTTTCGGCCAGGCTCTGCAAGGCGTCGATCAGCGGCAGGCCGGCGTTGAGCAGGGTAGTCAGTTCCTGGCTGAACAGCACCAGGTTGAAGGCCTCGCGCCGGCGCCAGCGCAGCCGTCCGAAACGTTCGGCGCTGCGCAGGCTGACCACGCGCAGGCCCTGTTGTTCGGCCATCTGGCGGGCCTGGGCGGGGTCTTGTGCTTCAAGCTCGAGGGCCACTACGCCACCCTTGCCCAGGGCCTTCAGGGCGAACCGCATGTGCGCCTCCTACTGCCAGCTGGTGATTTCGGCGTTCTCGCCGTCACCACCGGGCTGGCCATCCTTGCCCATCGACAGCAGGTCGTACTCGCCGTTCTCGCCGGGGTAGCGGTAGATGTAGGCATGTCCCCAGGGGTCTTGCGGCACCTTTTTCTGCAGGTAGGGGCCTGACCAGCGGGCCTCGTCGCTGGGTGCGCTGACCAGCGCCTGCAGGCCCTGTTCGGCCGAGGGGTAATGGCCGACTTCCAGCCGGTACAGGTCCAGGGCCTTGCTCAGACCCTCGATCTGCGCGCGCGCCACCTTGGCCTCCGAGCGGCCCAGCTGGCTGAAGTATTTGGGCGCGACAATGCCGGCCAGCAGGCCGAGCACCACCAGTACCACCAGCAGTTCGAGCAGGGTGAAGCCGCGTTGGGTGAAGTGTTTGTTGTTGTTCATGGGCGGGCCTCCGTCAGGTTGCCAAGGGCCTTATGCAAGAGTCATGCGCGACTTGGTCGGGTGCTGCAAGGGCGAGGGGGTAGGCCGGCACAGTGCTTGCGTTAACCGTTTAAAACCTCGCCAAGCGGGGGATAACCCCCACTTTTTGGGGATGCAACGGGGAGGCGGCAACATGCGCATTCTGACGACGGCAGTGCTGGCCTGGCTGGCATCCGCGCAACCGGTCCAGGCCGACGTGTACATCTCGGTGTCGGCCAACGGCAGCTATGTGCTGTCCAACGTTCATCGGCCTGGGCGCCATTACCAGCGGGTGGTGGCTGAGCCTGGCGCGGTGGCGCAGGCCAGCAGTGCCGGGCCGCAGCTGATTACCGGCATGCCATACGCAGAATTGATTGCGGCGGCGGCGCAGGCCAACGATGTGCCGGCGGCATTGCTGCATGCGGTGGTGCAGGCCGAGTCGCGCTACAACCCCAACGCGCGTTCGCCCAAGGGGGCGGTGGGGTTGATGCAGTTGATGCCGGATACGGCTCGGGAGCTGGGGGTGGACGATGCGTTGGACCCGGCTGCCAACCTGCAGGGTGGTGCGCGTTATCTCAAGCGCATGCTGACCTTGTTCGACAATGATGTGAGCTTGGCGGTGGCGGCGTACAACGCGGGCCCGGATGCGGTGTTGAGCCGGGGCAGGGTGATCCCGCCGTTTGCCGAGACGCAGCGTTATGTGCCGAGCGTGCTGAAGCAGTATCGGCGATTGCAGGGGTTGCCGTAGGAGTGGGGGGTAGTGGGTGCACTGAGATCTGTTGTCGAGCTAACAGGGCTGACAACTCAAATCTCACAGGCCATGGTGCGTTGCAATCGATGTGGGAGCTGCGGTGCGACGATTCGACTTGCCAGCGAAGCGCCGCGCGGGCGGCGCTCGAT
>NZ_JAHTBI010000121.1 GCF_019168305.1 Pseudomonas aegrilactucae
TTTCTAAATCGCCAGCGCAACCGTATCCGCGTGTTGTATTGGGAGCGCAACGGTTTCTGTCTTTGGCTCAAGCGTCTGGAGTCTGAGCGATTCAAAACGTCACCTGATGAACCGGACGAGGCCATCGTACTGACGGTGCAGGAACTGAACTGGTTACTGGATGGTTTCGACCTCTGGCGCAACCGTCCGCATCAGGTTTTGACACCCCGTTTCGTTGCCTGACTGGGTATAATCCGGGCCATGATTCCATTGCCCGATGACCTTCCTGATGACCCTGTCTTGCTCAAGCAACTGCTTGCGCAGTTAATGATCGAGCGTACGGTCGACAAGGGGCATATCGTCGATCTGAAAGAACAGATCACGTTGCTGCGTGATCGACTGTTCAATCGCAAATCCGAGCAGACCGTCGATCCCAACACGCCGCAACTGGCGATGTTCAACGAGCCTGAAAGCGAACCGCTGCTGGCGGTGGTTGACGATGCGGATGAAGAAGTCGTTGCCCCAGTCAAGCGCCGTGGCAAGCGTAAACCGTTGTCGGCTGAGCTGCCGCGCATCGAGGTGATTCATGACCTGCCCGAGCATGAGCTGACCTGCGCCTGTGGCTGCCGCAAGCATGTCATTGGCGAAGAAACCAGCGAACAGTTGGATATCGTGCCGATGCAGATCCGCGTGATCAAACATGTGCGCAAGGTCTACGGTTGCCGTGGTTGCGAAACCACCCCCGTCACCGCTGACAAGCCGGCCCAGTTGATCGAAAAGAGCATGGCCAGCCCAAGCGTATTGGCCATGTTGCTGACCACCAAGTATGTCGACGGCTTGCCGCTGCATCGTTTCGAAACGGTGCTGAGTCGGCACGGTATAGAGATTCCTCGACAGACGTTGGCGCGCTGGGTGATCCAGTGCAGTGAACACTTCCAGCCGTTACTCAACCTGATGCGCGACCGGTTACTGGAAAGTCCAGTCATTCACTGCGACGAAACGCGGGTGCAGGTGCTCAAAGAACCGGATCGCGACCCGACCAGCCAGTCGTGGATGTGGGTGCAGGCCAGTGGCCCGCCCGATCGACAAGTCGTGCTATTCGACTACACCACCAGCCGTGCGCAGGAAGTACCGCTGCGGCTACTGGAAGGTTATCGCGGCTATGTGATGACCGATGATTACGCCGGTTACAACGCCTTGGCATTACAACCTGGCGTCGAGCGTCTGGCGTGCATGGTGCATGCCCGGCGCAAGTTCGTTGAGGCGCAGAAAGTGCAGCCCAAGGGCAAGACCGGACGCGCCGATATTGCACTGACGATGATCAACAAACTGTATGGCATCGAGCGCGAACTCAAGGATGTCAGCTATGAACAGCGGTTCATCGGCCGCCAGGAAAGAAGCCTGCCGATCCTGGGCCAGTTGAAAAGCTGGCTGGACAAGACGCACGCTCAAGTCACGCCACAAAGTGTGCTGGGCAAGGCGGTGCACTATCTGGCGAACAACTGGAGCCGGTTGGAACGCTACGTCGAGGCCGGCCACTTGCCGATCGACAACAACCTGGCGGAGCGTGCGATAAAGCCGTTTGTTATCGGACGTAAAGCCTGGCTGTTCAGTGACACGCCTAAAGGCGCCACGGCCAG
>NZ_JAHTBI010000122.1 GCF_019168305.1 Pseudomonas aegrilactucae
TCAAACTTTCTCAAAACAACTTCAATACCCCATTCCTTCTATATAGAAGAGGACACTTACAGCACCCCCGCCTCTCGCAAACGCAGCACATCCTGCGCATCAAGCCCCAGTACCTGCGCCAACACCTGCTCGGTATGCTCGCCCAGCAGCGGCGGCGCACTGCGATACTCCACCGGCGTCTCGGACAGGCGAATAGGGCTGGCCACCTGCGGCACGCTGCCCGCCAGTGGGTGGGGAATCTGGATGGCCAGGCCACGCGCCTGCACCTGCGGGTCCTGAAACATCTGCGCCAGGTCGTTGATCGGACCACACGGCACACCTGCCTGCTCCAGCTGGCTGACCCATTCGGCCGTGGTCTTGAACACCGTGGCCTGACGGATCAGCGGGATCAGCTCGGCGCGGTTGGCCACCCTCAGCTTATTGGTGGCAAAACGCGGATCGTCTGCCCACTGCGGCTGGCCCGCCACCTCGGCGAACTTGCGAAACTGCGAGTCGTTGCCCACGGTGAGAATGAAATCACCGTCGGCGGTAGGGAAGTCCTGATAAGGCACGATATTCGGGTGCGCATTACCCAGGCGCCGTGGCGCCGTACCCGTGGTCAGGTAGTTCATGGCCTGGTTGGCCAGGCAGGCGACCTGCACGTCGAGCAACGCCATGTCAATATGCTGGCCGCCGCCATCGTGATCACGGTGGGCGAGGGCGGCCAGTATCGCGACCGTCGAGTACAGCCCGGTGAGGATATCGGTCAGCGCCACCCCCACTTTCACCGGCCCCGCACCGTCCTCGCCCTCGGGACGGCCAGTCAGGCTCATCAGCCCACCCAGGCCCTGGATCATGAAGTCGTAGCCGGCGCGCCTGGCATAAGGCCCGGTCTGGCCGAAACCGGTAATGGAACAATAGATAAGCTGCGGATTGATCGCCCGCAGGCTTTCGTAGTCCAGTCCGTAGGCCGCCAGCCCACCCACCTTGAAGTTCTCGATCAGGATGTCCGACTTGGCCGCCAGCTCGCGCACCAGTTGCTGGCCTTCTGGCTGGGTGAAGTCGATGGTCACCGATTGCTTGTTGCGGTTGGCCGACAGGTAGTAGGCCGCCTCGCTGGTGTTCTCGCCATAGGCGTCCTTGAGAAACGGTGGGCCCCAGGCGCGCGTATCGTCACCCGCCCCCGGGCGCTCGACCTTGATCACCTCGGCCCCCAGGTCCGCGAGGATCTGCCCGGACCACGGCCCGGCCAGTACCCGCGACAGGTCCAGCACCCGCAGATGAGATAGCGCGCCCATGGGCTGGCTCCTTGTTATCTATTAATAGAAGGCCTGGATACCGGTCTGTGCACGCCCCAGGATCAGCGCATGCACGTCATGCGTACCTTCATAGGTGTTCACCACCTCGAGGTTGACCAGGTGCCGGGCCACGCCGAACTCGTCGGAGATGCCATTGCCACCGAGCATGTCGCGGGCCATGCGCGCGACGTCCAGCGCCTTGCCGCAGGAATTGCGCTTCATGATCGAGGTGATCTCTACTGCAGCAGTGCCTTCGTCCTTCATCCGCCCCAGGCGCAGGCAACCCTGCAGGGCGAGGGTGATCTCGGTCTGCATGTCGGCCAGCTTCTTCTGGATCAACTGGTTGGCCGCCAAGGGGCGACCGAACTGCTGGCGGTCGAGGGTGTACTGGCGCGCGGTGTGCCAGCAGGCTTCGGCAGCCCCCAGCGCGCCCCACGAGATGCCGTAGCGCGCCGAGTTCAGGCAGGTGAACGGGCCCTTGAGGCCGCGCACGTCGGGGAAGATGTTGTCTTCAGGCACGAATACATTGTCCATCACGATCTCGCCGGTGATCGATGCACGCAGGCCGACCTTGCCATGGATCACCGGGGCACTCAGGCCCTGCCAGCCTTTCTCCAGCACGAAGCCGCGAATGTCACCGGCATCGTCCTTGGCCCACACCACGAACACATCGGCGATCGGGCTGTTGGTGATCCACATCTTGCTGCCGCTGAGGCGATAGCCACCGTCGACCTTTTTTGCACGGGTGATCATCGCGCCCGGATCGGAGCCATGGTTGGGCTCGGTGAGGCCGAAGCAGCCGATCCACTCGCCGCTGGCCAGCTTGGGCAGGTACTTCTGCTTTTGCGCCTCGGTACCGAATTCGTTGATCGGCACCATCACCAGCGAAGACTGCACGCTCATCATCGAACGGTAGCCGGAGTCGATACGCTCCACTTCACGGGCAATCAGGCCGTAACACACATAGTTGAGGCCACTGCCACCGTACTGCTCCGGGATGGTTGCGCCCAACAGGCCGACTTCACCCATCTCGCGAAAGATCGCAGGGTCGGTCTGCTCGTGACGGAAGGCTTCCAGCACACGGGGCGCAAGCTTGTCCTGGGCGAAGTGGAAGGCGCTTTCGCGCACCATGCGCTCTTCTTCGGTGAGCTGCTGATCGAGCAGCAGCGGATCGATCCAGTTGAAGCTTGCTTTGCCGGCCATGAGCGAATCCTCGGGAAATGGGTTCAGGTATGTCGTGGATTGATCCTAGGCCTGATCGGGGCAGGCGACAAACGAGGATTACGCATAGTGTTGTGATAATTTCTCACTCCATAAGGGTGCTGAAGGCCATTTCAACGCCCCATTAGTGAGGTTGACGTATATGCGACGCAAGATCCCCAGCACCACGGCCCTGGTGTGCTTCGAGGCTGCGGCGCGCCACGAGAGCTTTACCAAGGCAGCCCACGAGCTTTCCCTGACCCAGGGCGCCGTCTGTCGCCAGATAGGCGCTCTGGAGGCATTTCTCAATGTCGAGCTGTTTCGCCGCTCGCGGCGCGGGGTGAAGCTGACCGAGGCGGGGCTGTCGTACAGCCGCCGCGTCGCTACCCAGCTCGATGCAGTGGAGCGCGACACCTTGTCGGTGATGGGCCAGCAGGGCGCCAACGTGATCGAACTGGCACTGGTACCGACATTCGGCACCCAGTGGCTGCTGCCGCGCCTGAAGGGCTTCCAGCGCCTGCACCCCGAGGTCACGGTCAACCTCACCAACCGCACACGTCCGTTCCTGTTCGCCGACACCCCGTTCGACGCCGCCATCTACTTTGGCGACGCGGACTGGTCGGGCACCCAGTCGCATCGCCTGATGGGCGAGAACCCCGTACCGGTGTGCAGCCCTGCGCTGCTGGCAGGGCAGGCCAGCCTCAGTGCACAGGCCATCGCCCAGTTGCCGCTGCTGCAGCAGACCACCCGACCGTACGCCTGGCGCCAGTGGTTCAACAGCCTGGAGATGAACGTGGCGCGCGACATGACCGGCCCGCGCTATGAGCTATTCTCGATGTTGGCGCAGGCGGCCATGCACGAAATGGGCGTCGCGCTGATCCCGCCGTTCCTGATCCAGCACGAACTGGGGGAGGGCAGGCTGGTGATCGCCAACCCTCACGCGCTGTCGAGCATCAAGGCGTATTACCTGATGATCCCCGAGCGCAAGGTGGAATCGGCTTCATTGCGCGCCTTTCGCGACTGGCTGGTAGACGAAGCTCAGCGCTACACCGCGCAACACAAGGACGAAAGCGGTTTGCTGACCCCGTAGTCAGCAAATAAATAGCCCTACAGATATACGGAAATGTCGCATATGAGCAGACTGTTCCGGCGCACCTCAAAACACCCCTTAACCCTGCTGTTTACGGGGGCTTCACGGCATAAATCGGGCCCGATCGAGGGCTTTCGAGAAATTTGTCTGAAAAAATTTCAAATTCTACCTAATGTCCCTGAAGCCCACGGTTCGCGGGCTTGAGCCTGGTTATTGCGACATTCGGTCACAGGGTGACTTGTAGTTTGATCTTCGTCACCCTCCATAACCTGTTGAAGCGATTCAGGATCGCCTGCAAAATGCCGCGCCCCGCCTGGATTCAGGCGGGATCGTGCTGATCGGCCGCCCCAGACGCACCATCCGCAGTGCGCTGGTTTACCAACAAAAGATCACGCAGGAGAAATTGACGTGCACATTGGTGTTCCTCTCGAAACGCAGACGGGCGAGACACGTGTCGCTGCCACCCCCGAAACCATCAGGAAACTGATTGGCCAGGGTCACCAGGTCACTGTGCAGCGCGGGGCCGGCATCAATGCCAGCGTGCCGGACAGTGCCTATGAAGCAGCAGGCGCGACCATCGGCAGCGCTGCCGATGCGTTCGGCGCACAGCTTGTTCTTAAGGTTGTGGCGCCCAACGACAGCGAACTGGGCCAGATCAAGCGCGCCAGCGTGCTGGTAGGCATGCTCAACCCGTTCAACAACGACGTGATCGGCAAAATGGCCGAAAGCGGCATTACCGCCTTCGCCCTCGAGGCGGCGCCACGCACTTCGCGGGCCCAGAGCCTCGACGTGCTGTCGTCCCAGGCCAACATCGCCGGCTACAAGGCCGTGCTGCTGGCCGCTCATCACTACCCGCGCTTCATGCCCATGCTGATGACCGCCGCCGGTACCGTGAAGGCCGCCCGCGTGCTGATCCTGGGGGCTGGCGTGGCCGGCCTGCAGGCCATCGCCACGGCCAAGCGCCTGGGTGCGGTGATCGAAGCCTCGGACGTACGCCCTGCGGTGAAGGAGCAGATCGAGTCGCTGGGTGCCAAGTTCATCGACGTGCCCTACGAGACCGACGAGGAACGCGAGTGCGCCGAAGGCGTTGGCGGCTATGCGCGGCCGATGCCGGCCAGCTGGATGCAGCGCCAGGCCCAGGCGGTGCACGAGCGCGCGAAACAGGCCGACATCGTGATCACTACCGCGCTGATCCCGGGGCGCAAGGCACCGACCCTGCTCAGCGCCGAAACGGTTGCGCAGATGAAGCCTGGCTCGGTGGTCATCGACCTCGCGGCGGCTCAGGGCGGCAACTGCCCGCTGACCGTGGCCGACCAGGTGGTGATCGAGAACGGCGTGACCATCGTTGGCCCGACCAACCTGCCGGCCCAGGTCGGCGCGGATGCCTCGGCGCTGTATGCACGCAACCTGCTCGACTTCATGAAGCTGCTGTTCGACAAGGACGGCGCATTCACGATCAACCTCGAAGACGACATCGTCGCCGCGTGCCTGATGTGCCGCGACGGCCAGGTCATGCGCAAGAACGGATAAGGAGCCAGACAATGGAAGACATGCTGATCTCTCACGGCGTCTACAACCTGATCATCTTCGTGCTGGCCATCTATGTGGGCTACCACGTGGTCTGGAACGTGACCCCGGCGCTGCACACCCCGCTGATGGCGGTCACCAACGCCATCTCCGCCATTGTCATCGTCGGCGCCATGCTCGCCGCCGCGCTGACCGTGACCCCGCTGGGCAAGACCATGGGCACCCTCGCGGTGGCCCTGGCGGCGGTCAACGTGTTCGGCGGTTTCCTCGTCACCCGGCGCATGCTGGAGATGTTCAAGAAAAAGGCCGCCAAGGCTGAGGGGAAGAAGTAACCATGAGCATGAACCTGGTAACACTGCTCTACCTTGTCGCCTCGGTGTGCTTCATCCAGGCCCTCAAGGGCCTGTCGCACCCGACCACCTCGCGGCGCGGCAACCTGTTCGGCATGCTCGGCATGGCCCTGGCGGTCGTCACCACCATCGGCCTTATCTATAAGCTGGGCGCGGAGCTTGCCACCGACGGCATCGGCTATGTGATCGTCGGCCTGCTGGTTGGCGGCACCGCCGGCTCGATCATGGCCAAGCGCGTCGAGATGACCAAGATGCCCGAACTGGTCGCCTTCATGCACAGCATGATCGGCCTGGCCGCGGTGTTCATCGCCATCGCGGCCGTGGTCGAGCCGCAATCGCTGGGCATCGTGGCCAGCATCAGCGACCCGATCCCCACCGGCAACCGTCTGGAGCTGTTCCTGGGCGCGGCCATCGGTGCAATCACCTTCTCCGGCTCGGTCATCGCCTTCGGCAAGCTCTCGGGCAAGTACAAGTTCCGCCTGTTCCAGGGCGCACCGGTACAGTTCAGCGGCCAGCACAAGCTCAACCTCGTGCTGGGCCTGGCCACCCTGGGCCTGGGCCTGATCTTCACCTTCACCGGCAACCTCGGCGCCTTTGCCTTGATGCTGGCCCTGGCGTTCGTGCTGGGCGTGCTGATCATCATCCCGATCGGCGGCGCCGACATGCCGGTGGTGGTGTCGATGCTCAACAGCTATTCGGGCTGGGCAGCGGCAGGGATCGGCTTCTCGCTGAACAACTCGATGCTGATCATCGCCGGCTCCCTGGTGGGCTCCAGCGGTGCGATCCTGTCGTACATCATGTGCAAGGCAATGAACCGCTCGTTCTTCAACGTGATCCTCGGCGGCTTCGGTGGTGCGGCAGAAGCCGCCGGCCCGGCCGGTGCCAAGGAAGCACGCCCGGTCAAGTCCGGCTCGGCCGACGACGCCACGTTCCTGCTGAGCAACGCCGACACCGTGATCATCGTGCCCGGCTACGGCCTGGCGGTGGCCCGTGCGCAACATGCGCTCAAGGAACTGACCGAGAAGCTGACCCACAACGGCGTGACCGTGAAGTACGCGATCCACCCGGTGGCGGGGCGCATGCCCGGGCACATGAACGTGTTGCTGGCCGAGGCCGAAGTGCCGTACGACCAGGTGTTCGAGATGGACGACATCAACTCCGAGTTCGGCCAGGCCGACGTGGTGCTGGTACTGGGCGCCAACGACGTGGTCAACCCGGCCGCCAAGAACGATCCCACCTCGCCGATTGCCGGCATGCCGATCCTCGAAGCCTTCAAGGCCAAGACCATCATCGTCAACAAGCGCTCGATGGCCAGCGGCTATGCCGGCCTGGACAACGAACTGTTCTACCTGGACAAGACCATGATGGTGTTCGGCGACGCCAAGAAAGTCATCGAAGACATGGTCAAAGCTGTGGAATAAGCCCTTTAAAAGGCTGTGACAAAAAGCCCCAGCGCGGTGCCGGCTGGGGCTTTTTCGTGCCCGCCCAGCCGACAGAAGGCTCTATTTCAGGGCTTCGCATTCGACCTTGGTCGTGGGACGGCCGGGCGTGAAATCACTAGACTGCGCATCTAGCTTTAGCAGCCCGAGATAATAATCCATGTACCGTGATCGTATTCGCTTGTCCTCTTTGCACAGCAAGGTAATGAGTGCGGCCGACGCCGCCGGCTTGATCGAGGACGGCATGACCGTCGGCATGAGTGGTTTCACCCGTGCCGGTGAAGCCAAGGCCGTGCCGCACGCATTGGCCGAACGGGCCAAGCAGTCGCCGCTGAAAATCAGCCTGATGACCGGCGCCAGCCTGGGCAACGACCTCGACAAGCAACTGACCGAGGCCGGTGTACTGGCCCGCCGCATGCCGTTCCAGGTCGACAGCACGCTGCGCAAGGCCATCAACGAAGGCAAGGTGATGTTCATCGACCAGCACCTGTCGGAAACCGTCGAACAGTTGCGCAACCAGCAACTGAAGCTGCCGGACATCGCTGTCATCGAAGCGGTTGCGATCACCGAACAAGGCCACATCGTGCCGACCACCTCGGTGGGCAACTCGGCCAGCTTCGCGATCTTCGCCAAGCAGGTCATCGTCGAGATCAACCTGGCGCACAATGCCAACCTCGAAGGTCTGCACGACATCTATATCCCGACCTACCGCCCGACCCGCACGCCGATCCCGTTGGTAAAGGTGGACGACCGTATCGGTAGCACCGCCATCCCGATCGACCCGGCCAAGATCGTCGGCATCGTCATCACCGACCAGCCGGACTCGCCGTCCACCGTGCTGGCGCCCGACGAAGAAACCCGGGGCATCGCCAATCACCTGATCAACTTCCTCAAGCAGGAAGTCGACGCCGGGCGCATGACCAACACGCTCGGCCCGCTGCAGGCAGGCATCGGCAACATTGCCAACGCGGTGATGTGCGGCCTGATCGACTCGCCGTTCCAAGACCTGACCATGTACTCCGAAGTGCTGCAGGACTCGACCTTCGACCTGATCGACGCCGGCAAGCTGAGTTTTGCCTCGGGCAGTTCGATCACCCTGTCGACCCGGCGCAACGCCGACGTGTTCGGCAACCTGGAGCGCTACAAGGACAAGCTGGTACTGCGCCCGCAGGAAATCTCCAACCACCCGGAGGTGGTGCGCCGGCTGGGCATCATCGGCATCAACACCGCACTGGAGTTCGACCTGTACGGCAACGTCAACTCCACCCACGTATGCGGCACGCGGATGATGAACGGCATCGGCGGCTCGGGCGACTTCGCCCGCAATGCGCACCTGGCAATCTTCGTCACCAAGTCGATCGCCAAGGGCGGCGCCATCTCCAGCGTGGTGCCGATGGTCAGCCACGTCGACCATACCGAGCATGATGTCGACATCCTTGTGACCGAACAGGGCCTGGCCGACCTGCGCGGCCTGGCCCCGCGCGAGCGGGCACGGGTGATCATCGACAACTGTGTGCACCCGGACTACCGCGAGGCCCTGAACGACTACTTCAACCGTGCCTGCGAACGCGGCGGGCACACTCCGCACATCCTGCGCGAAGCACTGCAGTGGCATGAAAACCTGGAAGAAACCGGGCGCATGCTGGCCAGCTGAGACGAGTGAGGCACAGCCGGTGACGCGCAATGCGCACCGGCTGTACAGTTGAAACCGCTGAACTTAAACAAACTGTTCTACTGTACTGGTAAAATACCGGCAATTTCCCACCCTGCCCCCTCTCTCCAGCATAGAAATGCACCAATTAAGTGCGGACCGGTACAGTTGCGTTCATTTCGGGTGCAACAGTCGCTTTAAACAGTTAACTGGCCCACTACAATGCAGGTGAACTGTATCTACTGTTACGCACGACAGAAGAGGATCATTGGCATCAGTTAAATCACTACCTAATGCCGCCACAAGCGGAAGGACGACATCATGGAACGTACACTCAGTTCCGATCTGGTTTTCGAAAGCAACGCCCAACAATCCCAAGCCTCGCTGCCACTGCGCCTGCTGGCCAACCTGATGCTGTGGCAACGCCGCATTGCCAGCCGCCACCAACTGGCTCGCCTGGATGCGCGCCTGCTGGCTGACGCCGGTATCAGCGAAGCACAACGTTACGAAGAGCTGAGCAAGCCTTTCTGGCGCTGATGCAGGGCCCGCCGGCCAACGCCGGCACCCCGAATTCAAAAACCCGTCGCAGGAAACTGCTGACGGGTTTTTTTTCGCCTGAAAGGTGCGGCCTAGAGCGGTTTTGTCGATTAGCGGTACAGTTTAAGAATCTAAAAAAACGTGCAGTACAATTTAAGTCGATACTGTTTTCGGCAGCCTCTTCGCCGGCAAGGCCGCAGCGCCGACCCCACGTCTGCGTGATAACCTTATGGCACCTGACACTAGAACCACCCAAGCCCAACCCAGGAGATCGACCATGTCCACTACTCGCTTGCTTGGCGCCGCGCTGCTATTGGCTCTGGCCTCGACTGCCCACGCCACCAGCTTCGTGGTTACCACCGATACCGTCGTACGCGGTGTCGCCGCTTCCACCGATGCCACCTCCGATGTGTCCTCCTCATTGCGTGATGACAAGATCGTGCGTGCCGCCCGTGACGAGGCGGCCAGCTTCGTGGCCAGCCAAGGCGATATCCGCGGCGTGAAACTGGAAAGCGCCTTCGCCCACATCCGCCAGCAGACCCCGACCCTGCAGGCCACCGACGCCCAGCTGGCTCAGGCGATCCTGGCCCTCTGAACCCTGCGCAGGCCCGGCACACGTAACATCGTGTAAAAGCCGGGCACCCTGCGCTGGTCCCCACCGGCGCATTGGGATAGCCTTTGCCGCCTGATTTCACAGCCCACAAGACCTCATGCGTTATTTGCCACCGCTACTGCTCGCGCTCTGCGCGTCGACGGCCGCCCAGGCCTTCGATACAACCACCCAGGCCCTCGTGATCAATGGCTACGCCACCAGCAAGGTGACCTCGGCCCCCTTCGATCGCAAGCTGATACGGGCGGCCCGGGATGACGCCGCAGCCTTTGTCGCCAGTGACGGTGCGCTGCGCGGCGCGCAACTGGAGACGGCCCTTGTACGGCTGCGTCAGACGGTACCTCAACTTCATGCCAGCGACCTTGAACTGGCGCAGGCCATTCTCGTCCAATGACTACAACCGTTTCCGGAGATGCTCCATGCGTAAACCGCTGATTGCCGCCGCCCTTGGCCTGCTCATGCTCGCCGACGTGGCCCAGGCACAGACCCTGGTGGCCACCAGCAACATCATCGTGCGTGCCTTTGGCCGTTCGATCGACTTCACCTCCGACACTACCACCTCGATTCGCGACGCCAAGGTCGTGCGCGAAGCCCGTGACGACGCCGCCAGCTTCGTCGCCAGCCGCGGCGACATCCGCGGTGCACAACTGCAAGCAGCCTTCGATACCCTGCGCCAGCGCGTACCCCAAGCCCGTGACGCCAGCGACCAGGTGCTGGCCGAAGCAATCCTGGCCCTGTGAAGCCCCTGCGTGCCTGGCTGCTGGGTAGCGCACTGACGCTGCTGGGCACCCCTGCGTTGGCCGACCTGCAACTGCACCTGCAGGCAGACGGCCTCGACCCGCAACAGCAGCGCGCCAGCCAGGCACTGCTGGACGAAGCGCTGCAGGCCCTGCCGCCGCGCTTCAAGGCCGCGCTGGACCGGCGCGTGGATGTTTCATGGAACACGCGCATGCCCACAGACGCCTACGGCCAGGCGTCGCTGGTATCCACCCTGGAACTCAACCGCAACCTGCTGCCCGCGCTGGTCGACGGCAGCGCCGCTACCACGCAGACCGGCCGCCCGCACGGCACCGTCCGTCAGGAACTGCTGGCCACGGTGCTGCACGAGCTCACCCACCTGTATGACCGCGCCCGTCTCTGGCCGGCGGCCGAGCGCCGCCTGATCACCCAGTGCACGCGCCACAACGCCAGCCAGGGCAGGGTGGGGCTGACCGACCAGTGCCGCGGCCAGACCGAACGCCGCTTCACCCTCAGCGACGACCCACGCCTGCTCGACCTGGCCGGCTGGCCACAATATGTCGGGCGCCGTGGCGAACGCGAACAGCACAACCGGCAGATCGCCCGCAGCCCCGACAGCTACGAGCTGAGCAGCCCCAAGGAATTCATCGCGGTCAACATGGAGTACTTCCTCCTCGACCCGAGCTACGCCTGCCGCCGCCCGGCACTGCATAAATACCTGCGCGAGCACTTCGGCTGGGCACCGCCACAGGCGGCCTGCGCCCAAGGCCTGCCGTTCCTCAATGCGGGCAACGACTTCGCCAAGCAGCCGCTGGGCCAGATCGACCCCGAGCGGGTCTACGCGGTCGACTACCTGCTGGCCGAAGCCAACCAGAACTGGGTCAGCCGCTGGGGCCACAGCATGCTGCGCCTGGTCATCTGCGCCCCCGGCCGCCCGCGCGGGCCCGACTGCCGGCTCGATCTGGACCAGCACCTGGTGCTGTCGTACCGCGCCTTCGTCAACGACCTGCAGCTGTCGAGCTGGGACGGCCTCACCGGCGCCTACCCCTCGCGCCTGTTCGTGCTGCCGCTGGCCCAGGTCATCGACGAATACACCAAGACCGAACTGCGCAGCCTGGCCTCGATCCCGCTCAAACTGAACCGCGACGAACTCGAAAGCCTGGTGCGCCAGGCCGCCGAGATGCACTGGAACTACGACGGCAACTACTACTTCCTGTCCAACAACTGCGCGGTCGAAACCCTCAAGCTGCTGCGTAGCGGCACGGGCAACACGCGCCTCAACGGCCTGGACAGCATCATGCCCAACGGCCTGCTCGAAGTGCTGCAGGGGCGCGGCCTGGCCGACATGAGCGTACTCGACGACCCGCGTGAGGCCTTGCGCCTGGGCTACCGCTTCGACTCCTACCGCGACCGCTACCAGGCCATGTTCCTGGTGCTCAAGCAGCACCTGCCGGTGCCCCAGGACAGCGTCGAAGCCTGGCTCGAACAAACGCCTGCGCAGCGCCAGCCATGGTTTGCCAAAGCCGACCTGCGCACCAGTGCCGCGTTGCTGCTGCTGGAGCAGGCCGGCCTGCGCCGCCAACTGCTGCTGGCCCAGGACGAGGTCAAGCAACGCTACCTCAGCGGGCGCGCGCTCAACGACAGCAGCGTGGCCAAGGCCGACAGCACCTTGCAGCAGATCCTCGCCAACAGTGGTTTTCTCAGCAAACCGGCAGAATTGCTCGGCAACACGGGGTATGGCCTGCCGCAGGCCAGCGAGCGCGAGCAACTTGAGCAGGCCAGCAGCGCGCGCCAGCAGCAGTTGCAGCGCCTGACCGGTGACCTGGACACGCAAGTACGCGCCTTGCTCGGCCCCGCCCGTGCGGCCGAAATCGCCGCGGTCGAAGCCAACCTCAAACAGCTCGGCGAGCACCTGCGGGCCCTGCACAAAGCCGCTGGCGGGCTGCAATTGCCGTGAGTCGGTCCAAGGGCCTGGGCAGGCGCCCTACAGCGTTTCACCGGGCTCGCCCGGGAGCTGCTCGTCCAGGTGCAGCCAGGGCAACCGGCTGTCAGTCCAGATATGCCGGTTCGGCCGCACCTGTTCGGGCGCATCCAGGGTGGTCAGGGTGATATCGATGCTTTGCGGGCTCAGGTCGGTGGTCAGCGCCAGGTGCGCGCCGCAGCGACTGCAGAAGTAGCGCACGCAACTGGCCGACGAGTCGTAGCGCTGCGGCGTGCCCTGCAACCACTGGAAATCCTCGCAACGCACCGTTGCCCAGGTCACCAGCAAGCCGCCGGTCACGCCACGGCAGACCGAACAGTGGCAGTGCGCGACATCCTCCAGCGCCCCGCCCACCGAATACCGCACGGCGCCGCAATGGCAGCCGCCTTCATGCACTTCACTCATCCTGATCGCTCCCGCAGACCCGCATCGGTTGATGAAACCTTCTGTCGCCTTTGTGCCGTCGAAAGCTGGCTGAAAGCTTGTGCCCTTAGCATCGCCTCACCACCGGCATAAGACCGGTCGCCAGGGCCACTGACTTTACTGCAGCGCCCGGCCCAATTAACAACAACAATGGTGATACTGATGTCCTTCCACGCCCGCCTTCGCGCCATACCCCCGTCATTACTCCACGCACCGCGCCTCGCGCGCTGATTCCGTTCGTCCTTTTTTCGACGCGCCACGCCTGGAGTATTGCCCCATGCTGACCTTCCTCGGCTTTGCCATGGTCATCACCTTCATGTACCTGATCATGACCAAGCGCCTGTCGGCCTTGATCGCACTGATCCTGGTACCGATCATTTTTGCCCTGTTCGGCGGCTTCTCGGGTGAAATCGGCCCGATGATGCTGCAAGGCATCAGCAAGCTTGCCCCCACCGGCGTGATGCTGATGTTCGCCATCCTCTACTTTGCCCTGATGATCGACTCCGGCCTGTTCGACCCGGCCGTGCGCAAGATCCTCAAGCTGGTCAAGGGCGACCCGCTGAAAGTCTCCGTGGGTACCGCCGTGCTGGCCCTGGTGGTCTCGCTCGACGGCGACGGCGCCACCACCTACATGATCTGCGTGGCCGCCATGCTGCCGCTGTACAGCCGCCTGGGCATGAGCCCGCGGATCATGGCCGGCCTGATCATCCTGGCCGGCGGGGTGATGAACATGACCCCCTGGGGCGGGCCCACCGCCCGTGCCGCCAGCGCGCTGCACGTCGACCCCTCGGACATCTTCGTGCCGATGATCCCGGCCATGGCCTTCGGCGTCATCGCCATCCTCGCCATCGCCTACATGTACGGCAAGCGCGAACGTGCCCGCCTGGGCGAGCTGCACCTGCCGGGTGATGAAATCGACCACAGCGAAATCAGCGTATCGCAATACCCCGACGCCCGACGCCCGAAACTGCTGTGGTTCAACGGCGCCCTGACCTTTGCCCTGATGGTCGCGCTGATCGCCGGCCTGCTGCCGCTGCCGGTGCTGTTCATGATCGCCTTCAGTATCGCCATGGTGGTCAACTACCCGTGCCTGCAACAGCAGAAAGACCGCGTCGCGGCCCATGCTGGCAGCGTACTGGCGGTGGTGGGGCTGATTTTCGCGGCGGGTATCTTCACCGGCATCCTGTCGGGCACCGGCATGGTCGAGGCGATGTCCAAGAGCCTGCTGGCCGTGATCCCCGATGCAATGGGCCCGTACCTGGCGGTGATCACCGCGATCGTGAGCATGCCGTTCACCTTCTTCATGTCCAACGACGCGTTCTACTACGGCGTATTGCCGGTACTGGCCGAAGCGGCCAGCCACTATGGCATCTCGCCCGTCGAGATGGCCCGCGCGTCGATCGTCGGGCAACCGGTACACCTGCTCAGCCCGCTGGTACCCTCGACCTACCTGCTGGTGGCGCTGGCCGGTATCGAGTTCGGTGACCATCAGCGCTTCACCTTGAAGTGGGCAGTGCTGGTCTGCCTGTGCATAATGCTCGCCGCGCTGCTGATGGGTATTTTCCCGCTGTTCAGCAGCCTGTAATTCAACGGTTTCATCCAATCGATTGCGCGCCGGCCTGCCTGGCGCGCAACGCCTCACGCTCGAAGGAACAAACATGGAATGGCTGACCAGCCCAGAGATCTGGGTTGCCTTTTTAACGCTTACGGCCCTTGAGATCGTTCTCGGTATCGACAACATCATCATGATCTCGATCCTGGTCAGCCGCATGCCCAAGCACATGCAGCAGCGCACCCGGATCTTCGGCCTGGCCCTGGCCATGATCACGCGCATCCTGTTGCTGCTGTCGATCGCCTGGGTCATGCGCCTGACCGCCGACCTGTTCCATGTGTTCGGCCAGGGCATTTCCGGGCGCGACCTGATCCTGTTCTTCGGTGGCCTGTTCCTGTTGTGGAAGAGCTCGCAGGAGATCTACCACGGCCTGGAAGGCGAGGACGAGACCCACGACGAGCCAGAAGCGGGCAAGGCCGGCGGCAAGTTCCTCTACACCATCCTCCAGATCGCGATCATCGACATCGTGTTCTCGCTGGATTCGGTGATCACTGCGGTGGGCATGGTTTCCCACGTGCCGGTGATGGTGGCGGCGATCATCGTCGCGGTACTGGTGATGATGCTGTGCGCCAAGACCATCAGCGATTTCATCGACAAGCACCCGTCGCTGAAGATGCTCGCCCTGTCGTTCCTGATCGTGGTGGGTACCGTGCTGATCGCCGAGGCCTTCGAAGTGCATGTGCCAAAAGGCTATGTCTACTTCGCCATGGCGTTCTCGCTGGCGGTGGAAGCGATCAACATCAAGATGCGCACTGCGGCTGCGAAAAAGAAACAGCAGAGCGATCCGGTGAAACTTCGCAAGGACATTCCGGGTCAGTAACACTGGCTGCGTTGAACGAAGGCCCCATTTGGGGCCTTTTGTTTTTTCGGACAGCGCCGATCCTGTGGGCGCTGGCTTGCCAGCGAAGACGCCCGAGCAGCCAACCAAGGTTTCAAAGCCTGAACATGCATGCCATGCTGGCGCCAAGGTTGCTGGCCGACTACAGCTTAAGTGAGCACTGGGAAAAACCGCCTGCCACCAGGCCAGGCTCACGGCATCATCCATTGCCCCGCTGGGGCACCTCAAACAGGGGGCTTTTCGTATGCTGACCCTGCTCAACCTGCTCTCGGCCGTGGCCCTGCTGATCTGGGGCACGCATATCGTGCGTACCGGCATCCTGCGGGTGTACGGGTCCAACCTGCGCCGGGTACTGAGCCAGAACATGGCCAAGCGGCCGCTGGCGTTCATCGCCGGCATCCTGGTCACGGCCATGGTGCAAAGCAGCAACGCCACGGCGATGCTGGTGACCTCGTTCGTCGGTCAGGGCCTGATGACCCTGACCCCGGCCCTGGCGATCATGCTCGGCGCCGACGTCGGTACTGCGCTGATGGCGCGGGTGCTGACCTTCGACCTGTCGTGGCTGTCGCCGCTGCTGATCTTCCTCGGGGTGATCTTCTTTCTCTCGCGCAAGCAGACCCGCGCCGGCCAGCTGGGCCGCGTGGGCATTGGCCTGGGCCTGATCATCCTGGCCCTGCAACTGATCGTCGAGGCCGCCGCGCCGATCACCCAGGCCCAGGGCGTGAAGGTGCTGTTCGCCTCGCTCACCGGCGACATCCTGCTCGATGCGCTGGTCGGTGCACTGTTCGCGCTGGTGTCCTATTCAAGCCTGGCCGCGGTGCTGCTTACCGCCACCCTGGCCGGGGCCGAGGTCATCAGCCTGCCGGTGGCGATCGGCCTGGTCATCGGCGCCAACATCGGCAGCGGCCTGCTGGCGTTTCTGAGCACCAGCATGCAGAACGCCGCCGGTCGCCAGGTGGCGCTGGGGAGCCTGCTGTACAAGCTGATCGGCCTGCTGCTGATCATCCCGGTGCTCGACCCACTGGTGCACTGGATGGACAGCCTGCCGTTCAGCCCCCAGGAGCTGGTGATCGGCTTCCACCTGCTCTACAACACCTTGCGCTGCGTGGCGCTGCTGCCCACCGCCACACCCATGGCGCGACTGTGCCGCTGGCTGCTGCCGGAGCGCGAGGAAACCAACGGGCATGCCAAGCCACGCCACCTCGACCCCACTGCGCTGGTCACACCCAGCCTGGCCCTGGCCAATGCGGTACGCGAGACACTGCGCCTGGGCGATCTGGTCGACAGCATGCTCGATGCCATGCTCAACGTGCTGCGCGGCACCCAGACCGCCCTGACCCAACAGATTCGTACCCTCAGTGATGACGTCGAAAGCCTGTACAACGCCATCAAGCTGTACCTTGCACAGATGCCCCGCGAAGACCTCAGCGATCACGACAGCCGGCGTTGGGCGGAAATCATCGAGCTGGCGATCAACCTCAAGCTGGCCAGCGACCTCATCGAACGCATGCTGCGCAAGGTCCAGCAGCAGAAGACCGCGCAACGCCGGGAGTTCTCGCAGGTCGGGCTGGAAGAGCTGACCGTGCTGCAGACCCAGTTGCTGTCCAACCTGCGTCTGGGCCTGTCGGTGTTTCTCAGTGGCGACCCGGAGAGTGCGCGCCAGTTGCTGCGCGAGAAACGCCGTTTTCGCGCTCAGGAGCGGCGCCTGGCCCACGCCCATGTCAGCCGCCTGCAACGCAAGGTGGTGCAAAGTATCGAGACCAGTTCCCTGCACCTGGAACTGATCGCGGACATGAAACGTCTGAACTCACTGTTCTGCAGCAGTGCCTATACCGTACTGGGGGGTGGCGACACGGGTGCCTTGCTGATCGACAGCGTGCCGGACGATGCCCATTCGCCGTGACCCAATGCCGCCACGAACCTGTGCAAGGAAGCTTGCGATGCGTTGCCTGATATTGATGTGCCTGTTGCTCGGCGCCACGCCGGGGTTTGCCCTGGACCGTAGCCAGGTCGAAGGCTACCTGCTGGAAAATGGCCTGCAGGTGCTGCTCAAGAGCGGCTACGAGCGCGACCACGTGTCGATTCGACTGGTGGTGGGGATCGGCTTCGACGACTTCCCGTGCGAGCGTCAGGAGCTCCCGCACCTGCTCGAGCACCTGCTGTTCAGCGGCATCGACGACAGCGGTGAAGGCGGCCTGGAAACACGCATGCAGGCACTGGGCGGGGAATGGAACGCCTACACCAGCAGCGCCGATACGACCTTTGTCATCGAAGCCCCGGCGCGCAACCAGCGCAAGGTGCTCGACCTGCTGCTGGCGGCGCTTCACGACACGCAAATAGACGAAAAGGCCCTGCAGGTATCGAAGAAAATCGTCGAACGTGAGGATGGCGGGCACTACACCCACCTGCAGCGCTGGCTGGATCGCCAGGACGTGGGGCACCGCGCCAGCGATCAGCTGGCCGTGGAGCTGGGGCTCAAATGCGCCGAGCGCTCCTCCGTGCAGGACATGACCCTGGCGCAAGTGCAGGACCTGCGCCAGCACTGGTACGCGCCCAACAACATGAGCC
Source organism: Pseudomonas aegrilactucae (assembly GCF_019168305.1). GTDB lineage: Bacteria > Pseudomonadota > Gammaproteobacteria > Pseudomonadales > Pseudomonadaceae > Aquipseudomonas > Aquipseudomonas aegrilactucae. Next base: position 17,842 of record NZ_JAHTBI010000122.1, read on the forward strand.
TGATCGTGGTCGGCGGCCTGGACCGGCTGTTGCCGGCCTACCTGGAGCGCACCTACGGCCAGCTGGAACCGGTGGAGCCCGGTGAGCGCCGCGTGCTTGAGGGTGTCACGCATGCGGCAGAGCCGCGCCGCGAGCTGACCCGCGGCGGGCTGGGCGAGAGTGCGCGGCTGCACTGGCTGTTCCTCGAGCCGGTATTGGACGAGGGGCATGACCAGACCTACGACCTGCTGCAGCGCTACCTGGACTGGGCGCTGTACCACGAGCTGCGCCTGCAGCATGGGTTGTCGTACGGGCCCTCGGTACAGCGCGAAAGCTTTGGCGACACCGGCCTGCTGAGCCTGAATGCCGACGTGGACCGCGACCAGGTGGAGCAGGCCGAGCGTCTGCTGGGGCAGATGATCGAGCGCCTGCGCAAGGACGGGCTGGACCCGGCAACATTCGAACGCATCAAGGGCGCGGCAATCGCACGTGAATCGTGGACCAGCCAGGGCAACAGTGCGCTGGCCGATTACTACTGGGGCGCGCTGAACGACTATGCCGAGGGCCGGGTAGGCGAGCCCAGGCAACGGCTGCGCGACGTCAGCCTGGCGGATGCAGACGCGGCGCTCAAGGGGCTGTTCGCCGCGCCGGGGTATGTGCGGGTGGAGAAACCGTTGCTGGGGTATGACCAGCTGTACGGGCTGGGGGCGCTGGGGGTAGCGCTGGTGTTGGCGGCCTTGCTGCTATGGCGGCGACGCCGCTGACGCTTTCGCTGGCAAGCCAGCTCCCACAGGGTCATGTGTACACCGCATGACCCTGTGGGAGCTGGCTTGCCAGCGAAGGGGCCATTACTGACACCCCAAAGCAGCGTATCCTGTAACAGATTTTTACCTCACCCTGCGAACACCCCATCATGCCTCCACTTCTCCAGCGCCTGATCAACCTGATAAAGCGCTATCCCGGGGTTATCGCCCTCGGCGGTTTCATCTCCGGTATCGGCAGCTTCATGCTGGTCGACCGTCAGGAAAGCCTGGCCAGCTGGGTCGCGATCCTGATGCTGGTGAGCTGGTTGTGGCTGATGTTCGAGAACACCTTCACCCAGCTGTTCACCCGTGTGTTCAAGCGCGAGATCCCACAGCCGCTGCTGCGCTACGCCACGCAGATGATCCACCAGGAAAGCCTGTTCTTCGTGCTGCCGTTCTTTTTCGTCACCACCACCTGGAACAGCGGCCAACTGGTGTTCACCGGGCTGCTGGCCGGCGCCGGGCTGGTCTCGATCGTCGACCCGCTGTACTACAGGTGGCTGGCCCCGCGGCGCTGGCTGTTCCTCGCCCTGCACACCCTGACGCTGTTCGCCGCGCTGCTCACCGCACTGCCGATCATCCTGCACCTGACCACCTCGCAGAGCTTCAAGCTGGCCCTGGGCATTGCCATGCTGCTGTCGTTCCCCAGCCTTGCCAGCAGCTTCCCGATCAGCCACTGGCGGCGCGGCCTGATGCTGGTGGTGATGACCCTGGCGGTCGGCGCCGGCGGCTGGCTGCTGCGCTTCTGGGTGCCGCCCGCCACCTTGTGGATGACCGAGGTGGCGATCAGCAGCGAGCTGCAGAACCGCACCCCCGGCGAGAGCCTCAAGCAGGTCGGCGCCAGCCAGATCCGCAGCGCCGGGCTGTACGCCTACACCGCCATCAAGGCCCCGCGCGGGCTCAACGAGCGTATCTACCACGTGTGGAAACAGGACGGCAAAGAGGTCGATCGCATCGCCCTGAACATCAACGGCGGGCGCAAGGAAGGCTACCGCGCCTGGACCCATAAACAGGTGTTCCCGCCCAACCCGGTCGGCAACTGGCAGGTGCGCGTGCTGACCGAGGACGGCCAGGTGATCGGCGTGCTGCGCTTCGAAGTGGTTGATGACGGTCAAGCATCGGCCCGCAAGTGACGCTATGCTCTGAGGCGGCGCACTGGAGCGCCGGCCGGCCCGCCAGGAGCTTATGACCACCACCGTCACCCCCGCCAGCGCCACCCTCGATACCACGCGCAGCCCGGCCTGCCTGCGCATCACCGGCGACTGGACCCTGGCCAACTACACTCGCCTCAAGCACAGCACCGAGGCCCTCGCCGGGCAGTACGACGCCAGCGCCGAGGTCGACCTCGCGCCCCTGGGCAAGCTCGACACCGCCGGCGCCTCGCTGCTGGTCGAGCTGCTCGGGGCCGAACGCCTGGCGCGACTGGCCGACGACCACGCCAGCCCCTTGTCCGCCGCCGACCGCGCGCTGCTGCACACGGTGTACTGCTCGCTGCAGGACTACTGCATCCCGGTGCGTCAGCCCGAAGTGCCGGTGCTCACCCAGTTGCTCAGCCGCATCGGCCGCGCGGTCGATGTGCTGTGGCAGGACACCCGCCAACTGCTCGGCTTCATCGGCCTGATCATCGCCACCCTGGCCAGGCGCCTGCTGCAGCCGCGGCGCTGGCGCATGACCGCGGTGGTGGCGCACATCGAGCAGACCGGGCTGGATGCCGCGCCCATCGTCGCCTTGCTGACCTTTCTGGTGGGGGCCGTGGTGGCGTTCCTCGGGGCCACGGTACTGGCCAGCTTCGGTGCGAGCATCTTCACCGTCGACCTGGTGGCCTTCTCGTTCCTGCGTGAGTTCGGCGTGCTGCTGACCGCGATCCTGATGGCCGGGCGCACCGCCAGTGCCTTCACCGCGCAAATCGGCTCGATGAAGGCCAACGAAGAGATCGACGCGATCCGCACCCTCGGCCTGGACCCGGTCGAGCTGCTGGTGATCCCGCGGGTACTGGCGCTGCTGATCGCGCTACCGCTGCTGACCTTCCTGGCGATGCTCTGCGGCATCCTCGGTGGTGCCGTGGTGTGCGCCGTGTCGCTGGACATCTCGCCGGCGATGTTCCTCTCGCTGCTGGAGAGCGACATCGGCGTACAGCATTTCCTGGTAGGCCTGGCCAAGGCACCGTTCTTTGCCTTCCTGATCGCCGCCATCGGCTGCCTGGAGGGCTTCAAGGTCAGCGGCAGCGCCGAATCGGTCGGCGCCCACACCACCTCGGCGGTGGTGCAGTCGATCTTCGTGGTGATCGTGCTGGACGCGGTGTTCGCGCTGTTTTTCATGGAGATGAGCTGGTGAGTGCCCCCAACGAGCGTGACACGGTCATCCAGGCGCGCGGGCTGTGCAACCGCTTCGGCACCCAGAGCGTGCACGAGCAGCTCGACCTGGACCTGTACCGCGGCGAGATCCTGGCCGTGGTCGGCGGCTCGGGCAGCGGCAAGTCGGTGCTGCTGCGCAGCATCGTCGGCCTGCGCCGGCCCAACGAGGGCCAGGTCAAGGTGTTCGGCCAGGACCTGAGCCAGGCCAGCGACGAGCAGCGTTCACAGGTCGAGCGCCGCTTCGGCGTGCTGTTCCAGAAGGGCGCACTGTTCTCCTCGCTGACCGTCACCGAAAACGTCGCGCTGGCGCTGATCGAGCACGCGGGCCTGAGCCGCGACGATGCCGAGCACCTGGCCGGGGTCAAGCTGGCCCTGGCCGGGCTGCCGCTGTCGGCGGCCGACAAGTACCCGGCCTCGCTGTCCGGCGGCATGATCAAGCGCGCCGCACTGGCGCGTGCCCTGGCGCTGGACCCGGACATCCTGTTTCTCGACGAACCCACCGCCGGCCTCGACCCGATCGGCGCGGCGGCCTTCGACCAGTTGATCCTGACCCTGCGCGACGCGCTGGGCCTGAGCGTGTTGCTGATCACCCATGACCTGGACACGCTCTACACCATCACCGACCGCGTCGCCGTGCTGGCGCAGAAGAAGGTGCTGGTGGCCGGGCCCATCGGCCAGGTCTCGGAAACCGACGACCCGTGGATCCACGACTACTTTCATGGCCCGCGCGGCCGGGCGGCCTACCAGGCCGCCACAGCGCTCAAGGAGCATTGAGATGGAAACCCGCGCACACCATGTCCTGATCGGCCTGATCACCGTGCTGGTGGTGGCCGGCGCCATGCTGTTCGGCCTGTGGCTGGCCAAGTCGAGCGTCGACAGCACCTTCAAGGACTACGAGGTGGTGTTCAACGAGGCCGTCAGCGGCCTGTCCAAGGGCAGCGCCGTGCAGTACAGCGGGATCAAGGTGGGCGACGTGATCAACCTGCGCCTGGACCCCAACGACCCGCGCCGGGTACTGGCGCACATCCGCCTGAGTGCCGAAACCCCGGTCAAGCAGGACACCCAGGCCAAGCTGACGCTCACCGGTGTCACCGGCACCTCGCTGATCCAGCTCAGTGGTGGCACCCCGCAGAGCCCACCACTGCAAGGCAAGGGCGGCAAGCTGCCGGTCATCATCGCCTCGCCTTCGCCGATTGCGCGTCTGCTCAACGACAGCAGCGACCTGGTGACCAACATCAACCTGCTGCTGCACAACGCCAACCGGCTGTTCTCCGAAGAGAACGCCACGCGCCTGGGGGCGACTCTGGCCAACCTCGAACAGACCACCGGCGCGATTGCCGGCCAGCGCGACGATATCCGCGTGGCGATCCAGCAGATGGCCCAGGTCGGCAAGCAGGCCGGCGACGCGCTGGAGCAGACCAGCAAACTGATGCGCAGCGCCAACAGCCTGCTGGGCAGCGAAGGCAGGCAGATCGTCGGCAGTGCCGAGCAGGCCATGCAGTCGCTGGCGCGCAGTACCGCCACCATCAACGCCCTGCTCGACGACAACCGCGAGGCCATCAACGGTGGTGCCCAGGGCTTCAACGAACTGGCGCCGGCGATCCGTGAGCTGCGCGATACCCTGACATCGTTGAAGGGCATCTCCCAGCGCCTGGAAGCCAACCCCAGCGGCTACCTGCTGGGCCGTGACAAAAACAAGGAGTTCACCCCATGAGCCGCACCCGCCGCGCCGTTGCCCTGGCCATGCTGCTGAGCCTGAGCAGCGCCTGCTCGATCCTGCCCCAGGCCGAGCCTGCCGACGTCTACCGCCTGCCGGCCGCGCAGGCCGTGCGCAGCAGCGCAGCCGGCGAGGGCTGGACGCTGCGCATCAACAAGCCGCTGGCCAGCGAAGTGCTCAACTCACCGCGCATCGCCGTGGTGCCGGCCGGCGACCTGATCAGCAGCTACAAGGGTGCGCGCTGGGCCGACCCGGCGCCGGCGCTGTTGCGCAACCGCATGCTCGATGCGTTCCAGCGCGACGGCCGCGTGCAACGGGTCAGTGCCGACGACGCCAACCTGCAGGCCGACTACGAGGTCGTCGGCGAACTGCAGGCGTTCCAGAGCGAATACAGCGCGGCGGGGCTTGCCGTGGTGGTGCGCCTGGATGCACGGCTGGTGCAGGGGCGCACCCAGCGCGTACTGGCCAGCCGCAGCTTCGAGGTACGCCAGCCGGTGGCGCAGACGCAGGTACCGGCGGTGGTCAGCGGTTTTGGCCAGGCCAGTGACCGGCTGATGGCGCAGTTGGTGGACTGGACCGTGGCTCAGGCAAAGAACCAGTAGCACACCGCGATGGCCGCCACCACGCCGGCCAGCTCCGCCAGCAGCGCGCAGCCCACGGCGTGGCGGGCACGCTGGATGCCGACCGCGCCGAAATACACCGCCAGCACGTAGAAGGTGGTCTCGGTGCTGCCCTGAATGGTCGCCGCCACCAGCGCCGGGAAGCTGTCCACGCCGTGGGTCTGCATGGTCTCGATCAGCATGGCCCGCGCCGCACTGCCGGAGAACGGCTTGACCATCGCGGTGGGCAGGGCGTCGACGAAGCGCGTGTCCCAGCCCAGCCACTCGACCACATGGCGGATGCCGTCCAGGCCGAACTCCAGCGCACCGGAGGCGCGCAGCACGCCCACCGCGCAGAGCATCGCCACCAGATACGGCAACAGGCTCCTGGCCACGTCGAAGCCTTCCTTGGCACCTTCGACGAAGGTTTCGTACACCTTCACCCGCTTGAACGCGCCAATCAGCAGGAACAGCATGATCAGGCCGAACAGCGTGAGGTTGCCCAGCAGCGATGACAGGGTGGCCAGCGCAGTGGCCGAGAGCCCGGCCAGCAGCGCCATGAAGCCGCCCAGCAACAGCGCACCGGGGATCAGGTAGGCGAGTACCACCGGGTCCCACAGGCGCAGGCGCTGCATCACCGCCACCGCCAGCAGGCCGACCAGGGTAGAGGCACTGGTGGCCAGCAGGATCGGCAGGAACACCAGGGTCGGGTCCATCGCGCCCTGCTGGGCGCGGTACATGAAGATGGTCACCGGCAGCAGCGTCAGTGACGAGGCGTTGAGCACCAGGAACAGGATCTGTGCGTTGCTGGCGGTGGTGGAGCTAGGGTTGAGCTCCTGCAGCGCACGCATGGCCTTGAGGCCGATGGGCGTGGCGGCGTTGTCCAGGCCCAGGCCGTTGGCGGCGAAATTCAGGGTGATCAGGCCCAGCGCCGGATGGCCGGGCGGCACGTCGGGCATCAGGCGCCGGAACAGCGGGCCGAGCACCTTGGCCAGCCAGTCGACGATGCCGGCCTTCTCGGCGATGTTGAGAAAGCCCAGCCACAGGGTGAGGGTGCCGAACAGCAGCACCATGACCTCGACCGACAGCTTGGCCATGGCGAAGATGCTCTCGACCATGGCGGCGAAAATGCCGGCGTTGCCGCCGACCAGCCACTGCGCCAGTGCGGAGATGGCGGCTACCACGAAAAAGCCGAGCCAGAGGCCATTGAGCATTGGTCGTTTCCCTTGCAAGTTGGGGGGCATGATAGCGGGGTGTCGGTATCGCCGCCATCGCTGGCAAGCCAGCTCCCACAGGGTTTTGCGGTGCTCACGAAACCCTGTGGGAGCTGGCTTGCCAGCGAAGCTTTTAGAAGACAACAAAAAGCCCCGACAAGTCGGGGCTTTTGTGTTTCAGACAGTCAGCACCTTAGTGGTGAGCGGTCTCGCCGGCCGGCGCCGGATCCTTGCTGCGCCAGTGTGGCAGCGAGTTCCAGTAGGCCTGGCCCTTGGCGTCGTCGTACATGCCTTCCCAGCGCGAGATCACCAGCACTGCCAGGGCGTTGCCGATCACGTTCAGGGCGGTACGTGCCATGTCCATGATGCGGTCCACACCGGCGATGAACGCCAGGCCTTCCAGCGGGATGCCCACGCTGCCCAGGGTCGCCAGCAGTACCACGAAGGACACGCCCGGCACACCGGCAATACCCTTGGAGGTGACCATCAGGGTCAGCACCAGCAGCAACTGCTGGCTGATCGACAGGTCGATGCCGTACAGCTGCGCGATGAAGATCGCTGCAATGCTCTGGTACAGGGTCGACCCGTCCAGGTTGAACGAGTAGCCGGTCGGCACCACGAAGCTGCAGATGGCTTTGGGCGAACCGTAGGCTTCCATCTTCTGGATCACGCGCGGCAGCACGGTCTCGGAGCTGGCGGTGGAGTAGGCCAGGATCAGCTCGTCCTTGAAGATGCGCATCAGCTTCAGGATCGAGAAGCCGAACAGGCGGGCGATCAGGCCCAGCACCATGAAGCCGAAGAAGGCGATGGCGAAGTACACCAGCAGCACCAGCTTGGCCAGCGGCAGCAGCGAGGCGAAGCCGAAGTTGGCCACGGTCACCGCGATCAGGGCGAATACACCGATCGGGGCGTAGTTCATGATCATGTGGGTGACCTTGAACATGGCTTCCGACACGCCCTGGAAGGTTTTCACCAGCGGGTCGCGGATGTCTGCCTGCAGGCTCGACAGGCCCAGGCCGAACAGTACCGAGAAGAAGATGATCGGCAGCATCTCGCCACGCATCAGCGCTGCGAAGATGTTCGACGGGATCAGGTTGAGGATGGTCTGGATGAACGCATGCTCATGCTGAACCTCGGCGGCCGTCGCCTGGTACTTGGAAATATCCACGGTACCCAAGGTGCTCATGTCGATGCCGGCGCCCGGGTGGAACACGTTGGCCAACACCAGGCCGACCACGATCGCGATGGTGGTCACCACCTCGAAATAGATGATGGTCTTGAGGCCGATACTGCCAAGTTTCTTCGCATCGCCAACCCCGGCGATACCCACGATCAGCGACGAGATCACGATCGGGATGACGATCATTTTGATCAGGCGAATGAAGATGTCACCTGCCGGTTGCAGGACGTTACTGATCCACCATGCCTTTTCTGCACTGAAATGGTTCAGCAGCGCCCCGATGGCGATCCCCAATACCAGACCGATGAGGATTTGCCAGGCGAGGCTTAGTTTTGCCTTCTTCATGTCGTTACCCTTTGTTCAAGTGGTCACGGGCACTGCCTTGAAACCTGCACTCTAGAGCCGCTGAAAGCGATTTATCCGGAGTTTTGTCGATGCAGGCAATGCGCCGTAGAAGGTCACCGCAAGCGAGCGCAAAGACGCTCGGACCAGCGAAAAAGGCGCAACTATTCCGATGCGGACGCACCGAGTCTAATGCCGTAAATGACTACCCTATGCCGAATCGGCATGATCTTTTTGCACCAAAACGGACGTCCCAACGGGTTCGAAGACGCTTGTTCGGAATCCCGACGATGGCCAAAGCGCCATAATTCGGCCGATACAGCGGTATTCGTTCACGTGCAAAAAGCCATTGTTCGACAATCCGAATGCGTGAAAAACGCCCTTCGGGACGGCAAACTGGCGAGAGATTTTTTTGATGTACGGTCAGCCGTCTGACCGATCCGTCACTTTACAAGGGGGGAAATGCAGCAGGCTGGAAAAGTGTAGGCAAGTCTGACCGGGGGCTGTCATATGCAAAACGCCCCCGGCCCACGACTGCAATGCCTTTTTACTACCCTGACCCGGCCCTCGTCGGAGGTACTCCCTGTACCCCTAGGCCCCTCCGATCCTGTAGCAATCAGAGCAGCCCGGCCCCCTGGTCATGCGCTCACCCTCCTCGGGCGGGCGCAGCATAGAAACTGGAACGGGCAAAAGGTTCAGCTTCTATATAAGTACTGAAATGTCCGGCGACACTCAGTAATAGTTCGGGTCTTTCTTCAACTGCTCTTCGAGCATCTGCTGCATGCCTTTGTCCGGCTCGCCCAACCAACGCCTGTCGGTGTGGCGGCTGGGTGACCTGTCGGCGGGCAACCCGGCCGGCACCGTCACCAGCAACCCATAGGCGTCGTCCTTGTCCCAGCTGAACGCCACGATCAGGCGTGCACTGGAGCAACTCTGTTGGGTTTCGCATAACGGCCCGACCAGGTACTTGTCGCCGTCTTCCTGCAGCGCCGTCATCTGCTCGGTGGAAGCGCCGCTGAGGTTGATCACCCAATCGGGCAAGCGCTCCTCGTTCTTGACCACGTCTTGCCAGGTTTCCCGGTACTCGGGGTCCGAGCCCAGCAGTTGGCTGGTGCGGACCTGGCCGTCATTGGCCGCCATTGCCGCTGTGCAGGCCCCTACCATCAGGGCGCCTGCCAGGGCGTTGCGTAGCGTGCGGTTCATGCCTAACCTCTGCCGCGACGACCGAAGAAGAAGGACGCCACGAACAGTACCAGGAAGACAATGAAGAGGATCTTCGCGATACCCGTAGCGGCGCCGGCGATACCACCGAAGCCCAGTACGGCAGCGACAATGGCGATAATCAGGAAGGTGATGGCCCAACTCAACATGGTGATTCTCCTTACCGTTTGAAAGCGGTCATGTAGGACACAGGTAATGCGTTGCTGCTCGGCTAGAACACCCACCGCTCGCGCGGTACGACGGTCTCGACGGTGGCCGCATTGGCCGGCTGTGAGCGCAGGGCGGTCCTGGCTTGCAGCAGCATCGAGGCACGGGTGGCCTGAATGTGCGCCACCTGGGTGGCTTGTGCAGATAACTGATCGGCGATCTGTTTCGATTGCCAGATGCTGTACAGCTGCCCGGCAACCAGGGTCAGCAGCAGCGCCAGGCACAGAAACAGCAACTGACGCACATGTAGCGGGGAAATCTGCACCAGGGCGGCGGTTAGCGGGTTCATGCCGAGCTCCTTTGCTGCATCTTGTTATGGACTGACTGGGATATTGCAGCCTGCATGCCAGCTTTTTGAAATCAATAAAACTCTTATAAATCAGCAGGTTAGATATCAGGTAGTGGGTTGTGCAGGACGCATCCTGCACGATGCCTCTTCCACCTTCGTGCGAAATGCACGATCAGCCGTCGACCTTCACCGCCACCTTGAGCATGTCGGCGTCCACGCCACGTACGCCGCGGATCTGCCGGGCCACTTCCTGGGCGATGGTTTTCTGCTGGTCGCTCATGACGTCGCCCGACAGGCGCACCACGCCCTCCTGGGTCGTCACCTTGATGTTCGGGCCGTCCAGGTTGCGGCTATATAGAAAGCTGGCTTGCACCTTGTCGTTGATCCACGCGTCGCTCTGCACCTCGGCCGCGGCGGTGGCCGCCTGCTCACGGGCCTGGGCAGGGTCGCCGACCCCCAGGCTGATCAGGTTGTTGACCAGGTACACGCCGTCGCTGGAGCCTGCGATCGAGCCCGCCATCTGTTTGGCCTCGGCACTGGTCACGCGCCCACGCAGGGTCACCACGCCAGCGCGGCTGTCGACGTCGATGGGCAAGGCGTGGGTCTGGCTGCTCCACAGCAGGCGGGCGCGGATGATCGAGCGCAGCGTCGCGTCCTCGACGCGCTGGGCATAGGCCCGGCGCTGCAAGCTCTCCTCGACCAGCTCCGGGTTGACCTGCAAGCGGTTGTCGACCTGCTCGATGCCGGCAGTGGCCAGCGCCACCTGCTCGGCCAGCTCGCGCTCCACGTCGTTTTCCACCTGGCCCTCGAGGCGAGCGCTGCTGTCGCGCACGGTCACCTGGATCTTGAACGGGTTAAGCAGGCGATTGAGTGCCAGCGCCGTCTGCAATGCGCCCTCCTGACGTGCCTGCTGCACGCCGGGGTCGGCGGCGACCGCCTGGGCAAGGGGGAGTTGGTTGAAAAGCAGTGCGGCAGTCAACACTGCCAACGGGCGTAGTGCACGCATGAGGAAGCCTCCTGTTGGTCAGAAGACAGATATTCGCAATCAATGTGCCAGCCCTTTGAAAATCGCTAAAACCATTATTTTCAATGGGTTAGCTAAACAGCTGGCTTGGAGCTAGCATGCAGGGAGCGGAATCAATCAGAATCGACCATGCAACTTGCCCGATTTTTCCGACACTAACCAAGATCATTCTTAAAGGAGCGTAGGAAAATGGAATCCGCCACGGAACATCAAGGCCGCATTCTGCTGGTGGACGACGAGTCCGCCATCCTGCGTACCTTCCGTTACTGCCTGGAAGACGAAGGCTACAGCGTGGCCACCGCCAACAGTGCGGCGCAGGCCGAAGCCTTGCTGCAGCGCCAGGTGTTCGACCTGTGCTTTCTGGACCTGCGCCTGGGTGAAGACAACGGCCTGGATGTGCTGGCGCAGATGCGTATCCTGGCGCCCTGGATGCGCGTGGTGATCGTCACCGCGCATTCGGCGGTCGATACCGCCGTGGATGCGATCCAGGCCGGCGCCGCCGATTACCTGGTCAAACCGTGCAGCCCCGACCAACTGCGCCTGGCCACCGCCAAGCAGCTTGAGGTGCGTCAGCTGTCGGCACGGCTCGAGGCGCTGGAAGGCGAGATCCGCAAGCCCAAGGACGGCCTCGACTCACACAGCCCGGCCATGATGGTGGTGCTGGAGACGGCCCGTCAGGTCGCCACCACCGATGCCAACATCCTGATCCTGGGCGAGTCGGGCACCGGCAAGGGTGAGCTGGCACGGGCCATCCACGGCTGGAGCAAGCGCGCGCGCAAGGCCTGCGTGACCATCAACTGCCCGTCGCTGACCGCCGAGCTGATGGAGAGCGAACTGTTCGGGCACAGCCGCGGTGCGTTCACCGGGGCCAGTGAAAGCACCCTGGGGCGGGTCAACCAGGCCGACGGCGGCACGCTGTTTCTCGACGAAATCGGTGATTTTCCGCTGACCTTGCAGCCAAAGCTGCTGCGTTTCATCCAGGACAAGGAGTACGAGCGGGTGGGCGACCCGGTCACCCGCCGCGCCGATGTGCGAATTCTGGCGGCGACCAACCTGCACCTGGAAGACATGGTGCGCGACGGGCGTTTCCGCGAAGACCTGCTGTATCGTCTCAACGTCATCACCCTGCACCTGCCGCCGCTGCGCGAACGCAGTGAAGACATTCTGACCCTGGCCGATCGATTCCTCGCCCGCTTCGTCAAGGAGTACGCGCGGCCGGCGCGCGGCTTCAGCGACGAGGCACGCGCAGCCCTGCTCAACTACCGCTGGCCAGGCAACATTCGCGAGCTGCGCAACGTGGTCGAGCGCGCCAGCATCATCTGCCCGCAGGAACGGGTCGAGGTCAGCCACCTGGGCATGGCCGAGCAACCGGTCAGCAACGCCCCGCGGGTCGGCGCCGCACTGAGCCTGGATGAGCTGGAGCGCGCGCACATCGGCGCAGTCCTGGCCACCAGCGACACCCTCGACCAGGCCGCCAAGACCCTCGGTATCGACGCCTCGACGCTCTACCGCAAACGCAAGCAGTACAACCTGTGAAGCTGGCGATGAAGCTGCGTACGCGGCTTTTTCTCAGCATTTCGGCGCTGATCACCGTGGCACTGCTGGGCCTGATCCTGGGCCTGGTCAGCGTGCAGCAGATGGCCATCTCGCAGCAGAAGATGATCAGTGACAACTCCTACATCCTCGACCTGGGCCTGAGGCTGCGCCAGAACCTGGGTGAGCAATTGACCCTGATCCTGGACGCAGACACCGAACTGCAGGCGCTGCAGCCGTTGCAGGAGCAGTTTCAGCAGTTGCTCGACGAAGGCATGAGCCATGAGCGCCAGGCCGATGGTTTCGAAGGGTTCAGCAGCGCCAACCGGGACTACCAGACGTTCCTCCAGGCCATCCGCGAAAGCCCCGAGCCGAGCCGCAGCCTGGGTCCGGAACAGCCCCTGGGCGCGGCATTCAACCTGTTGCGCACGGACCTGGTCGACTCGCACAAGCAGGCCCTGGCGCATATCAACCACAGCGAACAGCAGGCGCGCGAGCGTGCACTGCTGGTGTCCAGCCTGCTCGGGCTGGTCGGGCTCGCCGTGCTGGTGCTGGGTTTCATCACCGCCCATGGCATCGCCCGGCGCTTCGGCCAGCCGATCGAGGCCCTGGCCAAGGCCGCCGACCAGATCGGCCAGGGCAATTTCGAAGTAACCCTGCCGGTCACCCCGGCCCTGGAGATCAACCAGCTGACACGGCGCTTCGGCTTGATGGCCGAGGCCCTGCGCAAGCACCAGGCCACCAATGTCGACGAGCTGCTGGCCGGCCAGCAGCGCCTGCAGGCAGTGCTCGACAGTATCGACGACGGCCTGTTGATCATCGACCGCGAAGGCAACCTGGAGCACCTCAACCCGGTCGCCCAGCGCCAGCTGGGCTGGGACGCCAGCCGCCTGGGCCAGGGCCTTGGCAAGGCGTTGCAGCGGCCCGAGCTGGACAGCCAGTTGCAGTTGATCCTGCGTGGCGCCAGCCTGGAGCGCGTGCCGGATGACCTGAGCCTGGAGATCGAGGACGAGATGCGGTTGCTGTCCTATAGCCTGACACCGGTGTGCCACCCCCAGGGGCAGATCCTGGGCGCGGTGATGGTGCTGCACGACGTCACCGAGCAACGCGCCTTCGAACGGGTGCGCAGCGAGTTCGTGCTGCGCGCCTCCCATGAGCTGCGCACCCCGGTGACCGGCATGCACATGGCTTTCGGCCTGCTGCGCGAGCGCCTCGAATTCCCCCCGGAAACCCGCGAGGCAGACCTGTTCGACACCATTGGCGAGGAAATGCAGCGCCTCACGCAACTGATCAACGACCTGCTCAACTTCTCCCGCTACCAGAGCGGCCTGCAAAAGCTTGAGCTGGCACCGTGTGCGGTGGACGAGTTGCTGGAACGGGCCTGCGCGCGCTTTGCCCCGGCACTGGCTGAGAAACAGATCGAGCTGCTGGTCGAGCTTGCAGCGCCCTTGCCGCGAATCCAGGCCGACCCGGCGCAGCTGGACCGGGTGCTGGACAACCTGCTCGACAATGCGGTGCGCCACACGCCGACGGCCGGGCGCATCCGCCTGAATGCGCGGCGCCATGCGGAGCGCGTGATCATCAGCATCGAGGACAATGGCGAGGGCATCGCCTATGGCCAGCAGGGGCGGATCTTCGAGCCGTTCGTGCAGGTCGGGCGCAAGAAGGGCGGTGCCGGGCTGGGCCTGGCGCTGTGCAAGGAGATCGTGCAGTTGCATGGCGGGCGCATGGGCGTGTATTCACGGCCAGGGCAGGGTACCCAGTTCTATATGGCACTGCCTGTATAGCCGCCTTCGCTGGCTTGCCAGCGCACACACCCTACGCCTCATCATCGATCCGCCGCGGCCCCAGGCGCCGCCCGCGGGTGATCAGCTCGACGAACTGGCGCGCATTGAGCGGGTGGGCAAACAGCCAGCCCTGCCCGTAGTTGACCCCCTCGCTGTTGAGCAGCGAGGCCTGGTCCTCGTACTCGATACCCTCGGCAATCACCCGCAGTTGCAGCGCATGGGCCATGCGAATGATGTGCGGGGCCACACCACTGCTGGCCGCATCATGCCCCAGCGCGTCGATGAAGGCCTTGTCGATCTTCAGGCAGTCCACCGGCAGGGTCTGCAGGTAGGCCAGGCTGCAGTAACCGGTGCCGAAGTCATCGATCAGCACCTGGTGCCCGACCGCACGCAGCGCCTGCAGGTTGTCACGCGCCACCACCACATCGATCAGGCCGCGCTCGGTCACCTCGAAGGCGATCTGCGTGGCCGACACATGGTGCAAGGCCAGCAAGCGCGCCGCGACCCGGCCGATGCGCGGCACCATCACGTCACACGCGGCCAGGTTCACCGAAATGTACAGCTGGCGATTGGCGCGCAGCAGCTGGCCGAGCTGTTCGAGCACCCGTTGCAGCACGAAGTCGGTGATCTGGCGAATCTGCCCGGTGTTTTCCGCCAGCGGGATGAACAGGTCGGGGCTGGTCAGCGTGCCATCCGGGCGACGCCAGCGCACCAGCGCCTCGGCACCGACGCAACGGCGGCTGGTGAGTTCGAAGATCGGCTGATACAGCACCTGCAACTCGCCACGGCGTAGCGCTCCCTGCAGCTCGGAACTCATCGAGCGGCTCTGGCGTACCAGCTGCAACACCAGCCAGCCAATGCACCAGGCCAGCAACAGGCTGCCGGGAAACAGCAGCCACAGCACGCCGTTCATTTTCAGCGGCAGGCTTTCACGCGGGGTGATCAGTACCAACTGGTAGTCTGGCGACTTGGTCGGCATGCGATACACCAGCCGGTCCGGCAGTTCCAGCAGGTCGACCTTGCCGGCCGGCGGCCAGGCGCTACTGGGAGGCCAGGGCTGTGTCGGGCCCAGCACCGGTACCGCCCGCGCGCCCTTGTCGAGCACCACCAGCAGGCTGCCGCCGGCGGGCAGGTCGACCACGTCGGTCAGGTGCCCGCGCGAGGTGGACACGCGAAAGTGGCCACGGCCCAGCACCAGCGCCGCGCGGTTGTCGTCAGGCTCGGTGGTGGTGTTGAGCCAGTAGCTGTAGGTCGGGCCCTGGATGTCCGGGGCGCGCAACGGGTCGAAGCTGCTGCTGCCCAGCCGGTTGGAGCACGATTGCTCGCCGTCCAGGTAGGTGGCCTCGAAGACGAAGCGGTTGTCGAACGTCACTTGCTGCAACGCGGCCATCATCTGCGCATCGCAGCCCCGCAGGGGCAGCGCCTGCAGCGCATCGACGCCTTCGCGCAACTGCCCGAAGATCTGCTCCAGGCGTTCCAGGAAGCGCTCGCCCTTGGCATTCATCTGGGCGCTTTCGCTCTGCTGCAACTGGTGCATGGCCACGCCGATGCTGGCCAGCAGCAACAGCGTCGCACTCGCCGTGGCCGCAAGCGTGGCCAGAAGCCAGGGACGATAGAGCAGGCTGCGCAACGCGACAAAGGCGGATGACATCAAGAATTATCCCGTTGAATACCATGAGGTATAGCAACTGCCAGCCAAATCGCCCTGCCCGTTGGGCGGCGCCGCTCAACGCTGGTTGTTGAGCACCTGCAGAATGGCCGCGGTCTGCGCATCGGGCTGACCGTCGAACAACTGGGGACGGAAGCGCATCTGGAACGCCGCCAGCACATGCCGGGTGCTGACGTCGAACTCGCCGGTCTGCTCGACGGCGTAGCCAAAGCGCGCCAGTTGCTGCTGGTACCAGGTGGCGCTGGGCGGGTTGACATCGAACCGGGGCCGCTGGCGTGCAACCGCCTGGGCATCCGGCCAGATGCCAAGGCCGGCATCGGCCAGGCGCTTCCAGGGGAACAGCGGGCCGGGGTCAAGCTTGCGCAGCGGCGCTATGTCGCTGTGGCCGATGATGTGCCGGGGCTGGATGCCGTTGCGCTGGACGATGTCCTTGAGCAGCACGATCAGGGCCTGCACCTGCGCTTCGGGGTACGGGTGCCAGACACGCCCGGTGGGGGTATCGGTAAAGCCCGGGTTGACGATCTCGATGCCGATGGAGGTGGAGTTGAGCCAGGTGCGGCCCTCCCACTGGCTGTCGCCGGCATGCCAGGCGCGGCGGCTCTCGTCGACCAGTTGATAGAGCGTCGGCGGGTTGTCGCCGATCAGGTAGTGGCTGCTGACCTCGCCATGGGTCAACAGCGCCAGCGAGCGATCCAGGTTGGCGTTGGTGTAATGCAGTACCACGAACTGGATGCGGTTGTCCTGATTGACCGAAGGGTGGCTGCGGTCGATTTTCGGGCCGCTGGCGCAACCGGCCAGGGTGAGCAGCAGCGCGCAAAGAAACGCTTTCATAGGAGAGGGGCAAGGCCTGAGCAGTCGGTAATGCAATAGCATAACGTATCCTCGCTGGCGGCACTCACCCCTGTTCGACGCGGTTGCGGCCCAGGTGCTTGGCGCGGTACAGCGCCTGGTCGGCGCGCTTGAGCACGGCCTCGCTGCGCTCACCGGAGCGGAACGCGGTGATGCCGATGGACAGGGTGATCGTCACCCGTTCGCCCTTGAAATGGAAGGGGCAGGCTTCGATGGCGGCGCGCAGCGTTTCAGCCAGGTCGATGCCGCCGGCCAGGGCGGTCTGGGGTACCAGCAGGATGAACTCCTCGCCACCGAAGCGGGCAATGAAATCACGGCTGCGCAGGCGCTTGCGCAACTCGTTGGCGACGATCTTGAGTACCTTGTCGCCGGCCTGATGGCCGTAGTTGTCGTTGATGCGCTTGAAGTGGTCCAGGTCGAGCATGGCCATCAGCAGATAGCCGCCGTTTTCTTGCCAGGCGAGCACTTCCTGGTCCAGGCGCTCGGACCACGCGGCACGGTTGGGCAGGCCGGTGAGCGGGTCGATCAGGGCTTTCTGGCGCTGCTCCTCGAGGTGCTCGCGGTAGCCGAGGGCTTCCTGCTCCATACTCGCCACGCGCTCGGCCAGGCCTTGCAGGCGGCTGGCCATTTCGTGTTCGCGCCGGTCGCGCTGGTGCTGGTGCTCGTCCATGGTGCCGAGCAGGCCTTCGAGGCGGTTTTCCAGGATGTGCTTGAGGCTGTCGAGGTCGGCGGCGCCCTGTACGCTGCTTTGCAGGCCGTCGACCTGCTCACGCAGCTGGGTATTGAGGTCGCGGTCGGCGGAGCTGTTGTCGGCATGCCCGTCGCTGGCTTCCTGCAAATGGCTCTGGAACGATTCGAGGCGCTCGTTGAGCTGCTGCAGGTAGGCTTCGAATTCGTGCTGGCCGCTGTCGGTGATGGCCAGCATCAACACGGCCAGGTCGTCCAGTACCGGCAGCAGCTCGTACCAGTTCAGGCCGTGCTCCAGGCGCTGGCGCACGGCCAGGGCCTGGGGCTTGTGGCGTTCAGGCAGGGTCAGGTCGTCGAGCAGGCCGAGCAACGTATGCTCGATGTGGGTGGCCACAGAGCTATAGGACGGTTCGGTGCCGTCGGGGAGGGCGTAGTGCAGCTCCTCGGGGGTGGGTTCGGGTAATGCCTCGCCTTCGGCCCCGGTCACCTCAGGTGCGGCTGCGTCGCCGACGACATCCTCGGCAAGGATATCCTCCTGGGGTGCCTGTTCCGGCGTATTCGCTGGCAAGCCAGCTCCCACAGTTACCGGGGCGGGCTCAGGGTCGTTAGTGTCACTGTGGGGCTCTGCGGACGACGCAGAACCTGTGGGAGCTGGCTTGCCAGCGAAGGGCTGCGCAGCAGCCCCGGTGTTCTCGGGCTCGGCCACCGGCGCTGGCAACGGCTGCAACTCATCCACGTCCACCACAACTGTCACGGCCGCGGGGGCCTGCTCGGGCTCGGGCTCGGGGTCGAGCTCAACCGGTTCCACCGCTTCTGTCGTCACCGGCGCTGCGGGCACCGCCTGCACCTGCGGCTCAGGCGCCGCTACCCCGTCTTCATCCCGCCCGCCAAACAGCCGCTGCAAGAAGCCCGGCTTGCTCGCCTCCTCAGGGTGTTCCAGCACCGCCAGTGCCTTGCCCTGCAAACCGCTTAGCTCACTGAGCAGCAACGGCATCTCGCGCGATTGGCTGGCCCGCGCCTCGAGTTGCTTGGCGAATTTCTTCAGCGGCCGGCTGACCTCGCTGGGCAACGGCAGTTTCTGCAACTGGGCCACCAGCGCATTCAACGCCGTGCCGACCTGGGCAATGCGCGTTTCACGGCGTTGCTCAGAGTCGAGCACGGCCTTTTCCAGGCGCGGGATCAACCCGGCCAGGGCGGCGTCCATGTTGTCGGTACGGATGACCTCGCGCATTTCCTTCATGCACTGGTCCACGGCCCGGTCGCTGCCTTCGGCGGCCAGGGTGCTGCGCACAAGGCCGCGGCGCAGCAAGTCGAGACGGGCGTCCCAGCGGCGCTCGAGCTTTTCCTGCTGCTCGATGCTCTTGAGGTATTTTTCTTTCCAGCGCTGGGCTTCGTCGGTCATGCCAGGGTCCGCAGAGGAGGGGACTAACGCAAGGCCGGAAGGGTATCGACAGTCAGGGCGTCAGGCAAACGAATCTCAACCGCGACCGGAAGATGGTCGGAAATCGGCTGGGAGAGCACCTGAACACGCTCCAGCGTGAGGCTCGGGCTGAGCAGGATATGATCAAGGCAGCGCTGCGGGCGCCAGCTTGGGAACGTGGCCTCCACCTGCGGCGCAATCAGGCCCAGGTCACGCAGCGGCGAGTGTTGCAACAGGTCGGTGGCATGGGTATTCATGTCGCCCATCAGCACCTGATGGCGGTAGCCGCCGATCAGCTCGCGGATGTACCCCAGTTGCAGGGCACGGGTACGCGCCCCGAGCGCCAGGTGCATCATCACCACCACCAGCGCGTCTTCGCCTTCGCCAAAGCGCACCAGGATCGCCCCGCGCCCCGCCGGGCCGGGCAACGGGTGGTCTTCGAGCAATTGCGGCTTGAGGCGGCTGAGTACGCCGTTGCTGTGCTGGGCCAGGCGCCCCAAGTTGCGGTTGAGCTGCTGGTACCAATAAGGGAACGCACCCAACTGCGCCAGGTGCTCCACCTGGTTGACGTAGCCGGAGCGGTGGCTGCCGCCATCCACTTCCTGCAACGCCACCAGGTCGAAGTCATTGAGCAGGTCGCCGATCTTCTGCAGGTTGCCGGCCCGGCCCGTGTGCGGTAGCAAATGCTGCCAGCTGCGGGTCAGGTAGTGCCGGTAACGCTCGGTACTGATGCCCACCTGGATATTGAAGCTGAGCAGGCGCAGGCGCCCGTCCTGCGGCAAGCCGCTCGCTTGCAGGTGATGCTCGTTGACCTGCGGTTCATGCAGGCCAACCAGACGCTCGGATTTCCAGCGACGCATGGTTTCGCCTCTTATTTGGCGGCGCGTTCCTTGGCAATCAGCTGGTCGGCGACGTTCAGTACGCCCTCTGGACCTTGGGCGGTGCCCAGGTCGAAACGGTACTTGCCGTTGACGACCATGCTTGGGACGCCGGTGATGCCGTACTTCTTGGCCAACTCGCGGGCGGCATTCACCTGGCCCTTGATGGCAAAGGAGTTGAAGGTGGCCAGGAACTTGTCCTTGTCCACACCCTGGGTGGCGAGGAACTCGGCCATCTCTTCAGGCTTGGTCAGGTGCTTGCGCTGCACCTGGATGGCATCGAACACTGCGGCGTGGACCTTGTGTTCCACACCCATGGCTTCCAGGGTCAGGAACATCTGCCCATGGGCGTCCCACGGGCCACCGAACATGGCGGGAATACGCTTGAAATTGACATCCTCAGGCAATTTGTCGACCCACGGGTTGATCACCGGTTCGAAGCTGTAGCAGTGCGGGCAGCCGTACCAGAACAGCTCCACCACTTCGATCTTGCCAGGCTTGGACACCGGCACCGGGTTGCTCAGCTCGATATATTCCTTGCCGGCGATCACAGGATCAGCCGCCTGGACCGTCATACCGAAGGCGCTGGCGGCGACCAGCGCGGCGCTGAGAATCAGATTACGCATGCGTTACTCCTGAGCAATGATGAGTCGCCTCGTCGCGACCTGTATTCAGACAGGCCCGGGCAGGTTCGAGTTCGTTAGTGTAACGGCCGAGCACAGAAAAGGGTGGCCTGGGCCACCCTTTTCATCGTTGCATCAAACCATTAACCCAGCGTTAACGCACAGATCAATGCAGGCCCTGGATGTAGCTGGACAGCGCTTCGATGTCCTTGTTGCTGAGCTTGCTGGCGATGGTGCGCATGGTGGTGGCGTCGCCATCGTTGGTGCGCTCGCCCTCGCGGAACGCGGTCAGTTGCTTCTTGGTGTAGTCGGCGTGCTGCCCCCCCAGGTGCGGGAAGCCGGCGGCGGCGTTGCCCGCGCCATTTGGCGAGTGGCACCCGGTGCAGGCCGGCAGACCCTTGCTCAGGTCGCCGCCACGGAACAGCGCTTCACCGCGTGCCACCAGCTCAGGGTTGGCGGCACCGACGCTGCCCTTCTGGCTGGCAAAGTAGGCAGCGATGTCGGCCAGGTCCTGTTCACTGAACGCGGCCAGCATACCGGTCATCTCCAGCACGGTGCGCTTGCCCGACTGGATGTCGTGCAATTGCTTGGTCAGGTATTTCTCGCCCTGGCCGGCCAGTTTCGGGAAATTCGGCGCCAGGCTGTTGCCGTCGGGATTGTGACACGCGCCACATACAGCGGTTTTTGCCTGACCGGCAGCGGCATCGCCAACGATAACGACAGGGCCGGCAGCGTTGGCAGCCCCGGTGATGCCAACGCTCAACAGCAGACTCACGAGTAGTTTGTTCATCAGCTAATCCAACTACGGCTAAGGGTGAAAGAGTTATGTATCGGGGCTACCTGTTTTATTGGCTGGTAGTCCTCGGTACTGCAGTCCATGCACAATCCACGCGGCGGCATAGCCTTGAAACCCTGGGTGAGCTGCACCGACCGGTTCTACAACCCCTTTGTCAGCGGTGACTTCCACGCTGTCGGGATCCTGTGTAGCCTGAGCGCCGAAAACGACCCTTTCAGGGTTGGGGCTGCACTGCGTTCTACTGCGCAAGCTTGATCAAGCAGCTCCCGTGCACATCGTCCTACGCTGGGATAATGCGCACACTAAAAACGGGGGCATTATATACTCCCGTGCCTGAAACGGAAACGACACCGCTTGCCGAGACCCCCTCGCGCAACGCCCAATCGGAAAGACCATGCAAGTCAAAAACCCCATCCTCGGACTCTGCCAGCAGGCCAAGTTCGCCCTCAGCGCCGCCAAAGTCGACCAGTGCCCGGACGACGAAGGTTTTGAAGTGGCCTTCGCCGGCCGTTCCAACGCCGGCAAATCCAGCGCCCTCAATACCCTGACCCACGCCAGCCTGGCGCGCACCTCGAAAACCCCGGGGCGCACCCAGCTGCTGAATTTCTTCAGTCTGGACGACGATCGGCGTCTGGTCGACCTGCCGGGCTACGGTTATGCAAAAGTGCCGATCCCGCTCAAGCAGCACTGGCAGCGCCACCTGGAGGCGTACCTGGGCAGCCGCGAAAGTCTGAAGGGCCTGATCCTGATGATGGACGTGCGTCACCCCATGACCGACTTCGACAAGATGATGCTCGACTGGGCGGTCGCCAGCGGCATGCCGATGCACATCCTGCTGACCAAGGCCGACAAGCTGACCTTCGGCGCGGCCAAGGGCACGCTGCTCAAGGTGCAGGCCGAAATCCGCAAGGGCTGGGGCGACAGCGTGACCATCCAGCTGTTCTCGGCGCCCAAGCGCCAGGGCCTGGAAGAGGCCTACGCGGTGCTGGCACGCTGGATGGAACTGCCGGACAAGCCCGCAGAATAAGGGCTGCCCGGTAAACGCCGGGCAAAAAAAACCCCGGACTTCGTATGGGGAGGGGGAAGTTCGGGGTTCAAGTTCCGGACCGCTAGGGCGGGGTCCGGATTATCTGCCAACACTTAACACAACATAGGAGCATCGAAGGGCTTCACCAGCCATTCAGTTACTCTGAGTCGTGGTTCACCGGTTTAGTTCCCAAGCGTTAGAAACTATTTGCGATAACCCCCTGAACGCCAGGAATGCCGCGACCTTATGCCGCAGCATTCTTCTGCAGGTCAGTGCGCCTGGTCCCAGTTCGCGCCCACCCCAACGTCCACCACCAGCGGTACATCCAGTTGCGCCGCGCCGCTCATGTGGCCTCGGATCTGCTGCGTCACCTGCTCGACCAGGTCCTCACGCACTTCCAGTACCAGTTCATCGTGTACCTGCAGGATCACCCGGGCATCCAGGCCACTGCTGGCCAGCCAGTTGTCCACCGCCACCATGGCACGCTTGATGATGTCGGCCGCCGTGCCCTGCATCGGCGCGTTGATGGCCGTGCGTTCAGCGGCGGCGCGCTCCTGCGGGCGGTTGGAGTGAATGGTCGGCAGGTACAGGCGACGCCCGAACAGGGTTTCCACGTAGCCCTGGTCGGCGGCCTGCTTGCGGGTGTTTTCCATGTACTCGCGCACGCCCGGGTAACGGGTGAAGTACACGTCGATGTAGGCCTTGGCGGTCTTGCTGTCGACACCGATGTCCTTGCCCAGCTTCTTGGCGCCCATGCCATAGATCAGCCCGAAGTTGATCGCCTTGGCACTGCGGCGCTGGTCGGAAGTGACCGCGTCGAGTTCGACCTTGAACACTTCGGCTGCCGTGGCAGTGTGCACGTCCAGGCCGTTGCGAAAGGCACTGAGCAGGCCTTCGTCCTTGGCCAGGTGGGCCATGATGCGCAGCTCGATCTGCGAGTAGTCCGCCGCCAGCAGCGTGTAGCCGGGGGCAGCAATGAAGGCCTGGCGAATGCGCCGGCCTTCGGCGGTGCGCACCGGAATGTTCTGCAGGTTGGGGTCGCTGGAAGAGAGCCGCCCGGTCGCCGCCACGGCCTGCTGGTAGGAGGTGTGGACGCGGCCGGTGCGCGGGTTGATCTGCTCGGGCAGGCGGTCGGTGTAGGTGCTCTTGAGCTTGCTCATGGAACGGTACTGCATCAGCACCTTGGGCAGCGGGAAACCTTCCTCGGCCAGCGCCTCGAGCGCTTCTTCGGCAGTGGAGGGCTGGCCCTTGGGGGTCTTTTTCAGCACCGGCAGGCCAAACTTGTCGTACAGGATCGCCCCTAGTTGCCTGGGCGAGCCGAGGTTGAACGGCTCGCCGGCCAGCTCGATGGCCTCGCGCTCCAGCGCCTCCATCTTGTCGCCCAGCTCAACGCTCTGGATCTTCAGCAGGTCGGCATCCACCAGCGCGCCCTCGCGCTCGATGCGCGCCAGCACCGGCACCAGCGGTATCTCGATATCGCTGAGCACATGCGCCAGGCTCGGCAACGCGGCAAGCTCGGCGTGCAGCTTCTGGTGCAGGCGCAGGGTGATATCCGCGTCTTCGGCGGCATACGGGCCGGCCTTGTCCAGGTGGATCTGGTCGAAGGTGAGCTGCTTGGCACCCTTGCCGGCGATGTCCTGGAAGGTGATGGTGGTGTGGTCCAGGTACTTCTTGGCCAGGCTGTCCATGTCATGGCGGGTAGCCGTGGAGTTCAGCACATACGACTCGAGCATGGTGTCGAACGCCACGCCGCGCACGGTGATGCCGGCGCAGTTGGCCAGGATATTGATGTCGTACTTGGCGTGCTGGCCGACCTTGAGCTTTTTCGGGTCTTCGAGCAGCGGCTTGAGCGCAGTGAGCACCCGCTCGCGGTCCAGTTGCTGCGGCACACCTTCGTAGGTGTGTGCCAGCGGGATGTAGGCAGCCTCGAAAGCCTGCACCGCGAACGACAGGCCGACCAGCTGCGCCTGCTGCGCATCGACCCCGGTGGTCTCGGTATCGAAGGCGAACAGCTCGGCATCCTTGAGCTTTTGCAGCCATACGTCCAGGCGGGCCTGGTCGAGGATGGTCTCGTACACAGGCTCTACCGGGGCCGCCGGCGCGACGGGCGCCGCTGCGGCAACCGGCACCGTATCGGGCGCAGCAACCGCCGCCGGCGCGACGGCCGGTGCCAGCGCCTGACGCTGGGCGTCACGCTTTACCTCATCGATCCAGCCCTTGAACTCAAGGTCGGTGTACAGCGCCAGCAGCGTGTCGCAGTCCGGTTCACCCAGGTGCAGGTCGTCCAGCCCGACCTCCAGTGGCACATCGACCTTGATCGTGGCGAGCTTATAGGAGAGGAACGCCAGGTCCTTGTGTTCCAGCAGCTTGGCCGGCAGGGTCTTGGCCCCGCGAATCGGCAGGGTCGGTACGATGTCGAGGTTCTCGTAGAGCTCCTTGATGCCACCGTTGACGCCCACCAGCAGGCCGACGGCGGTCTTTTCACCCACGCCCTTGACCCCGGGAATGTTGTCGGACGAATCGCCCATCAGCGCCAGCAGGTCGATGATCTGCTCGGGAGCGACACCGAACTTCTCTTTCACGCCGTCCACGTCCATGGACGAACCCGACATGGTGTTGACCAGCGTAATGTGCGCATCGACCAGTTGCGCCATGTCCTTGTCGCCGGTGGAGATCACCACCGGGCGCGAGGCGGCGGCGCTGCTGCGCGCCAGGGTGCCGATCACGTCGTCGGCCTCGACCCCCTCCACGCACAGCAGCGCGAAGCCCATGGCCTTGACGCTGGCATGCAGCGGCTCGATCTGCACGCGCATGTCATCGGGCATGCTCGGGCGGTTGGCCTTGTAGTCGGCGTACAGGTCGTCACGGAACGTGCCGCCCTTGGCGTCGAACACCACCGCGAACGGGCTGTGCGGGTATTGCTTGCGCAGGCTCCTGAGCATGTTCAGCACACCCTTCACCGCACCGGTGGGCATGCCCTTGGAGTTGGTCAGCGGCGGCAGCGCGTGAAACGCGCGGTACAGGTACGACGAACCGTCCACCAGGACGAGGGGAGCTTGGCTCATGAGCAGAATCAACCTTTTCAACGGGCCCGGCGCTAGAATGTCCGGAACATTGACGACAAAGGGACAAGGTTATCATGGGTAGACTAAATCGCCTGTTGCTGCTCGGTGTGCTGGCTGTCGCTCCACTGGCGGCCAGCGCGGCGGATGAAGCGCCGTCGGCCGACCCGGATGTCACCATTCGCACGGAAGGCGACAAGACCATCCAGGAATACCGCCAGAACGGCTTCCTGTATGCCATCAAGGTCACGCCCAAAGGGGGCAAGCCTTATTTTCTGGTGCGTGCCGACGGCTCGGAAGGTAACTTCGTCCGTTCCGACCAACCCGATATGCTGATTCCGTCCTGGAAAATCTTCGAGTGGTAATGCAGCACCCTACCATCCACCTGGCACGTCCTGCGGGAAGTGCCCGAATGAGCAGTTTTTGACCATGTCTGTCTTCACCCCACTGACCCGGCCCGAGCTGGAAACCTTTCTGGCACCCTATGGACTGGGCCGCCTGCGGGACTTCCAGGGGATCGCCGCCGGCACCGAGAACAGCAACTTCTTCGTCAGCCTCGAACAGGGTGAGTTCGTGCTGACACTGGTCGAACGCGGCCCGATCCAGGACCTGCCGTTCTTCATCGAACTGCTCGATGTACTGCACGATGCCGACCTGCCGGTGCCGTACGCGCTGCGCACCACCGACGGCGTGGCGCTGCGCGAGCTGGCGGGCAAGCCGGCGCTGCTGCAGCCGCGCCTGCCGGGCAAGCACATCAAGGTGGCCAACAACCAGCATTGCGTGCAGGTGGGCGAGCTGCTCGGCCATTTGCACACCGCTACCCAGCACCAGGTGCTGGAGCGCAAGACCGACCGCGGGCTGGACTGGATGCTGCAGACCGGCGCCGAGCTGATGCCGCGTCTGACCCCGGTGCAACAGGCGCTGCTCAAGGGTTGCCTGGACGAGATCACCCTGCACCAGGGGCAGATCATGGCGCTGCCCAGGGCCAACCTGCATGCCGACCTGTTCCGCGACAATGCCTTGTTCGAAGGCACCCACCTGACCGGCCTGATCGACTTCTACAACGCCTGTTCGGGGCCGATGCTGTATGACCTGGCGATCACCCTGAACGACTGGTGCTGCGAGGATGACGGGCAGATCGATGCGCCACGGGCGCGGGCATTGCTGGGAGCGTACGCGGCGCTGCGACCGTTCACGGCGGCCGAGGCGAACCTGTGGCCGGTGATGCTGCGTATAGCCTGTGTGCGGTTCTGGCTGTCGCGGCTGATTGCCGCCGAGTCGTTTGCCGGGATGGACGTGCTGATTCACGACCCGGCCGACTTCGAGGTGAGGCTGGCGGCGCGCCAGCGAGTGGAGATCGCCCTGCCGTTTGCGCTCTGACCGCTGAAAAGCTTCGCTGGCAAGCCAGCTCCCACAGGGTTTTGCGGTGTTCACAAAACCCTGTGGGAGCTGGCTTGCCAGCGAAGGGGCCCCCACTGCTGGCGCAGCACTTTCACTTCAGCTGAGCCTGCTGGTGCTGCTGTCGAGCTACGGGCCGAGGACGCATCAGGGGATGTTCGTGTTTGGTGTGGTGGTGCACCTGGTGGGGTTGCTGATGCTCAACACCAAGCGGCACC
>NZ_JAHTBI010000123.1 GCF_019168305.1 Pseudomonas aegrilactucae
GGGGGTCGGGCGTGTCAGCATCGCGTACGACAGCAACGCCATGCCGCCACCGACCAGCACCGCCAGCAACAGGTCGCGCAGGCGACGTGCCACCGCGCGCTCCTTGCTGCCGGGCAATGGCGAGATGTCTTCGATACGCCGCGGCAGCCAGCGCAGGCCCAGCAGGATCAGCACCGTGGTGACCACCTCGACCACCAGTTGGGTGAGCGCCAGGTCCGGGGCGGAAAACCACACGAAGGTGATGCAGGTCATCAGGCCGCACACGCTGACCATGGTCAGTGCCGCCAGCCGGTGGTACTTGGCCTGCCACGCGGCGCCGACGGCGCAGATGATCGCGATCAGCCAGAGCATGACGAACACGCCGGAGCCGGGGATCTTGGGGCGATCGCCCCAGGTCAGTCCGGTGCTCAGCATTGGCAGCACACCGGCCAGCAGGGCGGCGAACACGAGCATGAACAACTGCTTTTGCAGGCGGCGGGTGGTCAACAGCCGTTCGAAACGGCGTGCCGCCCGCATCAGCAGCACCTGCCCGTGCTCGAACAGGCGCTTGCCGTTGAACAGCTCGATCAGTGGCGGGTGGTTGAAGCGTCCGCGCTTGAGCTGGTTGCGCAGCACCAGGTAGAGCAGCACGCCGCCGCACATGGCGATCAGGCTCATGATCAGCGGTGCATTCCAGCCATGCCAGATGGCCAGGCTGTACTCTGGCAGGGTACCGCCCACTACCGGCAATGCCGCAGCCGCCAGCAGCGGACCTACCGATTGTGCCGGGAAGATACCCACCACAAGGCAGGTCAGCACCAGCAGCTCGACCGGGGCCCGCATCCAGCGCGGGGGTTCGTGGGGGGTGTGAGGCAGCTCGGTGGCCGGTGGGCCGAAGAACACGTCGACGGTGAAGCGCAACGCATAGGCGACACTGAAGGTGCCTGCCAGGGTCGCAACGATCGGCAGGGCCGCCTCGACCCAGGCGGTGGAGCTGATGAATACCGTTTCGGCGAAGAACATCTCCTTGGAAAGGAAGCCGTTCATCAGCGGCACGCCGGCCATGGAGGCGCTGGCGACCATGGCCAGGGTCGCGGTGAAGGGGATTAGCCGGAACAGGCCGCTGAGCTTGCGAATGTCGCGTGTGCCGCTCTCGTGGTCGATGATGCCGGCCGCCATGAACAGCGACGCCTTGAACGTGGCATGGTTGAGGATGTGGAACACCGCGGCCACTGCGGCCAGCGGGCTGTTGAGCCCCAGCAGCAGGGTGATCAGGCCCAGGTGGCTGATGGTGGAGTAGGCCAGCAGGCCCTTGAGGTCGTTCTGGAACATCGCCGCATAGGCACCCAGCAGCAAGGTGCAGGCCCCGGCGCCGCTGACGATCCAGAACCATTCCTCGCTGCCGGCCAGCGAGGGCCACAAGCGGGCCAGCAGGAATACCCCGGCCTTGACCATGGTTGCCGAGTGCAGGTAGGCCGAGACCGGCGTGGGTGCGGCCATGGCGTGGGGAAGCCAGAAGTGGAAGGGGAATTGTGCGCTTTTGGTCAGCGCGCCCAGCAGGATAAGGGGGAGCAGGATCGGGTAGAGGGCATGACTGCGGATCAGGTCGCCGGCGGCCAGGACCTTGTCCAGGTCATAGCTGCCCACCACATGGCCGAGCAGCAGCACCCCCGCCAGCAGGCACAGGCCACCTGCCCCCGTGACCATCAGCGCCATGTATGCGCCGCGCCGGGCATCGGCGCGATGGTGCCAGTAGCCGATCAGCAGGAACGAGAACAGGCTCGTCAGTTCCCAGAAAAACACGATCTGGATCAGGTTGCCGGAGATCACCAGGCCAAGCATGGCCCCCATGAATGCCAGGAAGAACGCGAAAAAGCGTGGTACCGGATCCTGGGGCGACATGTAGTAGCGGGCGTACAGCGACACCAGGGTGCCGATGCCCAGCACCAGCAGCGAAAACAGCCAGGCGAAGCCGTCCATGCGCAGCACGAGGTTGAACCCCAGGCTTGGCAGCCACAGGAATTCTTCACGGATGACACCACCATGGGCGATTTGCGGGTACAGCAGGGCGACCTGCACGGTGCCGACCAAGGCAACGAGGCCGGCCAGCAGCGATTCACTGTTACGCGCATTGTGCGGCAGCACGGCCGCCAGACAGCTGCCAACAAAGGGCAGAAGCAGTAGAACTATCAAGGACATAGATTTCTAATCTGCAGAGGTTTGTAAGGGATCATACGTGGCGCCCCGTCGATCACCAACACGCAAGCTGTCGCAGAATCCTACAATGGCGGTCCTTCGCGGCATTTTTTTATAACAGTTTTTTACAAGAATTGTGGGGTCGCGGCCGATTATCGGTCCGTTTGTTGCACTTGCGACTCAGCGCCTACCTCGCCGGGCGCCTCACCGCGGCGCTTGATCTTCAGTTCGCTGACGATCACGGCGATGACGATCAGCACGCCACCCAGCAGTGCCACGCCCGGCAGGCGCTCGCCGGCCAGGCGCCCGACGATGCCGGCCCATACCGGCTCACCGGCGTAGATCAGCGTAGCGCGCGTCGGCGAAACCGATTGCTGCGCCCAGTTCATGGCCACCTGGATGATCGCACTCATGGCGCCCAGGCCAATGGCGCTCGACAGCAGCAGCCAGGAAAAGTCCGGCAGCGCCTCGCGGGTGGGTACCACCATCATGAATGACAGTGCCGAGGCAGTGGCCAGTTGCACTACGGTGACGCGACGCACATCGACTTTGCCGGCATAGCGGCTGATCAGGATGATCTCTGCGGCGATCGCCACGGCGCTGACCAGGGTGGCAATTTCTCCAGGGCTCAACTGCAGGGCCTCGCCACTGGGGCCGGCCACCAGCATCAGGCCGGCGAACGCAAGGCCCACGCCCAGGCTGGGCATCAGCCCGGGACGGCGCCCCAGCACCAGCCATTGCAGCAGTGGCACGAACGGCACGTACAATGCGGTAATGAAGGCAGACTGGCTGCTGCTGATGGTTTGCAGGCCCACGGTCTGCAGGCCGTAGCCGAGCATGATCGAGGCGCCGATCAGCACCCCGGCCTTGAGCTCGAGCCACGTCAGGCCCGGCAGCGCACGTGCGCTGATCACTCCGACGAACAGGGCCGCGGCAGCAAAGCGCAGGCCGACGAAGAACATCGGGCCGCTGACCGTCATTACGTTGTGCACGAGCAAAAAGGTCCCCCCCCACAGCATGGTGATGAACACCAGTACCAGTTCGGCCTTGCTCATACGCAAGGAAAAGGAAGGGGGAGTGGCAGAATTCGACACGTTGATGACCTTGCGCGCAGGGGACGAGCGACGCACAATGCGCCGAAGTGGGCAGTATACTGCGCAACCCCCATACGTGAGCAATATAGTGCACAAAGATTCCGGTCAGCGCGCCTCCGTGCTGCAGCATGTCAGCCAGAACATTCGGCGCTTGCGCCATGCCGCCGCGTTGAGCCAGAGCGCCCTGGCGCAAAAGTCCGGGGTCAGCCGGCGCATGCTGGTGGCCATCGAGGCGGGTGAAAAGAATGTCAGCCTGACGACATTGGACTTGATTGCCGAAGCGCTGGGCGTGGCGTTCAGTGACCTGATCCAGGCGCCCGGCAACCGCGACCCGAGCCGCATCAACGAACTTGCCTGGGCTGGCGTGCACCCGGGTAGCAAGGCCGTGTTGCTTGCCAGTTCACGGGCAAGTCGTGAAGTGGAATTGTGGGAGTGGCGCCTGGAGCCGGGTGAAAGCTACCCGGCCGAGGCAGATTTCGATGGCTGGAGTGAGCAGTTGTATGTGTTCGAGGGGTGTCTGACCTTGGTGATCGAGGACCAGCAGCAGGTATTGGCTGCGGGCGACTTTTTCAGTTTTGCCAGCAACCGCCTGCATGCCTATCGCAACGATGGCGATGTGGCGGTGCGTTTTGTGCGCAATGTTGTGATCTAAGGTCTCTGGGCACCAGATCGCCAGCAACGCTGATCATGGCCATGGATCATCAGGGTTGTACATGCTCGATCAGGTTAATGGGTCTTGGCGGCAAGCCACTGCTCGGTCGAGACCACCGTTGCATAGGCGAAGGCCAGCGAAGCCATATAGGCAGCATGGGCCTGGGCCGCGGGTACCACAACGCCATTGAACTCCAGGTCCCGGGTCGCGCAGGCGTCATGCACTACCACAGTGGCGTAGCCCATGTCGGACGCGGCGCGGGCGGCCGCGTCGATGCACATGTGGCTCATGCTGCCCACCAGTACCAGGCTGGTGATCCGATGCTCATCGAGCACAGCCTTGAGGTCGGTGCCCAGGAAGCTGTTGACCTTGTGTTTGAGCACCACCGGTTCACCCGCCTGAGTGGCCGCCTTGGGGTGGATTTGCGCGCCTTGCGAGCCCGGGGTGAAGAACGGCGCATCGGCCGATTCGAATTCGTGGCGCACATGCACCACCAGGTCACCCTTGGCCCGCGTGGCGGCGATGATGCGGGCAGCATGCTCGGCGGCCGCGTCCGCACCCTGCAGGGGCCATTTGCCGTCGGGGAAGTAGTCGTTCTGGATGTCGATGACGATCAGCGCCTGTTTGCTCATGATGCAGTCCTTTTTCGGAGTGGTTGTGACGTGGTGATAGTTATAGGCTTGCGCGACGGGTTTGCGCATTGGCGCGACCGACAAATTGGCGGGAAAAACTGACAATGGGTGCAATTGGCGAACAGGTTGAAATCGGCATTCTGGTCTACCCGGGCGCGCAGCTGGCGGCGGTGTATGGCCTGACCGACCTGTTTGCGGTGGCCAACCGCCTGGCCGCCGACCTTGGTGCACGACGTGGCCCGTTGCTGCGAGTCACTCACTGGAGCGAGGCCCAGGGGCAGCCGTTGGTGGTCGTGTTCGACAGCCACCGGCAGGCGTCCAGTCGGCCGCAGGTGATGATCATTCCGCCGAGCCTGACCGAGGAGCCCACGCCCGAACTGGTGGAGCGGTTCGGTGCCCACTTGCGCCAGTGGCATCGTGACGGTGCGCTGCTGGTGTCGGTGTGCGCCGGGGTGTTCTTCATCGCCGCCAGTGGCCTGCTGGACGGGCGCTCGGCCACCACGCACTGGAACTTTGCGCAGTCCCTGGCCGAGCGCTTTCCCTTGGTCAACGTGGAGGCCAACCTGCCGCTGCTTGACGATGGCGACATCATTACTTCCGCCGGGCTGATGGCGTGGACCGAGCTGGGCCTGAAGCTGGTCGAGCGTTTCCAGGGCCAGACCCTGGCGGTCGAGACGGCGCGTTTTCTCGCCGTGGCACCGGTGTCGGGAAGCCAGCGCCGCGCGGCGGTGTTCAGTCCGCGCCTGGACCATGGCGACGAGGCCGTGCTCAAGGTGCAGCATTGGCTGCAAAGCAGCGGCGCCCGGGACGTCAGCCTGGCGTTGATGGCCGAGCGGGCGGGGCTGGAACAGCGTACGTTCCTGCGCCGATTTCGCGCGGCGACGGGGTTGAAACCCACCGAGTATTGCCAGCAGGTACGGGTCGGGCGGGCCTGTCGAATGCTCGAGTTCACCAACCGCAGCATCGACCAGATCGCCTGGGGCGTTGGCTACCAGGACCCTGGCGCGTTTCGCAAGGTGTTCCACAAGGTGACCGGGCTGGCGCCGAGTGATTACCGCAAGCACCTGGCCACCGCGCTGGGCTGATCCTACTTTGGTATCGGGCAGATGCCATTGGCCTGCATTGCTGCCTATCATGCGGGCTCCCGGTGAAGGAGATGCCGATGCACGAACAGAACGCAGCAGCGCAAATGGCCGATGTGCTGATCATTGGCGGTGGGCTCAGTGGTGCCTTGCTTGCAGCGCAGTTGCTGCGCCAGCCTGGGCGCCGTCGCCTGCTGGTGGTCGAGCCGCGCAGCGAACTGGGACGAGGCGAGGCCTACAGTGCCACCGAGTTGGGGCATACCCTTAACGGCAATGCCGCGCGCATGAGTGTCGATCCTGACAATCCGGATGACCTCACCCAATGGTTGCAGCAGCAACTCGATGCCGGCGAGTGGCCTGAGGCCGCCGAGCAGGGCGTGTCGGTCGCCGAGCTGTTCCCGCCGCGCGGGTTGTTCGGCCTCTATGCCCGTCAGCGCTTGAGCGAAGCCCAGCGCATTGGCGAGTTCGCCGGCTCTGTGCTGGAGCACGTGCGTGCCGAGGTCGTCGACCTTGAATACGTGCCCGGCGGTGTTCGTGGGCAGCTCAGCGACGGACGTTCGTTGCAGGCGCGCTTTGCGGTACTGGCCACCGGCATGTTTGCCGCGGCGCGCACACCCCGCGTGGGTGATGATGGTTTGAACATCGCTGCGGTCGACCCTTGGGATGTGGCGGCCATGCGTGGGATCGACCCGCACGGCACGGTGCTGATCATCGGCTCGGGGCTGACCATGGTCGATACGCTGGTGTCTCTGCAAAGGGCTGGCCACCGGGGGCCGATCAACGTTTTTTCGCGTCATGGCCTCTGGCCGCATGTACGGCGTCAGCCACCGGCCTGGGAAGACTTTCTCGAGGCTGATCGATCAGTGCGCACCCCGTTGCAACTGCTGCGCGCCTTGCGCGAGCAGTGCCGGCAGGCGCAGGCCCTTGGGGTTGACTGGCAGGCACCGCTGGACACCGTGCGGGTTCACATACCCCGGCTGTGGAGTCAGGCCAGTGATTGTCAGCGCCGCCAGTTCGTGCGCCATGTGCGCCCCTGGTGGGAGAGCCATCACCATCGTTCGCCACCGCAGGGCGCAGCACTGCTCGAGCAACTCTGTGCGCAAGGACGTTTGCATATTCATGCGGCGTGTTTGCAGGCCGTCGAACGCGCCGGTGCCGATGGGGTGTGCGTGCGGCTGCGTTACCGCGGTGAGTCGGGGCAGACACGGGTGACAGGTGCGGCGCTGGTCAATTCCATGGGTATCGAGTACGACTGGCGGCGGGTTGCCCGGCCGCTGCCGCAATCGCTGCTGCAGCGCCGGCTGATTCAGCCTGGACCGCTGGCGCTGGGCATTGCCGCCGATGCCGGTGGGGCGGTGATAGACGCTCAAGGCGTTGCCAGCGACCGGCTGTTCGCCATGGGCCCGCCGCTGCGTGGCCAGTGGTGGGAAAGCACTGCCGTCACCGATGTGGCGCTGCAGGGCAAGGCGCTGGCCGAGCGTCTGGTGCGTGGCTCATGAGTACCAGGGGGAGTGATGGGGGTAGCGGTCAAGCCGAGCGCCGATCACCATTTCGCTGACCCAGGCCGTAAGCATTGCACTGTAGGCTTTCTGGCTACGGTCGCTGGACAGTGCATGGTCGGCCCCATCGACGATGCGGTGGGTCAGGGAGTGGGCACTGCTGAAAGCGCTGCGGTAGCTCATCAGGGTGTTGTGGGGCACATAGTCGTCCTGCTCGGACTCCACCAGCAACACATCGCCGACGAATTCGGCGCAGGCGGCCAACGCGCGGTTGTCGCCCGGGCCCAGTGCCATGAGGCGGTACTGCGAGAGGCGCTGGCGGTCCAGGGCCTGCTTGGGCAGGCTCCACTCGTCGTCCCAGTACAACGCCGGTACCCGCAGGGCCAGCCATTTGATCGGGCGCAGGCGGGTCAGCAAGGTGGCCAGGTAACCGCCGTAGCTGCTGCCGATCACGGCGATCGCGCTGGTGTCGACGGCGGGATGGCTGACCAGCCAATCGTAAGCGGCCAGCAGGTCGGCCAGGTTCTGTTCGCGGGTCACGCTGCGCCGCTGGCTTTCGGTTTTCTCGTGGCCACGCAGGTCGAACGTCATGCACACACAGCCCAGGCCGGTGATCTGTTTGGCGCGCGCCAGATCGCGTTGCTGGCTGCCGCCCCAGCCGTGTACGAACAGTATGCCTGGCACCTTGGGGCTGGGGCTGAGCAAGGTGCCGGCGATGCTCTGGCCGTTGACACGGATTTCCAGGGTTTCGCTATGGATGGTCATAGGTGCGGATCCTTGCATATTTGCTGATGCGTCCGACTTCACGGTCATCCCCCTGGTAGAACAGTGTGGCATCGGCAGGCAGGTCGACCTCGCCGAACACTTCGTGGGTGGAGGCGCACACACGCTGCAGCGCCGGGTCATCGGCCAGCGCCTGCAAGGCCAGCAACTCGGCGCTGCTGGCGCCGCCGATACGCCAGGACTGCTCGAGTACGCCGCTGCGCCGGTGGCCTTCATAGGTCACCCCGCAGGCTACGTCATAGTTGCGCCGTGACGCGATGAAGCCGGGCAGGGTGGCGAGCGCCGCCTGTTCATAGGTGCAGGCCTGGGTGATCGCCAGGCGCTGGGGTTCGTCCAGCGCCAGTTGCAACAAGGCGTCGTAGCCGCCGCGGACCAGCACCAGGTCGGAACCACCATACACGCTCACGCCGTCATGGTCCTGGGTCAATTGCTGGGTACCGTAATAGCTGCACGTAATGCCCGCCACCAGTGCCTGGCCCACGCTGAAGGTGGTGACGTCATCGAGGTTTTCCTCCAGTACCAGCCCCCATACCGCCAGTTCCTGTCGATCGAGTTGATCCACGAGCGCCGGTAGCTCATGGATGTCGGTGAGCACGGTCTGTCCTCTCCCCGCAGTAGCGCGTACCGGTTTGAGCCGTATCGGGCCATCGTGCAGCAGCAGGTCGCCAGCGCGTAGCGCATCCTCCCGGCTGAACACGGTATAGCCGCGCAGCAATGCCTCGCTGGCTTGCCTGGCGAAGTCATCGGTCCAGCCAAGCGGGAACGCGGCGTGAGCCGGCAGTGGATGGGAAATTGCCTTGGTCGCCATGTAGGGGTGCTGGACCATGCCGCCGAAGAAGTCGGCAATGCTGCGCACACCCAGCGCGGCATGTCGCGTCGGGTCGATCAGGGTTTCGGTGGGCAGGTAATAGAGGCTGTCACGCTGCGCAGAGGTTGCTGCGTCAACGACCTCGGTGTCCAGGAGCCTCGCCAGCCCGTCGGCCAGTTTCAGGTGCACGCTGTGTTCGTGCTCTGGAGTGTTCTGGCGCGTATCGAGCAGCACTACGCCGTTCTTGCGGTCAGTCGAGCGAGGCATGGGCAATCTTCCTGTGAAGGGCTCATACGAATTCTGAAAGGGAAAGTGGAAGGGAGTTCAGTTCATTGGATCAAGAATGCAAATTAAGTTATATAAATATGAAAATTCATAATTAATGGTTCTATGGTCTGGTGGTGCACTATGAGCTCACGTTAACTAGACGACTTCAGGAAGAGCCTGGCCATGACAAATCTCCCGCTGTATTTCGACTACGCCGCCACGACCCCTGTCGACGAGCGAGTCATCCAGGTGATGGTTGAGTGTCTTGGTGTGTCTGGCCGTTTTGGTAACCCGGCTTCCAGCTCACATCACTTCGGACAGCAGGCGCGCCAGTCGGTCGAGCGGGCCCGCGCTCAGGTCGCAGGCCTGGTTGGCGCGCGAGCCGAGCAGATCATCTGGACCTCGGGCGCCACCGAGTCGAACAACCTGGCGCTCAAGGGGCTGGCCCAGGGGCGTGCCGGGGGGCATATCATCACCAGCCGTATCGAGCACAAGGCGGTGCTCGATACGGCGCGGCAGCTGGAGCTGGCGGGCTTGGACGTCACCTGGCTGAGCCCGGATGCGCAAGGACTGATCACACCGCAGGCGGTTGAGGCGGCGCTGCGCGAGGACACGTTTCTGGTCTCGCTGATGCTGGTCAACAATGAACTGGGTACGCTCAACGATGTGCACACCATCGGTCAGATCGTTCGCCGCCACGGCGCCCTGCTGCACGTGGACGCTGCGCAAGGCGCAGGCAAGTTGCCGATCGATCTGTCGCGCTGGGCGGTGGACCTGATGTCGTTTTCCGCGCACAAGGTGTATGGACCCAAGGGTATCGGGGCGCTGTATGTGGGCAAGCGTGCCGCGCCACTGCTCAAGGCGCAGATCCATGGCGGCGGGCACGAGAACGGGCTGCGCTCCGGGACACTGGCGACGCACCAGATCGCCGCCATGGGCGCGGCGTTCGCGCTGGCCGGCCAGGTGCTGGAGCAAGAGCTGGTGCGCATGCAGTCTCTGCGCAAGCGCTTGCTCGATCACCTGGCGGACATTCCCGGCCTTGCGCTCAACGGCAGCCGCGTCCAGCGCATCCCGCATACGTTGAGCCTGACGTTTGCAGGTGACGGTATCGACCTGCGGGCGTTGGCCGCGAGCCTTGCGTTTTCCTCGACCTCGGCCTGCAACTCGGCCAGCAGCGCACCCTCGCATGTGCTGCTGGCGCTCGGGCACGATGAGCGCGCGGCGCGTCAGACCATACGCCTGAGCCTGGGCCGCTACACCGACGAGGGCGAAATCGACAAGGCGGCGCGTGCGATCAAGGCAGCGTTACATACTGTGCCGTTCTGGGCGGTTGCCCACGGTTGATCGGTGCCCCATTATCATCGACCAATAACCTTGGTTGCGTGGTGGTGGGAGAGAGCATGAACAGTCAGCCTGGAATGCAGGACACGGTGCCTGAACGTCTGGCGCGCATGCGCGCGGTCATGGACAAGGAAGGTGTCGACGCGCTGCTGGTGCCATCGGCCGATCCGCACCTTTCGGAATACCTGCCTGGCTACTGGCAAGGTCGTCAGTGGTTGTCAGGGTTTCACGGTTCGGTCGGGACCCTGGTGTTGGCCGCCGATTTCGCGGGCCTGTGGGTCGACAGCCGCTATTGGGAGCAGGCTCGCAGCGAGCTCGCGGGCAGTGGCATCGAGCTGATGAAGCTGATGCCTGGCCAGCCCGGTCCACTGGAGTGGCTGGCCGAGCATGCTCCGTCGGGCGGTGCGGTAGCGGTTGATGGTGCGGTCATGTCACTGGCCTCGGCGCGTCAGCTTGGCGAGCGCCTCAACGCGCGCGGGGTGCACCTGCTCAGCGACAAGGACTTGCTGGCACAGGTGTGGATGCAGCGCCCGGTGTTGCCGTGCAACCCGGTGTATCAACACCTGCCGCCGCATGCCAGTGTGGCACGTGGCGAAAAACTCTCGCAGCTGCGGCATACACTTCTCGAACGTGGCGCAGACTGGCATTTCATCGCCACGCTGGACGACATCGCCTGGCTGTTCAACCTGCGCGGCAGCGATGTTCCCTACAACCCTGTGTTTGTATCGTTCGCCTTGATCAGCCAGGAGCACGCCACGTTGTTCATCGACTCGAGCAAAGTCGATGCTGCTCTGCGCCAGGCGCTGGAGGCGGATGGCGTTCAATTGCGCGAGTACCACGAGGTCGCTGCGGCGTTGGCCGCCATCGCACCGGGTAGCGCGGTACTGGTTGACCCTGCGCGCGTTACCAGTGGGTTGCTTGCCCACCTGGATGAAACTGTACGCCTGCTCGAAGGGCTCAACCCTACCAGCGTGTCCAAGTCGCGCAAAAGCGAGGTTGATCTGGCGCATATCCGACAGGTCATGGAGCAGGATGGTGCGGCGCTGTGCGAATTCTTCGCCTGGTTCGAAGCCGCACAAGGGCAGGAACCGCTTACCGAACTGACGGTGGATGCCAGGTTGGGTGAGGCACGCATGCGGCGGCCCGGTTTTATTTCACCCAGTTTCGCCACTATCGCTGCATTCAACAGCAACGGCGCGATGCCGCATTATCGCGCGACCGAAGCCTCGCATTCGCGCATCGAAGGTGACGGGCTGTTGCTGATCGACTCTGGTGGCCAGTATCTGGGGGGCACTACCGATATTACCCGGATGGTACCTGTCGGTCGTCCGACCCTGGAGCAACGACAGGATTGCACGCGGGTGCTCAAGGGCATGATCGCCTTGTCCATGGCGCGTTTCCCGCGTGGCATCCTGTCGCCACTGCTCGATGCTATCGCCCGCGCGCCGCTGTGGGCCGAACATGTCGACTATGGGCATGGCACCGGGCACGGGGTGGGGTATTTTCTGAATGTGCATGAAGGGCCGCAGGTCATCGCCTATCAGGCAGTGCCGGCACCGCACACCGCGATGCAGGCAGGCATGATCACCTCTATCGAGCCTGGCACCTACCGTCCGGGGCAATGGGGTGTGCGGATCGAGAACCTGGTGTTCAACCGTGACGCGGGCAAGAGTGCATTTGGTGATTTTCTCGAGTTCGAAACCTTGACCCTGTGTCCGATCGATACGCGCTGCCTGTTGCCCGACCAGCTCGACAGCGCGCAGCGGGCGTGGCTCAATCAGTATCATGGCAGTGTGCGTGAGCGTCTTTCCCCCTTGCTTGAGGGCGGCGCGCTGGCGTGGTTGCGCACCCGGACCGAGGCAATCTGAGCAGACCTCGACATGAAAAGGGCAACCTGCGGGTTGCCCTTTTCATATGGGTTACTTGCAGATGACGATCATGCTGCGGCTCGTGTAGCCCGCCGGGTTGAGGCCGAAGGGATAATCTCCGGGCTCCTCTTCGCCGTCGCCCGACTTGGCGACTACCTTGTAGCCTTTGGTGCCACAGGAGCTGGCGGCTTTGCTGTAGCACTTGTTCCAGGAAGACGACAGACCCGAGCAGTTGATATGCAGGCCCTTCTTGCCGCGCTTGACCTCGGTTTTAGCCGTCGCTGCACAGCCGGCGATGGCCAGAATGGCTAGGATGAGCAAAATTCGTTTCATTCCTGTCCTTACAAAGATGCTTGAGTTTTGGGCTCGAGCGGATTTGCGGTGCGTCTTCCTGATGCCTATTGCTTGCGTGCCTTATAAAAACTTCAAGATTGACGTCGAGTTACAGCTTAAACAGGGTGTCATGGCGACACAATGACAAAGATTCGTTCAAATGAAAATATTTCTCAAATCAATCAGCGGCTACCAGTGGCTGGCTTTGGTTGCGAATGGACAGTGTCGCGCCCACCGATGCGGTGATGATGGCAGCGATCGCCAGCCATTGCGCCAGGCTCAGTACTTCACCCAGAAACAGCAGGCCGGACAGCGCGCCGAATGCCGGCTCGATGCTCATCAGGGTGCCGAAGGTGCGTGCCGGCAAGCGTGTTAGCGCGACCATCTCAAGGCTGTAGGGCAGTGCCGTGGACAGGATGGCCACGCCAATGGCGACCGGTAGCAGGGCAGGGCTGAGCAGCGCGGTGCCGGCGTGGACAATACCGATGGGGGCGATAAACAGCGCTGCAACCATGACCCCCAGGGCGGCAGTCTGAATGCCATGTTCGGCGCCGGCTTTTTGTCCATATAGAATGTACAGGGCCCAGCAGACACCCGCGCCCAGCGCATAACTTGCGCCGACCAGGTCAATGCTGGCGTCGGTCTGGCCGATCGGGACCAATAACAGCAAACCAATGACTGCGAGGCCGATCCACAAAAAGTCCACGACCCGCCGCGAGGCATACAGCGCAACGGCCAGCGGCCCGGTGAACTCCAGTGCGACGGCGATTCCCAGTGGCACGCTGCGCAATGACATATAGAAGAGCAAGTTCATCCCTCCCAGCGCCATGCCATAAATGATGACCGTCTTCAGGGTGGTGGCGGTGAAGCGGGCGCGCCAGGGGCGAAGCAACAGCAGCATGATCACGCTGGCGAAAATCAGACGCAGGGCCGTGGTGCCTTGCGCGCCGACCAGAGGGAACATGCTCTTGGCAAGCGAGGCACCTGTTTGAATGGATGCCATCGCGATGAGCAGCAGGCCGACGGGGAAAAGGCTGGCGGCCAGGCTGCGGGGGTGAGCGTTCATTGTGAGGGTAGCTTCCTTATAGAGGGACATGGAGCGGTGGGCGTGATGTACATGATGCGCAAGGCTTGGGGGGTGAGCAATATAGTGCGCACTTTTCTTTGTTTTGACGGATTTGAAATTAGCCCTTGACGCCCCGTTCAATCTCTCTATAATTCGCACCTCTTCCGGCGCAGTCGGAACGAAAAACTCCTTGAGTATCAACGAGTTGGACGTTTCAGGTGGTGCTGGAAGTGCTTCGATCGAAAGATCGGAAGCGGTGAAAAAGGTGGTTGACA
>NZ_JAHTBI010000124.1 GCF_019168305.1 Pseudomonas aegrilactucae
CTTGATCGGAGAATCCCTAGCTGCCGCAACAGGCAGCAA
The DNA here is from genome assembly GCF_019168305.1 of Pseudomonas aegrilactucae. Classification (GTDB taxonomy): domain Bacteria; phylum Pseudomonadota; class Gammaproteobacteria; order Pseudomonadales; family Pseudomonadaceae; genus Aquipseudomonas; species Aquipseudomonas aegrilactucae. Next base: position 40 of record NZ_JAHTBI010000124.1, read on the forward strand.
CGTATTGGCACCTCCATACCCATATCCCTGCCCCCCCTGCCCCCTGCCCCCTGCTGTGGGTGACGATGAGATCCGGGTGCGGATATACGCGGCCTGCAGTGATCGAGACTATGTGCAGCTTGGGCGTGTTACCTTGACCGCCATAACCACGGAGCCCTTTTGAAATGATCAGACCCAATCCGTGATGAGTTAACTGTCCCGACCCAGTCATTATAGAAAATATTACCGTTCACCCTAATCAAGACATTTCGCAATTGCTTAAATCATTTAATTCAATACCCGAATCAAAAAAAATCCTTCGCGACAGGAAACTTCCTACCACTGCAACAACCAACACCCTCCAACTGAAAAGACCATTAACATTCCAAACATAAGTACGTCACTGGATAGTGACAAAATACCCTTCACCCAAGTCTTGTCTCTCCTTGACAGGCCAGCGCGCCAAATGGAAATATATCCTCATCACGTAGCCATCCGGCACTTTCAAATAACAACCACCTCTATAAAAAATAGAACCGTGCCTCTTCGCCCGAAAAACTCTAGATCTGATGAAAGCACACAGCTCTCTGCGTTTTTGCTCACTGTAAATATCGACCGTGTCACCAAACACCATCAACGCATAGACACCTGAATGCCAGACACTCTACAGCGAGATGGCCCTTCCTATCCGAGATAGCCAAGCCCTTGGGTACCGACCTGAATGAATCAGAACGCCCTCAACGAATCCAGGGGCAAACAGATTCACGTTTCCTCTGCAAGACCACTGTATGTAGGTGCACATAACAAATCGAAAATAACTGCCAACGTTATGTCTGAAAGGATGTTCAGCCATGCAGCTTCTCCATCACGTCATTGCAGATAACGCCACTAAATATCCTACAAAGCCGGCCATTGTGCTAGACGGCACCACAACGGCTTATCAAGCGCTGCAACGGCGTGCGGATGACGTTGCCTCATATCAAGCAATTTCTCAAACCTGAGGGGCTGGCATTTTTTCTTGAGAAGCTCAACCACCCCGACCCTCAGGAATACCTGCGTCGGGAGCGTATCAAGGACGAGGTGTTCAAGGCTCGCTACTTCAGCGAAGAAGAAATCCGCTGGAAACGCCAACAGATGCTCGAACAGATGCAAAACGGCCAGGTCACCCTGGAGGAGTTAGTTAGCACCCTGTCGACCCATTTCAATCATGTTCACCTGCTTTGGAGCAGCAGTAACTTCTGCGAATTCGTCGCCTCCGACGACCCGAAGCAAATCGAGCACTTCCTCGGTCTGCTGGGCCCGGTGGTGCAACCCGCAGACTTCTGCTTTGAAGGCACGCGCCTCGGCGCCATTTCGTCCTCACTGAACGATGGTGGAGGGTCGGGTAATGTTTGATCCCTCTGAACAAATGTTTTACCAGACCGCCCTGCCCGCTCTATATCAACGCGCCCGACAGCACCTGCCAGGCTGGCGCGAACGAGCGACCGTGGCAGAGAAAAACCGCCGTTTGAACAGCACTACGTTCACCGAGCTGTTTGCTGGCGGCTGGCTGGACCTGCTGTCACCCCGCGCCCCGGCCACCAGCAGCGGGCACTGGCCCACACTGGTGCAAAGCGCGCGCATCGCAGCCATGGGCTGTGCCTCCACGGGCTGGATGCTGGCCCTGGTGGGCGGCCACAGCTGCATCGCTCGGCGCCTGCCTCCAGCCTGCCAAGCGCAGCTATACGCCGAAGGCCCCCGACAGCTGTTCGCCTCAGCCTCCAGCAGCGCCGACAGCCAGTTGTCATTCGAGGCCGAAGGCGTTCGGGTGAGCGGTCGCTGGCGCTTCAGCTCGGGCATAGAGGACGCCACCTGGTTGATGCTCAATGCCTCCTGCCCGAACCACCCGGATGCTGCGCAGAGCCCGCGTTTCCTGCTGCTGGTCGCTGCGCACAAGGTCCAGAAGCTGGACAGCTGGGATAGCTACGGCATGGCCGCAACCCGCAGGCGCGTTCATCACCGCCTGGAGCCCAGATCTGATCGGTTACGTGGTGGGGTTTCTGCTGATCGTCGGCTTCGACAAGATGTTCAACGTCTATATGCGCAGTATCCGTCAGCGGGTCATTGCGCCTCAGGACTTTGGCAAGACGGTAGGCGTGATTACCTTGCTCAATAATCTATCGCAGCCCCTGGCCGGCTTGCTGGTGGCATTGCTGGCTGCACCGTTGGGCACGCAAGGGGTGATTATGATGCTGGCTATGTCGGCTACGTTGCTGGGCGCGGGGGCGCTGTGGTGGTTTGGAAAGGCACGGGGCCTGCTCGACGCGTCGGCACTGGAGTCAGGCCAAGATCCCGGCAAGTGAGTGAGGAGCGCATTGACTGCGTACCTCCATGCCGCAGCGATGCAGATAGTATCGGGTAAGGCAATCTGTACCTTGCGCGGTGAGCTATCACGTCGTAGGTGTTTATAGGCAGCGACGTACCGCTTTCGACCCAGAGCCGTGGTCCGGAAATGGCAGCAATCGGCCAAAAGCGGCCAATGGTAATGGACAGTTAAAAGGCCATTGGAGCAGGCGAAGCTTACCCATCGCTTATTAGTAACTCTAGGATGTTCGTTCAATCCAACAGGGTTGCTGCTCTATCGACAAGAGACGCCATCACACTCGGCTTTTCACTTATTTTTCAAGGAGCTAAGTCTTTTCAACGACCATCGTCTGACGCCTTCAGAAAATGTAGGACGAGGAGGCCAGACAGTGATTCTTTCGAAATCTATTTCTAAAGCGTCGCCGACAAAGCGCCCTCTAAAGGTGCGGACATCAGTGTAGACCGTATCACCCGTTCTACTTAGGAACGGGGTTCGCGAAACCGCGTTTATGTCGTTTTCAGTTCGTGTGTATGGCACCGGGCTGCCAACATCGAGACCGGCGCCTTTCATGTAGGAGTCAATTTTTTTTGAGTACATCATCCGGTTTTTCTACGGTGCGCCAATAGATGAAATGGCCGTCGTCAGTAAATACCAAATAGACGTGCCAAGGGGCGGTGGCTGGTCTCTCTCCTTCGGAATACCACACTTGCTCGCGCACATCAGAACTGACGCGTGTTGTGCAACCAGAGAGGAGCATTAGGCAAAACGTAGCAATCAATAAGCGAATCATATTTCCTTCCTTGAGTTAACTATCCAGCTCGAAGCGTCGCACGCAGGCTGGCTCCAAGAATTTTTAACTACTTCTGCCTTGCCGATCCGTAAAAGTGGTTCAGTACTCTTAACTCAAGCACTGCCGCGAAAACGCAGAGCGCCAAAAGCCAAGTCTGAAGACTCGCTTACGATGGAGTCACCCCAACAGACCAACGCTTAAGAAAGCGAGCTCAAGATCATCCCGAAGGATATATACAACGCCTGGAAGCCGCGAGGGCACTGACCTTAGCCACAATTGAGCGTTATACGTGGCAAGCGATGTAGCTGCATTCGAGGTCCGTCAAGCGATGACGCTTTAAACCTTTCATCTATTAGAGTATGGGGAATTAATCTTCATTCCTCCGTGCATTTTTTTTACACCCGGCTCCATATCCGCCGGGCACGCGCCCTGAAAGCTGCCATTAATCACTGTGTGTTGTCTTTCAGTTTTTCCATTTAGCTCAAACGACGTATCGGCCGTCAGCACATAGGATTTCGCAAGGTCGCCTTTGAAAGATCCGGCCATAATCGCTTCAGGGCAGCGTGATTTGAAATTATAGCTATCGACGTTACCGCTTTTAGATTCGATTTTGCACTCCTGTTCGAAGTCACTCCACAGGTCGTCATCTATAAGCCTGTCTTTCTCATGGTCGACGCATATTTCCCAAGAAAACGGCGAGGTGGACGGAGTAACCTTCCACAAACCTGAAGTGCGTTGCAGACGCAGCGATGGTTCAGCGGCTGACGCCAACGATGTTACTGAGAGAGCAATTGCAGTCGACAACAATATGGCGAAGTACTTCATCACGCATCCTATTTGTAGATGATCACGTTGAGCAGGATACTTGAAAAGCAAGTGCTCCTGGCTTGGCGAGAGTCATTGATTCACAGCTGCGCGCCGAAACTGCCCACGGCATGGTCAGCGTCACTCGCGTAGCCCGCACTACTCAATGCGCCCCAGCGCATGCTCAACGAATTATCGCCATCACCGACGCCGGCGGCCAAGGATTGATTGCGCTGCGGGCGTGCCAAGCGTACGTCAGAGTTCTGGCCCCCTGAGCTCTTTAAGCTCCATCATCGACGTTTGAGCGTGCGATCTGAGGCGACGAGCAGCACGCTATTTCCGATGATGGTGAGTTGCTCCTGGTTTCGTAAACGCCCGACGGCCGCTTCCGACCCTTAGCAGCCATTCACGGAAAAGTGCTGGGGCCAAAAAGCGGACGCTAAGAGCCGATGATCGTCTGAGGCACCGGCCTTTGAAAGTCGCAAATCATGAAACCGGCAGGATGCGGGTCCAGTAACGGGTAATTTGCTGAATTCGGATGGGTAACGAACGGGCGATAGTGTTCAATGTCAGCTCGATATCACCAAGCGAATACGAGCCCGATACCCGCAAGTGGCTGACCTCGGGCGCGCAGCCAAGATAGCCGGGGCAATAGCGCTGCAACTCATTGATGAGTGTATCCAGCCTCCAGCCTTCCACTACCAGCCGCCCATGAGCCCAGGCCTCTGCGCCTTTTTTCAAAGTCTGCGTGGCAAACAGTCGCTGATGATCAAACGTCACCGATTGTCCTTGCTCGATCACGACCTCATCTTCAGCCTGCTCGGGACGTACCGCAACGGCATGCTGGTAGACGCTAAGACGTGTCAGTCCGTCGAGTTGGCGCACGGCGAAACGCGTGCCCAATGCGCGCAGATCTCCCTGTGCACTGCGCACCAGCAACGGACGTGGATCCTTGCCGGTGGTTACGTGAACCTCCCCAGCCCGAAGGATCAGCAAGCGCGTGCTGGCATTGAACATTACATCCAGCGCGGTATCGGTATCCAATACCAGCAGGGTGCCGTCGGCAAGAGCTTCTCGGCGCTGTTCTCCGGTGCGCGTTCTAAGGTCGGCCATCCATCTGGGCGCAACGTCATATCCCTGCCATGCCAATGAACTCGCTCCGGCGCCCAGCAACAGCCCTTTGAGAAGGGTGCGGCGATTCGGGCCGCTTTCGCACAGCGTGGACTTTTCCATGACCTTCCAGGCCAACTGCTGCGGCATGCTGCCAAGGCGGGCCTGCAATTCGGTCAACTGCTGCCATGCCCATTCATGCTCCGCGCTTCGGCAGTGCCAGAGTTGCCACTGCGCGCGCAGCGCCGCGTCGTCAGGGTTCGCGGACAGCTGCGCGAACCACTGCGCAGCATGGCGAAGTGCTTGGCGCTGGGCGTCGGTGGTCACCACGGATTATCCACGAGGTACAAGAGGCAGCGCTCGGTGGCCCGGGCCATGTATTTGGTTACTGAGCTGGCGGACACCTTTAGGTGTTCCGCGATTTGAGGGTAGGTCAGCCCTTGCACTTGCGACATTAGGAACGCCGTTTTCGCCTTCACGCCCAGGCCGTCAAGCATGCGATCCAGCTCCAGAAGTGTCTGGAGCAAGGAAAGCTGTTCCTCGGCAGAAATCTCGAACGACTCGGGCTGTGCGGCGAGCACTTCGAGATAGGCACGCTCCACCGACTGACGGCGAAAACTGTCGATCATTACCCGCTTGGCGATGGTTACCAGAAAATGCCTCGGCTCATTGAGCGTGGCCGCCCGGGGTTCACGGCGCTCGGCAAGCAGCACGCGAACAAAGGTGTCCTGGGCGAAGTCTGCCGCCGCCTGCGAACACCCGGTGCGTTTGCGCAGCCAGTTGATGAGCCAGGGTTGATGGTCGTTGTAGAGGGTCGCGATAGGGTTGCCAGACGGCATATCTAAGCCAAGCAGAGAATAAGAATTAATCTCAATATAGTGAAATGATAGCCTGAGAGCAATCGACTTATGGCCCTGAAAATCAGGCCAGGAAAAATTTCGAAACGCGTTGTCACTTTCTTATCGGCAGCGCGACTCCTTATGCAGACACCTCACAAAATGCCAACAATCGCATCAGGAGTAAGCATGCAGCATCCCCTTCCAGGCTTCTGCACCGCCACATTGAACACCCCAAGCGCGCTATGCCTTGCCCTATTTGGCGCATCGTTGTTGATGGCCACTCCAGCACTTGTCCACTCTGCTGAAGGTGAGGTAACAGCTCGTACGCTGCATCAGCAGGAATTTGCTATTGAAGCCGGGTCTCTTGCCACTGTACTGAACAGCTTTGCTACCGAAGCAGGCGTAGTGCTTTCATTCGACAACGGGCTGACCGAAGGCAGGCAGAGCCGGGGCATCAACGGCCGCTATAGCATCGATCAGGGCTTTTCCGTGTTGCTGAGCGGGTCTGGGTTGCAGGCGGTTGCAGATGGGAACAACAGCTATGTGCTTCTGCCGGCTGCACCATCGGGCTCATTGCAACTGGACGCGACCAACGTGAAAGGTTCAGGGCTGGGCGCAATCACCGAGGAGTCGGGGTCGTACACGACAGGTAGCACCAACACAGCGACGCGGATGAATCTCTCGCTGCGAGAAACGCCGCAGTCGGTCAGCGTCGTAACGCGTCAGCAAATGGACGATCAAAATATGCAGTCCCTGGAAGACGTTGCCAGGGCTGCTACGGGAATCAACACAACCAAGGATTTCGGTACCGAACGATCACGCTATTTCTCCCGCGGCTTCCAGGTCAACGACCTGCAATACGACGGGGTGCCGACCAGCATCTCCGAAAGCTACTCGATGGACGTGACCTCTGTTAACAACATGGCCATCTACGACCGGGTAGAGTTTGTGCGCGGCGCAAACGGCCTGATGCAGGGTGCGGGAACCCCCTCGGCGGCCATCAACCTGGTGCGCAAACGGCCAACGGATACCTACAAGCTCATAGCAGAAATCGGCGCTGGCTCTTGGGATAATTACCATAGTCAGATCGACGTGAGCGGGCCCTTGAATGACCAGGGCACTCTGCGTGGTAGAACCGTACTGCTATACAATGCCGGCAATAGTTTCGTGGATCGTGCAGACAAAGAGAACCAGCTGTTCTACGCCATTGGCGAAGCGGACTTGAGCGAAGATACGACTGTGAGTCTGGGGGCCGTGTTTCAAAAGGATTATCACGGCGGTTATGATTGGGGCGGCTTGCCTACCCAACTCAATGGCAGCTTCTACCCACTGTCGCGCTCGGCGTCCTTTGCGCCAAGCTGGGCACATCTGAATAAAATCAATCGCACGGTATTCGCTGACATCAAGCATGCGTTCAACGATGACTGGAAACTGACCGTCAACACTAACTTCATGTGGTCGAATGCCGATTTCCTCGGGCTCTACGGCAACAACATTGGTAACGACCAGTTCCGTCTGTCCACAAACGACACAAAATACGACGACGAACAAATCAGCCTTGATGCCGCGCTGAACGGCGCTTTCTACCTGCTCGGCCAGCGCCACGAACTGGTGTTTGGCGCTAACGCGCGCAAAGACCGGTTCATCAACGAGTCGCGTTACAACAACAACCCAAGCGTCGTCGATATTCTTGATTTCGCCCCTACACAAGTGGTCGCGCCCACCTCTAGCTATGAACGAATCCAGTACCGCAACGTACGCAAGGATAAAGGGCTTTATGCCGCCACCCGGTTGAACCCCAGCGACGACCTGCATGTGATCCTGGGCAGCCGTTTCAGCTGGGTTGATTACGCGTCTGCTGACTATGACGACCGTTTCAAGGAAAATGGAAAAGTCATTCCCTATGCTGGCGTCGTGTATGACCTGACTGACAATACCTCGGTTTACGCCAGCTACACCGAGATTTATCAGGTTCAAAGCAACTACGACGTCAACAACAAACTGCTCAACCCGATCACCGGAAGCAACTACGAAATCGGCCTTAAAAACGAGTTCTACGATGGGCTACTCAATACGTCAGTGGCGGTATTCCAGGTTGACCAAAGCCATTTGCCTCAGGCGGTTGCTGGCGCAGAACGTATTTGCGGGCCAGGGCGAAGCTCAACGTGCTACGAGGAGGGTGGCAAGGTACGCAACCGAGGTTTTGAAGTAGAGGCTTCTGGCGAGATTCTCCCCGGTTGGAACGCCGTGCTCGGCTACACCTACAGCCACCCTGAATATGTAGGCGGAACCCGAAAAGGTACCGACTACGCCACCGAAACTTCTCCGCGCCGGTTATTCAAACTTTCTACCAATTACCGTTTGCCCGGCGAGTTGGACAATTGGCGCGTCGGTGGCAGCCTCTATCATCAGAGCAAGGTCTATCTGGGCAGTGTGGAGCAAGGTGCATACAGCCTGGTCGATCTGAACGCTAACTACCAGATTAACAAGAATCTGAGCGCACAACTGAACCTAAACAACGTGTTTGACAAGCATTATTATTCCGCCATCTATAACTCGAACCTGGGCAACTATTACGGCGAGCCGCGTAACTTCGCCTTCACGCTACGGTATGAAAACTGACCTGACTTGCTCTCGCCGCATCAATGTGGTTTGCGGCGAAATTGCAGACATGTCCTGAGCATGGAGTGGATGGCTCCTATCACTCTATGCAAGTGGCTACTATGGGTCGGAAGCAGCCAGTAGCGAAGGCCGCTATCGACCCAAAGCTGCCGGTGGTGAAGGGAAGCAATCGGCCAAGAGCAGATGTGCCGCCGGACTGGAAAGTACTAAATGAGCACGCAGTGCCGTTATGGCGTCTTCTAGGCTGCTTTTTTCAGAAAAGATGGCAGGCCTGAATTTGTTAGCCCTCGCTGCTCCGTACAGAAAAGTCAAATATACGACTAAAGCTCTTCGCGAATGATGATGTCAATTCGTCTATCTAGGGCTCTACCCTCACCAGTAGAGTTATCAGCTACCGGGCGGTGCTCTCCGTATCCCCTGGCGGATATAGCGGATGGATCAAAGCCCTTGGCAATAAGTTTCTTTGCAGTAGCATCTGCACGACGCTGAGAAAGCGCTAAGTTTATTTCTGCCGAACCCGTACTGTCTGCGTGCCCCTCAATAGTGATTGATATACCTGGAATATTTCCAAGCGTAGCGCTCACTTTGTTGGTAATTTCGGTAACGCGGTTGTCTGAAACAACATTGGTATCGACCAGAATCGAAATCCAAATCTCATCGCCAAGCTCATCGATAGTCGCAAGCCCTCCAATAGCTTTAAAAAGAGCTTCTACTGGATCCTTTGTGTGCTCTACAAGGCTGCTGCTATCAAGCATTTCTAGTTCGGACAGTTCAATATCGGGCTTATCGTAGATCAAACTTTTCCATCGCCGGACGAACGATCTCATTTTCTGCTCTCGACATGGAAAAAGCCGAACTCCAAGATCAGTGCCCCAACGCGGCCCACACTGATACACCGCCGTATACATAATTTTTGCCCTCTGGGCACTTACGCCAGAGCACCTCATGGCCTCGTAAAACATTTTGTGGACGGCCCTCCAGTTTTGGGCCTTCCTTTCACACTCAACATCGTGAGTGACAGAGGCTTTTCGATACAGCCCCACAAACGGCCCCCCAATAAACGACCACAAAGCTTGAGGGATCGAAGCGCCATCGACTACAGACCCTTTCGGAGCAAGCCAGTCTTTCAAATGTGCGTCCGTGTAAACGTAGTCTTCTAATAACTTCATGTTTCGCCCATCTTCCAACCATTCTGCACGTATCGCCCCATTGCAGCTTCCGAACTCTGCACCTATAGCATTCCCTGCGGCGAGAAGAATTATAAGAGCTAAAGGGCAAGCAAACTCGACACATCTCGGGTAACTATGCATCCAATTACTCCCTGTGTTTCGAAAGTGGGCTAACGATTAAGCTAATGGGCAGGCAAAAGTGCAGCTTTTGGCTATTGGCTACATCAGGGAGTGTAGCAACGTGCCCACGGTCTGCTTCTGGCCGTAAACCGCCCTCCGCGAAGGGCAGCTTGGGGTCGTAAGCGGCCTTCCACCAAAGGCCGCATACAACCAGAATCTCTAGCTGCCGCAACAGGCAGCAACGTATTGGTCAGCCTCCAGCACAGGCCACTCTGTGCGCCTCTAAGCCATTGAATTCAAAAGCAAGCCAGGTCGTTAAAGTGCGTGTATCAACACTCAACCGGCAACGCCTCATCCTGCCCACAGCCAGAAACTTGAATCCCCCCACCCCAACCCCCCGTTAACCTTGCGCAGTCGCTGTAAATCCAGTGACCGGGTTTAGCAGCCTGTCAAAAAAAAATCAAGGTGCACAAAGCCG
>NZ_JAHTBI010000125.1 GCF_019168305.1 Pseudomonas aegrilactucae
ACGACGCTCAGGCCGCTGTCTTCGATCATGTAGGCCAGGCGATCCTCGGGATACGCCGGGTCGAGCGGCACATACGCACCGCCGGCCTTGAGGATCGCCAGCAGGCCGACAATCATCTCCAGGCTGCGCTCGCAGGCCAGGCCGACCAGCACTTCAGCGCCGATGCCCTGGGCGATCAGGGCGTGGGCCAGTTGGTTGGCACGCGTGTTCAGCTCGGCATAACTGAGCCATGTGTCACCCAGTGTCAGCGCGATGGTATCCGGTGCACGGGCAGCCTGGGCTTCGATCAGCTCATGGATGCATCGCTGGCTGGTGAACTGCGCGGGTGCCGGGTTCCACTGCTGAATATTGGCCTGCTGCTCGCGGGTATCCAGCAAGGGCAGCTCGCTGATCCGCTGTTGTGGGTCAGTGGCAATGGCCCGTAGCAGGTTCTGCCAGTGCAGGGCGAGGCGCTCGATGGTGGTGGCCTCGAACAGGTCGGTGGCATAAGTAAATACTGCTGAGAAGCCTTCGGCGCTTTCACTTGTATGCAGCATCAGATCGAACTGCGCTGTCTGCTTGTCCCAGGCCAAGAACTCTACGTCCAAGTTTGGTAGTGCTCTTTGCCGTTGTACGCCACGCGTCTCGCCCTGGTGGCTGAACATGACTTGAAACAACGGATTGTGGCTCAGGCTGCGTTCGGGCTGCAGTGCTTCAACCAGCTGTTCGAAAGGAAGGTCCTGATGGGCTTGAGCCTGCAAAGTAATGTTTCGAACCTGATCGAACAGCGTGGCAACAGTGTGCTGACTTTCTATCTCGGATTTGAGCACCAAGGTATTGACGAAAAAGCCGATCAGACGCTCCGTTTCCATACGATTTCGGTTGGCAACGGGCACGCCTACACGAATTTCGCGTTGCCCGTTATATCGATGCAGCAGCACTTGGAACGAGGCCATCAACAGCATGAAGGGTGTGATACCGCGCTGTTGTGCAAGTTTTTTGAGGTTCAGCGCCAGTGGTTGATCGAGCGTGAGCGCGAGATGAGCCCCTCGGAAACTCTGTTCTGCCGGCCTGGTGCGGTCTGTCGGCAAAGGCATAACGGAGTGTTCGCCGCTCAGTTGCTCAAGCCAGTAGTTCAGTTGGCGATCCCGCTCACCAGCCTCCATCCATTCGCGTTGCCACAGCGCGTAATCTGCATACTGAATGGGTAGTACGGGTAGAGCTGCTTCGTGACCTGAGCTGTAACCGCTGTACAAGCTGATCAATTCGTCGACCATCACCTGCATCGACCATGCATCGGAAATAATATGATGTTGGGTCATGATCAGCACATGGTCTTCTGCTGCTAATTGCAGCAACTTCACCCGCAACAATGGCCCTTGGTCCAATGCGAATAAGCGATTGATCTCTGTTTCGACAAACGTGCCTATTTGCGCTGCTTGGTCTTCCTGATGAGTTAAGACTTCCTGTTCGATGAGCATGATTCGCTGGTGGGTAACGACTTGGTGTAGCTGGTCATCTGCTTGAGTGAAGAGTGTTCGCAGGCTTTCATGACGAGCCAGCAGCGTGTCGAAGCTACGTTGCAGTGCCTGCAGGTCTAAATAGCCGCGCAGGCGCAGGGCCGCGGGTAAATGATAGGCACTGCTCTGCGGGTCCAACTGCCACAGGAACCATTGGCGTTCCTGCGCATAGGACAGCGGTAACGGCACGTTACGCTCGACGGGTATCAATGGTGGCTCATCGATTCGTTTCAACTGATTCAATGTTGCAACGAAATCTGCCAGGCGACTGTGCTCGAACAGCGTGCGCAATGCCACATCGAAGCCCAGTACCTGGCGTACCCGCGAAATTACCTGGGTGGCCAGCAGCGAGTGTCCGCCCAACTCGAAGAAATCATCGTTCAAACCGATGTGTTCGCAGTTGAGCATCTGCTGCCAGATGCCAGCGATGCGCTGCTCCAGT
>NZ_JAHTBI010000126.1 GCF_019168305.1 Pseudomonas aegrilactucae
GGCCTAGGCCGGGGCTTTTTCAAGTACGGATCGATCAGAGGATGCTGATCGGGTACTCGACGAATACGCGGACTTCGTTGCCGTCGTCGTTGTAACCGCTACGACGCACGCTTTCCGAAGTGCGCAGGAACGAGCCACGCAGCTTGACGGACAGGTCCTTGGCTGGGCCTTCCTGAACCACGTACTTGAACTGGTTGAAGATTTCGCGCTCTTTGCCCTCGCCGAAGCCACCTGGGGTGCCGACAGTGCGAGTATTGATGTTGTCGCCCACGACGTAGGCCACGTTGTAGGTCAGGCCAGGGACGCCAAAGGCGCTGAAGTCCAGGCCATAGCCGATCTGCCACGAACGCTCGTCTTCAGCGTTGAAGTCGGACCAGTAGGAGTTGGCCAGGTAGATGGTCGAACCACCGTCACCCACACCGCCATTACGCTGGTAACCGCTGTACTGGTAACCGGTGCTGCCGTTGCTGCGCTGGTGCGCCAGGGTGATCGAGTGCGGGCCGAAGGCGTAGGTGGCCGCCAGGCTCCAGATCGTGTTGCTGTCGCCGGTCAGCTTGGCATCGCGAACATAATCGCTGTCGATGCTGGACTTGTAGCCGTTGAAGTCCAGGGTCAGCGACTGGTCGTCGGAGATCGCGTGGACGTAGTTCAGGCCCAGGTAATGCTTTTT
>NZ_JAHTBI010000127.1 GCF_019168305.1 Pseudomonas aegrilactucae
AGTGCGCACTACAAACCGCGGCGCGAGGCCGGCTCGCAGTGGAACCGCAACGAGCATGAGCGCACGCAGCGTGAGCTGGGGTGTGGTTTCACGTTGTACGGCTGGGACGGTGACAACCTGGCGTGGGAGCGCAGCAGACGGTGAAGAACCCAATAACGATCAGGGCCATGGAGCTATGTTGCGTACCTCTTTTTTTGAAATATTCAACTATTTTCTGGATGAGCTCACCTTCGAGGATAACGAAGTGCTGGGTATTGTTGATCTGCGTTGCGAAACGTTAGAAGCCGCAGGGTACGAGTCTACGGGTTATAGAGATGAACACCATGTGTACGAGAAAGCAGTGCATGCGCCTTATCACAAGGCGAGCGTCGTGCTGCTGCACAAGCTGTATTTTTACGCAGACGAGCATTCCGGCAGCGCTTTGAGCCTTTGGTCGGGCGTCAGGCTGACTACATTGCTCAAGGCGTACTGGACACATCGTGGTGTGCCGAACGGGTCACTTGAACACCTGGAATTCTACTTCTGGGACGGCCTGGATGCGGGTGCGGTGATCTTCGAGGGCAATATCGTTGTACGCTTCGATCAACGTCAGGACAAAGGCGCCTACCTCGTTGGAACGGTCGAGAGTCGTCTGGATAAAACCGGCAGACATCCTGGCTTGGCAATCGGTATGGTCAAGGAATGCATGAGCCTGTCCCCCCCGACAGGCACTGCCACGCCACCGAAAATGAAGCAATGGCCGCGTGCATTCGGCCGTCTGGTTCGCTTCATCGGTCAGTACACCCCGCGACCTTGACCGACAGGCCCTGCACACTCAGCGCCTACCCAGAATCTTGCCCAGCATCTCCGGCCGCGGCGCACCCTGCTGGGTCTGCAACTGCTGCTGGTCATCCAGATAGAAAATGGCCGGGGTGGCCGACAGGCCCAGCTCTTCCATCAACGCCAGGTTGCCATCGAGCTTGGCTTGTACCTCGGCCGGGATCTTCGCCAGCGGCTTGAGCGTGCTGGCCTTGCCGGCGCTTTCATGGGCATGCAGGGCTTGTTTCGGGTCGCTGCTGGCCAGCAGCGAGGCCGATTTGGCCGGGCTGTCCTCGCGGATGATCCCCACCATGATGTGGCGCAACTGCACCTTGCCCGAGTCGACCCACGGCCTCGCCTGCTGCCAGAACATATTGCAGTATGGGCAGTTGGGGTCGCTGAACAGGTACACGATACGGGGCGCATCGGCCTTGCCGTCGGCGATCCAGGCGGTCTTGTCGAGTTTGGCCCAGACTTCCTTGGCCAGCGGCGCATACACCAGTTTCTCCAGCGGCGCCTCGCTCAGGTCCTGGCCCTGTTCATCGAACAGGCTGCCCACCAGCACATGCTTGCCATCGGGCGTCAGGTACAGCGCAACGCCACGGTTCTGGAATTGCGCGGCATAGCCTTGCAAGCCATTGGGCGCGTCGAAGCGGCCGACGATCTTCGCGCCCTTGGCTTCGATCTGCTGCACGGCCTTGGGCAGCGCTTCGGCCTGCGCCAGATGGCTGGTGAGCAGGCCCAGCGCGACGGTGAGGGTGGCAATCTTCATGGTGTGGTCCTTGCGGAGGCGGCAGTGTCGACCGCATCGATGCGGTCAAAGGGTTCGAGCGCATGGCGCAGGCTGGCACGGGACAACTCGCCCAGATGGCTGCCCACCAGGCGCCCGTCGGCGTCGTAGAACAGGGTGGTGGGCAGCGCCATGGAGCCGACCTGCTGCGCCAGTTGGCCACCGGTGTCGAACAGCACGTGCGACAGGTTGAGGCCGGTGGTGGCGAGGAAGTTGGTGACGATCTGCGGGGTCTCGCCCTGGTTGACGAACAAGAAAGTGACGTGCGGATAGTCATGCTGGGCCTGTTGCAGTACCGGCATTTCACGCCGGCACGGCGGGCACCAGGTGGCCCACAGGTTGATCACCAGCGGGCGGCCGCGGTGGCTGTCGAGTGCCACCGAGCGGCCCTGGGCATCACGCAAGGCCAGCTCGGGCAGTTGCGTGCCCTGCTCGTACAGGTGGCTCGCCCAACTGGCCAGCACCCAGAACAGCGCGCCACTGAACAAGCCCCAGCCCAGCGGGCGACGCAGGCTCGCACGGCGCCAGCCCTGCCAGGCCGCCGCCAGCAGCACTGCCAGCAGCCCCGCCCAGGGCAGGAAACCACCATCGCGGATGTCGACGATCTGCAGCGGGTCATCGGCGTACATCGGCCAGTAACGCGCCACGAACCCCAGGCGGGCGCACAGCAGGCCGATCAGGAACAGGCGAAACAGCGCCGACTCGGGATTGTCGCCGCCACGCTTGGCCACCCGCCAGCCCACCACTGTGGCCAGGCCCAGCGCACACAACAGCAGCAGGTGGTCGAGGGCGAGGGTCAGCGGGCCAAGGTTAACGGTCAGCATCAGCCTTGGCTCCGGGTGGCGGTCCAGTGTTGCAGGAAGGTGGCGGCGTCGACTTCGCCGGTGATGCGCCTGGCCCGGCGCTCATCGCCCTCGGGACCGATCCACAGCATGCTCGGCGGGCCGGGCACCTGGTAGCGCTGCAGCAGTTGGGTGCTGGCAGGGCTGTCGGCGGTGACATCCAGGCGCACCAGGCGAGCGCCGGTCAATGCGGCGAGTACATCGGTGCGTGAGAACACCTGCTTCTCCATGACTTTGCACGACACGCACCAGTCGGCATAGTAGTCCAGCAATACCCACTGGCCTTGCGCCTTGGCGATGTCCAGCTGCGCCTGCAGCTCGGCCGGGGTACGCACGGTGGTGAAGGCGTCGGCATGCGCCACTGCCCCAGCGTTACCCATGCCAGCGGTATACGGCTGCAGCGGTTGCAGCGGGTTGCTGCCGCCACCGGCCGCACCGATGACCAGCAGCGCGCCCCACAGGCCTGCCAGCAGCCACGCGGTCTGCAAAGCCCGTTTGCCTATGGCGTGCCAGGCGCTCCAGGCCAGGGCAATCAGCCAGGCCCCGCACAGGCCCAGCCACAGCGCAGGGTCGAGCACGGCGCGCAAGGTATACAACGCCATGCCCAGGAACACGAAGCCGAACACACCCTTGACCAGGTTCATCCAGGCGCCCGGGCGCGGCAGATAGCGGTTGCCCACGGTGACCAGCAACAACAGCGGCACGCCCATGCCCAGCCCCAGGCTGAACAGCACCAGTGCGCCCTGCACCGCGTTGCCGCTCTGGGCGATGTACAGCAATGCACCCGCCAGCGGTGCGGTCATGCACGGCCCCATCAGCAAGCCCGACAGCGCGCCCAGCAGCGCAGCACCGTACAGGCTCCCACCACGGGTGTTGCGCCCGGCGCGTTCCAGGCGATCACGCACGAACGTCGGCAGTTGCAGCTCGAAGGCGCCGAACATCGGCAGCGCCAGTAGCACGAACAGCCCCGCCAGGCTGCCCAGCAGCCACGGATTCTGCAGCCAGGCCTGCAGGCTGGCGCCGAGCAGCGCGGCGACCACGCCCAGGGCGGCGTATACCAGTGCCATGCTCAGCACGTAGCTGGCCGCCAGCGCCACGCCGCGGCGGGTGCTGGCGCCGTTGCCCATCACCAGCGCCCCCAGGATCGGCAGCATCGGCAGCGAGCAGGGTGTGAACGCCAGCAACAGGCCCAGGCCGAAGAAGGCCAGCAGGCTCCACAGCAGGGCGTCGCTTTGCAGGCTGCCGGCCAGGGCCTGGTCGCTGGCCTGGGCAGTGCCTGCGCCGGCGTCGCCAAGGTCCACCGCGCTGGTTTGCGGCGGGTAGCACAGGCCGGCGTCGGCGCAGCCTTGCCAGCCCATGCGCAACTGGCCGGTGGCCGTAGCCGGGATCAGCAGTTCAAGCTCGCCGCGGTACACCTGGGTCTGGCCGAAGTACTCGTCGTTGTGGGGCAGGGCCGGCGGCAGCGGCGGTACCGCCTCGGGGGCCAGGCCGTCGAATTTCAAACGCTTCTGGTACAGGTAGTAGCCGTCGCTGATCTGCCAGTGCAGGCGCATGTCGCCTGCGGGCAGGCGTTCGCTGGTGAACACGAAGGCCTTGTCCACCGGCAGGAAATCGCTCTGGGCGAACGGATTGGCGAACGGCTGGGCCTGGCTCAGGGAACTGAGCAGCCACAGCGCGGCAAGCAGGAGTACACGCATGTCGAAGCCTTGGCAGTGCGATGAGCGTTCAAGCCTGCCCGGCGTGGATTAACCCACGGTTAAGCACCGGGCAACCGTCGCCCGGCAGGCGACGCGAGGGCATTGGCGCGGCATAATCCCCGGTTAATCCGCCTGTGGCCCACTGGGCCTTTCTGCCAATGACCGAGCCCGACCATGCACGTACTGCTCTGTGAGGATGATGACCTGATCGCCAGTGGCATCGTTGCCGGCCTGAGCGCCCAGGGCCTGATCGTCGATCGCGTGGCCAGCGCCAGCGCAGCGCGGGCCATGTTGCAGGCGGCGCATTTCGACGTGATGGTGCTGGACCTGGGGTTGCCTGACGAAGACGGCTTGAAACTGCTGCAACGCCTGCGCCAGCAGGGCCACAGCCTGCCGGTGCTGATCCTGACGGCGCGCGATGCGGTGACCGACCGCGTCGACGGCCTGCAGGCCGGTGCCGACGATTACCTGCTCAAGCCGTTCGACCTGCGCGAGCTGGCCGCCCGCCTGCACACCTTGCTGCGACGGGTGGCGGGACGCTGCGTGAACGTCATCGAGCATGGTCCGCTGAGCTTCGACCCCAGCAGTTGCGAGGCGCGCCTGGCCGGCCAGCCGGTGGACCTCTCCAGGCGTGAGCAGGCGCTGCTGCAGGCGCTGCTGCAGAACCGCGGCCGCGTGCTGTCCAGCGAACAGCTCAAGGACAGCGTCTACGGCTTTGGTGACGAGGTCGAAAGCAACGCCCTGAACGTGCATATCCATCACCTGCGGCGCAAGCTGGGCAACGGCATCGTCGAGACGGTGCGTGGCCTGGGCTATCGCCTCGGGCCTGCCCAACTGGCGGAGGGTACCGAGCAATGAGCCTGCGTCTGCGCCTGAGCCTGATTCTGGGCAGCGCCTTCGTCTTGATCTGGGCACTGGCCGCCGCGTGGATGCTGCGCGATCTGCGCCAGCAGATGATGTTTTCCCTCGACCAGCGCCTGGTGGCCTCGGCACGCATGGTTGCCGGGCTGATCGATCAGATGCCGCAGCCGCTCACCAGCCAGGGTGAAGGCACGCGCCTGAGCGCCGACCAGTTGAGCATTCCAGACGGCATGGCGTGCCAGGTCAGTTCGCTGCGTGGCGAGATCCTGGCGCGCAGCCACAACCATGCGGACCAGACCCTGGACGACCAGCGCAGTGGTTTTCATGACCAGATGATCGACGGCTCGCTGTGGCGCAGTTTCACCTACGCGCGGGGCGATGTGCGCATCACCACGGCTGACCGGCACCTGGAGCGCGAAGCGCTGAACCGTTCGATCCTGCTGGCGGCCTCGGCGCCGGTGCTGGTGGCCCTGCTCGGCAGCCTGGGCCTGTTGTGGCTGGGTGTCGGCAAGGGCCTGGCGCCGCTCAACCGCATGCGCGATGCGTTGCGCAAGCGCAGCCCCGATTCTCTGGAGCCCTTGCAGGTGCGCGCCTTGCCCAGCGAGTTGCAGCCCTTGCTCGAAACCCAGAACCAGCTGTTTCAGCGCATCGGCCAGACTATCGAGCGCGAACGGCGCCTGACCGGTGATGCGGCCCACGAGCTGCGCAGCCCGCTGACCGCGATCAAGACTCACCTGCAAGTGGCCCGCATGACCGATGGCCTGGTTCGCGAGCAGGCGCTTGAACATGCCGAGCAGGGCGCCGACCGGCTGCACCGGACCCTGGAGCAGTTGTTGCTGCTGGCGCGGGTCGAAGGCAGCCTGTCGTTCGACGATGGGGTGTCGTACAGCGCCGAGCAGGTTGCGCGCCTGGCCATTCAGGATGCGGGCCTTGGCGACAACCGGCGTATCGTGCTGCAGGCGCCCGAGCAGGCGGCGCTGGTGTACCCGGACATGCCGGCGACCCTCGCCGTGGCGGCGCTGCGCAACCTGCTGGACAACGCCTTGCGCCACAGCGCGGCGGATGCACCGGTCGAACTGCAGGTGTTGGTCCAGGCGCAGCGGGTGGACTTTGTGGTGCGCGATCATGGTCCAGGTATCGCCCCGCAGAACCTCGAGCACGTGACCCAGCGTTTCTGGCGCAATGGCCACAGCGAAGGCTGCGGCCTGGGCCTGGCGATCGTGCAGGCGATCGTGCAGCGCTGCGCCTGTTCGCTGCAGTTCGACAGCCGTGTCGATGGCCTGCGGGTGTTGCTGCAGATGCCGTTGCGGGCACATCAAATGTAACCCTGTACGCCTCGTCAGCCGGGGCCTGCGCCGTTAAGGTGAGTGCCGGACAGCAGCGAGGTGCCAGGGATGGACGAACGGATTCGCATCATCAAGGCCCGGCCGGTCGAAGGCGCGGTGATAGAACGGCTGATGCAGCAGACCATCGCAGAGGGCGCCGGCGCCGACCATCAGGGCCAGCCGCAGGTCATCGAGGCCTGGTCGCGCAGCAAGCAACGCGCGCAGATTGCCCGCTGGTTGTGCGACCCGGCGCTGCACCTGAACCTGGGGCGCTGGCAGGGGCGTCCGGTGGCGACCGGGCTGGCACTGCGCAGCGGCGAAATCTGCCAGTGTTTCGTGCAACCCGACTACTGGCGCCGTGGTGTCGGACGGGCGCTGATGGGCGACCTGGAGCAGGCCTTGCGAGGCTGGGGGTGCCCACGCGCGATGCTGTACAGCACCCCTTCGGCAGTGGCGTTTTTCGAACGCCTGGGGTATGCCGGCAACGGCCCGCCCCTGGGTTTTCACGGCCTGCGCCTGCAATTGATGCACAAAACCCTGTAAAGGCGCCTGCCGGCGCTAAATCGGCGACCCTTTGAAGCGTCTTTCAAGCGAGAACACATCCCGACACATCGCTGCTAAACGGCGCGTGCTGGGGTTATCCGTTTGCTTGCGAGGGTTACTTCAGATGTCAGTCGCTACCCGCCTTGCCGAGGCACAGCCGGCGCCTTCAGCCGCCGAGCCTGGCGAAATGCTTTATCACTTCGAAGACTCGCCATTGCTGGCCCGCCAGAAGCAGCAGGAGTCCAATGCACGCAGCTACCCGCGCCGCATCCCCCTGGCGCTCAAGCGTGCTCGCGGCATCTATGTCGAAGACGTCGAGGGCCGAGAATTCATCGATTGCCTGGCGGGCGCCGGCACCCTGGCACTGGGCCACAATCACCCGGTGGTGATCGAGGCGATCCGGCAGGTCCTGGCCGATGAGCTGCCGCTGCATACCCTGGACCTGACCACGCCGGTCAAGGACCAGTTCGTGCAGGACCTGTTCGGGCTGCTGCCGGCCCAGCTGCGCGCCGAGGCCAAGATCCAGTTCTGCGGCCCGACCGGCACCGATGCGGTGGAGGCCGCGCTCAAACTGGTACGCACCGCCACCGGGCGCAGCACGGTGCTGTCGTTTCAGGGCGGTTACCACGGCATGAGCCTGGGGGCGTTGAGCCTGATGGGCAGCCTGGGGCCGAAAAAGCCCATGGGCGCCTTGCTGGGCAACGGCGTGCAGTTCCTGCCGTACCCGTACGACTACCGTTGCCCGTTCGGGCTGGGTGGCGAGCAGGGCGTGCAGGTCAACCTGCGCTACCTGGAAAACCTGCTGAGCGACCCCGAGGGGGGCGTGCAGCTGCCGGCGGCGGTGATCGTCGAGGTGGTGCAGGGCGAAGGCGGCATGATCCCGGCCGATCTGGACTGGCTGCGTGGCGTGCGCCGGATCACCGAGCAGGCCGGCGTGGCCCTGATCGTCGACGAGATCCAGAGCGGCTTTGCGCGCACCGGCAAGATGTTCGCCTTCGAGCACGCCGGTATCGTGCCGGACGTGGTGGTGCTATCCAAAGCCATTGGTGGCAGCCTGCCGCTGGCCGTGGTGGTGTACCGCGATTGGCTGGACAGCTGGCTGCCGGGCGCGCATGCCGGCACCTTCCGTGGCAATCAGATGGCCATGGCGGCGGGGTCGGCGGTGATGCGCTACCTCAAGGCGCAGACGTGGCAGCCCATGCCCAGGCCATGGGGGCGCGGCTGTGCGAGCACCTGGCGGTGCTGCAGCGTGACTTCCCGCACTTGGGCGACATTCGCGGTCGTGGGCTGATGCTCGGGGTCGAGATCGTCGATCCGCAGGGCGCGGTCGATGCGTTGGGGCATCCGCCTGGCTTCGGCACGCTGGCATCGCTGATCCAGAACGAGTGCCTCAAGCGCGGGCTGATCATCGAGCTGGGTGGGCGCAATGGGTGCGTGGTGCGCTTCCTGCCGCCGCTGATCATCACGGCCGAGCAGGTGGATGAAGTGATGCGCCGTTTCAGCCGGGCGTTGCCGGCGGCCTTGCTGCGGCTCTGACGGGCAACACAACGAAAGCCCCAGGCCTCTCGGTCTGGGGCTTTCTTGTCGCTACGCCTTTGCGGCCAGCGCCTTGATCACCTGATCGATACTGCCCTGCAGTTCGCTCAACGGCTGTTCGCCGCTGCCCTCAAGCACCAGCAAGCGGCTGCCTGCCTGGCTGATCGCTGCCGCGACGGCCTCGCTGGGCTGGCGATGATCGAGCACCAGTGCCACGTCGTTGTCCTTGAGCAATGCCGTCAGTTGCGCCAGCGCCTGCGGTGTCCACTGGTCATCAGCCGGCACGGTGTAACCCACCTGCTCGAGGTTGAGCCCGCCGATCAAATAACCAAAACGCTCCGACAGGCTCACCACGCTCAGGTTGTCCAGATCCCCCAGGCGCGCCTCGCTGTCGGCACTGAGCTTGAGCAATTGCT
This sequence comes from Pseudomonas aegrilactucae, assembly GCF_019168305.1. Lineage (GTDB taxonomy): Bacteria > Pseudomonadota > Gammaproteobacteria > Pseudomonadales > Pseudomonadaceae > Aquipseudomonas > Aquipseudomonas aegrilactucae. The sequence continues at coordinate 8,809 of NZ_JAHTBI010000127.1, forward strand.
GCTTGAAGGTGGCCAGGTTGGTCTCGATCCTGCCTTTGGCCGCAGGCGCCAGGCGCACCAGGTCGGCGGCGGTGACATCCGCCATGCGCCCCAGGTTGTTGCTCGACAGCCAGGGCTGGCTGTTCAGGCCCTCCTTGGGTGCGCCCGGCTGCAGGGCGATCCCCGGCAAGCCGCCGTCCACCGGCCGCGCGGCGTCTACTTCGACGATGCGGATGTTGCTGCGCCGCGCCATGGGGTACAGCGGGTCGTCCGCCCACAGCGAGCGCAGGCCGATCACCGCGTCGGCATTGACGGCCATTTTCTGCAGGGCCGATACACCGCGCCCACTGAAATAGGCGGTCTGGCGCGAGCCGGGCAGGTTGGCTGGCGCTGCCCGCTGCAGCTTGACGTCACTGCCCTGGAGCAGCATCTGCCCCAGGCCATAGGTGATCGGCAAGGCGGCCAGTACCTGCACCGGGCGGCTGGCCTCGGCGGCCAGGGCACCAGCGCTGAAGGCTCCGCTCAGGGCCAGTACCAGGGTCAATTGGCGAAATGTCTGCATTATCCGATATTCCCTTTCAGGCTGGGCAGGGTGCCGCGGGCGATGGCGGCGAGGGCGAAGGCCATGCCGGCGACCAGGATGATCGCAGCGCCCGACGGCAGCGGCAGGTCGAACACGATCGGCAGGAGGATGCCGCTCAAGGTGCTGATCGTGGCGATGACCACGGAGGTCCAGAAGAAGCCCTTGAGCGACTGGCTGAGCAGTCGGGCGGCCGCCGCCGGAATCACCAGCAGTGCACCTACCAGGATCGCGCCGATGACTTTCACCGCCGCGACGGTGATCAGCGTCACCAGCACCACGAACAGGTAGTCCAGGGTTTTTACCGCCACCCCGCGCACCGCCGCCAGCTGCGGGTTGAAGCTGGCCAGCATGATGCGGTTGTACAGCGGCAGGCTCAGGCCCAGCACCAGTGCGCCGACGATCGCCAGCACCAGCAGGTCGTTGCCGTTGACCGTCAGTACCGAGCCGAACAGCACGTTCTCGAGGATGTGCACGTTGATCTTGCCCGCCAGGATCAGCAGCAGGCTTGCCCCCAGCGCCAGCGACACCGACAGGAACACCCCGATCAGCGTGTCCGGGGCCAGGCCGGTGCGGTTGCGCAGGTAGTTGAGCAGCACGCCGAACAGCAGGCAGTAACCGAACAGGCTGCCGTAGGGCCCGGTGTAGGGTTCGCCGAGCAGAATGCCGATGGCGACCCCGGTGAGGGCGGCATGGCCGACGGCTTCGGAGAAGAACGCAAAGCGCTTGACCACCACCAGCGTGCCCAGGCCGCCCAGCACCGGGCCTATCAGCAGGCCGGCGAGCAGGGCGTTGACCACGAAGCCGTAGGCCAGCGCTTCGGGCAGGTAGCCCGAGGACGCCAGGCCCTGGATCATCAGGCGAAATTCTTCATAGTTCATCAGGCGTGGCTCCCGCTCGCCGCGCCAGCACTGCGCGGGTGGGTGGAAAACAGCTGCAGCAGTGCGTCCGGGTTCAGCGCCTGCTCCGGCACGGCGTCGAACAGGATGCGCCGGTTGAGCCCGGTGACGTGGTCGGCCAGGCGCTTGACGGCTGCCAGGTCATGCTCGATCCACAGCACGGTGGTGCCGCTGGCACGCCAGTCGACCAGCAGGTGTTCGAAGATGCGGATGCCGGCTTCGTCCAGTGCCGACATCGGTTCGTCCAGCACCAGCAGTTGCGGGGCGGGGATCAGCCCCTGAGCCAGCAGCACGCGCTGGCGCTCGCCGCCAGACAGCGCGCCCATGCGGCGCTTGCGCTTGTCCTGCATGCCCACCCGTTCCAGGGCCTGGCCGATGCTGGCCGCGTAATGGCGCGACAGGCCCAGGAACGCCGGGCGACGCTGGCACATGGCGGCCATGAAATCGTCGACGGTCATCGGCAGCCCGCGGTCGAACTCCAGTGCCTGCGGCACGTAGCCGATGCAGCCAGGGGCACCGGCCCAGTGCAGGTTGAGGCGGCCGTGGTGCGGCATCTGGCCGAGCAGGGTCTTGATCAGCGAGCTCTTGCCACCGCCATTGGGGCCGACCAGTGCATGTACGCTGCCAGGGCGCACGTTGAAGCTCACCTGGTCCAGGATGGTGGTGCGGCCCAGGGTCAGACCCACGGCGTCGAACTCCACGCCAGGGCCCTGGGTAGCCATGGCGATGTGCTCGACAGCGCTCATGCGCCGGCCTCCTGGATCGCTCGCACCACGGTGTTGAGGTTGTTGCTCATTTCTTTCTCGTATTTCTCGGCGCTGTAGTCGCCGTAGGAAATGTGCGACAGCGGGTACAGGCGTACCCCCGACTCGCGCTGGATGGTCTCGACGTAGGTGGAGGGGAAGTCCAGTTCCGAGAAGATCACCTTCACGTCCAGGTCGCGCAGCTGGTTGATGGTCTTCTTCAACTGGCTGGGGCTGGGCTCGATGCCGTGCGCGGGCTCGACCACGGCCGTCACTTCCAGGCCGAACTCGCGCAGCAGGTAGTCATAGGCGGCATGCACGGTGGCCACGCGCAGGTCGGGGTTGGGTGCGCTGGTCAGCTTGGCCAGCGCCTCGGCACGCAACTGGCGCAGGCGTTTGCCGTACGCGCGGGCATTGGCGGTGTAGGTCTTGGCATTGGCCGGGTCGAGCTTGCCCAGTTCGCGGGCAATGTTGTTGACCTGGGCGATCGAGGCGCTGATCGAGAGGAAGGTGTGCGGGTTGACGACCTTGCCTGCGCCGCGTGCGGCGATACCGGTGGCGGCCAGCAAGGGCACGTTGGCGTTGGCTTCGATGGTTGCCACGTCGGGCTTTTCGCTGGCTTCGATCATGCGGTCGGCAAAGTCGTCGTGGCCGACGCCGTTGAGCACCACTACATCCAGCGTGCCGATGCGCTTGATGTCTTCGGCGCGCGGTTCGTAGGCATGCGGGTTGAAGCCGGCCGGTATCAGCGGTACCACCTCGGCCTTGTCGCCGACGATGTTTGCCACATAGCTGTAGTAGGGGTGCAGGGTGATGCCGATACGCAGGCGCTTGGCGTCTTCGGCGTGCGCCAGCGGCAGCATGCACAGGGTGAGCAGGCCGGCCAGCAACAGCCGGCGTGGGGCGAACAGTGATGAAATAGACATGGGCACGCGGTCTTCTCTCAAGTGAATCCGTGGGTTCAGTGCCGATGCTGGCGAGTGACCCCGGCATCGAATTGCGCTACTACCTGCTGCCAGCCGGCGGCGCTCAAGGCGGCGTCACTGAAATCGGCAGGGGCGGCGAGGTCGGCGCTGCGGTTGAGCCAGATGTCGGCCGGGCTGTCAGGTTGTGCGCCCAGGCGCATCAGGAACGAACCGGCCACCTCGTTGGCCTGGCTGAGCCCCAGGTAAGCCTTGCCATCGAGCAACTGCCAGCGATGACCGCCGCGGCTGAGCGCACTGGCGTCGCGGGCAAACGGCGCAAAGCCTTCGCCATCCAGCTCGGCGGGGGTTGGCAGGGCCTGCTGTTCCTGCTGCAGCAACTGGATTTCATCGAGGGTGACCCGCAGGTCGGCATACACGCCTTGCTCGCCGGCGCTCAGGTCGCGGCGCGCGTCGAGTTGGTGGGACGCCACCTGGGCAACTTCGGCAGGCTCGCCACGCCACATCACCACCGTACCGGCCACCAGCAGCACCAGGGCGCAGAACAGCAGTACATACAGCGTTTCATGGCCGGCACCGGCCGGGCGGATGGTCTGGGTCGTGGTCGGTGTACTCATGGTGCCTCGATATCGGCCTGGTCGATTTCCACCACATGCCCGGGGCCTGCGTCGAACAGCACGTAGAACTCGGCATCGGGGCGCTTGAAGGTCAGTGTGGAGTCGGCGCCCAGTTTGCCGGGTACCAGGATGCTCTCGTCATAGCCGACCACGTCCAGGGTCACCCCGGGCGCGCCGCTGCCATCGGAAAAGCCGCCGGTGCACTGGATCTGGCCGTCGGCGATCTCCTTGCACTCGCAGATCGGGTTGTGGGCAAGTGCCAGGCTGCTGAAGGCGCTGGCGGCGAGCAGAAGTGCGGCGCCCGTCAGGCGGCGCAACGGGTGAAGTACGGGCGTCATGGTTTGCCTCCTTGTTTTTCAAGCCAGGCCACGGTGCTCGGCGAGGCCTGGCTGAGCGGGATCGAGCCTTGGTGCATGCTGCCATCCCAGCCTTCCATGGTGATCCACAGCTCGGCGTCGGGTTTGGTCTTTTGCGGGACGGGCACCGAGGCGCCCATGCGATACGGTGAGCCGAAGAAGATCCCGCCAGCGGCGCGCAGGCTGCGCGGCTTGCCGATGCGCAGGTAGGTGGCCTTGACCTGCGCGATGCAGGCCTGGCACAGGCTGGCGTTGAAGCTCTTCATGTAGCCGGCCGGGCCGTCCTGGCGCGGTGCTTCGTTGCGCAGCTCTGCCAGTTTCAGGCTCCAGGGGCCGACCTGTACCTCACCGATCTCGCGTTCGCCCAGGCCCACGTCGCCACGAAACAAGGCCGCATCGGCGAAGTACTTGGGCATGAAGCCCAGCGGTACGAGCAGCAGCAGGATATTGATGTGAAAGCGCCACTTCAGCCAGAACTGGCGCAGGCGCGAGGGCCGTTGTGCAGGGGTCGCGGTGCTCATGCCTGGCTCTCCGAAGGGGTTGGGGTGGCCGCGGCGGTGCGTTTGACGCGTGCCGGCTTTTCGCTGCGCTTGAGTGCGGCTGCGGTGGCGATGGCGGTGCGCTTGGTCCAGATCAGCAGGCCACTGAGCACCATCATGCTCAGGAGCAGGCCGAACAGGAACCAGATCAGCTTGATCCAGATACCGCCGAAATCACCGGTGTGCAGCGGGCGCATGGACTCGGTGACGAACTCCAGCTTGCTGCGGTCCGACAGCAGTTCATGCGCCTCGACCGCGCCGTTGTAGGGGTTGACCGAGGCGGTCTGGAACATCAGCGGGTACCAGCTGCGTCCACCTACCATGGTATGGCTGTAGGCGTTGCTCGGCAGGCTGATGAAGCTCACGTCCAGCCCCGGAATCTTGTCGATGGCGATTTTTTCGATGGCGTCCAGGCTCAGTACCGGGGCCGGCTGCCCGGCTGGCGCGGTGGGCACGTTCTCGCGCGCGATCACCGGGACCACCGGGTTGCTGCTGATCGAAATCTGGTAGTCGGAAAGAATGGCCTGGATCAGAAACCAGGTGCCGGTGATGGAAATCACTGCAATGAACCAGATCGACCAGATCCCGCTCAGGCGGTGAAAGTCGCCCCAGAAAATGCGCGCACCGTGCTTGACGCGCAACGTGGGCTTGAGAAAGCCCTTCCAGAAACGCTTGTACACCACCAGGCCGGTGACCAGCGAGGCCAGCATCGGCAGCCCCAGCAGCGACACCAGGTACCAGCCCCAGCTGAAGCCATTGGTGAACGGCACCAGCCACCAGCCGTGCAGGGCACGGGTAAAGGCCTGGAAGTTGAATTGCGCTGCCTCGCCCTGGATGACCCCGCTGTAGGGGTTGACGTAGAGCGTGGTGGAGCGGGCGTCGGGGTAGGTGACCCTCACGTTCAGGGCAAAGTGCGACTCGTCCGGGCGCACGATGGTGCTGACATTCACCCCCGGTTGCGCCGCCTCCACCGCCGCGCGCACCTGATCGAAGCCGAGCAGCGGTGGGTCGCCATCAGGCTTGGAGGCGCGCACTTCGGGCTGGGCCAGCCAGACGATTTCCTGGCTGACCACGGCCAGGGTCCCGGTAAAGCACACGATCAGCACGAAGAACCAGATCGGCAGTGCCAACCAGCTATGGACCAGAAACCAGAGTTTTGAGCGTGACTTTTTCGACATTGGGCAGGCAACTTCGATTCGGTGTGTGATGAGCAGGAGCCAGCGGAGCACGCAGTGTAGGGCTCAGGCTCGCGCGAAAGGGTGCATCGGTAACTGTTAGGACGAATGAGAAGCAGAAATCCTGCATTAAAAAATGCAAGCAAATGTTTCAAAGGCCCCTGACCTGCCACCGGGAGCCCTCCAAACTACCCTGTGCAGGGCCTGCGACCTTACTCGAATGAGCGCCCCGCACGCCAGTAGCCCATCAGGGGCAGGGCGCTGCGGTCCAGGCCCTGTGAGCCGGCGAGCCTGCGCAGGCCGCGGCTGGCGGCCGTGCCGGCGAATCAGGCGATGCACGCCAGCACCTTGCCTGGCGGTTAATTTTTCATGCGTTGTATCCGTTTCGTAGGGATAGCCGGGCCTTCGCCTCGACAGTCAACGTGTACGGAAGCAATCCGATGAATGCTGAAAAGTCCCTCCAACTCGCCCGCCGCTTCATCGAATTGCCGTTGGAAAAACGCGGCCTCTTCCTGCAAGCCTTGAGCAACGAAGGCCTGGATTTTTCGCAGTTTCCGATCCCGGCCGGGGTACAGGTGCCGGATCGGCTGGCGTTGTCGTATGCCCAGCAGCGCATGTGGTTCCTGTGGCAGATGGACCCTGAAAGTGGCGCCTACAACCTGCCGGGGGCGGTGCGCCTGAGCGGTGCGCTGGATATCGATGCGCTGGAGCGCGCCTTTGCCCTGCTGGTGGCGCGGCATGAGGTGTTGCGCACGGTCTTCCAGCCCCAGCCCGATGACAGCCTGCGCCAGGTGCCACTGCAGCGGCCGGTGCGGCTTGAGCGGGTCGAGCTTGCCGACCTGCCAGCCGACGCGCGCGAGCGTCGCGTACAGCACGAGGCTCAATTGGAATCGGTGCGTGCGTTCGACCTCGAGCACGGCCCGTTGCTGCGCCTGTGCCTGTTGACGCTGGCCGATGACGAGCATGTGTTGCTGCTGACCTTGCACCACATCGTCTGCGACGGTTGGTCGATGAACGTGCTGATCGAAGAGTTCAGTCGCGCCTACGATGCCTGTGCCCAGGGCCAGGCGCCGCAGTTCGAGGCTTTGCCGATCCAGTACGCCGACTACGGCCTGTGGCAGCGTCGCTGGCTGGAGGCCGGCGAGCAGGCGCGGCAACTGGCGTACTGGCGCGAAAAACTCGGGGACGAGCACCCGGTACTGGAGCTGCCATTGGACCATTCGCGTCCGACCTCGCCCAGCTTCAAGGGCGAGCGCCTGAGCCTGGCGCTGGAGGCCGGGCTGGCTGAACAGGTGCGCGGGTTTGCCCGCCAGCACAACGTCTCGTTGTTCATGGTGTTGCTGGCCGCGTTCAACGTCCTGCTGTACCGCTACACCGGGCAGACCGACGTGCGCTTCGGCAGCCCGGTGGCCAACCGCAATCGCAGCGAGCTGGAGGGCCTGATCGGCTTTTTCGTGAACACCCAGGTCTTGCGTACCCCGCTCGAAGGGCACATGAGCTTCATCGAGCTGTTGCAGGCCACGCGCGACACGGTAATGGGCGCGCAATCCCATCAGGACCTGCCGTTCGAACGCCTGGTCGAGGCACTGCGCCTGGAGCGCAGCCTCAGTCATTCGCCGCTGTTCCAGGTGATGTTCAACCATCAGCCGGACGTGGCGGATGTGAGTGCGATCAAGCTGGCGGGCGGTCTGCAACTGTCGATGCTTGACTGGCGCAGCCGCACCACCGAGTTCGACCTGAGCCTGGACACCTATGAGCAGGGGGGCACCCTGCAGGTGGCCTGGACCTATTCGACCGACCTGTTCGCGGCGTCGACCATCGAGCGCATTGCCGACCACTGGGTGAGCCTGCTGCGCGCCATCGTCGCGGCCCCTGAGCAGCGCCTGGATGCATTGCCGCTGCTCAGTGCCGAGCAGCAGCGGCTGTTGCACGACTGGGGCCATGCGCCGTTGGACTGTCCGGACCTGCGTGTGCATCAGCGCTTCGAGCAGCAGGCGATGCAGCGGCCCGATGCCCTGGCGCTGGTCTTTGAAAGCACGCACCTGAGCTACCGCGAGCTGAACCAGCGCGCCAACCGACTGGCGCGCCACCTGGTCGAGCACGGTGTGGGGCCGGATGTACCGGTCGGGATTGCCGTGGAGCGTGGCGTGGACATGATCGTCGGCCTGCTGGCGGTGCTCAAGGCCGGGGGCGCCTATGTGCCGCTCGACCCGCAATACCCGCAGGATCGCCTGCACTGCATGATCGAGGACAGCGGCACGCCGTTGCTGCTGACCCAGACGCCGTTGCTGGGGCGTCTGCAGGTTCCGGCGGGTGTGCGCAGCCTGTGCCTGGACCAGGACGGGGCCTGGGCCGGGCTGGACAGCTGCGACCTGGCCAACACCGCCCACGCCCAGAACCTGGCCTATGTGATGTTCACCTCGGGGTCGACCGGTCGGCCCAAGGGCGTGGGCATCAGCCACCAGGCGCTGGCCGGGCATGCCCAGGTAGCGCGGGAGTTCTCCCGGCTGGGGCCCGATGACCGCACGCTGCAGTTCGCCACCTTCAACTTCGACGCGTTCGTCGAACAGTTCTATCCGGCGCTGATCTGTGGTGCGGCGGTGGTGTTGCGCGGCCCGGAAATCTGGGACAGCGAGCGCTTCTATCACGAACTGATCGACAAGCAGATCACCGTCACCGACTTGTCCACGGCCTACTGGAGCCTGCTGGCCAAGGACTTTGCCGCTGCCGGCCCGCGCGACTACGGCCGCCTCAAGCGCGTGCATATCGGCGGTGAAGCGATGCCGCCAGAGGGTATTGCGGCCTGGCGCCAGGCGGGGCTGCAGCAGGTTGCGCTGCTCAATACCTATGGCCCCACCGAAGCCACGGTGTGCGTCACCACGCTCGAGTGCGGCGACTATGTCAGCGGTACGCGCAGTACGCCGTCGAGCATGCCGATCGGGAAGGTGCTGGGCGGACGCAGCATCTACGTGCTGGACGACAGCGGTGCGCCAACACCCATAGGGGTGGTGGGGGAGCTGGTGGTGGGCGGCGAGTTGCTGGCGCGTGGCTATTTCAACCGCCCCGGCCTGACCGCCGAGCGCTTCATGCCCGACCCGTTTGCGGCGCAGCCGGGCGGGCGTCTCTACCGGACCGGTGACCTGGCGCGCTTCAATGCCGAGGGTGTGATCGAGTACGTCGGGCGCATCGACCACCAGGTCAAGATCCGAGGTTTTCGCATCGAGCTGGGCGAGATCGAGTCGCGCCTGCTGGAGCTTGAGGGTATCCGCGCCGCGGTGGTGCTGGCCCAGCCGGGCGCAGCGGGCCAGCAACTGGTGGGCTATGTGGTCCCCAGTGACAGCCACGCCCTGGCCGCCGAGGCCCAGGGCGCGCTGCGCGAACGCATCAATACCCGGTTGCGTGAGGTATTGCCGGACTACATGGTGCCGGCCTACCTGCTGTTGCTCGAACGGCTGCCGTTGAGCCCGAATGGGAAACTCGATCGCAAGGCTCTGCCGGCGGTGGACGCCAGCCAGGCCCAGCACACCTACGTAGCGCCGCGCAGCCAGCTGCAGCGGCAGGTGGCGGCGATCTGGCAGGACGTGCTCAAGCTTGAGCGTGTCGGCCTGGATGACGCCTTCTTCGAGATCGGCGGGCATTCCCTGCTGGCGACCCAGGTGGTGTCGCGCGTGCGCCAGGTGCTGGGGCATGACGTGGCCTTGCGTACCCTGTTCGAGCGCAGCCGGCTGGGTGATTTCGTGGCCGCCCTGGGGGCGCCGCCGGCCGGCCAGGAGCCACCGTTCGAGGTGGTCGAACGCGGGCAGCCGTTGCCGCTCTCCTATGCCCAGGAACGCCAATGGTTCCTCTGGCAGCTGGACCCGCAGAGTAGTGCCTATCACCTGCCTGCAGCCCTGCGCCTGCGCGGGGCGCTGGACATACCGGCGCTGCAGCGCAGTTTCGACAGCCTGCTCGCTCGGCATGAAAGCCTGCGTACCACCTTCGTCGAGGTTGATGGCCAGGCGCGGCAAGTGATCGCCGCGCAGGCGCGCGTCAACATCGACCTTGAGGTGTTGGCGGCGGTTGCGGATCAGGCTGCGCAGATCCAGGCCCGCGTCGAGACCGAGAGCAGCCGCCTGTTCGCGCTCGATCAGGGGCCGTTGCTGCGGGTGAAGCTGTTGCAACTGGCAGCCGATGACCATGTGCTGATCCTGACCCAGCACCACATCGTCTCCGATGGCTGGTCGATGCAGGTGATGGTCGACGAATTGATCGCCCTGTACGCCGGTTACAGCGAGGGGCGCGAGGTGCAACTGCCGTCACTGCCGATCCAGTACGCCGATTTTGCCCATTGGCAGCGCGACTGGATGGAGGCGGGTGAGCGCGAGCGCCAACTGGCTTACTGGCGCACGCAATTGGGGGGTGAGCAGCCGGTACTGGAGCTGCCGACCGATCACCCGCGCCCTGGTACTCGCAGTTTCAAGGGCGCGAAACTGGACGTCGAACTGGATGCCGCGCTGTTCGAGGCGCTTCGCCAGGTTGCCCGGCGTGAAGGTGTGACGCCCTTCATGCTGCTGCTGGCCTCTTTCCAGGTGCTGCTGCATCGCTACAGTGGCCAGGGCGAGGTGCGTGTGGGTGTGCCTGTGGCTGGCCGCAATCGTCTGGAGACCGAGCGCCTGATCGGCTTCTTCGTCAATACCCTGGTGCTCAAGGCGAACCTGCACCCCCAGCAGGGCTTTGCCCAGGTGCTGCAGCAGGTGCGCCAGGCGACGCTGCAGGCCCAGGCCCATCAGGACCTGCCGTTCGAACAACTGGTGGAGGCGCTGCAGCCAGACCGCAGCCTGGCCCATAGCCCGCTGTTCCAGGTGATGTTCAACCACCATGCCGAGGATGCGGGGGGGCTGCAGGCGATCAGGTCTGTGCAGGCATTGCAGGTCGAACGCCTGAACTGGGACAACCACACGGCGCAGTTCGACCTGGTGCTGGACACCACCGAAACCGCACAAGGCCTGTCGGCGATTCTGGTGTATGCCACGGACCTGTTCGAAGCCGCCACCATCGAGCGCCTGGCCCGGCACTGGCAAAACCTGTTGCAGGCTATCGTGGCCGCGCCGCAGCAACGCATCGGCGAGCTGCCCTTGCTGGAGGCCAGCGAACAGCAGGCCACTCTCCAGCAGTGGAACCCGGCCCCCGCGCAGTTCACCAGCCCGCGATGCATCCATGAGCTGATCGAAGCCCAGGCCGCCCGCGCACCGGATGCCATCGCGCTGACACTGGGTGACACACAGCTCGGTTATGGCGAGCTGAACGAGCGCGCCAACCAGTTGGCCCACGCGTTGATTGCCCAGGGCATCGGCCCGGAAGTGCTGGTCGGCCTGGCCTGCGAGCGCAGCCTGGAGATGGTCGTCGGCCTGCTGGCGATTCTCAAGGCCGGCGGTGCGTA
>NZ_JAHTBI010000128.1 GCF_019168305.1 Pseudomonas aegrilactucae
CGCTCGATCTCAAGAGCGCCAGAAATGCTAGAACAACCGCGCCAGCAATGCAGTGACCGCCGTCTCCACCCGCAGGATGCGCTCGCCCAGTTGCACCGGGTTCAGCCCGGCCTTGCCCAGCAACTCGACTTCATAAGGAATCCAGCCACCCTCTGGGCCAATCGCCAAGGTCACCGGCTCATCCAGCCCGCGTGGGCACGGCGGGTAGTCGCCCGGGTGACCCACCAGGCCCTGCGTACCCTCGGCAATTGCCGGCAAACGGTCCTCGACGAAGGGCTTGAAGCGCTTCTCGATGATCACCTCGGGCAACACCGTGTCACGCGCCTGCTCAAGGCCCAGGATCAACTGCTCGCGAATGGCCGCAGGCTCCAGGAACGGGGTCTGCCAGAAGCTCTTTTCGACCCGGTAGCTGTTGACCAGGATGAGCCTGCCCACCCCCATGGTCGCCACGGTCTGGAACACCCGGCGCAGCATTTTCGGCCGTGGCAGGGCCAGCACCAGGGTCAGCGGCAACTTGGCCGGCGGCGGCTGGGTAAATTCGACCGACAACTCGGCCTCATGCCCTTCCAGACGCAGCACCGTGGCCTGGCCCATCAGCCCGCCCAGGCGCCCCACGCGCAGGGTGTCGCCCACCGCTACGCGGTGGATGTCCTGCATGTGGGTAAAGCGCCGGTCGCCCAGCACCACACGGTCGGCCGCGACGAAGTCGGCCTCCTCGAGCAGCAGCAGGTTCACGGCTGGGTGGCTGGCGGCTGGTCGTCAGGCTCGTCCGCCTGCGGGTGCGCACTGCGCTTGCGGATCAAGCCGCCAAACAGCACGCCCACCTCGAACAGCAGCCACATCGGCACGGCCAGCAACGTCTGCGAGAAGATATCCGGCGGGGTCAGCACCATGCCCACCACGAAGCAGCCAATGATCACGTACGGGCGGATCTTCTTCAGGTACTTCACGTCGACCACGCCGATCCATACCAGCAGCACCACCGCCACCGGGATCTCGAACGCCACGCCAAAGGCGAAGAACAGCGTCATGACGAAGTCCAGGTAACTGGCGATGTCGGTCATCATCGACACCCCGTCCGGCGTCGCACTGGCAAAGAAGCCGAAGATCAGCGGGAATACCAGGAAGTAGGCAAAGGCCATGCCGGCATAGAACAGGATGATGCTGGAAATCAGCAGCGGCACCGCGATGCGTTTTTCGTGACGGTACAGGCCGGGGGCGATGAAGCCCCAGATCTGGTGCAGGATCACCGGGATCGCCAGGAACAGCGAGACGATCATGGTCAGCTTGAACGGCGTGAGGAACGGCGAGGCCACATCGGTGGCGATCATCGTGGCGTTGGCCGGCAGGTGCTCGCGCAACGGCGCCGAGACCAGGGTGTAGATCTGCTGCGCGAACGAGAACAGGCCGGCGAAGATCAGGAAGATGACCGCCACACAGCGCAACAGGCGTGTACGCAACTCGGTAAGGTGCGAGACCAGCGGCATCGGCTGGTCGTGTTCCGGAATTTCGCTCATGGGGCCCGCGGCGGTTGTGTCGGTTCGGTGGGAAGTGGCGCCTGGACGCCTGGAGCAGGTGCAGGCGGAGCCTCGTGGGCCACGACCGGCTCGCTGCCCGGGGTGTGCGCCGGGTCGGGCTGCACCGATTGCGGGTCGAGGATGCGCCGGGCTTGCTGCTCCATCGAGAGGATGTGCTCGTTGTGCAGTTGGCGACGGATATCGTCGGCGCCGATTTCGCGCTCCACCTCGTTCTTGATCGCGTTGAAGCTGCGTTTGAGCCGGCCGATCCACAGCCCGGCCGTGCGCGCGGCGCCCGGCAGGCGCTCGGGGCCGAGCACCAGCAGGGCTACCAGGCCGACAAGCAACAACTCACTGAAGCTGATCCCGAACATGTGATCACTCTTTCCTGGTCGGCTCTTCGACCTTGTGCGCCTGGCCGTCGAAGGTCTGCGGCTGGTTCAGCGGCGCATTGGTCGGCGGCGGGGTTGGCTGGGCCGGCTGCACGGTGGGTTGTGCCGGCTTGTCTTCGTCTTCGTTCATGGCCTTCTTGAAGCCCTTGATCGACTCGCCCAGGTCACTGCCGAAGTTTTTCAGCTTCTTGGTGCCGAACACCAGCACCACTACCACCAGCAGGACGATCCAGTGTTTCCAGTCAAAAATACCCATGGTGCAATCCTCGATTTGATTCGGTTAGGCCGACGGCTGGCGCGCGGCCTTCTCGTCATGGCCGGACAGGCCGAAGCGGCGGTCCAGTTCATCCAGCACGGCCTGCGGGTGCTGGCCCAGCTGCGCGAGCATCACCAGGCTATGGAACCACAGGTCGGCGGTCTCGTAGATGACATCGCTGCAGTCACCGCTGATGGCGGCGTCCTTGGCAGCGATGATGGTTTCGACCGACTCTTCGCCGACCTTCTCCAGAATCTTGTTCAGGCCCTTGTGGTACAGGCTGGCCACATAGGAGCTGTCGGGGGCCGCGCCTTTGCGCGCTTCCAGCACCTGGGCCAGGCGGGTCAGGGTGTCGCTCATGTCAGTGTCCTGCGCTGTAGATGGCATTCGGGTCTTTCAGTACCGGGTCGACGGTCTTCCACGCGCCGTTCTCGAACACGCGGTAGAAGCAGCTTTCACGGCCGGTATGGCAGGCGATATGGCCCAGTTGCTCGACCATCAGGATGATCACGTCGGCATCGCAGTCCAGGCGCATTTCGTGCAGTTTTTGCACATGACCCGACGCTTCGCCCTTGCGCCACAGTTTGCCACGCGAACGTGACCAGTAGATGGCGCGCTGCTCGGCGGCGGTCAGGCTCAGGGCCTCGCGGTTCATCCAGGCCATCATCAGCACGCGCCCGGTCTTGTGGTCCTGGGCGATCGCCGGTACCAGGCCATCGCTGTTCCAGTTGATCTCGTCCAGCCAGTCTTTCATGTTCGACTCCAAAATGGGCCACGGTACCGCACCGATGCCACCTGCTAGTGTGCCAGCCAGGAACCTGGCTGGCTATCGGCGCACCACCAGGTACAGGCCGGCGGCCAGCATCAGCCAGGCCGGCCAGGCGGCCGGAGCACTGAGGCTTGCGGCACCGGCTGCCAGCGTGGCGCCACCGGCCAGCAGGCCCGCGCCGAGCAGGCGCAGGGCCCAGCCATCGCGCTGCTGCCAGGGCGGCGGCGGGTCGTTCAGGTGCGGTTGCGACATGCGTTCGAGCAGGTCGCGGGTCATGCCGGCCAGGTGCGGCAGTTGTTCGACCTGGCTGTGCAGGTTCTGCAGCACGTTCTTGGGGCTCACGCGCTCGCGCATCCAGCGCTCCAGGAACGGCTGGGCGGTGCTCCACAGGTCCAGGTCGGGGTACAGCTGGCGGCCCAGGCCCTCGATGTTGAGCAGGGTCTTCTGCAGCAGCACCAGCTGCGGCTGCACTTCCATGTTGAAGCGGCGCGCGGTCTGGAACAGGCGCATCAGCACCTGGCCGAAGGAAATATCCTTTAACGGTTTTTCGAAGATCGGTTCGCACACGGTGCGGATCGCCGCTTCGAACTCGTTGAGCTTGGTCTGTGCCGGCACCCAGCCCGAATCGATGTGCAACTGCGCCACGCGGCGGTAGTCGCGCTTGAAGAAGGCGAACAGGTTGCGCGCCAGGTAGTCCTGGTCTTCGGGGGTGAGGCTGCCGACGATGCCGCAGTCGATCGCGATGTATTGCGGGCTCCACGGCCTGACCGTGCTGACGAAGATGTTGCCCGGGTGCATGTCGGCGTGGAAGAAGCTGTCGCGAAACACCTGGGTGAAGAAGATCTCGACGCCGCGTTCGGCCAGCAGCTTCATGTCGGTGCGCTGGTCGGCCAGGGTGGCGAGGTCGGTGACCTGGATGCCGTAGATGCGCTCCATCACCAGCACCTTGGGCCGGCACAGGTCCCAGTACACCTGGGGCACGTACATCATCTCCGAGCCTTCGAAGTTGCGTCGCAGCTGGCTGGCGTTGGCCGCCTCGCGCAGCAGGTCGAGCTCGTCGTAGATGGTTTTTTCGTAGTCGCCGACCACCTCGACCGGGTGCAGCAGGCGCGCGTCGGCCGACACCCGCTCGGCGCCGCGGGCGATCAGGAACAGCCAGGCCAGGTCTTGCGCGATGATCGGCTTGAGGCCCGGGCGCACCACCTTGACCACCACCTCTTCGCCGCTCTTGAGCTGCGCGGCGTGCACCTGGGCCACCGAGGCCGAGGCCAGCGGCTCGACGTCGAAGCGGCTGAACAGCTCGCCGACCCTGGCGCCCAGTTGCGACTCGATCAGTGCCACGGCCTGTTGCGGGTCGAACGGCGGCACGCGGTCCTGCAGCAGCATCAGCTCGTCGGCGATGTCGGCCGGCAGCAGGTCGCGCCGGGTCGAGAGCAACTGGCCGAACTTGATGAAGATCGGGCCCAGGTCCTGCAGCGCCAGGCGCAGGCGCGCGCCGCGGCTGAGCACCGACGGTTTGCGCGGCAGCCAGCGCCAGGGCATGGCGAAGCGCAGGGTCATCAGCCACCAGGGCAGGGGCAGGTCGAACAGCAGGTCATCGAGACGGTAGCGGATCACGACGCGCTGGATGCGCAACAGACGGCGGACGGCAAGCAGCTTCATGCGTTATCGCTGGATTCAAGGGATCGGGCAAGGCGCGCCACGCGCGCCTCAAGGCGTTCTGTATCGATTTTCAGGGCATCGAGCTCGGCAAAGCGGGCTTCGGCTTCGCGCTTGCCCACCAGGGTACGGGCTTCTTCGGCCAGGTACTCGCCCAGGTTCTGGTTGAGGCTGGCCAGGCCCTGGCGGGTCCAGCGCGCGCGGCTGCGCAGGTGGCCGCCCAGCAGTTGCGTGGCCACCGGGCCCAGCCAGCGCGAGAGTTCGTACTCCCAGTCCAGCTCCAGGTCCTGCAGCACGCCGACCAGGTCCAGCAGCACCGCGCTGTCGCCTTCAAGCTCCACCTGCGGGCTGTGCAGCACGGCCGTCTTGTCCTGGCGCAGGGCCAGTTGCAGCAGGCTGCCGGCCGGCGCGCGCAGGGTGCAGTCGGCCTCGCCTTCCCAGTGCGCGGCCAGCAGCAGGCCGTCATCACTGGGCAGGATGAACAGCTGCAGTGTCGGCTGGCGACAGTCGATGGCGATGATCTTGCCATCCAGTGGCGCCAGGCGCGGCAGCGCGGTGCTGTCCATGCGCAGCACACGGTTGAGGCCGTGTTCGACGCTGGCGAGCAGCCCGGCCAGCAGCATCAGGGCTTGATACCGCGGTGCAGGGCGACGATGCCGCTGGTCATGTTGTGGTAGGTGACGCGGTCGAAGCCGGCGTCGACCATCATCGCCTTGAGGGTTTCCTGGTCGGGGTGCATGCGGATCGATTCGGCCAGGTAGCGGTAGCTTTCCGAGTCGTTGGTGATCAGCTTGCCGGCCAGCGGCATGAAGGCGAACGAGTAGGCGTCGTAGACCTTGGACATCAGCTTGTTGGTCGGCTTGGAGAACTCCAGCACCAGCAGGCGCCCGCCCGGCTTGAGCACGCGCAGCATCGAACGGATGGCGTCGTCCTTGTGGGTCACGTTGCGCAGGCCGAAGGCGATGGTCACGCAGTCGAAATGGTTGTCGGGGAACGGCAGCTTCTCGGCGTCGGCCTGCACGAACTCGATGTTGCCGGCCACGCCCTTGTCGAGCAGGCGGTCACGCCCGACCTTGAGCATCGAGGCGTTGATGTCGGCCAGTACCACCTGGCCGGTGGGGCCGACCAGCTGCGAGAACTTGCGTGCCAGGTCGCCCGTGCCGCCGGCGATGTCGAGTACCCGGTTACCGGGGCGCACGCCCGACAGCTCGATGGTGAAGCGCTTCCACAGGCGGTGCATGCCGCCGGAGAGGACGTCGTTCATGAGGTCGTACTTGGCGGCCACGGAGTGAAAGACTTCCGCGACTTTCTCGGCCTTCTGGCTTTCGGGAACGTCCTTGAAGCCGAAGTGGGTGGTGGGTTCGGCGTGTTCGCCTTTGCGCTGGTCGTTCATATCGCTTCACCGGAAAAAATTACTGGCCATTCTAGGGCGTGTGGCTGCATTTGTCTTGGCGGGGTGTGTCGCAGGTGAGGGCAGGGGCATAATAGGAGTATGCCCTTTTAGCCAGGATGGATTGAATGACCCAGATCAGCGTCGAACGCAAACACAGCCTGGGGCGCGAAGCGGCCCGGGAAAAGGCCGCCGTGCTGGTGGACAAGCTGGCCCGCGAGTACGACCTCAAGGCGCAGTGGGACGGCGACCGGGTGGAGGTCAAGCGCAGTGGCGCCAATGGCAGTATCCAGATCGGCGACGACAGCATCCGGGTCGAGCTCAAGCTGGGCATGATGCTGTCGATGATGGGCGGCACGATCAAGGCCGAGATCGAGCGGGCGCTGGACAAGGCCCTGGCCTGAGACCGCGTCGCGCCTTTCGCTGGCAAGCCAGCTCCCACAGGGTCAGGCGGCGTTACGCAGAACCTGTGGGGGCTGGCTTGCCAGCGAAGGGGCCATTACTGCACAGCAAATCCTGCCCTTAGGGTGAGGATTCTAATTTTTCCCCCTACCGTTGTGCCCAAGCCCAGCATTCACGGGCGTAACCCCATTTGCGTTCAAGCGTGAGGTGCAGAGCATGGCCAAGGTGACCCTGAAAAAAATCGATGATGCCCCGGGCAAGGCCCTGGGTGAGGTGCGCGGCTACGCGCGCAAGATCTGGCTGGCAGGCCTGGGCGCCTACACCCGGGTCGGGCAGGAGGGCGCCGAGTACCTCAAGGAACTGGTGAAAGCCGGTGAAACCGTCGAGAAAAAAGGCAAGAAACGCCTCGACCACGAACTCGACGCGGCCAACAGCGAAATCCAGTCCGCCAAGCAGGAACTGGGCAGCGTGAAAGGCAAGGTGGAAGTTCAGCTGGATAAAATCGAAAAGGCTTTCGACACACGGGTCGCCAGCGCCTTGAATCGCATCGGCATTCCGTCTAAACATGACGTTGAGGCACTTTCCGCCAAGCTCGAAGAGCTGACGCAGTTGCTCGAACGTGTCGCACGCAAACAATAAGGAGAGCGGGATGGCTGGCAAAAAGACTACTGAGAAAGAGGGCAGCTCCTGGGTCGGGGGGATCGAAAAGTACTCCCGCAAGATCTGGCTGGCTGGTTTGGGTATCTACTCCAAGATCGATCAGGACGGCAGCAAGCTGTTCGACACCCTGGTCAAGGACGGTGAGAAAGCTGAAAAGCACGCCAAGAGCAGCGTCGACTCGGCCAAGGCCACTGCCAAGTCTGCCACCTCGCGCGTAGGCGATGTGAAAGACCGCGCACTGGGCAAGTGGAGCGAACTCGAAGAGGCGTTCGACAAGCGCCTGAACAGTGCCATCTCGCGCCTTGGCGTGCCGAGCCGCAACGAAGTCAAGGCGCTGCACCAGCAGGTCGACACACTGACCAAGCAGATCGAGAAGCTGACCGGTGCCTCGGTCAAGCCGGTGTCGGCCAAGCCGGCGGCCCCGAAGGCGGCGGCCAAACCGCTGGCTAAGGCCGCGGCCAAGACGGCGGCGGCAAAACCGGCTGCGGCCAAGCCAGCAGCCAAACCGGCCGCAGCCAAAGCCGCAGCGGCCAAACCTGCAGCCAAGGCGGCGGCCAAGCCCGCTGCTGCGAAGAAACCGGCGGTGAAGAAAGCCCCGGCCAAGCCGGCTGCGGCGCCAAGTGCCAGTGCGGCACCGGCACCGAGCCCGGCGGCGAGTGCTGCACCGGCAGCGTCGGCGGCTCCTGCTGCGGTGAGCCCGGCCAGTCAGGCCTGATCCAAGGCGGCTGTACAGAAAGCGCCCGGCCTTTGTGCCGGGCGTTTTTTTTATGTGTATCGCCTGTACTGCCCCCTTCGCTGGCAAGC
>NZ_JAHTBI010000129.1 GCF_019168305.1 Pseudomonas aegrilactucae
GAGCGCGAGAAGGGCAAGGGGGAGTTGGGGGCGAGCGAGAAGCAGAGTCCGGCCGAGTCCACCACCAGCCCTGTACGTCGCAAATGCCCGATAGAGCCCAAAAGCCACTCGAACAAAGCGATCAGTTTCTCGTTGGGCTCAGAGTTCATCATTCACACTGACTTCAACCTATCGGGGCCATTCCCTGTCGAATGGCAGCGCATCTACCACTCGCGTTTGGAGCCGTATGATCAGGGCAATCTGGGCGCACGCTGGGTCACTGAATTCACCACACGCATCGACGTGATCGGCAAGGGGCTGTTGTTTCATGACTACGATGGTCGCAGTCACGCGTTCGACTTGCCCAAGGTCGAGAGCGCGAAGTACAACGCGATTGAGGACTTGCTGCTGGTACGCAGTGGTGAAGACGAACTAGTGATCTGCCGCGGTTTTGATCGCAAGGAACACTACCTGCGCGTGGGTGATCGCTACTACCTGCAGAAGATCCTGTTGCAGAACGACGCCGGTTGCATGCTGCATTACGAGCATCGCCACGAAGGCCGCCCGGTGCTGTCCGACATCATCACCTTCCAGGGCGACATGAGTGACGTGCACCGTCACCTGGGCACGCTGATCGATGACCATGGTCATATCACCGGCCTGTGGGA
>NZ_JAHTBI010000130.1 GCF_019168305.1 Pseudomonas aegrilactucae
CCCCCTAGTATCATTTTGCCTTCATGGATCACCCGGGACGCTACGTCCCTGCCTAGGAAGGCTTTGTACGATGTCTGCTTCTCCCGCCGGATCCGCGCCCAGCGAGCGCGAGATCCAGATTGCGATTGCCCCTCTCGAAACCCTGCTCAGTGAAGACCTCGGCGCCGCAGCCGCCTCGGTCGACCAATGGCTGCGCGAGGCCACCTACGACCTGGTGAGCCTGCAGTTGCTGCGCCAGGCCGCTGAAAGCGTGCCCGTGGTCGCCAATGCCCTGGCCGGCGTAGATGTGCTGATCGACATCCTCACGCTGGTCGAAAGCCCATCCCCCGACCCGCTGCAATGGGTCAGCCTGGGCATCAACCTGATGGGCGTGACGCCTATTCCCCCTGGCCTGTCCAGGGCGCGCATGGTGCTGCGGCCCGTCCTGCAACTGACCCGCCAGACCCTGCGCCGCCGCCCGGACGCGCACATCGGCGCGGTGATCCTGGAGATCATCGACGGCCACCTGCATGCCAACATCCGGGGCACCCTGGAACACTACGTAGGCGAGGCGCTGGCCCAGTTGCCGGCCATGCTCAGTGCCGCCGCCGACACGGCGCGCCTGCTGTTCACCACGCTGGCCAGGACCCTCGAAGCGGCCGCCCGGGGCCAACTCGACGCCGAGGCCAGCCACCAGTTGTCCCGCGCGCAGATGGCCGAGGTGGCGCTGTACGACTCGCTGCTGAACACGGACGCCTGGCGCCTGGCCCTGTCGGCCCTGGCCAATGCCTCCGAGGGCAACCTCAAGGACGCCTACAACAGCGTCGCCAGCCGCTTCGGCGAACCGCTGGAAAGCCTGCTGCGCCCGCTGGTGCAAACCCTCGACGGGTTGGCGACGTCTGTTCCTCAGCGCCTCGAGGCCCTCGGTGCCTCCGGCATGGAAAACAGCATCGCCTGGCTGCTGACCCGTCTGCTCGAAACCGTGCTGGCGAATCCGCGCCGCCCGGGTATGTCGGCCAACATCCGTCCGGGCGTCACTAATCAGGCACGGCATATTCACAGCGAAGGCCCGACCGAGGTGGTCAGCCGCCAGGCCAAGGCCAAAAAGGCACCCAAT
>NZ_JAHTBI010000131.1 GCF_019168305.1 Pseudomonas aegrilactucae
ACAGGCCCCAAGAGCCTGGCCGGGACCTTCCCCGAACCCCCCAAGCCCGGCAAAGGGAACCTGGAGTTGTTCAACCAGTACGCCAGCCTCAAGGGCATCAAGGAGGGCGACTTCGAGGTGCTCGATGCGCTGGGTACCCGCCTCAACGGCGCACTGGATGCCAAGGGCTTCATCAGTGTCGCGGGTGCTGCGCCGGGGCCGGCCAGCGTGCTGTTCGGCCCCGACCCTGCAGACACCTGGAACCTGGGCAGCTACTTCCCCCCGCCACAGCCCAAGCCTGCGGGTGTCGAGAGCATCGTGGCGCAAGCCAAGGCGATGATGGCCAAGGCGCTGCCCAGCGGCAGCAGCGAACTGCTGGACAAGGGCAAGGCCTTGGCCAGCACCGGCATGGGGGCGGTGCAAAGCGTCAAGGACGGCCTGCAGGCCGTGCAGCAGGTGCGCAGCAACCCGCTGGGCGCCCTGCAGGGCGCGGCACAAGGCATGCCGCAACTGGCCGGCGTGCCGGGCCTGGACACGCTGAAAACCGCCAGCGATGCCTGGCAGACCGCACAACAGGTGCACAGCACCGTGCAGGCCGCGAGCCAGGGTTTGCCGCAACTGCTGACCGCGGTGGCGCCGTCTGCCCCCCAGGTGTTGAGCGCCGCGAAAAAGGCCGGTGACTTGCCGGGTGTGCCAACGATTTTTCCTTCCACTGCGCCATTGAAAACGCCAGTAATGAACGTGAGTGAGCTGCTGTCATGACGTCCGAAGCACCTGCCGAAACAACACGTGGACCGCAAGTCGCGATTCTCCCGCTTGACCAGATCGGCCTGGAGGATGTGGCCCAGGGGGCCGAGTACTTCGATGAGTGGCTGCGCGAAGCCAGTGGGGGGACGGTCACCCTGGAGCGCATCAAGAATGTGGCCGGGGCCCTGCCTGTCATCGGCAACATCATGGCCCTGGTCGACACGCTGAACGATATCGTCAACCTGTCCAACAACGACAACCCCGAGATGCTCGACTGGGTCAGCCTGGGCATCAACCTGATCGGGGTGTTGCCTGCGCCTGGCATGGCGGCTGCGCGGATGAGCCTGCGTCCGACGCTGTTCCTGGTGCGCCAGGAAATGCTCAACAGCGGCAAGGTGCTGCTGGGCGACGCCCTGATCGAGATCGTCTCCTCGCACTTGAACGCAACCATCGTCGGCAGGATCCAGCAGTTCGTGAGCGAGGCGCAGGTTCAACTGGCGGCTATCCTGGACGAGGCGGCCACGCTGGGCGAGAAGATCATCGAGCAGGTGGCCAGCGGGCTGGAAAACACCGCTGCCGGCACGCTGGATACCCAGACCCATCTGGACAACGCCGCGCAGCAGGCGAAGTTGGCGGGCAGCCAGTTGCTGCATAGCCCGCTGCAGTCGATCGGCAATATCTTCGGCGCCCTTAGCGATGTGTACGTTGCCGGTGGCAAGGGCGCGCTCAACACCCTTGCCGATGCCTTGGCGCCCGAGGATGCCGTCGAGTGGGTGAAGATGTACACCACCCCCCTGCGCCTGATGGGCCCCGAGTTGCGTACCCAGCTCAAAGGCTTGAGCGACCCTGCAGTCGAGGGTTCGATTGGTGCCCTGCTCGCTGTGCTGGCCAAAGGCGTGGCGCTATGGATTGCGCGCAACCAGAAGGGCATACCCTCCAACATCAAACCGGGCACGACCACCCAGGCACGGCATCAGGTGGGCGCGGGCGAGACCGAGGCGATACAGCGTCAGGCCAACGCCAAGGCGCGGGCCAATAAAGACAAGAATGGTACCTGCTCAGGCACCTGTGACAGCATCAGCTTCGCCACCGGGGCGGAGTCGTTGCAGCACACGGACTTCAGTTTGCCGGGGCCGTTCCCGCTGACGTGGACACGTACGTACTGCTCGGCACTGGATGCGTATGACGATGGCGTAATGGGCGCGCGCTGGATCACCTCGTTCACCACCCGTTTCGACTGTGTGGACGACGCATTGACGTTTCATGACGCCGATGGCCGCAGCCACGATTTTGCACTGCCCAAGATCGGACTGATCGAATACAACCCCATCGAAAATCTGATTCTGGCGCGCCTCGATCGGGACCGCCTGATGCTGACCCGTGGTTTCGAGCGCCGAGAAACCTACGTGCGCCACGGCCAGCGCTTTGTGCTCACCCACATGGCGCTGCGCAACGGCGCGGGCGTCATGCTGCACCACGAGTACCGTCACAACGACCAGCCTGTACTGTCGGACCTGATCACCTATCAGGATGACGTGACCGAGGTACGCCTGCACCTGGGCACCATGATCGACGAGCACGGGCGTCTGACCGGGCTCTGGGAAATTCGTGAAGGGCAGGTGCTGCGCCAGCTGTGCGCCTACCACTACGACGCGGCAGGCGACCTCGGCCATGCCCAGGACGAACACGGTGCGGCCTGGCACTACGCGTATCAGCATCATCTGGTCACGCGTTACACCGACCGCACTGGCCGTGGCACGAACCTGCAGTGGCAAGGCACGGGGCCCGATGCCAAGGCGGTACGCGAGTGTGCCGATGACGGCAGCTTCGATACACGGCTGGAGTGGGACAGGAATATCCGCCTCACCTATGTCACCGACGCCCTCGGTCACGAGACCTGGCACTACTACGACATTCTTGGCTACACCTACCGGGTACGGTATGCCGATGATCGTTCGGACTGGTTCTTCCGCGATCCGGCCAAGAACGTGATTCGCCATGTGCATGCCGATGGCCGCAGCGACCGCTACCGCTATGACGAGCGCAGCAACCTGGTGCAGCATATTCGTGCAGACCACAGCGTTGTGCACTATGCGTACGACGATCAGGACCAGTTGATCAAGATCAGCGATGCCGAGGGTGGCCTGTGGCTGCGTGATTACGACGACCGTGGCAACCTGATCGAGACCACCGACCCGCTGGGCAACGTGACCGAGTATGCCTACAACCCTGCGGGCCTGCCGACCGCGATCAAGGACGCGAGCGGCAGCGAGAAGGCGCTGGAGTACAACGACGCCGGGCAGTTGCTCACGTACACCGACTGCTCGGGCAAGACCCGTGCATGGGACTACGACACGCTGGGGAGGCTGGTGCAGTTCACCGATGCCGCCGGCAACAAGACGCAGTATGAATACAAGGCTGCGTACCTTGCGCTGATCCGGCATCCGGACAAGACCGAAGAGCGCTTCGAGCGGGACGCCGAGGGGCGCCTGCTCGCTCACCTCGATGCCCTGGACCGCTGCACCACCTGGCGCTACAACGAAGCGGGGCTGATTGCGCAACGCGAGGATGCCGCCGAGCATACCGTCACCTACCGTTGGGATCGGTTGGGCCAACTGGTTGCACTGGAAAACGAAAACGGCCGCCAGGCACATTTCCACTACGACCTGATCGGTCGCTTGCAGCAGCAGCGCGGATTTGACGGGCGGGTTACCCGCTACGAGTACGACCCCTACAGCGGACGGCTGGCCAGCAAGAGCACGGGAGAACGCGTCCTGCACCTGGGGTTCGACCTCATGGGGCGTATCAGCGAGCGTACCGCCAGCCTCAAGGGCCTGTCGCAACGCGAAACCTTTGCCTACGACGGCAATGGCAAGTTGGTGATGGCCTGCAATGACCAGAGCCGTGTGCAGTGGTTTCATGATGCGGCCGGCAACCTCACCCGTGAGCACCAGCACTACCTGGGCTTGCAGACCCCGGTCGTGGCCGTGTGGAAGCATGAGTACGACGTGCTCAACCAGCGGGTTGCCACGGTGCGCCCCGATGGGCACCGGGTCAGTTGGCTGACCTACGGCAGCGGTCACTTGCTGGGCCTGCGCCTGGATGAGCACGACCTCTTGAGCTACGAGCGTGACGACCTGCACCGCGAGGTGGCGCGTCATCAGGGCAACCAGCTGCTGCAGACCCAGAGCTGGGATCCGATGGGGCGCCTGCAGGAACAGCTGCTGGGCCGTAGCGATGACAACAGCGTGCTGCTCAAGCGCGCCTATGTGTACGACGCGGCCGGGCAACTGACCGAGATCGACGACACCCGGCGCGGGCCGTTGGCCTATCGCTACGACCCGGTCGGCCGGTTGCTCAGTGCCACCAGCCGATTGGGTGTGGAGACCTTCGCGTTCGATCCGGCCGGCAACCTGCTGGACGACACTGCGCAGCAGGCCCACCGCCCGCTGGACCAGGACCCCAAGCGCAGCAGGCTGCTGGACAACCTGCTGCGTGAGTACGCCGGTACGCATTACGAGTACGACGAGCGCGGCAACCAGATTGAGCGCTGGCATAACGGCCAGCGCAGCCGGCTGCGCTGGGACCTGTTTGATCGGTTGGTGCATTTCGAGGATGCACGGCTGGCGGTGGAGTTTGCCTACGACCCCCTGGGCCGGCGACTGTTCAAG
>NZ_JAHTBI010000132.1 GCF_019168305.1 Pseudomonas aegrilactucae
TGGAGATGTGTTGGCTGGCACTGGGTGGGGCCAACAGCGTGAAACTAGTGTGCCAAGCCCACCGTGGAGCCCTTCAGGGCCTTCTGCACCTCGGCCTGGACGGCATACGCCGGCGCCTCCACCGCGTTGTAGTCGCGGGTGTAGCGGGCGGCAAATGCTTCGATGCCCCATTGCTGATACTGCTGCACATGCTTCAACTCGTGCGCCCACAGGGCCACGTTGTTGTGGGCGTCCTCGGCATGGCGAAAAACGATGATGTCCACCAGCGTGACGGCATTCACGTCGGGGTTCTGCAGCATGGCCGTGGTCGCGTCGAGCTGTTGCGGGTCGCCCACCTTGTAGCGCACGGCGTCCAGTACCTGGAAGTCGTAGTACGCCTCCAGCTGTACCCGGATATCCAGCGGGATGGGTTGCACGTCACCGGCCGCGGCCATGTCACGCGAGCGTTTCAACCAGCCGGCCAGGCCTGACGCGGCCATCTGCCCGACGCTTTCCAGCAACGTGCCCAGGTCTTGCAGGTTGGCCGGCGCGACGGGCGCGCAATAACACGCCACCGTGCACAAGGGCGCCTGCCCGGAAGGACACGCCGCCAGGGCCAGGCCCGGGCTCGACAGCACGCCCAGCAGGGTATAACGCAACACACGCAATGACATGAATCGAACCTGCAGAATTTGACCAGCGTTGGACACCGGTTCGGCGATTAAGTTACCCGCGCCGCGCGTAGTGGTTCAGCATCGGCTGTGTGGTCAAGCCGTGCACCACGATGCTCAATGCCACCACCGACAGCGTGATGTTCAGGCACTGCGTCGCCAGCGTGCCGTCCAGCGCGTGGCTCAAGGCATAGAACAGGTAGAACAGGCTGCCGATGCCACGGATGCCGAACCAACCGACCATCAGGCGCTGGCGCAGGTCCAGCAGGCTGCCCCACGGCATGGCCAGCACGCTCAACGGCCGTACCACACAGAACAGCGCCAGGCCGCACGCCAGTGCACGCCAGTCCCAGTGGCTGGCGAGCACCACGCCCAGCACGGTCACCAGGAACACCTCCATCACCCGTTCCACCAGGCTGCCGAAGGCGAGCATGTCGCCCATCATGACACCGGCGGCCACCTGGGTGTCTTCCAGGTTGTCCACGTCGCCATGCACGGCATTTTCCGGGGCGGCCTCCAGGTGCCCGGCCACGGGCTGGGCGAGGTGCTCGGAAGGCGTCTGCGCGCCTCCGGTAAAACTGACTTCGGCCTGGCGCAGGCCGAGCCCCGCCGCAAATACCGAGAGAAAGCCATAGGCATGCAGCGTGTCGGCCACTACATAGGCCAGGGCAATCAGTGCCAGCGCCAGGTAGTCGTTGGGTGACAGCGTGCTGTCGGCGTGGCTGATGCGCAACGTCAGGGTCAGGCGCCCGAGCAGCTTGCCCATCCAGTAGCCGATCAGCAGCCCGGCAGGTATGGCCCACAGCAGGTCGCGCCACAGCCAGGTGAACAGTGCCCAGGTGTCGCCGGCCTGGCTTTGCACCAGCATCAGCCCCAGCAGCACGAACGGAAACGCCACGCCGTCGTTGAGCCCGGCCTCACCCGAGAGGCCGAAGCGCAGCGGGTCGTGGTCCTGTGCATCGTTGACCTGCACCAGTGCCGCCAGCACCGGGTCGGTAGGTGCGAGGATCGCGCCAATGAGCAACGCGGCCGCCCACGGCAGCTCGGCCAGGTAGTGCAGTACCACCGAAAACCCGGCGATGCTCAGCAGCATCACCGGGCCGGCCAGGCCAAACGCCACGCGCCACACGCGGCTGCGCAGTGTCAGGCGCAGCTTGAGCCCGCTGATGAACAGCGAGAACAGCAGCGCGACTTCGGTGAGGTGTCGTAGCCAGCTGGCCGCATGGTCGATGTCCAGGTGCAACAGGCCCAGACCCAGCGGGCCGATGCCGACCCCCAGCAACAGGCACACCGCCGACGTGGTCACCGGCATCCAGCGCAAATAGGACGAGGTCAGTGCAAGGATCAGCAGCACCGCGCCGAACACGGCGATCCACAGGGTAAAGCTCATCGCAGGTATCCGCCGGGTGTATCGGGCCCGGGGCAGGCCCTGAACATTCGAGGTGCGCGCCAGGGCAGAGGTTCACTGGCGTTTGCAGGCGCGTTACCCGTGCCGGTTAGGGCGCCTTGCTGTCCAGTGCCTGCACGGTAAAGGTGCCGATAAGGGGATTGCCTTGCAGCGCATAGCACTGCTCGTGATTCTTGCGCAGGTACAGCGTGCCGGCCTCGGGGGGGCCACAACTGGAGACGGCCACCGCATCGGCAATCAAGGCGAACTCGAGCCCTTTGTCCAGTTGCTGTTGGGTATACAGCGCTGCGCACAGCAGCGCCGTCGCAAAGAAGGGTTCGAACCCAGGCAGCTTGCGTGTGTCCGTTGCCGGGCGCGCGGGGAGCCACTGGCGTAGGCGAAGCGGCATCAACAGGTAGAGGCCGACCAGCATCAGCGAAAACGCGATGGAATACAGCGCCCCGTAGAGGATCGGTGCATGGTTGAGGTAGCCGATCTCGATGCCGAAGCGTGCATTCAGGCTTTTCTCGGTGGTGATCCGGCACAGGTACACCACCACCACGCTGTACAGCAGCGTGCCGGGCCAGTAGCTGACAAAGGCAAAGATGCGCGAGAGGTTGACCGCCGCGAAGACGCCGCCAGCCAGCAGCCCGCCGAACAGGATCAGGTTGGAGCCAATGTTCACCGGCAGTTGCCCGAACCCCCACAACCCGCCCAGCACCGCCAGCAACTTGAGCGTGTTGCGTGCCTGATTGCCCAGTGTCACCGGGTGGCCTCGCTCAGCACGCCGAGAATCTGGTACGCCAGCTTGACCCGTGCCTCGTTGGGGTAGTGCTTGTTGGCCAGGATCACGATGCCCATTCGCTGCGCGGGCACGAATGCCACGTAGGCACCAAAACCGTTGGTCGACCCGGTCTTGTTGATCCAGGCCGCCTGCTGCGGCGCCAGGGGCGGTTGCAGTGGCGTCACATCATGGGTGTTCAGCGCCATGCTGCTGGCGTTGCCATCGAGCAGGGTCTGCAGCGGTACCGGGTAGGCGTACTGCTCCCAGATCAGGTCCTGGGTCATCGCACCCAGCTGGTAGTAGCCGGTATGAGTGGCGGCGATGGCCTGCTGGAGGGCCGGATCGGTGGCGTCCAGGCCCAGGTTCGCTTCGATGAAATGCACCATGTCGTCGCTGCTGGATTTCACCCCGTAGGCTTCATCGGCAAGCACGGCGGGGGTCAGCCGGGCGGGCACGTTATCGCGGGTGTAGCCCTGGGCATAGTACTTCTGGCGGCTGGGCGGTACCTGGACGTAAGTGTTTTGCAGGCCCAGGGCGGGGAACAGCAGCTGCTCCACGGCCGATCGATAGCTCATGTCGAGCTGCCGCGCGCTGATCACGCCGAGCAGGCCGATGCTGGGGTTGGCATAGGTGCGACGGGTACCGGCCGGGTACGCGGGCGCCCAGGCCTTGAAGTAGCGCATCAATTGTTGGCTGTCGCGCACCTCGTCGGGTAGTTGCAACGGGAAGCCGCCTGCAGTGTGGGTGGCCAGGTTCAACAGGGTCACCTGCTCCAGCGCGCGACCGTGCAGTTCCGGCACGTACCTGGCAGGGCTGTCGGTCAATGAGAGCTTGCCGTTGGCCTGGGCGTAGGCTGCCAGGGTGACGTTGAAGGTCTTGCTGATCGAGCCCAGCTCGAACAGCGTGTCACGGGTGACCGCCATGCCGGTGTCGCGAGAGGCCACGCCCAGGTCGTAGAAGTGCCGTTCGCCGTTGACGGTCACGCCAATCGCCATGCCGGGAATGGCGTGGGCCTGCATGACTGCCTGGCCGGCCGCTTCTATCTGCGCGTCCAGGTCGAGGGGGGTAGGGGTGGCCCATGCGCCTGGGCTGGCCAGCAGCAGACAGGTCAGCGCGGTGCAGCGCTTGAAGTCGTTCATGTTGTGGGGTTCCGGTGGGTCTGCAGGAATTCGCCTGGCGACACGCCAAACTGTTTGCCAAAAGCGGCAATGAAGGCCGACAGCGATTCATAGCCGCAGGCCAGCGCCACGTCCGTGACCCGCTGGCCGCGGCTGAGCGCCGGCAGCGCGCTGAGCAGGCGCATGCGTTGGCGCCAGGTGCGAAAGGTCATGCCGGTCTCGCGCAGGAACAATCGGCTCAGGGTCTTTTCCGACACGCCGTGCTTGAGGCTCCAGTGCGCCAGCCCCGTGGGCAGGTCCGGGTGGGCTTCCAGGCGTCGGCACAATGCGCGCAGGCGCGGGTCTTGCGGCAACGGCAAGATCAGTTGCTCCTGCGGTGCGCCCAGCAGTTGGTCGAACAGCACGGCCACCAGCCGCCCGGCGGCGCCTTCAGGGTCGTACTCCACTGGCAGCTCGCTGAAGGTACGGATCAGCTCGCGCAGCAGCGGGTTGACGCTGATCACGCGGCACTCGGCGTCGGGCCACAGCGCCGGTTGCACATACAGGCTGCGAATGCAGGTGTCGCCCGCGCAACTGACCCGGTGCAGGGTGTGCGCCGGTATCCACACGGCGCGTTGCGGCGGCACCACGTAGCGCCCGGCACGCGTGTGCACGTGCAGCACGCCATGGAGGGCATATGACAACTGCCCCCACGCATGCCCGTGGGCAAAGCCCAGGGCAATGTTGGCCAGCGATTGCGCCTGCCCGTACAGCGGGCGCGGCAGGGCTGTGAGTTCGCTCAGGCGGGAGGCTTCAGAGGGCGGTGGCTGTCGTTTGGGCGACACTCTTGGTGTTCTGTCGTTAGTCGGAAATGGAAATAGACCTTATCGTCTCTGCCTCCCCAATAACAAGACAGGAAGCGTCATGAAGCACCTGCGACTGCTGTTCGACAATTTCACACTGGCGTTGCTCGCCGTGATCGCGCTGGCAACCCTGCTGCCTTGCGAGGGCCAGGGAGCGCTGGTGTTTGGCGGGTTGACCAACCTGGCGATTGCGTTGCTGTTCTTCCTGCACGGCGCCAAGCTGTCGCGCGAGGCGGTGGCGGCCGGGGCAGGTCACTGGCGCCTGCACCTGCTGGTGTTCGGCTGCACGTTCGTGATGTTCCCGTTGCTGGGCATGCTGTTCAAGCCGTTGTTCCTGCCGCTGGTGGGCGATGAGCTGTACATGGGGGTGCTGTACCTGTGCGCGCTGCCGGCCACGGTGCAGTCGGCGATTGCCTTTACCTCGCTGGCGCGCGGCAACGTGCCGGCAGCGATCTGCAGTGCGGCGGCCTCCAGCCTGCTCGGCATCGGGCTCACGCCGCTGCTGGTGATGGTGTTGATGGGGGTGCAGGGCGATACCGGCTCCAACCTCGATGCGGTGTTCAAGATCGTGCTGCAACTGCTGGTGCCCTTCGTGGCGGGCCAGTTGGCCCGGCGCTGGATCGGCGCATGGGTGGCGCGCAATGCACGTTGGCTGACAATCGTCGACCAGGGTTCGATCCTGCTGGTGGTCTATACCGCGTTCAGTGATGCGGTGATCAGTGGCTTGTGGCACGCGGTACCGCCGGCCCGCCTGGTGGGCCTGGCGCTGGTGTGCTGCGTGCTGCTGGCAGTGGTGCTGTGGTGTACACAGGCGCTGGGCAAGCGGTTGGGGTTCAGTCTCGAGGACCGCATCACCCTCCTGTTTGCCGGCTCCAAGAAGAGCATGGCGACGGGGGTGCCGATGGCTCAGGTGCTGTTCGCCGGGGGCGCGATCGGCGCCGTGATCCTGCCCTTGATGCTGTTCCATCAGATTCAGCTGATGGTGTGCGCGGTACTGGCGCAGCGCTATGCGGCGCGGGAGGAGGCTGCCCCGGTGGCAAATGCCTGAACCGGGGCGGCTGCGCCGGGCCGATCAGTGCACGGCGCTGCGCCTGCGTGAGCGCCACAGCCACAGGTACACCAGCGCATTGACCGCAATCACCAGGGCGCCCAGCCACAACTGGATGCCCGGCGTCAGCTTGGCCGGGTAGATCACCGGTATCAGGTAATGCTCGACGAAACTGTCGGGGTAGCCGATGTCGCCCGCCGCGGCGCGCAAGCGGTTTTCCCATTCGGTCAGCGGGCAGGGCAGGTGCAACAGCTCCACCATGATCCCCCACGCCACTGCTGGAAGATGCAGCCAGCACAGGCGTGGCCACCTGAGCAGCAGCAGGCCACCGACCATCACGAACACAATGAACGACAAGTGAAACAGCACCAGCCCATCGGCTGCGAATCGATAGAGCATGAGGGTGTCAGCCTTGTGCAAAGGTGCGCAGGGTTTCACCTTCCATGCGGTAGCGCACCCACTCATCCTGCGGTTGCGCACCGATGGACTGGTAGAACTGGATGGCCGGCTCGTTCCAGTCCAGCACGCTCCACTCCAGACGCCCGCAGCCCTTGGCGCAGGCCTCGCGGGCCAGATGGCGCAACAGCTGCTTGCCCGCGCCGGTGCCGCGCGCCTGGGGGGTCACATACAGGTCTTCGAGGTAGATGCCCTGTGTGCCGAGCCAGGTGGAGTAGCTGAAGAAGTACACCGCAAAGCCGATGGCCTGGCCGTCGCGCTCGCAGATCAGCGCCTGGGTGGTGGTGCCTTCGCCGAACAGGTTGCGCTCGATGTCGGCGACACTGGCGACGACTTCATGGCGGGCGCGCTCGTAGTCGGCCAGCTCGATGATGAAGGTAAGGATCTGGGGGGCGTCGTCAAGGCGCGCGGGGCGGATGAGCACTGGCATGAGCGGGGGCTTCTGTATCGGAATTCGGAGACGCTATCCTAAGCGAAATCGCTGCGGCGCAGGAGCTGTCGTCTTGCAGTGGCCGTGCGCGGAGCCCAAGTGTAGCGGCACAATTGCCCGCAACTGTATGGCAGCACCGGGTCGATAGTTGGTTAGTGTCGTTGAACAACAACACCGTAGCGGATGCCTGCCATGCTCACCTCCCTCAACCTGCTGACAGCCTTCATGCTGTTCGCCTTCGTCTCCTCCATCACCCCCGGGCCCAACAACACCATGCTGCTGGCCTCCGGGGTGAACTTCGGGGTGCGGCGCACCATCCCGCATGCCCTGGGCATCAGCGTGGGGTTCATGGTGATGGTGCTGGCGGTGGGGCTGGGCCTGGGCGAGGTGTTCAAGGCCTACCCGCTGGCCTACGGCGTGTTGCGCTACGTGGGCGCGGCCTACCTGCTGTACCTGGCCTGGAAGATCGCCACCTCCGGCCCGCTGTCGAGCACTGCGCCGGGTACGCGCAAGCCCCTGGGCTTCTGGGGCGCGGCAGCCTTTCAGTGGGTCAACCCCAAGGCGTGGGTCATGGCGGTGGGCGCCATCACCACCTATGCGCCGAGCCAGGGCTACCTGACCAACGTGATCGTGATCGCCGCCGTGTTCGCGCTGGTCAACCTGCCCAGCGTGTGCGTATGGGTGATGTTCGGCAGTGCGCTGCGCACGGTGTTGCAGGACCCGCGCTGGCTCAAGCTGTTCAACTGGCTGATGGCTGCGCTGCTGGTGCTATCGCTGTATCCGCTGCTGTTTGTAGAATCGGGGTTTTTATAGCCCCTGCAGCGAGCCTCGATGGAACTGATCCCCTGGTCGCATGAATGCGCCGAACACTTCACCCTGCGCGGCTGGCGCTCACCCGCCAGCGGCAAGCCGCTGCTGCACTTTCTGCATGGCAACGGCTTCTGCTGCCTGGCCTACCAGCCCTTGCTGGAGCGCCTGGCCGAGCATTTCGACCTGTGGCTGAGCGACGTGCAGGGGCACGGCGACAGTGACCATGGCGGTACGTTCGTGGGCTGGGACCGCTGTGCGCAACTGGCGGTCGAGGCGTTTCAGGCCGGGCGTGGCGAGTACGGCGAGGTGCCGTGCGTTGCTGTGGGGCACAGCTTCGGCGGGGTGCTGAGCGGCCTGATCCTGGCGCGCGAACCGGGCCTGTTCCAGCGTGCGGTGTTGCTCGACCCGGTGGTATTCAGCCGCTCGATGCTCGGGGTGATGAGTGTCGCCACCTTGCTGGGCCTGCACCGGCGCCACGGCCTGGCGCGCAAGGCGGCGACGCGGCGCAGCCACTGGCCCGACCGTGCGGCGGCGCTGGCGTCATTGCAAGGCCGCGGGATATTCAAGGGCTGGCATGAGGACGCCTTGCAGGCCTACGTGGACCACGCCATCGGCGACTGTGGCGAGGGTGTGGTACTCAAGTGCCGGCCTTCGCGTGAAGTGGACGTGTTCAGCTCGGTGCCCCGTGGGCTCTGGACGGCCTTGACCGAGGTGCAGGTGCCCACGCGGGTGCTCAATGGCACCGAGACCTATCCCTTCGTCCCGCTGTCGCTGTCACGCTGGGCGCGGCTCAACCCTCAGGTCGAACGCCAGGTGATGCCCGGTGGGCACTGCTTCATGCAGCAAGACCCGCAGGCTTGCGCCGAGCAGGTGCAGGCGTTCCTGTCACGTTGAAAGGTCATCTGTCCATTACGCGACGATAGCTGGCGTTTACACTAGCGATCACAAGTTGTGCGCGCCCTAAGCTGCCTCCCTCATTTCATCACAGAGGCAGCGCACATGAACCAGGCGGTCAGTCCCGAGACACCCATTGCCCAGGCCAGTCAACCTGCCAGGGCGCGCAAACTGCGCGTGGCCCTGGGCGCAGTCGGGGCCGTGAGCGTGCTCGGCGCCGCGCTGTTCGTATGGCAGGGCACGCGCTTTCACGAACAGACCGACGACGCCTACGTGCGTGCCGACTGGGCCCCCGTGAGTGCACGGGTGGGCGGCTATGTGGCGCAGGTCTGCGTGGACGACAATGCGTGGGTCAAGGCCGGTGACCTGCTGGTGCAACTGGACGACCGTGATTACCGCCAGAAGGTGCGCCAGGCCCGCGCGAACCTGGCTGGCAGCGCGGCCTCGGTACAGGCGCAGCAGGCCAGTCTGTTGACCCTGGCGGCGCAACTGCAGGCACAGCACCAGGCCATTGCGCAGGCAGCTGCCGAGCGCGAAGCGGGCGTGGCCGAAGCGCGGCGTGCCGAGCTGGACTGGCAGCGCTACCGTCAGTTGGTGACGCTCAACGCGGTCAGCGCCCAACGTGCCGAGCGCGCCAGCAGCACCCACACCCAGGCCCAGGCAGCGCTCAAGGGGGCGGCCGCCGGCTGGGCGCTGCAACGCGCCAGGCACACCGTGCTGGTCAGCCAGCAGGGTGAAGCGCAGGCCGAACTGGCGCGTCGCCAGGCCGCGCTGGAACAGGCAGAGGCGGCACTGGCGCTGGCCGAAAACGCGCTGGCCGACACGCAGATCCGTGCCCCTTTCGATGGCCGGGTCGGGCAGCGCAAGGTGCGTCTGCAGCAATACGTCAGCCCCGGCCTGCCCCTGCTGGCAGTGGTGCCGGTGGAGCAGGCCTATGTGGTGGCCAACTACAAGGAAACCCAGCTCGAGCATCTGCGCCCCGGGCAACGGGCAACCCTTGAAGTGGATACCTTCGGCCGCCACTGGCAAGGCACGGTCGACAGTGTGGCACCGGGCTCGGGTGCCGTGTTCGCCCTGCTGCCGCCCGACAACGCCACCGGCAACTTCACCAAGATCGTGCAGCGCTTTCCCGTGCGCATCCGCCTCGACCCGCCCGAGCAGGGCGCACCGCGACTGCTGCCCGGCATGTCGGTGATTGCCACCGTCGACACGCGGCCGGCGAAGGTGCGCCATGAAGACTGAAGAGCAGGTATCCCTGCGCGCCTGGGTAGCGGTGATCGGTGGCTTGTTCGGCTGTTTCATGGCCGGCATGAACGTGCACGTCACCAGCGCGGCGTTGCCCGAGATCGAAGGGGCGCTGGGGGCCACGTTCGAAGAAGGCTCGTGGATCTCGACCGCCTACCTGGTCGCCGAGATCACCATGATTCCGCTCACCGCCTGGCTGGTGCAGGTGTTTTCCCTGCGCAAGGTGATGCTGGTGGGCTCGACGGTCTTTCTGATCAGTTCGGTCAGTTGCGCGCTGGCACCGAACCTGTCCGCCATGATCGCCCTGCGGGTAATCCAGGGCGCGTCCGGCGCGGTGCTGATCCCGCTGTCGATGCAACTGATCATCACTGAACTGCCGGTCAGCAGGATTGCACTGGGCATGGCGCTGTTCAGCTTGTCCAACAGTGTGGCGCAGGCGGCCGGGCCGTCGATTGGCGGGTGGTTGACCGACCTGTACTCGTGGCGTTGGATCTTCCTGCTGCAACTACTGCCGGGGGTGGCATTGCTGGCGGCGGTCGGCTGGTCGATCCCGGCGCAGGCGAGCCAGCCCCATCAGTTGCGCCAGGCCGACTGGCTGGGTATTGGGGCCATGGCGCTGGGGCTGGGCGCCTTGCAGGTGGTGCTGGAGGAGGGCGGGCGTGAGGACTGGTTCGATTCGGGCTTCATCGTGGCGTTCAGCATCACGGCCGTCGTGGCGCTGGCGCTGTTCATCCAGCGCCAGTTGTGGGGCGATCGTCCCTTCATCAACCTGCGCCTGCTGGCCAGCTACAACTTCGGGGTGGCGAGCCTGGCCATGGCGGTGTTTGGTGCGGCCACGTTCGGCCTGGTGTTTCTGGTGCCCAACTACCTGTCGCAGGTGCAGGGCTACAACGCGCGGGAGATCGGCACCAGCCTGATTGCCTACGGGCTGGTGCAGTTGCTGCTGGCGCCGTTGCTGCCGCGCCTGATGCGCTGGCTGAACGCCAAGCTGCTGGTGGCCAGCGGTTTCGCCATCATGGCGTTGGGCTGCTGGCTGGGCGCACACCTGTCGGCGGATGCTGCGAAGAACGTGATCATCCCGTCCACCGTGGTGCGCGGGCTGGGTCAGCCGCTGATCATGGTCGCGCTGTCGGTGCTGGCGGTGAAGGGGCTGGACAAGGCCCAGGCCGGCTCCGCGTCGGCGTTGATCTCGATGCTGCGCAACCTCGGTGGGGCGGTGGGCACGGCGTTGCTGACGCAGTTGGTGTCGCTGCGTGAACGCTTTCACAGCGAACGGATCGGCGAGAGCCTTACCGTGTTCGACACGGCCTTGCAGCAGCGATTGCCCACCGGGATCGTCGATGCCCAGTCGCCGGACGACCTGGGTGTGCTGGCGCTGCTGGACCATAGCATCCGCCAGCAGGCGTACCTGATGGCGTACTCGGACGCTTTTCATGTGGCGTGTGTGGCCCTGGCCGTGTGCGCGGTGGCGTCGCTGTTGCTGCGCCAGCATGCGCGTTGACTAGTCGAGCTCGGGTTGGCCGTAGGCGGGGGTCTTGCCGAAATAGGCGCTGGGTGAAACGCCCAGGGTACGTCGAAACATCGCGCTGAAGGCGCTGGGGCTGTCGTAGCCCAGGTCCAGTGCGACGTTCAGGATCGAGTGCCCGGCGGCCAGCGAGTCAAGGCTGCTCAACAGGCGCAGGCGACGTAGCCACTGGATGAAACTCAGCCCGGTCTCGCGCTGGAAGGCGCGGGTCAGGGTGCGTGCGTTCAGGCCGCTGTGGTCGGCGGCGCGCTGCAGGCTCCAGGCACTGGCGGGGTCGTCGCGCAGGGCCTGGCACAGGGCGGCGAGTTGCGGGTCGACGGGCAGCGGTACATACAGCGCGAGAATCGGCAGCACGCGGATCTCGTCGAGGATCAACTGCATCACTCGTTCGTCGCGCCCGCCGGCGGGGTAGTCGGCGGGGATGTCCATGGCGCTGATGATCAATTGGCGCAGCAGTGGGGGCACGTCGATCACGCGGCAACTGTGGGGCAGGTCGGGGCGTGCATGGGGGGCGACGAACAGGGTGCGCATGCGTACCTGCCCGGCGAACCTCAGGTCGTGCTCCACGGTGGCCGGTACCCACACCCCGCGCCCGGGCGGGACCACCCAGCAACCCTGGGTGGAATTGACCGTGATGACCCCGCTCAGGGCATGGATCAACTGTGCGCGGGTGTGGCAATGCGGGGCGATGCGTTCACCATGCGGGTAGTTCTCGGCGAGGGTGAGGATGGGCTGCATGGCGTGTGTGGAAGGTGGGTGGGCGGTGATAGTAGCGTGCCTGCACCGCCCGTGCATGGGCGATGGTTCGCACATCACTGTTCCATAGGTAGAACAATGCGGACGCTTTACGCTATCTAGCGCCGCAATCGTCGCATCCGTATCGTTGACCCCATACACGAGAGGAGGTTTCTCATGAAGAAGATTCAAGGCATCTACAGCAGTCCGCCCCCCCACTGGGTCGGCGACGGGTTCCCGGTGCGCAGCCTGTTCAGCTACGACAACCTGGCCCAGCACATCAGCCCGTTCCTGTTGCTCGACTACGCCGGCCCCCACGCGTTTGGGCCCACCCAGGCCCGCCGTGGCGTAGGCCAGCACCCGCATCGCGGTTCGAAACCGTCACCATCGTCTACCAGGGCGAGCTGGAGCACCGCGACTCCACCGGCGCCGGCGGGCTGATCGGGCCGGGAGACGTGCAGTGGATGACCGCCGCCGGGGGCATCCTGCACGAAGAGTTTCATGCACCTTCGTTCGCCCTACGCGGCGGCACCCTGGAGATGGTGCAACTGTGGGTCAACCTGCCCGCCAGGGACAAGTCCGCACCGGCCGGCTACCAGACCCTGCTGGCCCAGGACATCCCCCAGGTGAACCTGGCGCACGATGCCGGCACCCTGCGTGTGATCGCCGGTACCTACCACGGCCATCAAGGCCCGGCCCGCACCTTCACGCCCATGGATGTGTGGGACCTGCAACTCACGCCCGCCGCGCCTGTGCAATTGCCGGCGCGCAGCGGCTACAGCAGTGCCCTGGTGGTACTGCGCGGCAAGGTCCTGATCAACGGCGAGCGTTCGGTCGGGCCGGCACAACTGGTGCTGCTGGCGCGCGACGGTGAAGACGTGCTGCTGCAGGCCGAAACCGATGCCGCCGTGCTCTGGCTCAGCGGCCAGCCGCTGGAAGAGCCCATCGTCGGCTACGGCCCGTTCGTGATGAACAGCGATGCCGAGATAGAACAGGCGTTCGCCGATTTTCGCGAGGGCCGTTTCGGCCAGATGAGCTGACTGCCTGCTCCAGCGCGCTTGCTGATGGCCTGCACGTCGTATACTGCGCTCCTTTCAGATTGCCTGTTCAAGGAGTGGCAAGGCATGGGTCACAGTGAAGCGTCGTCCCTTCATCTGGTGCGGGTTGTGCCCACCGATTACGGGCAGTTCGTGCTGCAACTGTCTGACGGAGGGTTTCGCCTGCTCAAGGGCCTGGTGCTGACCCGAGAACGGGGCTGGGCCGACCTGGCCAACCCGCGCAAGGCACGCCAGCGCGTATTCAGCGCTACGCAGGTCACCTGGCCGGGGGGCCGTACGCTGGGTATCGACGACTTGATGGCCCACACACAGCCCATGACCGCACAGGAACTGGGCTGGCAGTCGGTGGACCTTGCCCAGTGCAATCGCGCGCCAACGGGCGAGCATCCCACGCACCATGTGTACTACGTTTCGCTCAAGCCTTTCGGCCCTGAACCCTTCGGCCTGGGCGAGTCGATCCACGGTGGCCACGGCGAACGTGGCGGCATGTACAGCTTCGACCTGCCGGCCCTGCTGGCGTGGCCGCAGTGGCGTGCGCATTTCGAGTTGGCCGGTTGCGCCTGGGCCATCGGCCTGGTCGAGGCCAACCCCGAGGATCCCCAGGCCTTGCTGGATGCACTGATCGAGGCGTGGTGCCAGGGGGCCGAGGCGCCTCAGGCCTGAGGCACCAGGCCAACGGCTGCCAGTGCCAGGGCCGCCACGAACAGGCTCGCGCCGAACACGGCGTGCGCCGCCAGGCTACGCAGGCGCGCCCTGTTCGGGTTGGGTGTCTTGCTGGCCAGGATGCCGGCGCCCATGCCCGGCTGCAGGATGAAGAACGGTGCCAGCAACGTTGCCAGGCCCAGCGCCAGTGCGGGCAGCAGGGTCGGGGAGCGTGCCCATTCGGCGCCGCAGAGCGCCAGCAACAGCCCCGCGTACAGCACACCGATGAGGTAGTGGGTCAGCCAGCCCAGCAGGGCTTCGCCCTTGATGGCGGGCGCCTTGGCGATGCTGGCGTGCCTGAACTGTCTGTGGCGCATGTGCCCGACCCAGCGACCGACCATCGGCCAACTGGGGGGTGGCACGTTGAACACACGCTTTTGCACCTCTGCCCACAGGTCGGCGAGCGCGGTGGCCAGTACGCCGATCAGCAGGGAGCAGGCGATGAATGTCGGCAAGGCATGCATGGGTACGTTCCTTTTAATCATTCAATGAATTGATTGAATGATTGGCGAATGCTAGCTTCCTGTCAATGACCGACCTTCCTTTGCAGCACTTCATCGAAATCGCCGAGTTGGCCCGCACCCTGGGGCATGCGCACCGGTTGCACCTGCTCGAACACATTGCCCAGGGCGAGCGCGCCGTCGAGCGTCTGGCCGAGTTGTGCGAACTGTCCGTGGCCAACACCTCGCAGCACCTGCAGCACCTGCGCCGGGCGGGGTTTGTGCAGACCCGCCGCGATGGCAAGCGCGTGCTCTATCGTCTCGGCAGCGGGCCGATTCTCGACGTGCTGGGCGCATTGCGTGAATTTGCCGAGCACCAGCGCGGGGCGAAGCGCGAGCTGATGGCCGACAGCATGACCCACCAGGAGCGGCTGCAAGCGATGTCGCGGGACGAGCTGGTGCAGCGCCTGCAGGAGCGCAGCGTGACTCTGCTGGATGTGCGCTCGCACGAGGAGTTCGCCCTCGGGCATTTGCCCGGCGCGATCAACATGCCGCTCGACGAGCTTGAGTTGCGCCTGGCAGAGCTGCCGCGCGAGCAGGAAATCATCGCTTATTGCCGCGGGCCCTGGTGCGTGTTGTCGGGGGCGGCGGTGACGGCGCTGCGCGAGCGTGGGTTCAAGGTGCGCCGACTTAACAGCGGCTTTCCGGATTGGCAGGCCGCGGGGCTGCGCGTCGAGTCGTGAGCACCGCGGGTGGTGGCCGCTCAGCGCTTTCGCGCGTTGACCGGGTGGCGTTACCATCGGGGGCATGTCTTTGCATAAAAACAACAGGACGCCTATGAATCCCCAAGCCTTACCCCTCCAGGACCTGGCTGCGCCCGACGGTATCTGCTATGGCTGTGGCACCGCGCACCCCAGTGGCCTGCACCTGAAAAGCCATTGGGACGAGGACGGCATTCACCTGCTGTGCCGGCACAGCCCCGACAACACCTTCACCGGCTGGCCGGGGCTGGTGTATGGCGGGCTGCTGGCGATGCTGGTGGACTGCCATTCGAACTGGGCCGCCATGGCCCACCACTACCGTGCCGAAGGCCGCGAACCGGGCAGCCTGCCGCGCATCGACTGCGTGACCGGGCACCTGGGGTTGAGCTACCTCAAGCCGACCCCGATGGGCGTCGAGCTGTTGCTCAAGGCCCGTGTCGAAGGCGAGCTGGGGCGCAAGACCCGGGTGATCTGCGAGGTGTGGGCGGGGGATGTGCTTACCGTCACGGCCGACTCGGTGTTTGTGCGCGTTGATACCGAGCGCCTCAAGCAGCAGGCGCACAGCCCGTCTTGAACAGTGCCCCTGGGCATGGCGCGCGCCAGGCGTCCAGGTGTCGTTGCTCGGCGCTGGACGGCAGCGACACCCCGGCGCTGACCCCGTCGGCCCTTGCAGGGCGACAGCGTGTGCCGCTATATCCAGCGCGCCCGCCTGCAGCGCAGCGCCGACGACCTGGCCAACCCGATCCTCAAGGCCGAAACGATCACCACCATCGCCTACAAATGGGGCTTCACCGATTCGGCGCATTTCAGCTGCTCGTTCAAGAAACAGTTCGAACAGTTGCCCAAGGACTATCGCCAGCACAGCCTGACCGGCCCGGCCTGATGATGAGGTGACTTGACCTGTGGTGAGCGGGTGTATATGCTCGCCAGATCTTGCTACCTACCGGTCGGTAGGTATCGGTTTTCGATCTGGATACGATTCTATGCCTACCTCGCAGTCGCAGCCCCCGCACCTGAAATTCGCCATCGCGCTGGCCCTGATCGGCGGCCTTGGCCCGTCGGCCGTGGACATGTACCTGGCCAGCATGCCGGCGATTGCCGCGGAGTACGGCACGACCTATGCCGGGGTGCAACTGACCCTCACCGTGTTCCTGCTGGCGATGGGGGCCGGGCAACTGTTGTTCGGGCCGTTGGTCGATACGCTGGGTCGGCGCCGGCCTTTGCTGGCCGGCCTTGCGGTGTTCGTGCTGAGTTCGCTGGCGGCGGCCCAGGCTGGCAGCCTTGAGGCGCTGCTGGCCGCCCGCTTCATCCAGGGCCTGGGCAGTGCGCTGACCCTGGTGGTGATCATGAGCATGGTGCGCGATGTGGCCGAAGGCGCGCGGGCGGCGCAGATATTTGCCCTGCTGATGACCATCGAAGGCCTGGCGCCGGTGATCGCACCGGCGCTGGGCGGCTTTGTCGGTGCGCATTTCGGCTGGCGCGCGATCATGTTGACGTTGGCCGGCCTCGGCCTGCTGGTACTGGTGAATTCGGCAGTGGTGCTCAAGGAAACCCTGGCACTGGAGCAGCGCATGCCCTGGGCGCCGCGCCAGATCCTGCGCACTTACCTGCGCATCGGCGCCGACGGGCAGTTCCTGCGCCCGGCACTGGCGCTGTCGGCGGTGTTCTTTTTCCTGTTTGCCTACATCGCTGGCGCGGCCTTCGTGTACCAGACCCACTTCGGCCTGTCGGTGCAAGCCTTCGGCACGCTGTTCGGTGCGACGGGCGTGGCGATTTTGCTCGGTGCGATCACCGCCGGTCGGCTGGTGGCGCGCAAGGGCCTGTTGCGCCTGGCGCAGTGGGGCGCGGCGTGCCTGCTGCTCGGGGCGCTGGTGGTGCTGGGGGGGGCCATGAGTGCGGCCGGGCTGGTGGGCATCGTGGCCGGCATGGCGGTGGCGATGTTCGGCCTGGGTATCCTGGAGGCGACGTTGATGTCACTGGTGATGGCTTCGCAACGCCGGGCGCTGGGATCGACCGCTGCGTTGCTAGGGGCTTTCCAGTTGATCATTTCGTCGTTTGCCACGCCGTTGTCGGGCATCATGGCGCCTTTGGGCGCAGCGCACTGGGCGTTGCTGCTGGTGGTGTCGGGTGTGCTGGTGGCGTTGTTGGTGCGCGCCTGCATCCGGCAGGCACCGGTGGGCGTGAACAGCCTGGCCGGGCATTGATGGTGGAGAACCCTGCATGAGAACCCTGACGCCTTCGGCGCAGAAGATCTGCGCGATTGCGGTCGAGCAGTTTGCCGAACATGGCTACGATGCCGCATCGCTCAACGACATCGCGGCGGCGGCGGGCATGCGCAAGCCCTCGCTGTATGCGCACTTCACCAGCAAGGACGACCTCTTCGAGGCGGTCTTCGAGCGCGCGGTGGAGGCAGAGCGATTGTATGTGCAGGACTGCTTTGCGCAGTGCGACGCTGTGTTGCCGGGGACGCGCTACAGCCATTGCCTCGGCGAGCGCTATCAGCTGTCGGCGCACCTGCGCTTTCTGCTGCGTACGGCGTTCTTCCCGCCCCAGGCGTTGCGCCCGATCATTTCGGCGGGCTTCGAAGGGTACCTGGCGCGGCTGGGCGAGGTGTTCGAACAGGCGTTGGGAACGTGCTTGCCGCACTTGCCGGCTGCACGGCGGGCGCTGTACGTGGATGCGTATCTGGGCGTGGTCGACAGCCTGAGTGTCGAGCTGATCTATGCCGGGCCTGAAGCGTACACACGGCGGTTGCGGGCGATGTGGGCGGTGTTTGGGGATTCCTTGAACGCAGCAGGGTAAAGCGTGGCGCTCCATCGCGGGTCCCACAGGTACAGCGGCGCTACCTACCCTGCAGGCGCGGGCTTGACCCGCGATGAGGCCGGCAAAATCAGTACACCCCTCCTGCCTTGGCCACAGGTGCAACATCGCCCTTGAAGGCTGCCGCCAACCCCTGCAACCCACGCATCAGCACCGTGGTATCCACGCCCACCGCCACGAACGCCGCGCCCAGCTCGAGGTAGCGCCGCGCCAGGGCCTGGTCGGCGCTCAGGATCCCGGCGGCCTTGCCCGCGCGTTGTATA
This sequence comes from Pseudomonas aegrilactucae, assembly GCF_019168305.1. Taxonomy (GTDB): domain Bacteria; phylum Pseudomonadota; class Gammaproteobacteria; order Pseudomonadales; family Pseudomonadaceae; genus Aquipseudomonas; species Aquipseudomonas aegrilactucae. The sequence continues at coordinate 17,969 of NZ_JAHTBI010000132.1, forward strand.
CGCACGATCGCGTCCTCTATAGCCGCCTGCACCTCAGGGTGCCCCGGATTGCCCCGGTGGCCCATCGACGCACTCAAGTCAGCCGGCCCGATAAACACCCCGTCCACGCCGTCAACCGCAGCAATCGCGTCCAGGTTGGCCAGCCCTTGGGCATTCTCGATCTGCACCAGCAGGCACATCTGCGCATCGGCCTGATCCAGGTAACCGGGAATGCTGTTCCAGCGCGACGCTCGCGCCAGCGCACTGCCCACCCCGCGTATCCCCTGGGGCGGATAACGCATGGCGCGTACCAGCTCGCCGGCCTGGGCAGCACTTTCCACCATCGGCACCAGCAGCGTCTGCGCGCCGATGTCGAGCACCTGCTTGATCAGCGCGGTATCGCCGATCACCGGCCGGATGATCGCTTCGCTGGCATACGGTGCCACCGCCTGCAACTGTGCGAGCAGGCCGCGCAGGTCGTTGGGCGCATGCTCGCCATCGATCAGCAGCCAGTCGAACCCGGCATTGGCGGCCAGCTCCGCGCAATAGGCATCGGCCAACCCCAGCCACAGGCCGATCTGCGGCGTGCCACTGGCCAGGCGTTGTTTGAAACGGTTTACCGGCAGGTCCATGACAATCCCCCAGGTCAGACGAAACGGCAGGCGATGGAACCGAGCATGTCGTAGTCGACATGGAAGGTATCGCCCGGGTTGGCCGCCACCGGGCGGGTGAACGAGCCGCCCAGGATCACCTGGCCTGCCTCCAGCGTGACGTCGTACGGCGCCAGCTTGTTGGCCAGCCACGCCACGCCCTTGGCCGGGTGGTTGAGCACCGCCGCCGAGACCCCCGACTCTTCGATCACGCCGTTGCGGTACAGCACCGCCGGCACCTTGCGCAGATCGATGTCGGTAGGCCGCACGGCGCGACCACCCATGACCACGCCGGCATTGGCGGCGTTGTCGGAAATGGTGTCGAAGACCTTGCGCGTGGCGCCGGTGTGCGGGTCGACCTGCTGGATGCGCGCATCGATGATCTCCAGCGCCGGGATCACCCACTCGGTGGCATCAAGCACGTCGAACACGGTCACGTTGGGGCCCTTGAGCGGCTTGCCCAGGATGAACGCCAGTTCCACTTCCACGCGCGGCACGATAAAGCGCTCGAACGGGATGTCGCTGCCTTCGTCGAAGAACATGTCGTCGAGCAGCGCGCCGAAATCCGGCTCGGTGATGTTCGACGAGACCTGCATGGCGCGCGAGGTCAGGCCGATCTTGTGCCCGACCAGCGTGCGCCCGTCCTTGATCTTTTGCGCGACCCAGGCGCGCTGGATGGCGTAGGCATCCTCGATGCTGATGCCCGGGTGGTCGAGGGAGAACTGGCGCACCTGCTCGCGGCTGCGTTCGGCGCGGTCGAGCTGGGCTGCGGCATGGAGAATCTGGCTGTGGTCGAGCATGACGGGCTCTCTTATTGAGGGTTGACGATGGCAGCCTGGGTGCGCAGCACCAGCAGGCCGCCCAGGGTGATGAACAGCGCCAGCACGTACAGGGCAAGGCTGGCGCTCTGGGTGGTGTCGCGCATCCAGCCGATCAGGTAGGGCGCGAGGAACGAGGCGATACTGCCGAACGAGCTGATCAGGGCGATGCCGGCCGCCTGGGTGGCGGTGGACAGGAACGCCGGCGGCAACTGCCAGAACATCGGCAGGGCGGCGCTGGCGCCCATGCCGGCAATCACCAGGCCGCCCAGCACCAGCAACGGGTTGGTCGGCGCCAGGCCGGCCACGGCAATGCCCAGTGCCGACATCAGCAGCGGCACGCACAGGTGCCAGCGGCGTTCGCGCTGGCGGTCCGAGGAGCGCCCGCAGGCAATCATGAACAGGCAGCCGGCCAGGTACGGGATGGCGCTGAGCAGGCCCACGCGGCCATCGCTGCCGATACCGGCGCCGTGGATCAGGGTGGGCATCCAGAACGCCAGCGTGTTGACCGCCAGCATCACCGCGAAGTACACCGCCACCAGCAGCCATACCTGCCGGTTGCGCAGGATGCCGGCGAAGGAGGTGATCGACTTGCGCTGTTCTTCCTGGGCCAGTTGCTCGCGCAGTTGCTGTTTCTGTTCGGCGTCGAGCCAGCTCACGTGCTCGAAACTGTCGGGCAGGCGCTTGAGCACCACCAGGCCCAGCAGCATCACCGGCGCGCCCTCGATCAGGAACATCCATTGCCAGCCGCGCAGGCCGGCAGCGTCGTGGAACAGCTCGAGAATGCCGCCCGAGAGCGGCCCGCCGATCACGCCGGCCATCGGTACGGCAATCGCGAACAGCGCGGTGATCTGGCCACGGCGCCGCGCCGGGTACCAGCGGTTGAGGTAGACCAGGATGCCGGGGAAGAAGCCGGCCTCGGCCACGCCCAGCAGAAAGCGCAGCACATAGAAGCCCGAGGCCGACTCCACCCACAGCATCCCGGTGGACAGCGCCCCCCACACGATCATCAGGGTGGCGATCCAGCGCCGCGGGCCGACCCGGTCCAGCGCCATGTTGCTGGGTACGCCGAACAAGGCGTAGGCAATGAAGAACAGCCCGGCACCGAAGCCGTACACCGTGTCGCTGAAATGCAGGTCGCTGCTCATCTGCATCTTGGCGAAGCCGATGTTGATGCGGTCCAGGTGGGCGAACAGGTAGCACACCAGCAGCAGCGGCATCAGCCGCCAGGTGATGGTGCTGTGGGTGGCGTCGTGGCGCGCAAGGCTTGCCTGTGCGGCGGTATTGGCTGTGCTCATGATCTTGTTCTTCTTGGTCAGAGGGCCGGTGGTGGAGCAGGCGGCTGAAACTCAGCCCGCCTGGTCGCGCAGAAACGCATGCACGTTGTTCTGCCTGAAGTTCAGTTGCGGGTGCAGCTCGATCATTTCGAACGACAGGGCCAGCAGGCGCTGGCTTTGCAGCTCGGCAAAATGTGCGGTGATCACCTCGAACAGGGCCTGGGCTACCTGTTGGCGGGTCGCCAGGTCACGCCCGTGCCCGACCTTGAGGGTCATGTGCACGAAGGCGTAGTCGTGCGCACCGTCGGCCATGCGCCAGGTGTCCAGGCGTACCGCACGGCTGCGGATGCCGCCCAGCGGGAACACGCCGGTGGCGCCCAGGGTGTGGTGGACCTTTTCGAACAGGCCGGGCAGGTCGGCCTGGGTTTCGAGGTTGTCGGTGTATTCGGCAATGAAATGCGGCATGCGAAGCTCCTGCTGGGGGCTCAGACCGGGAAGATGGCGTTGATCTGGCCGGTGCCCGAACTGCCGAACGGCTCGGTGAGCACTTCGACCGGCTTGTCGTAGTCGGCACCGCCGAGCAGGCCCAGCAGCATCGCGGTGTCGTGCATGCCGCCCTCGCCGTAGCAGTGCGCGGCGTAGTCGGGCAGCATCGCGCAGAACTCCTTGAAGCGGCCCTGCTTCCACAGCTCGACCACGCGCAGGTCCATCTGCTTGTCGAACTCGCGGGTCCAGTTGTGGATGTTGGCTTCGGCGTTGCGGTCGTCCGAGAACCGGTGCGAGAGCGAACCGGAGGCCAGCACCAGCACCTTGCGGTCGCTTTTCTCGATGGCCCGGCGCACGGCGGCGCCAAACGCGAAGCTGTCCTGCAGGCGGTGCCAGGCGCACCAGGCGGCGATGGACACGACCTTGAGCGTGTCGGCGGCGGGCACGTCCATGTGCATGTAGCGCATCGGCACCAGGGTGCCGTATTCCAGTTCCAGGCTCGGGATGTTGTGGGCCAGGGTGCGCACGTCGGCGGCATTGGCCTCTTGCGCGATCAGCTCGCCGAGGGCGGGCAGGCCCGGGTATTCGAAGTCCATGTTCTTGATGAAGTGCGGCAGTTCGTTGCTGGTGTAGGTGCCCTTGAAGTGCTCGCCGCAATTGACGTGGTAGCCGCTGTTGACCAGCCAGTGCACATCGAACACCACGGCGGTGTCGGCGCCGAGTGCGCGGGCGCGGCGGCCGATCTCCTTGTGGCCGGCGATGGCGGCTTCGCGGCAACCGTGGTGCTTGCCGGGCAGTTCGGACAGGTACATCGAGGGGACGTGGCAGACTTTGGCTGCGAGGACGACTTCGCCCATGGGGTTACTCCTGGATCTGTTGTTCTTGTATTCAGTCAGTGATGACGCCTTCGCTGGCAAGCCAGCTCCCACAGGTACGGTGCACACAGCAATCCTTGTGGGAGCTGGGCTTGCCAGCGAAGCTTTTTTTACTGAGCTCCTTCG
>NZ_JAHTBI010000133.1 GCF_019168305.1 Pseudomonas aegrilactucae
GTTGATCGGAGCATCCCTACAAATTTTTGAACGGCTGAGATACATTGAAAGCCCTCAAAAAAAACGACCTTCATCAGCGTTGGAAAGAAAACGCGGAAGAGCAATTTTAATGACCATTCATTTAGCGCCTTTTACCGCCTGGATAGACATTTTCATAATCGTTATTTGGCATTTGAAGATCCCAGTGAGGTCCCCCATGTGCGCTAGCACCCTTTCCCGTAGGGACCCATACATTTTCATCTTTGTCGAGCCATCCAGAACCCCGTCCATCATCGAATTCCACCCACGTCTCCCCCCGTTTACATTCGCAGAATCCTTCGGAATCTCCGGGTTTTCCTGGCGCTTTTGAGCCATCTGGATCGTGTGCGTCGCTTGGTGGTTTACGGACTTGGTATTTGTTCTTGGCCAGCCCCAGCGGATCAACCCACCCCAAAGGATTCGGCGCATATTTGTAAAAATTCAGACCACCAGAGTAAGCAATCGGGTCCTGCCCAATAAACCGCCCAACCCCCGGATCATAGTACCGATACCGATTGTAATGCAGCCCAGTCTCACGATCGTGATACTGCCCCTGAAACCGGATCGGATTGCTCAGCCCGATCTGCTTCGCCCAACCCGAGCGCTCCTCTCGTACCTCACCCCACGCCTTGTACTGCGCCGTCCATGCCACCTCGCCATTGTGGTCGGTCAGTTCCATCGGCGTGCCCAGGTGATCGCACTGATACCACGCAATCGCATCAAACGCCTGCGGTTCCATGTGCGTTTGCCACAGCGGATCCTGATCGAAAGAGTGCGATCCATAAACCCCACCTACCCAGCATTTGGAGAGCGGGTTACCGTGGCATCTCTGGCGAACAGTTCCACGGCAGCAGCGCTTCGTAGTCCGCTACCGACTGCGCATGGGGTAATCGCTCAAGTACGTGGCGCAGCCACGTATAGGGCTCCTGGCCGTTGATCTTGGCAGTCTCGACCAAGCTGTAGATCTGCGCGCTGGCCGTGGCGCCTTT
>NZ_JAHTBI010000134.1 GCF_019168305.1 Pseudomonas aegrilactucae
TGGTGAAGTCGTAGTCGCGCCGCGTGGTGCGGCTGGTGCGCGTGGCCAGGCGCAGGCCGAAACGCTTGACCACCGGCACGTCGGCCACCAGCCCCGTGTCCTGCTGATAGGCCACCGGCGCCAGCTTGGGGAACACGGTCTGGTCGTCGCCAAAAACCAGCGCATGGCCCTGCGGGCTGTGCTGGAAGTGGTAGTGAATACCCTCCTCTTCACACAGGCGCTGGATGAAGTGCAGGTCGGACTCGTCGTACTGCACGCAGTACACCCGCTCGGGGTACACGGCGCTGAGCACGAAGCGGTGGTCGCTGGCCAGGATGCCGTGCTCTTCGAGCACCTGGGCGATGATCTGCGGCACGGTCTTGTGCTGGAAGATGCGCTGGTTGATGCGGTGCGCCAGGTACGCCAGCTGCGGGCGCAGCACCAGGCGGTAGCGCGACAGGCGCCGCCCGGCCTCGCCTTGCGCGGCGCTGTAGACCAGCCCGTGAATGCCGCTGCCGCTGGGCGACAGCTGCAAAAAGGCCAACTTGTGCAGGAGGGATTCCAGGTTCAGCGAAGCCCTTTCACTGACCAGTTCCAGTTCGAACTCGAACGGCTGGCTGAGCGCTTCGCGCCCGGTGAACGACAGCACCTGAAAGTCGCTGTCGACCCCGTCCAGGGTCAGGGTGAAATGGGGCTGGTTGGCCGCTGAGAACATCCGATGTTCCTCCTGCTGCAAAAACTTGGGTGCTTGAAAACTTGAGTGGCAGGCTGCCCCGGCCGGCCATGCAGGCATGGCCGGGGCAGTGAACTAACGCGCAGGCTTAGCCGGCGACCGGGGTACGCCAGTCGTCCGAGCCGGAAGTACCGGAAACCTCATGGGTCCAGGTGATCTTGCGGTAGGTGAAGTGCACGTCTTCGAGGTGGGTGAAGTGCGCGTTGGCCGGGTCCTGGCAGTTGTGCATGTAGTCCTTGATGTCGACGATGATCGCGTCTTCGAGTGTGGTGGTGAAGTAGTGCTCCTGGGTGCCGGCCGCCGAGGTGCGGTACCAGTGGATGACGATCTCGGTCAGGCGCTCGCCGGAGGTCAGCGCGGCCAGCAGCAGGGGCGATGCCTTGTCGAAGACCTTGGTGATGATCACCGGCTTGTGCACACGCTGGCCGGTCGGCTGACCGGATTGCGGGTCACGCGGGATGATCACTTCGTGGTTGAAGCCCTGCACCATGACCTGGTCTTCGTGGCCTTCCTGGTAGGTGTTGCCGACCGAATCGGCGGTGAAGGCGCCTGCGGTGATCAGGCCTTGTTTGGTGCCGGTAACGGACATGTAGGCGGGTGTTGCCATGGGGGCTGCTCCTTGCAAAAAATGAAAAGGTCAGAACGCGAAAAATGCGTTTTGCCTGCAAGGGGATAGTCCAATTTTCATGCCAGAA
>NZ_JAHTBI010000135.1 GCF_019168305.1 Pseudomonas aegrilactucae
GGGGCAAAGTGGTCGGTGCTAACCAACCAAAGGAGCCTTGAATCAGTTCGCCGCCGCCACGCTGTCGGTCTGCCAGCCGCCACCTAGCGCCTTGTAGATCGCCACGATGCCGCGGTACAGGTCGACCTCGCCCAGTGCCTGCGCATCCTCGGCATTGAGCCGTTCACGCTCGGCATCCAGCAGTACCAGGTAGTCCACCGTGCCTTCGCGATACCGGATCGACGCCAGGTCTGCGGCCTTGCGGCTCGCCTCGCTCTGGCGTAGCAACGCCATCAGCCGCTGCTGACGCTTGGCGTAATCACTGAACGCATTTTCCGATTCTTCCAGCGCCAGCAGTACCTGCTGCTCATAGGTCGCCAACGCGCCCTCGGCCTCGGCATTCGCCCCGCGCAACCGCGCCCTTACACTGCCCAGGTCGAACGCGGCCCAGGTGATGCTCGGGCCCAGTGCCCAGGCCTGCGCTGCGCTGGAACCCAGTTGCGAACCGCGCGCTGCGGTAAAGCCCAGGAAGCCGCTGAGGCTGACCCGCGGGAACAGGTCTGCGGTGGCCACGCCCACATTCGCCGTCGCCGCCGCCAGTTGGCGTTCGGCACTGCGCACATCCGGTCGGCGCTGCAGCAGTTCACCCGGGTCGCCAATCGGCAGGGCCTTGGCGATCGCCGGCAACTGCGCCGGTGACAGGTCGACGCTCAATGCATCCGGGCGCTGGCCCAGCAGGGTGGCGATACGGTTGCGCGAGCGCACCTGCTCGGCCTGCAGTTGCGGCACGCTGGCCTCCACCGCCGCCAGCCGCGCATCGGCGCGCACCACGTCCAGTTCGTTACCCACCCCGGCATCCCGCAAGGTTTCGGTAATGCCGCGCGAGTCCTGCTGGGTCTTGAGGTTGGCCAGCGCAATCTTCTCGCGCAATTGCGCCCCGCGCAGTTGTCCATACGCATCGACCAACTCGGCAATCAGGCTCACCTGCAATTGTTGCAGGTCGGCCTGGGCCGACGCCTCCTGCGCCTCGCTGGCTTCCAGCTGGCGCTGGATGCGGCCAAACAGGTCCAGCTCCCAGGCCATGTCCAGACCCAGGTCATAGCGCTCGCTGTTGACCCGGCGCTCGGTCTGGCCAGGGATCTGACCCTTGCCCAGGTCGCTGCTGGCGCGGCTGGTGACGGTGGGCAGTGCATCGTTGCTCACATCGTCACGGATTGCCCTGGCAGCCTTGAGGCGGGCGAAGGCCACCCGCAGTTCACGGTTGCCGGCCAGCGACTGGCTGACCAGCTGGTCCAGGATCGGGTCGTCGAACTGACGCCACCAGATCGCATCGAAACGGCTGCGGTCGAAGGCCGCCTTGGCCTCCTGGGCGTCGGCTGCCGCCAGGTGCGCGGCGTCGGTGTGCGGGGCCTGGTAGTCGGGGCCTACGGCGCAGGCCGCCAGGGCCAGCACCAGCAGGCTGGGGGCCCACAGTTTCAAATGGTTCATGCTTGCTTCTCCAGCGTCAGCTGACGGGCCGCCTTGCGGGCCTCGCTGCGCTCGACATAACGACGAATCAACACAAAGAACACCGGCGTCAGCAACAGGCCGAAGAAGGTCACCCCGATCATCCCGGAGAACACCGCGACACCCATGGCATGGCGCATTTCGGCACCGGCACCCGAGGAGAACACCAGCGGCACCACACCCATGATGAAGGCGAACGAGGTCATCAGGATCGGACGCAGACGCAGGCGGCAGGCTTCCAGCACCGCAGCCAGCGGGTCGAGCCCCTCGGCCTGTTTGTCCTTGGCGAACTCCACGATCAGGATTGCGTTCTTGCACGCCAGCCCCACCAGTACGATCAACCCGATCTGGGTGAAGATGTTGTTGTCGCCACCGGACAGGATCACCCCGGTGATGGCCGACAGCAGGGTCATCGGCACGATCAGGATCACCGCCAGCGGCAGGCTCCAGCTTTCGTACTGCGCCGCCAGCACCAGGAATGCCAGCAGCACGCACAGCGGGAACACGAACAGCGCGGTGTTGCCGGCCAGGATCTGCTGGTAGGTCAACTCGGTCCATTCGTAGGTCATGCCGTTGGGCAGTTCTTCCTTGAGCAGCTTCTCGATGGCTTTTTCAGCCTGGCCCGAGCTGTAGCCCGGCGCAGCGCCACCGTTGATTTCAGCGGTGATGAAGCCGTTGTAGTGCATCACGCGGTCCGGCCCGGAGGTGTCGCTGACCTTGATGAAGGTCGCCAGCGGGATCATTTCGCCCTGATTGTTGCGCACCTTGAGCTGGCCGATCTGCTCGGCATCGAGGCGGAACTGCTGCTCGGCCTGCACGTTGACCTGGTAGGTGCGGCCAAAGCGGTTGAAGTCGTTGGCGTACAGCGAACCCAGGTAGATCTGCAGGGTGTCGAAGATATCGTTGATGGCCACGCCGTGGGTCTTGGCTTTTTCACGGTCGATGGCGGCATCGACCTGGGGCACGTTGACCTGGTAGCTGGTGAACAGCCCGGCCAGCTCCGGCACGTTGTAGCTCTTGGCGATGACGTTCTGGGTTTCCTTGTACAGCGCTTCGTAACCCAGGTTGCCACGGTCTTCGATCTGCAGGCGGAAGCCACCGATGGTGCCCAGCCCCTGCACCGGCGGCGGCGGGAAGATCGCGATATAGGCGTCCTGGATATCGGCGTACTGCGCGTTCAGCGAGGCGGCAATGGCCGCTGCCGACAGGCTGGGGTCCTTGCGCTGGTCGAACGACTTGAGGGCCACGAACACGATGCCGCTGTTGGGGCTGTTGGTGAAACCGTTGATCGACAGGCCAGGGAATGCAATGGAGTCCGCCACGCCGGGGTTCTTGAGGGCGGCTTCCCCCATTTTCTTGATCACCGCTTCGGTGCGGTCAAGGCTGGCGGCGTCGGGCAGTTGTGCGAAGGCCACCAGGTACTGCTTGTCTTGCGCCGGGACAAAGCCGGTCGGCGTGGCGGCAAAGCCCATCCAGGTCAGCACCATCAGCCCGGCGTACACGAACAGGGCGATGCCGCTGCTGCGGATGACCCGGCCCACGGTGCCTACATAGCTGTGGCTGGCGCGCTCGAAGAAGCGGTTGAACGGTTTGAACAGCCAGCCGCCGAACAGGCGATCGAGTACCTTGGAGAAACGGTCCTTGGGCGCGTTGTGGCCCCTGAGCAGCACCGCGGCCAGCGCTGGCGACAGGGTCAGCGAGTTGAACGCGGAGATCACCGTCGAGATTGCGATGGTCAGTGCAAACTGCTTGTAGAACTGCCCGGTGAGCCCCGAGATGAACGCAGCCGGGATGAACACCGCGCACAGTACCAGGGCGGTCGCGATGATCGGCCCGGTCACTTCACCCATGGCGCGCTTGGTCGCCTCCAGCGGTGTGTGCCCCAGCTCGATATTGCGCTCCACGTTCTCCACCACCACGATGGCGTCATCCACCACGATGCCGATGGCCAGTACCAGCCCGAACAGCGACAGCGCGTTGAGCGAGAAGCCGAACAGGTGCATCACCGCGAAGGTGCCGATCAGCGACACCGGTACGGCCACCAGCGGGATGATCGAGGCGCGCCAGGTCTGCAGGAACAGAATCACCACCAGCACTACCAGGATCAGTGCTTCGAACAGCGTGTGCACCACGGCCTCGATCGAACCGCGCACGAACACGGTCGGGTCGTAGACGATGCTGTAGTCCATGCCCTCGGGGAAGTCCTTCTTCAGTTCGGCCATCTTGGCGCGCACGTCGTCGGAGATCTCGATGGCGTTGGAACCTGGGCGCTGGAAGATCGGGATCGCCACCGCCGGCTTGTTGTTGAGCAACGAGCGCAGGGCGTACTGGCTCGAGCCGAGCTCGACGCGGGCGATGTCTTTGAGGCGGGTGATTTCGCCATCGGCGCCGGCGCGGATGATGATGTTCTCGAATTCCTCTTCGCTGACCAGACGCCCCTGGGTGTTGACCGACAGCTGGAAGCTGGTGGCACTTGGGGCCGGTGGCGAGCCGAGCTGGCCGGCGGCGACCTGGCGGTTCTGCTCGCGGATCGCAGTGACCACGTCACTGGCGGTCAGGTTGCGCGAAGCGGTCTTGTTCGGGTCCAGCCATACGCGCAGCGAGTAGTCGCCCATGCCGAACAGTTGCACGTCGCCCACGCCGCCCAGGCGCGCCAGTTCGTCCTTGATGTTGAGAATGGCGTAGTTGGACAGGTAGAGCATGTCGTAGCGGTCGTCGGGCGAGGTGAGGTGAACCACCATGGTCAGGTCCGGCGAGGCCTTGTCGACGGTGATGCCGATGCGCGTCACCTCTTCAGGCAGCTTGGGCTGGGTGCGTGTCACGCGGTTCTGCACCTGTACCTGCGCGTTGTCCAGGTCGGTGCCCAGGGCGAAGGTGATGGTCAGGGTGATCTTGCCGTCGGCGGTGGACTGCGAGGACATGTACAGCATGTTCTCGACGCCGGTGATGGCTTGCTCCAGCGGCGCGGCTACGGTTTCGCCGATGACCTTGGGGTTGGCGCCGGGGAAGCTGGCGCGCACCACTACGGTGGGTGGCACGACTTCGGGGTACTCGCTGATCGGCAGCTGGAACAGCGAGATGCTGCCGGCAATCAGGATCAGCAGCGAAAGCACCGCGGCGAAGATCGGCCGGGTGATGAAAAACTGGGAAAAATTCATTGGAGTCGTCCCTTAACCGCGGGGTGCCGAGGCACTGGCGAGCTTGACCGCAACCGGCTTGCTCGCCGTGCTGGCTTCCAGGGCCTGGCGTTGCTGGGCGAGGGCGGCGAGGGTGGTATCGCTGGCCATCGGGGTTTCTTCAGGGCTGACTGCCGAGCCTGGGCGCACGCGCTGCAGGCCCTTGACCACAATGCGGTCTTCCTTGTTCAGGCCGCTGCGCACGATGCGCAGGCCTTCGAGTTTGGGGCCCAGTTCCACTGCGCGATAATCGGCCTTGTTGTCCTTGTCCATCACCAGCACGAACTTCTTGCCAAGGTCGGTGCCGACGGCTTCATCGTTGATCAGCACGGCGGAGTAGGTGGCGCTGCCGACCAGTTTCAGGCGTGCGTACAGGCCGGGGGTGAACTGGCCGTCGCTGTTGTCGAACACGGCGCGACCGCGAATGGTGCCGGTGCGCGGGTTGACCTGGTTGTCGACGAAGTTCATCTGGCCCAGGTGCGGGTTGCCGGTTTCATTGGACAGGCCCAGGTACACCGGGGTGCTCTGGCCGCGCTGGCCGTCGCGCGCCAGCTGGGTGTATTTGAGGTACACGCGCTCGTCGGCGTCGAAGTAGGCGTACACCTTGTCGGTGGAGACCACGCTGGTGAGCGGGGTGACGTCGGCGGTGACGATGTTGCCGGCAGTGAACTGGGCGCGACTGACGCGGCCGCTGATCGGCGCGGTGACGCGGGTGAAGCTCAGGTTGAGCCTGGCCAGGTCCAGCTGTGCCTGGATCGCGGCGACGCCGGCGCGGGCTTCGGTGGCGGCGCTGGTGCGCGACTCGGCGAGCTCGGCGGAAATCGCGTTGCTGCTGCGCAGGCGCTCGCCGCGCTGGGCTTCGTTCTGGCTGCGGGTGGCGGTGGCGCGGGCTTGTTGCAGTTGGGCTTCAAGTTGGCGTACCTGGGCCTGGAACGGGCGCGGATCGATCTGGAACAGCAGGTCGCCTTTCTTGACCTTGGCGCCTTCGGTGAAGGCTACCTGGTCGATCTGGCCGGAGACGCGCGGGCGTACTTCGACGGTTTCCGGGGCTTCGAGGCGGCCGGTGAACTCGTCCCATTCATTGATCGGTTGCTCCAGTACCTTGGCCACGCTGACTTTAGGCGCGCCGGGGGCTTGCGGGGCCTCCGGGGTGCGGCCACAGGCACTCATCACCACCAGTGCCAGGGCAGCAAGGGGATAGCGCAAGGGTTTGAGTGAGTGTTCCATGGATAGATCCGCCAATGTATTGAGAGTGGGCGGATTCTGCGATCTGCAACTATCAACCACGAATCGAATGAGGCGAAGGTAACTATCATTGGGAATGATATGAGCCCAGCGTTGTCTGCGCTGACGCCTTCGCTGGCA
>NZ_JAHTBI010000136.1 GCF_019168305.1 Pseudomonas aegrilactucae
TTGATCGGAGAATCCCTAGAAAACGATATCAAGCCCACCTACCTCAAGCTCCTTGCCGCCCATCGCAGCCAATCCTGTAACAAACTCAAACTGGCGACACTGCACCGTGCCACTTAAACCCACCCAAGCCTTTATTAAACCTACCCGCTACTCATCTAGCTCCAGCACCTCCACTCTCTCTCCTATGACGTAACACGTACTGTATTTTCTTATCGCCTCCAGCGATACTGGGATATCTCCAAAATCCCCATCAACCTCCACACACCACTTATCGCCAAAGCTCAACAACTTCACACGCGAGCAAATAACATTAAAAGCGCCAGCCTCAAACACAGACCGCACTTCACTAACACCATCAATAACTATTCGTACAGTTCGCCACACATCACCCTCAAGTGCATAGTTCCTAGCATACATCTCCATCTTTATCTTCAATGCATCTGCTTGAAAAAAATCATATTCAAATGTTTTAATCAAACCATCATCGAAACCATAATAGTCATCGAATATTTTTCTTGCTGCTTCGTTAAGCATTTACGAACCTCTTATCGGCTGTGAGGGTTCAGTACCTGGTGGAATGACGCTCCATTCTTTAGGGACTTGGTTCGGCGGAATATGAACCGCACCTGGTCCATGCCCGCTTTTTATATTTCCAGGCGGAGTTAATATATGACCATGACCGGGAGGAGCTCCTACACCATGCTGTTTAAAGTCAACATGCCCTATAGCTAACCCATCATCATTGTAAATCGTATTCTGCACTGCTTTGCTACCGTCGCCACTTAGCTTTGTATATACACTATTAGGCTCTCCATTAGGCTGCCCTGCTCCTGCTCCCCACACATGAGTCAAGCCACAATCTTTTTGACTCGAAAGACCATATGGATCAATCCAATTTATTGGACTAATAGCATAGGCATAAAGATTTAATCCACCAGTGTAGCTTATTGGATCCTGCCCGATAAACCGCCCAACCTCCGGATCATAGTACCGATACCGGTTGTAATGCAGCCCCGTCTCATGATCGTGATACTGCCCCTGGAAGCGGATCGGGTTGTTCAACCCCACCTGTTTCGCCCAGGCCGAGCGCTCTTGTTTAACCTCGCCCCACGCCTTGTACTGCGCCGCCCACGCCACCTCACCGTTGTGGTCGGTCAACTCCATCGGCGTGCCCAGGTGGTCGCACTGGTACCAGGCAATTGCATCCAGCGGCTGCGGCTTCTTCGCCTCCTGCCACAACGGGTCCTGGTCGATGTCGTAGTTGCGCCCGCTCCAGTCCGGCTGCTTGTGCAGGCGTATCGGCGCCTTGCGCAGCGCCTGTGCAACCGGCACGAAGCTGCCCGGTTCATACAGGTAATGCACCGTGCGCCCGGTATCACCCTCATCCTGCGCAGGAGAGCTTTCCCAGGCGAGGGTATCGCCATCCCAACCGAACAGGGTGAAACCGCAGTTCAGTTCCCGCTGCCGCTTGGCCCGCTCCAGTTCGTTCCAGCCGGTCCCCGCCTGAGGCTTGTTCCAGTAATGCGCGGTCGAATGCTTGTGCAACCGTCGCCCAAGGGCGTCATAGCTGTACTCGACCTTGAGCTTGTCGTCGCTGTACGCCTGCAAGCGGTCGAACAGATCCCAGGTGAATTTCGCATGCACACCGTTGTGCAGCCGATGGCTCAGGTTGCCCCGCTCGTCATAGGTGTAGTGCGTGCCCGCGTATTCGCGCAGCAGGTTGTCCATCAGCCGGTTGCGCTTGGGCGTGCGTTCCAGCGGCCGGGTCGGCTCGTGGTGCTTGTCGTCCAGCAGGTTGCCGGCCGGGTCGAAGGCGAAGGTCTCCACGCCCAACCGGCTGGTGGCCTGCAGCAGCCTACCCACCGGGTCGTACTGATACGCCAGCTGGCCGCGACGGGTATCGTGGATATCCGTCAGTTGGCCAACCGCGTCGTACTGGTACTCACGCTTGAGCAGCGTCGCCTTGCCGTCCTGGCTGCCCAGCAGTTGTTCCTGCAACCGCCCCGCCGGGTCCCATGACTGGCTCTGGCTGAGCCTGTTGCCCTGATGCCGCATCACCTCGCGGTGCAGGTCGTCACGCTCGTAGGCCAGCAGCTCATGGTGATCGAAGGTCATGCCCAGCAGATGGCCGCTGCCGTAGGTCAGCCAACTGACCTTGTGCCCATCCGGGCGCAGGGTCGAGGTGCGGTGGTTGAGGGCGTCGTACTCGTGCTGCCACACCGCGACCATCGGGGTACCGGTGGCCAGGTAGTGCTGGTGTTCGCGGGTAAGGTTGCCCGCCTCGTCATGGAACCACTGCAGCTTGCTCGCCGCGTTGATGGCCTGGATCAGCTTGCCGTTGCCGTCGTAGGCAAAGGTTTCCTCCTCGCGCTGATCGCCCTGGCTGGCGATGCGGGAGGTGAGGCGACCGACCGGGTCGAAGGTGACGTCGATGCGCCGTTGCCCAACGTGCGTACTGGCCAGGCGGCCCGTGTGTGCGTCGTATTGGTAGCGGGTAGTCAGATCGTCAAAGCCGGTCTGCTCCAGCAACCGCCCGACCGGGTCATAGCGGAAGTTGGCATGGCTTTCGTTTTCGTTTTCCAGGCCCGTGAGGCGGCCCAGTTTGTCCCAGCGGTAACGCAGGGTGTTTTCTGCTGCATCGACCCTTTCGGCGAGCAACCCGGCAGCGGTGTAGGTCCAGGTAGTGCAGCGGTCGAGGGCATCGACGTGCGCGAGCAAGCGACTTTCGGCATCGCGCTCGAAGCGCTCTTCGGTCTTGTCCGGGTGGGTGACCTTGGCGAGCTGACCGGCCTTGTAGTCGTACTCGGTCTTGTTGCCTGCCGCGTCGGTGAATAGCACCAACTGCCCAGCATCGTCATACGTCCATTTGCTGGTCTTGCCCGAGCAGTCGGTGTACTCGACCAGTTGCCCGGCATCGTTGTACGCCAGCGCCTTTTCGTTGCCGTTGGCGTCCTTGATCGCCTTGACCAGGCCGGACGGCGTGTAGGCAAACTCGGTCTTGTTGCCCAGTGGGTCGACCGTTTCGCTGAGGTTGCCCTTGAGGTCGTAATCTCTGGTCCACAGGCCCGCCTCGGCGTCGCGGATCTTGATCGGGCGACGGCGGTCATCGTAGGCAAAGTGCACCTGGCTATGGTCGGCACGGATATGCCGCACCACACTGCCCTGCTCGTCGTAGTCGTAGCGGTCTTCGGTGCCATCGACGTAGACATGCCGCACGATGTTCTTGCGCTCGTCGCGGAAGATCCATTCCGAACGCTCGTCGGGATAGCGCACGCGGTACAGGTGGCCAAGGATGTCGTAGTAGTACCAGGTCTCCTGCCCGTGGGCGTCGGTGACGTAGGTCAGGCGGATGTTCTTGTCCCACTCCAGACGGATCTCGTAACTGCCGTCGTCGGCCCATTCGCGCACGGCCTTGGCCATAGCAGTGGAACCATCCCACTCCAGGTTCAT
>NZ_JAHTBI010000137.1 GCF_019168305.1 Pseudomonas aegrilactucae
TCCTCCTCGACCCACCCTCGGAACTTGAGCATGCTGCTGTGCAAGCCTCAACGCATGCGCACGGCTTCTAGCGGCAACAACTTTTTCCAGCCCGAGTGGATCAGCCCATTCGATAGGGTTTGGTGCGTATAAGTAGAGATTCAATCCACCCGAATAGCTAATCGGGTCCTGACTTATAAATGCTCCTACCCCCGGATCATAGTACCGATACCGGTTGTAATGCAGCCCAGTCTCACGATCGTGATACTGCCCCTGAAATCGTATCGGGTTGCTCAGCCCGATCTGCTTCGCCCAACCCGAGCGCCCCTCTTTTACCTCACCCGATCAGCCCCAGCAGTCCAGTCCAGGGCACGACCTGATCCATCTCGGCGAGGAAGCGTTCGCGGCGTGTCTGCTTGCGCTTGCCGGCATATTCGAAGTCGGAAAAGCTCATCTGGCTCATGGGTGGCTCGGATCAGGTGGTCAGGCGTATTTCAGCACATTTGGGGACTTGATCGGAGAATCCCTAAAGGCAGCTAACCCCAACCTAATAATCAGGACCTAGAACCAATAGTGACAAACACCTCTCCAGTCTCTTCATCATAAAAGTGCCGCGCCACTGCATACTCCACACCAAACTCGTTCACTATTTTAGCGTTCCAGCTTTCAGAAACGATTAGGGCAACTTCCATGGCTTGCTCCGAGGGAAGCTCATCAAAAACTCCCGTTATCTCTAGCAGGTTCATCCAGAACTGAGCTTCCTCGAGATTTTTGCTCAAACTCAAGTGGCGTTCAAACATCTCAGGATCGAACAGCTCAGCAACAAAAACCTTATCATTCAAAATATTGAAACTTGGCCATAAAAATCTTGCAAACCAAACGATGAAATCCGACGCCAGCTCGTGATTCACATAAATTGCCCTTACATAATCAATACCTGTTACAGCACAATCTTTATTGGCATCCACAAAAGAAGAGTAGTCAAATGATTTAATACTATCCACGTTAGTCACCTTTTGGGATATTCGTCTGTTGCTGGATGGCGCACGCGCCCTTTATCTATGAATACACGACCGTCTGGCCTGGTATTTTTCGTTGCTTCTTTTATGTTCGGCCTAGCAATATTTCCATGTTCTTTCCCCGACCCACGGTACTGCTTCCATGTGCCATCTCCGTAATGAGTCGTGTACTGGCCATCTACACCGGGACGCTCAATGATCGAATGCGGCCTTCCCTCTGCTGCTTCCATTGGCGCCGGTGGCTTGTTTCTAGACTTACATGCCTTTTCACAACCCTCTAAACCCAATGGATCTACCCAACCCACCGGATTTGGCGCGTATTGGTGCAGATTCAGCCCACCCGCATAGCTAATCGGGTCCTTGCTAACAAACCTCCCAACCCCCGGATCATAGTACCGATACCGATTGTAATGCAGCCCAGTCTCACGATCGTGATACTGCCCCTGAAACCGGATCGGATTGCTCAGCCCGATCTGCTTCGCCCAACCCGAGCGCTCCTCTCGTACCTCACCCCACGCCTTGTACTGCGCCGTCCATGCCACCTCGCCATTGTGGTC
>NZ_JAHTBI010000138.1 GCF_019168305.1 Pseudomonas aegrilactucae
GGATCATAGTACCGATACCGGTTGTAATGCAGCCCAGTCTCACGGTCGTGATACTGCCCCTGAAACCGTATCGGGTTGCTCAGCCCGATCTGCTTCGCCCAACCCGAGCGCTCCTCTCGTACCTCACCCCACGCCTTGTACTGCCCCGTCCACGCCACCGCCCCATTGTGGTCGGTCAGTTCCATCGGCGTGCCCAGATGATCGCACTGGTACCACGCAATCGCATCCAACGCCTGCGGTTCCATGTGCGTTTGCCACAACGGATCCTGGTCGAAGTCGTAGCTGCGCTGGCTCCAGTCAGGCTGCTTGTGCAACCGCACCGGGCCCTTGCGCAAGGCCTGCGCCACCGGCACAAAGCTGCCCGGCTCATACAGGTAATGCACCGTGCGCCCGGTATCGCCCTCATCACGCGGCGGTGAGCTTTCCCATGCCAGCGTGTCACCGTCCCAGCCAAACAGCGTAAAACCACAGTCCAGCTCGCGCTGGCGCTTGGCCCGTTCCAGCTGGTTCCAGCCCGTGCCGGCCTGCGGCTTGTTCCAGTAATGCGCAACTGAATGCTTGTGCAGCCGCCGTCCGAGGGCGTCGTAGCTGTACTCCACCTTGAGCTTGTCATCGCTGTAACTGCCCAGCCGATCGAATAGGTCCCAGGTGAACTGCGCCCGTACGCCGTTGTGCAGCCGGTGCATGAGGTTGCCGCGCTCGTCATAGCTGTAGTGCGTACCGGCATACTCACGCAGCAGGTTGTCCATCAGCCTGTTGCGCTTCGGGTCCTGGTCCAGCGGACGCTGCATCTGCTGCGTCTTCTCGTCCAGCAGGTTACCCGCCGGGTCGAACGCGAAGGTCTCCACACCGAGGCGACTGGTCGCCTGTAACAACCGGCCCACGGGGTCGTACTGGTAGGCCAGATGACCGCGTCGGCTGTCGTGGATATCGGTCAGTTGCCCGCCGGTATCGTACTGGTACTGACGCTTGAACAACGTGGACTTACCGTCGTGGCTGCCCAGCAGTTGCTCCTGCAGCCGCCCGGCCGGGTCCCAGGC
>NZ_JAHTBI010000139.1 GCF_019168305.1 Pseudomonas aegrilactucae
CCCCGGATCATAGTACCGATGCCGGTTATAGTGCAGGCCCGTCTCATGGTCGTGGTACTGCCCCTGAAAGCGAATCGGGTTCTTCACCCCTTGCTGCTGCGCCCATTCCGAGCGCTGCTCCTTCACTTCTCCCCACGCCTTGTACTGCGCCGTCCACGCCATCTGCCCGAAGTGGTCCGTCAACTCCTGCGGCGTACCCAGGTGGTCGCACTGGTACCACGCCAGCGCGTTGAAAGGCTTGGCCTGCGGAGTGAAGGTCCAGACCGGATCGTCATCGATGTTGTACGGCTGACTATAGGTCGGCTGGGCAATCAACCGACTCCCTTCATGCCTTACCGCCTGCGCCACCGGTACAAAGCTGCCCGGCTCGAACAGGTAGTGCACCGTACGCCCGATACCGCCCTCGTACTGTGCCGGGCTGCTCTCCCACGCCAGGTGGTCGCCGTCCCAGCCATACAAGGTGAAACCACACCCCAGCTCACGCTGCTTGCGCTCATGCTCGTTGCGGTTCCACTGCGAGCCGGCCTCGCGGCGCGGTTTGTAGTGCGCACTGGAATGCTTGAACAGTCGCCGGCCCAAGGGGTCGTAGGCAAACTCCACCGCCAGCAGCGCATCCTCGAAATGCACCAACCGATCAAACAGGTCCCAGTGCCGGTATCTTCAAACTCAACAAGTCCGCATGCTCAAATCGCACGAATACCCGACCAGAGAACAGTATCCAGCGGCGTATAATTAATACCTTTAAAGTCCTTAGCCAATTCTTTAAATCGTTCAGAACAAATCAAACTGCTACTTCCTGAAATCATCCCACCGTACTTAAAAAGATCAAGATCCCACTTAGCAGGAAGCACTAATTTTTTAATCCGAAAAGGCCGACCGCTTTCTTTTTCCATGAATGTAGAGGAAGGATCGCTATCCTTTCTAGCGTCAAACTCATTAAACAGTACCGCATTATAATTCTTGCTTGATATTTTCGTTCCAGACTTCGATAAGACCTGAATTTCAGCGAAATCCACAATATCCACATTAAGTGTGCGGCACGCCGCCAAAAACTCATCACTCACGATATAGAAAAAACGAGAAATACTTCGAACATCAAAATCATAATAGTCATCCCCACAAATAAGTACCCCACCTTTAGGGAATACCCCCCCACTCCTCATTTCGCATTTCCGCGAGTACCATGGGAAAAAACCATATTCAACATCCGCAGTGCCGGTGTAAAACTTGTCGTATAGGGCCGCATCCAGTGTGCCTAACTGACAGCCTGACTCTTCTTTCTGAGACAATACATAATACTTCATACACACCCCTCTTTAAATTATCGAACCCTTCGCTGCCTACCACCAGAAACAGACAGCCCAGCCCTTAATCTATTTTGCATCGAAGCTATTCTAGCCCTCGCCCCCGCCTCATCAATCTCTTTTTTATCAAGGTCATCCTGAATATCGCCTATCATCCTCTCAACCATTGGGGTATATACTTTACTATGTGGTCCACAATGATAGAAGACACGCTTCATTTTCTTCGCTTTATCTGCACTATCAGGCATCAACAATCCGTTTTCTTTTTTATCCATGTCTTCGGACATACCGATTTTTTCAAAAAAATCCTTTTCATCCCGCCACACCTTCTGCGGAATCAAATGATGCGCCTGCATGTCATCCTTAGGCGTCCCGCCCAATGCCGCATCAAGCTTCTTGCTACATAACCC
>NZ_JAHTBI010000140.1 GCF_019168305.1 Pseudomonas aegrilactucae
GTGCGGTTCCAGTCGTGCAGTACGGTGTTCTGCTCCTGCGGCGCAAGCATCACCAGGTCGCCGATGGCCTGGTCTGCCGAGCCGAGCATCGCGCTCAGCAGCCTGAGCAACGCGTGTGCGAGCTTCTGGACCGTGGCTGCGTTGAAATGCGCCTGGTCGTAACTCGCTTGCAAGGTCAGCATCGCGCCGAAACCGACCATCAAGGTCAGGGGGTAGTTGGTCTGCTCATGGGTGCGAATACTGCCGAAGTGCAGCGTTGCGCTTGCCGTCTGTTCCAGGGCTTGCGAAATCGGATAGTTCTCGAACACCAGGATCGTGTCGAACAGACTCTCGGCGTTTTTACCGGCCCAGCGTTGAATATCGAACAGCGGGGTATGTTCATGCTCTCGCAAGCCGAGGTTCTGCGCCTGCACCTGCTGCAGCCATTGGCCAACGCTGAGCTCAGGCAGCGGCGTGGCAACCACCGGCAAGGTGTTGATGAACAGCCCTAGCTGCTGCTCCACCCCTGTGAGCTCCGCCGGACGGCCGGAGACGGTGGCACCGAAGCAGACAGTCGCTTGAGCGCAGTAACGCTGCAGCACGATCAGCCAGGCTGCCTGAACCAATGTATTGGGCGTGACCTTCTGTTGCCGTGCAAAGGCCTCGAGCCGGGAAGTGTCGGCCTGCTCGAGCGCGGCTTCGAAGTGAGCGTGGCCGGACGCTGGCGAGCGCTCTGCGGTGATGGCCGCCGCGAGCCGAGTGGGCGCATCGAGGGTCTGGACCTGGGCTTTCCAGAACGTCTCGCTCAGCGCCTGGTCCTGCTGTTGCAGCCAGGCAATGTAATCGCTGTAGCGACCGCTGGACAGGGGAACGAGCTGGCCATGGTAGCGCTGCATCACCTCACCCATCATCTGCGAATTGCTCCAGCCATCCATCAGGATGTGGTGGTGGGTGTAGATGAGGTGATGGCTGTCTTCGCCGGTGCGTACCATGAACAGGCGCAGCAACGGCGGTTGCTGCAGGTCGAAAGGTTGCATCAGCTCTTCGACAGCCAGGGTTTCCAGCGCTGCGCTGCAACCCTGGTGCTCGCGCCAGTCCAGTACGCTGAACGGCAGTTCGACCCGCTTGTGCACCACTTGCAGCGGCTCGTTCAACTGGCCCTGCCAGAGGAAACCGCTGCGCAGGATGTCATGGGCATCGAGGGTGGCCTGCCAGGCTGCCCGGAAGCGTTCTGCATCCAGGCCGCGTACGTCCAGGCGCATCTGGTTGATGTAATTGCCTGCTTCCTGCTGGTAAAGGGTGTGGAACAGCATGCCCTGTTGCATCGGGGCCAGCGGGTAGAGCGTTTCAACCTGCTGTGCCGAAAGGGGCAGAGCATCGAGCTGCACCTGGCTCAAACGGGCCAGAGGCACATCCGACGGCGTCAGGCCGTGGCTGTCTGCCTGCAGGCAGTGCTCGATCAGCCGGGTCAGCGCCTGCAGGTACTCCTCGGCCAGCCCTTGAACGGTCGAGGCATCGAACATTTCGCTGTTGTAGCCCCAGGTCAGGCTCAGCTCACCTGCATACACCTGGCTGTTGAGGGTCAGCCAGTTGCTCTGCGGCGCATCCAGGCTCTGGCCGGTACCTGCGCTTTCTCCTGATGGCGCGAACAGTGCACCCTCGTCACTGTCGAAGGTGCCATCGAGCTGGCCCAGGTAGTTGAAGGTCAGGCGCGGCACAGGAAGTTGCTGCATGGCCTGCTGCGTCTGTGCATCGCCCAGGTAGCGCAAGGCGCCGAAGCCGATGCCTTTGTTGGGGATGGCGCGCAACTGCTCCTTGACCTGCTTGATCGTGTCGCCCAGCGTACTGGCCGGCGTCAGGCGTACCGGGAACAGGCTGGTGAACCAGCCAACGGTACGGGTCAGGTCCACCGCTTCGAACAACTCTTCGCGGCCATGCCCTTCCAGTTGCAGCAGCAGGTCGTCGTGACCGCTCCAGCGCGTGATGACCTGCGCCAGCGCGCTGAGCAGCAGGTCGTTGACCTGGGTGCGATACGCTGCCGGTGCCTGTTGCAGCAACTGACGCGTGCGCTGCTTGTCCAGCACGACCTGCACACTGTTGCTGTTGCGGTTGAGCAGGCGCTCGGCCGCTCGGTCGCAGGGCAGGTCATTGTTGACCCCTTGCAACTGCTGCTGCCAGTAGGCGAGTTCCTGTTCCAGGCCGTCATGCCGGGCGAACGCCTGCAACTGCTCGGCCCAGGCACGCAGGGAAGTGGTCTTGGCGGGTAGCTCGGCAACTTGACCGGCCACCGCATGGCGGTACGCCGCCTGCAGGTCTTCGAAAAGAATGCGCCACGACACGCCGTCGACCGCCAGGTGGTGAATCACCAGCAACAGGCGCTGGCTGCCATCGGCGAGGTCGGCAAGCAGCGCACGGACGATGCCGCCTTCCAGGTCCAGGCTGCGTTGGGCAGATTCGGCCAGCGCTTCCAGCGCGTGCGCGTCACTCACCGTGTGGTGCCACAGCAGCGGCGTGTGTGCCCAGGCACCGGTTTGGGCCGCCACCGAACGGTACTCGCCGCTCCAGACGTTGGCGGTTTCAGTGAAGTGTAGGCGCAAGGCGTCGTGGTGCAGTACCAGGCTTTGCAAGGCCTGCTCCAGCGCTGCAGCATCAAGCCGGGCGTTGGCCTTGAGCAGTACGGCCTGGTTCCAGTGATGGCGCTCGGGCATCGGCAGTTCGAAGAACATCTGCTGGATCGGCAGCAATGCAGTTGCGCCCTGCAAGGCCGATTGGTCAGCAACCGCGCTTGCGTCGCTGGACTGGGCAACCGTGGCAAGGCGCTGGATGGTCTGGTGCTCGAACAGGGCCTTGGGGGTGAACCGGATGCCGGCCTGACGGGCGCGGCTGACCACCTGGATCGAGATGATCGAGTCGCCGCCCAGTTCGAAGAAGTTGTCGGTAACGCCCACACGATCCAGCTTGAGAACCGCCTGCCAGATGTCGACCAGTTGCTGTTCCAGTGGGCTGGACGCCGCGACATGTTCGCTGCGCGTGGTGGTAGCGGTGATGCCGGGCAGTGCCTTGCGATCGAGCTTGCCGTTCGGGCTCAGCGGCAATTGTTCCAGCAGTACCAGGTGCGCTGGCACCATGTACTCGGGTAGCTCGGCCAGCAACTGCTGGCGCACAGCATCGCGCCATTGCGCTTGCTGGGTGCTGCTGGCCGACGCCAGATTGGCGTCACTGGCCACCAGGTAGGCGGCCAGTTGCAGGCCGCTGCCTGCTTCAACGGCCAGCACGCTGGCCTCGCGAACACTGGCCAGTTCAAGCAGGCGCGCTTCGATTTCACCCAGTTCGATACGCAGGCCGCGGATCTTCACCTGATGGTCGACTCGGCCCATGTAGTCGATCACGCCGTCGGCACGTTGACGTGCCAGGTCACCGGTACGGTACAGACGCTGCCCAGGCTGGAAAGGGCTGGCCACGAAACGCTCGGCAGTCAGGGCGGCGCGACGGTGATAACCGCGTGCCAGGCCTTCGCCGGCAAGGTAAAGCTCACCGGTGACACCCACCGGCAAGGGCACCAGATCGGCGCTCAAGACGTAGGTGCCGAGGTTGGCGATCGGTTGCCCGATCGGCACGCTGTTGCGGCCTTCGTCGCGGCAGGTCCAGTGGGTCACGTCGATGGCGGCTTCGGTCGGGCCGTACAGGTTGTACAGGCCGGCGTTCGGCAGTTTGGCGAACACCTGTTGCTGGGCGTCCACCGGCAGCGCTTCGCCGCTGCACACGATGCGCGTGAGGCTGGT
>NZ_JAHTBI010000141.1 GCF_019168305.1 Pseudomonas aegrilactucae
GCTGTTCATGGTTTTTCCTTGCGTCAGGTGTGAACGGGGCGGATTATTGAGCAAAAATTATCGTATTACAATAATTAATTGATGTGATGTGGTGGGTGTGGCGATTTGACCCGGGTGGGCGAGACGGTTCTTGTTGAGCCGACGGGCCTCTTCGCTGGCAAGCCAGCTCCCACAGGTACCCCGCCGTTCTCGGGGCATGTGATTATCCTGTGGGAGCTGGCTTGCCAGCGAAGGCGGCCTTAAGGCCCAAAGCGCATCAGGCGATAGCAGCGTCTACCAGCTCCTGAGCCTCGCCCACCAGGCGCTGCAGGTGCGCTTCATCGACGAAGCTCTCCGCATAGATCTTGTAGATGTCCTCGGTACCCGAAGGCCGCGCCGCGAACCAGCCGTTGGCGGTCATCACCTTCAACCCGCCAATGGCCTGGTCGTTACCCGGCGCATGGCTGAGAATCTGCTCGATCGGCTCACCCGCCAGCGACGTCGACTTGACCTGCTGCGGCGACAGCTTGCCCAGCAGCGCTTTCTGCGCCGGCGTCGCCTTGGCATCAACCCGCGTGGAAAACGGTTGGCCCAACGCTTCAGTCAGCGCGGCATACGCCTGGCTCGGATCACGCCCTGTACGTGCCGTCATTTCCGCCGCCAGCAACGAAGGGATCAGCCCGTCCTTGTCGGTGCTCCACACCGTGCCGTCCTTGCGCAGGAACGAAGCACCCGCACTCTCCTCCCCACCAAAGCCCAGCGAGCCATCGAACAGGCCATCGGCAAAGTACTTGAAGCCCACCGGCACTTCATACAGGCGACGGCCCAGGCGCGCGGCCACGCGGTCGATCAGGCCGCTGCTGACCACGGTCTTGCCCACGGCCGCATCGGCGCGCCACTGCGGGCGGTGCTGGAACAGGTAGTCGATGGAAACCGCCAGGTAGGCATTCGGCGCCAGCAAGCCACCGGACGGCGTGACGATGCCATGACGGTCGTGGTCCGGGTCGCAGCCAAAGGCCACGTCGAAGCGGTCACGCAAGCCGATCAGGCCCTGCATCGCGTGCGGCGAGGACGGGTCCATGCGGATCTGACCGTCCCAGTCCACGCACATGAAGCGGAACGTGGGGTCGACCTCGGTGTTGACCACTTCCAGGTCGAGCTTGTAGTGATCGGCAATCGCCGACCAGTAACGCACCCCGGCACCGCCCAGCGGGTCGACGCCCAGGCGCAGCCCGGCGCCACGAATCAGATCGAAATCAATCACATTGACCAGATCGCTGACGTAATTGCCCAGGTAGTCGTGGCGGTGCGTGGTGCTGGCCTTGAGCGCCTGCTCGTAGCCCATGCGCTGCACGCCCTTGAGGCCATCGGCCAGCAACTGGTTGGCCTTGGCTTCGATCCACTTGGTCACGTCGCTGTCGGCCGGGCCGCCATTGGGCGGGTTGTACTTGAAGCCGCCGCTTTGCGGCGGGTTGTGCGACGGTGTGATCACGATGCCGTCGGCCAGGCCACGGCTGCGGCCGCGGTTGTAGCAGATGATCGCGTGGGACACGGCCGGGGTCGGTGTGTACTCGTCGTCCTTGGCCAGCATCACCTCGACGCCGTTGGCCGCCAGTACCTGCAGCGCAGTGGCTGCGGCCGGGGTCGACAGGGCATGGGTATCGATACCGATGAACAGCGGGCCGTCGATGCCCTGCGCGTGGCGGTACAGGCAGATGGCCTGGCTGATCGCAAGTACGTGCTGCTCGTTGAAACTCAGGTCCACGGAACTGCCACGGTGCCCGGAGGTGCCGAAGGCGACGCGCTGGGCCGCCACGCCAGCATCGGGTTGCCCGGTGTAATACGCGGTCAGCAGCTGGGGGATATCGACCAGCACGGATGCGGGGGCCGGTTTGCCCGCCAAAGGACTGAGCTTCATGCAAAACCTCAAGAAAGGATGTTCAGGGTGATGAAAACACGCAGTTTACTGGCAGTTTGACCACAGCGCGACGGTGACGATCCCCGCGCGCCCGACTATTTGTACCGAGGCGCCCACCACGCGGGGAACATGCGCTGCACACGGGGTTCGGCGAAGCGGTCGTCGATCAGCATGACCATGCCACGGTCCTCGGTGCCGCGGATCACCCGCCCCGCCGCCTGGATCACCTTCTGCACGCCGGGGTACAGGTAGGTGTAGTCGAACCCCGCACTGAACAAGGCGCCCATGCGCTGCTTGAGCTGTTCGTTGACCGGGTTGACCTGGGGCAGGCCCAGGGTGGCGACGAACGCGCCGATCAGGCGCGTACCCGGCAGGTCGATGCCCTCGGCGAACGCGCCGCCCAGCACCGCGAAGCCCACGCCCTGCCCGCCCTCGACAAAGCGCGCGAGAAAGGCGTGGCGTTGCGCCTCGTCCATGCCAGGTGCCTGCGACCACTGCACGATGTGCCGATGGTGCTCGGCCAGCCGTTGCGCCACTTGCTGCTGGTAATCGAAGCTGCTGAAAAAGGCCAGGTAGTTGCCCGGCTGCTGCCGATACTGCTCGGCAATCAGCTCGACGATCGGTGCGATCGAGGCCTGACGATGCGGGTAACGGGTCGATACCGTACTGATCACCTGCACCTGCAACTGCTCGGCCACGAATGGCGAGGCCACCTCCAGCCATGCCGTATCGGCAGGCATGCCCAACAGGTCGGCGTAGAAATGCCGTGGGCTCAAGGTGGCGGAGAACAGCGTGACGCTGCGCGCCGCGGCCATGCGCGGGCCGATCAGCGGCGCCGGCACCACATTGCGCAGGCACAAGGTCGACAGACTGCGCCGGCCCGGACCGTCGCGCTTGCTGACGTCGAACACGAAATGCCCGTCGAACACCTCGCTCAGGCGCAGGAACTGGCTGGCCTGGAAGAAAAACTGCAGCAGTGGCCCGTCGACGGCGGCCGGTTGCTGGTTCATGCGCTCCTGGATCTGGCTGACGCAGCGTTGCAACGCCTTGAGGAAGGCACCCGGCAACTCGTTGCTGGCCTGATAGGTCGCCGTCTGCGCCTTGTGCACGGCATTCCACGCCCGGTTAAGGCGCTGCAAGGCACTTTCCAGGCCCGCCGGCGGTTCACGGCGCAAGGCCTGCAACTGCCACTGGTCGAGGCTGGCGCTGTACATCTGGCGCGCCCGCTCCACCAGGTTGTGCGCTTCGTCGACCAGTACCGCCACGCGCCATTGGTCCTGCTGGGCCAGGCCGAACAGCAAGGCGCTTTGGTCGAAATAGTAGTTGTAGTCGCCGATCAGCACGTCGACCCAGCGCGCCATTTCCTGGCTCAGGTAGTAGGGGCACACCTGATGCGCCAGCGCCACCTCGCGCAGCGTGGCCTTGTCCAATACCGGCTGCTGCGCCGCCGCCTGGCGCGCGGCCGGCAAACGGTCGTAGAAGCCCTTGGCCAGCGGACACGCCTCGCCATGGCAGGCGGTACCGGGGAACTCGCAGGCCTTGTCGCGCGCCACCAGTTCAAGGGTGCGCAATGCCAGCGCCGGGCTGTGGCCCATGACCTGTTGCACCGCGTCCAGTGCAAGGGCGCGCCCCGGTGTCTTGGCCGTGAGGAACAGCACCTTGTCCAGTTGCTGCGGCACCATCGCCTTGAGCAGCGGGAACAACGTGCCCAGTGTCTTGCCGATGCCGGTGGTGGCCTGGGCCATCAGGCAACGGCCGGTGCTCACGGCCTTGTACACGGTTTCGGCCAGCTCGCGCTGACCGGTACGAAACGCCCCATGCGGGAAAGCCAGCGTCTGCAGACCGTCGTTGCGCACGGCCTGGCGCTGCATCTGCTGCTGCGCCCAACGTAGGAACAGCGTGCACTGAGCGATGAAGAACTGCTCCAGCTCGGCCGCCGAATGCGTCACCTCGAACACCGTCTCGCGCTCGCTATCGACGTCCAGGTACACCAGCGCCAGGTTCACCTGCGCCAGTTCGCGCTGCTGACACAGCAGCCAGCCGTACACCTTGGCCTGGGCCCAATGCAACTGGCGATGGTTGGCCGGCTGGCTGGCCAGGTCGCCGCGGTGGGTCTTGATCTCTTCCAGGCGGTTGGCGGCGCTGTCGAAACCGTCTGCGCGCCCGCGCACCTGCAACTGCTCGAACTGCCCCTCCAGCGCCACCTCGGCCTGGTACGCCGCGCCGCGCCGGGCCACCACCTTGCGATGCCCGAGCATGCCCTCCTGGGCGCTGGGTGAGGGGGTAAAGCGCAGGTCCAGGTCGCCGACCTTGGCGGTGAACTCGCACAGCGCGCGTACCGCCACCCGGTAGCTCATGCTGCCGGCTGCGCCCACTGCACATGACACACCTCGATCGGCAGCCCATGTGCGGTACAGAACTCGATCCAGCGCAGTTGGTTGTCCTGCAGGCGATCGCCTGGGCCCTTCACCTCGATCATCCGATAGCGCCGCTGCGCGGGCCAGAACTGGATCAGGTCGGGCATGCCGGCACGGTTGGCCTGGATATCCTCCAGCAGACGCT
Source organism: Pseudomonas aegrilactucae (assembly GCF_019168305.1). Lineage (GTDB taxonomy): Bacteria > Pseudomonadota > Gammaproteobacteria > Pseudomonadales > Pseudomonadaceae > Aquipseudomonas > Aquipseudomonas aegrilactucae. The sequence goes on from NZ_JAHTBI010000141.1 coordinate 4,460, forward strand.
CGAAGCAGCGCTTGAGATGGGCGGCCGGCAGGCAGTCGAGCGCCTGCTGCACGAGGGTGGCGTCCAGCAGCTCCCAGTACACGAAGGGCGACTGCAAGCCGTGCTTGGCGCTGAAGTTGGCCTGGATGGTGTGGCGGTAGCACTCATCGTCGAGCTGCCCCAGGCAGGCGGCGAACAGCTCGGCGCGGCGCACCTGGAAGCCAGGGTCATGCAGGTCTTGCGGGCCGCTCTGGAACGGATGGAAGAAGGCGCCGGGCAGCGGCGCGAAGATGGCGTCCCAGCACAGCAGCCCGAACAGGCTGTTGAACAGGGTGTTCTCCACGTAATGCACCGGCCCGTCGTCTGCTGCCAGGTGCACTTGCACCGCCTGCTCGACGCCCAGTGCCGCCAGCTCCAGCGGCAGGCACAGGTCCAGTCGGCTGATTGCGGCAGGGGCTCGGCGCCGTTGCGGCGGGCCGCCCAGCTTGCGTTGCAGGCGCGGCACGATGCGCGTCAGGGCCTGGGCCTCAGCGGCATTGGCAGGGTTGGCGCCGGCCTCATCGGCCAGGGTAAGGGCTGCGGCATAATCGCCACTGCGCTCCAGTACGCGGATCTGCCGGGTGCGGGCCTGGGGGTGGCTGCTGCGCGGGTAGATGGCCAGCGCCAGTGCCCAGTCGCCGCTGCGCTCGCAGTGCTGGCCGAGCTGGAACAGCAGCCTGGCGCGGCGCCGCTCCAGCCACGGGTTGCTTGGTTGCAGGCCGTCCAGCAGCGCCAGTACCTGCCCCACCGGCTGCCCTGCCTCGAACTGCTCGGCGCAGTTGTGCAGGGCCAGGCACAAATCGATGTCGGCGCGCTCGCGCAACGCACGGGAATGCTCGCTGAAGGCCACCTGCTCGTAACGCAGCAGGCCAAGATCGGCCAGCACGAACTCCGACCAGTCCTGATGCAGGTTGCCGAAAAACAGCAGGCGCAGGCGGTCGCACAACGCTTGCAGCCGCAGCGCATAGACCGGTTCGCCAAAGCCTGGCCACCACTGCGACAAGGGCTGCGCATCAGGGTACAGCGCACACAGCTGCTCGAACAGCTGCGCCTTGGCGGCGCGCGGGCGCTGCAGTACAGCGGCAAAACAGCTGCTGACCTCGTCCTTGCGCAGTAGCTGGAACAGCTGCTCCAGGCTCAGCACAGGCTGTTCGTCAACCCAGCCCAGTGCCACCAGCGGCGCCGCCGCAGGCATGGGCGGGCCGATTTCGTCATAGACCAGCTTGCTGGCACGAAACACCCGCCCCTTGCGCATCACCATGCGCACCAGCAGCGCCTGCGACTCGCGCCCCAGCGCTGCGAACTGCTGCATGAACTCACGCTCCTGGGCATCTAGCAGGTCGGCATAGCGCAACTGCAGCCAGGCAAGCACCTGCTGGAAGTTGCACAGGTAGTAGAACGGGTCGGCGACGGAATGAGCGATCACGAGCGGTGGAACCAGCAATGACAATCCACTGGTTATACATACAGATCAGCCCGTTTGGCAACCTCGCCAGATCAATGGCGTACCCGCTCCGGATCGCTGTCGCGGGCCCGCGCGAGCAACGACTGCGTGCCAGCGCCGGCCTCGCTCTCGCGCTGGTAGAGCATCTGCAGCGTGGCCAGTGGCAAGCCGCTGACCTCTTCCAGCCACTGCACCAGGGGTTGCGCGGCCGGCACCCCCTGCAGCGCGTTATGCAGATAAGGCCCGGCCATCTGCATGCCGGGGTGGCAGCGTTCCAGAAAACGCTCCAGGCCCAGGCCCCTGGCGACAAAAGGCGCGAACAGCAGGCACACCCATTGGGTTTCGTTCAGGCCATAGGCCTGTTGCGCGAAGCCATCGGCCAGGGCCCGGCGCTGCGCCAGTCGCTCGCTGCCCTGCCAGGCTTCGACCGCCTGGGCCTGCAGAATCGGCGGCATCGACGTACGACGCATCTGCGCCCGGACATGCTGCAGGTGCTCATGGATACCGGCCGCATAGTCGCGCCCTTCGACAAACTGCGCGCGCAACCCGCACAGGTGCATCATCAGCAAGGGATTGGCACAGGCCGAATGCGCAAAGCCCAGCGCCAACTCATCGTTGCGATAGCCAAGCAAGTCGAGCAACTGCGCGCTGCGAGAGTGCCCCGTAGGCTGCACCAGGTCGGCAATGTCGAGCAGGCGCGGCGCGCGGCGCAGGCCTGGCACCGGGCGCAGCGGTCCGTCGGCCTGGCCCTGCACCTCGCTTACATACTGGCGGCGCAACTGCCCCATGCCCTGCAGAAACACACCCGGGTATGCACTGATCGGCCGCGTACTGGCAACACCGGCCTCGCGCATCATACGCCGGCCCCAGGCCAGGTAGCGCTTGCGTTCAGGCAACGAGTCCGCGCTGATCAGCGCATCCACGCCCCCCTGCCAGCCCATACCCTGGCGGTAGAGGTCGGCCAGCCCCAGGTAGAAACGGTTGCAGAACATCGGGCGGACCTGGCCAGCAGTAAGGTGCCCGGTGACCAGGGTATCGAAACGCTCGGCCTGCTGCTGGCGCGCCGACACGGCCCGGCGGGCATCGAAGGGTCGCATGCAGCCGTCCTCGAGCACCAGCAACTCGACCCGCGGGTCATCGTGCATGACCAGGGCAGAGTAGGTGCGCTCGATATTGCCGATGACCACCGACGACATGCCCAGGTGGCGGGCCGTGACCACGCGCAGCTCGAACGTCGCCGATGCACGCGCCGCGATGCTCAACTGCGCGGCACGCAGGCAGGCCAGCGCGAAAGAGCTGTCCTTGCCGCCGCCATAGGCCAGCATGACCTTGAAGTCGCCGATCTGATCCAGCCCGCCGGCTGCAACCAGCAGGCGCTGGATCAGCAATTGCAACGAGGCCCGCTGGCCCTGCGACAGATGCTCAAGCAGACGGTGCAGGACCTGCTGATAGATGTAGTTCATGGCTTGATCGTGAAGAGTGCTCATGGCGTATACCTGAATGCGATAACGACTGCCGATGTACGAAGTTGCCCTAAGAGGGACAATAGATGACCTTGCGCATACTCGGCAGCGAAATTTAAATACAAAGTCTCAAGACATTTCTTACAACTTCCTACACCCCCGCCAGACGATGCCGAAGCACGTCTGCCATGGGCACCGTGCGAAACCTGATCGCCACCTTCGGCGCAGCTCATAAAAGGGCTTTGGTGTGCACGAACACGCAGTTGGCAGGACCATATCTCACTCCCTGAGATGGCAGTAACGGCACATTAGCCAGTAAGTTTACGGACAACCCAATGCCCTTATTCCCACACCGACAACATAGCGCAAGGCCGGTACTTAGTCCGCACAAGTTAAATAGGAAAGTTCTGAAACTTCGATAAGAAATTTCTACAAAAAAGCCCGAGACTAGGCTCGGGCTTCGGTGTATTCGGCGTGGTCAGGCGTCGGGCAGCGCCAGCACCACGCGGCCACCACAGGGGCACTCATCCATGTGGCGATGCGCAGCGACCACCTCGTCGAACGGATAGACCTTGATGATGTGCGGCAACACCTGGCGGTCGGCCGTGAACTGGTTGATGTCGCGCAGGGCGCGCTGCAGCGCCACCTGGTCCTGAGTGATGCCCAGCTCCGGCTTGCCGGTGAAGTTGCTGACGCAGTGCACGAAGAACTGGATGTTCTTCTGGAACGCCGCACAGGCCGGGAACGGCGTCTGGTTGCCGCCTTGCAGGCCATACAGCACCAGGCTGCCGCGCGGCGCCAGCACATCACCGAGCAGCGACATCTGCGGGCCGCCCAGGCCATCGAGCACCATGTCCACGCCGCGGTTGTCGGTGTACTTGTTGATCTGCATGAGCAGGTCTTGCTCTTCGGTCACGATGACCTTGTGCGCTCCCAGCTTGAGCAGGTTCTCGCGTTCGGCGCCGTCCTTGGTGGCGGCGATCACCTTCAGCCCCAGCGCGTTGCCCAACTGCACGAAGGCCGGCCCGGCGCAGTGGCTGGCATCGGTCACCAGGGCGGTCTGCCCGGCCTTGGCGCGGGCCAGGTCGACATAGGCGAAATAGGCGATCAGCAGCGGCGTGTAGTGCACGCTGGCCTCGATCGGGCTGAGGATGTCGGGGTAGCGGGTCAGCGCATTGCGTGGCAGCACGATCACCTCGCCATACACCGGGTGCTCGTTGGGGCTGGTGGCCGGGAAGCTGGCGACCTTGTCGCCCACCGCCAGGTCGTCGACCCCCGCGCCCACCGCCGTGACCACCCCGGCCATCTCGTGACCGATGCCAGCAGGCAAGCGGGCATGCGAGGGCGCCAGGTTCTGACGCCACAGCACGTCGTACCAGCTGATGCCTATGGCCTGTACCCGAACCTGCACTTCACCGGCAGCCGGTTGCGGCGTGGGCAGCTCCTCACACTTGAGCACCTCGGCCTGGCCGAACTTGTGAAATCGGATCATGCGGGACATCGCAAACCTCGCCTAGTGAACCTCTAATACCCTGAACTCTATCCGGGCTTCAGCGGTTAGACCATCAGTGGCCATTAATAGTCAACATGCCTGTCATTGATTGGTGATACGCCTGCGGCGCAATTTATCCGATGCAGGGTACCGCCTTTGCCCTTAAGATTCACCCCTGCCCCGACCTGACCTGTGAAGCGAAGCCGATGAACCGTAACGACTTGCGTCGTGTCGACCTGAACCTGCTGATTGTGTTCGAGACCCTGATGCACGAACGCAGCGTGACCCGGGCTGCGGAAAAACTCTTCCTGGGGCAGCCGGCCATCAGCGCAGCGCTATCGCGCCTGCGCAACCTGTTCGACGACCCGTTGTTCGTGCGTACCGGGCGCAGCATGGAGCCTTCGGCGCGGGCGGTGGAGATCTTCGCCCTGCTCTCCCCGGCGCTGGACTCGATATCCACGGCGGTCAGCCGCGCGGCTGACTTCGACCCGGCCACCAGCACAGCGGTGTTTCGCATCGGCCTTTCGGACGATGCCGAGTTCGCCCTGTTGCCACAGTTGCTCAAGCGTGTGCGGGCCGAGGCACCGGGCATCGTGCTGGTGGTACGCCGGGTCAACTACCTGCTGATGCCGGCGCTGCTGGCGTCGGGGGAGATTTCCGTCGGTGTAAGCTGGACCAACGACCTGCCGGCCAATGCCAAGCGCAAGGTACTGCGCCGCAGCAAGCCCAAGGTACTGCGTGCCGACAGCGTGCCGGGCAGCCTGAGCCTGGATGACTTCTGTGCGCGGCCACATGCGCTGGTGTCGTTTGCTGGCGACCTGAGCGGCTTCATGGACGAAACCCTCGACAAGCTTGGGCGCAAGAGGCATGTGGTGCTGGCGGTGCCGCAGTTCAACGGGCTGGGCAGCTTGTTGACGGGGACCGATATCCTGGCCACGGTGCCGGATTACACGGCCGATGCATTGACCGCCGCTGGCGGGCTGCGGGCCGAGGATCCGCCGCTGGAGGTGCAGAGCTTCGAGTTGCACATGGCGTGGCGGGGGTCGCAGGACAATGATCCGGGGGAGCGCTGGTTGCGGTCGCGGATTCAGATGTTTTTCGGGGACCCCGATAGCTTGTAATAGAATTCCACTAAATTCCATAAAGCCGTTTTATAACAACGAGTTACGGCGTTTTTCAAGGTAGTT
>NZ_JAHTBI010000142.1 GCF_019168305.1 Pseudomonas aegrilactucae
GAGATGACCCGTGACGCCGCGCATGACCGCATGAGCCGTGCCGGTGCGCAACTGATGACCTGGTTCGGTGTGGCCTGCGAGCTGCACCGCGACTGGCGCAACGATGTCGAAGGCCTGGCGGCGTTGTGCTCCAACCACATCCCCGACTACCGCAACCTGATGACCAGCTACAACGCGCTGACCGCCGGCAAGTAAGGCGCCGCGTCACAGCACACCCATCCAATCCAGCGCCTGCCCACTGTTGCACAGTGGGCCCTGGCCAGCCGTTCATCCCCGGGGACACCATGAACATTGCAACCCAAGACAACCGCAACGTGGTGACCCTGGTCATCCAGCACAAGGCACGCGCCGATTCGCTGGCGCTGTACGAGGCATGGCTCAAGCGCGCGGTCGCCACCGCGCGCCGCCAGCCTGGCCATCTGGGCGTCAACGTGATCCGCCCGCAGGGCGACGGCAGCCACTTCACCACCGTGGTGCGCTTCGCCGATACCGACCTGCTGCAGGCCTGGATCAATTCCGCCGAGCGCCAGGCGATGGTCAGCGAAGTACTGCCGCTGCTGGAGGATGGCGACCAGACCCAGGTCCATGACGACCCGGAGTTCTGGTTCACCCCGCCCAGCAGCAACGCGCCGCAACCGCCGCGCTGGAAGCAGGCGCTGCTGACCTACCTGGTCATCTGCCCGATGACTATGCTGATCCCACACCTGCTGGCGCCGCTGTTTGCGCGCTTCCCGCCACTGGGTGCAGGCATCACCGGCAATCTGATCGGCAACCTGTTCGTCATCCTGCCCGTGGTGTTCTACATCATGCCGTGGGTAACCCGTCGCTGCGCCCACTGGCTGCGCGGTTGAACATTTTCGTATCTGTCTTGTTTGAAGCATTCATCCATTTTCAGGAGATACCGACATGAGCACTTTCGTCACCCGCGATGGCACCTCGATCTACTTCAAGGACTGGGGCAGCGGCAAGCCCGTGCTGTTCAGCCACGGCTGGCCGCTGGATGCCGACATGTGGGACACGCAGATGGAGTACCTGGCCAGCCGCGGCTACCGCACCATCGCCTTCGACCGCCGCGGCTTCGGCCGGTCGGACCAGCCGTGGACCGGTTATGACTACGACACCTTCGCCGACGACATCGCCCAGTTGATCGAGCACCTGGACCTGCGCGAGGTGACCCTGGTGGGCTTCTCCATGGGGGGTGGCGACGTCAGCCGCTATATCGCCCGCCACGGCAGCGGGCGAGTGGCCGGGCTGGTGCTGCTGGGGGCGGTGACGCCGGTGTTCGGCAAGTCCGAGAGCAACCCCGACGGTGTCGATCACTCCGTGTTCGAGGGTATCCAGGCCGGGCTGCGGGCGGACCGGGCGCAGTTCCTCGTCGATTTCGCCACGCCGTTCTATGGTCTGAACCAGGGGCAGCAGGTGTCCCAGGGGGGGCAGGCGCAGACGTTGAACATCGCCTTGCTGGCGTCGCTCAAGGCTACGCTGGATTGCGTGAGCGCGTTCGCCGGGACCGATTTCCGTCCGGACATGGCCAGGATCGATGTACCGACCCTGGTGATCCACGGTGATGCCGACCAGATCGTGCCGTTCGAAACCACCGGCAAGCAGGCCGCCAAGCTGATTGCTGGCGCCGAGCTCAAGGTGTACAGCGGCGCGCCGCACGGGTTTGCCGTGACCCATGCGCAGCAGTTGAACGAAGACCTGCTGGCGTTTTTGTCGAAGTAGCGGGAGGGCCGCACTGCGGCCCTGACCCTGTCATTGTCAGCCTCACATGCGCGACGCAGCCCACTCATCCAAGGAGCCCCCATGACCGCCGATCTCATCCTGTTCAATGGCAAACTGCACACGGTAGACCGTGAGAACCCTACTGCCAGCGCCGTCGCCATCAAGGACGGCCGCTTCCTCGCTGTGGGCAGCGATGCCGAGGCCATGGCCTACCGCAACGAGACCACCCGGATCATCGACCTCAAGCAGCGCACGGTCATCCCGGGCCTGAACGACTCGCACCTGCACCTGATCCGTGGTGGCCTGAACTACAACCTGGAGCTGCGCTGGGAAGGGGTGCCTTCGCTGGCCGATGCCCTGCGCATGCTCAAGGAGCAGGCCGAGCGCACACCCAGCCCGCAGTGGGTGCGTGTGGTGGGGGGCTGGAACGAATTCCAGTTCGCTGAAAAACGCCTGCCGACCCTCGAAGAGATCAACCTGGCTGCGCCCGACACGCCGGTGTTCCTGCTGCACCTGTACGACCGTGCGCTGCTCAACCGCGCCGCGCTCAAGGCCGTCGGCTACACCAGGGACACGCCCAACCCGCCCGGTGGCGAGATCCAGCGCAACAAGTTTGGCGAGCCGACCGGCATGCTTATCGCGCGGCCCAACGCGACCATCCTGTACGCCACCCTGGCCAAAGGGCCCAAGCTGCCACTGGAGTACCAGGTCAACTCGACCCGTCAGTTCATGCGTGAACTCAATCGCCTGGGGCTGACCAGCGCCATCGATGCCGGCGGCGGCTACCAGAACTACCCGGATGATTATCAGGTGATCCAGGAACTGGCCGACAACGGACAGTTGACCGTGCGCATTGCCTACAACCTGTTCACCCAGAAGCCCAAGGAAGAGCTCACCGACTTCAAGAACTGGACCCAGAAGGTCAAGCCGGGTGATGGCAGCGACTTCTTCCGTCACAACGGCGCCGGCGAGATGCTGGTGTTCTCTGCCGCTGACTTCGAGGACTTCCTCGAACCGCGTCCGGACCTGCCGCAGACCATGGAAGAAGAGCTGGAGCCGGTGGTCCGCCATCTGGTCGAGCAACGCTGGCCGTTCCGCCTGCACGCCACCTACGACGAGTCCATCTCGCGCATGCTCGACGTGTTCGAGAAGGTCAACCGCGACATTCCGTTCAATGGCCTGCCGTGGTTCTTCGACCACGCCGAGACCATCAGCCCGAAGAACATCGAGCGTGTGCGCGCACTCAATGGCGGCATTGCCATTCAGGACCGCATGGCCTTCCAGGGTGAGTACTTCGTCGAGCGCTACGGCGCCAAGGCCGCCGAGAAGACGCCGCCGATCCAGCGCATGCTGGCCGAAGGCATCCCGGTGGGCGCGGGTACCGATGCGACCCGCGTATCGAGCTACAACCCGTGGACCTCGCTGTACTGGATGGTCAGTGGGCGGACCGTCGGCGGCATGGAGCTGTACCCCGAAGGCCTGAGCCGCGCCACCGCGCTTGAACTGTTCACCCATGGCAGCGCCTGGTTCTCCAGCGAGCAGGGCAAGAAGGGTCAGATCAAGGTCGGCCAGCTGGCGGACCTGGCGGCGCTTTCGCTGGATTACTTCAGCGTCGATGACGAGGCGATCAAGGGCATCGAGTCGGTGCTGACCGTGGTTGATGGCAAGGTGGTGTATGGCGCCGAGGAGTTCGACAAGTACGGCCCGAGCCTCATTCCGGTGTTGCCGGAGTGGTCGCCAGTGGCGCTGGTGCCCGGGCACTGGCGTGCCGGTGCACCGATGGCGGCCGCCTTGCACCAGTGCGTGGGGCCATGCGGGGTGCATGCGCACAGCCACGAGAAGGCGCGGCACTCGACGGTGCCGGTCAACGACTTCCAGGGGTTCTGGGGGGCGTTGGGTTGTTCGTGCTTTGCGTTCTGACCTGAATCGGGGGCCTTGATGGCCCCCTTTTTCATGCGGCGTGTGGTCAGGCCATGTCGCTGGCGGCGAACTCCTCGGCCAGGTGATCGATCAGCGAGCGCACCGAGGGCAGGAGCCCGCGTCGCGACGGGAAGATCGCATGCACGATGCCGCAGCGTGGGTGCCACGCTGGCAGCAGCTCCACCAGCCGGCCGCTGGCCAGGTCATCGCGTACCGCCACCCGCGGCAAGTGCGCGATGCCCACGCCGGCCAGCACGAACTGGCGCAGGGCGAACAGGTCGTCGGTGACCATCCTTGGCGTGTGCGCGATGACCAGGCTGCGGCTCATGTCTTCGCCCTGGAACAGTGACCACTGGTAGTCGCGCTGGGCGCCACCCCAGTGAACGCTGGGCAGTGTGCCGAGCAGTGACGGCTCGAAACCTGCGGGTAGTTGTTCGAGGAAGGAGGGGTGGCCGACCAGGCACTGGGTGCTGTTGCTCAGCACCTTCATCACCATGTCGGTGTTTTCAAGGGGCGGAAAGCGCACCCGTAGCGCCATGTCGAAGCCCTCGTGCAACAGGTCGACACGACGGTTGGTACTTTCGATGAACAGCTCGACCAGGGGGTACCTGGCCATGTAGCGGGTGAGCATCGGTGCCACCAGCGAGTTGAGCAGGGTGGTCGGGCAACTGATGCGCACCAGGCCCCGTGGCTCGCTGCGGTTGCGCTCGATGACCTCGGCGGCGCCCTCGGCTTCCACCCGCATGGCCGTGCAGCGGCGGTAGTACTCCTGCCCGATCTCGGTCAGCGAGCAGTGCCGGCTGGTGCGATGCAGCAGGCGCACACCCAGGCGATCCTCAAGGTCGGCGATGCGCCGGCTGAGCTTTGACTTGGGCATGTTCAGCGCCCGGCCGGCGGGGGCGAAGCCGCCGTGCTCGACCACCTGGGTGAAAAAGTAGAGGGAGTTGAGGTCTTCCAAGAAAGGGGTTCTCCGCAGGCAAGCGCCATTCCATTTATCGTTCGCATGATAGAACGCTAAAGCCGGATTTAGCTATCTGGTGCATCAAAGGTCTTGGTTTTAATCTTTACTCAACAACGCGAAACACCCCACTGATTCGAAACCAAACCACCTTCTGGAGCACGACCATGACCGCATTCAAATACAACCGCCTGAACAAAGATGACGCTGCCGTACTGCTGGTCGACCACCAGGCTGGCCTGCTGTCGCT
>NZ_JAHTBI010000143.1 GCF_019168305.1 Pseudomonas aegrilactucae
ATCGGAGTGTGTGCGGAAAGATCGCTCATTGCAGAAACTTGGCTCGCAGTGTCGTTTAGACCAAAGGCAGCGGGCCATGGTACAGGGATTTTTTCCCCATTGCCGGGCTCAACGCGGCGCAGTGACCTTTTGTCTCCCGGTGATTTGTTAATGCATATTTGGATTTGCATTTATGCGTTGGTCTGGGCACTATGCGCATTATGCAAAAACGCAACGTAGCTACCGTCTTAAGAGCATTGCTCGATCGCCACGGGATCTCCCCCACGGAGCTTCACCGTCGCACCGGCGTGCCCCAATCCACCCTGTCGCGGATTCTCAGCGAAAAGATCGTCGATCCTTCCGACAAGCATGTGTCGAAGATCGCCGAGTACTTTGGCGTGAGCACCGACCAGTTGCGCGGCCGTGCCGACCTGGGCGACACCCGCTCACCGGGTACGCCGCGCGCCGACGTGCAGCTGCAGGACATCAGCCTGTGGGATGACGACACCCCCGTCGAGGACGACGAGGTCTCCATTCCGTTTCTTCGTGAGGTCGAGTTGGCAGCAGGATCAGGACGATTCGTCATCGAGGAAAGCGAGAAGGCCAGCCTGCGCTTCGGCAAGCGCAGCCTGCGCCATAACGGCGTGCAGTTCGACCAGGCCAAGTGCGTGACGGTGCGCGGCAACAGCATGCTGCCGGTACTGCGTGACGGCGCCACGGTGGGGGTGAACGCGGGCAAGAGCGGCATTGGCGACATCGTCGATGGCGACCTGTATGCCATCAATCACAACGGCCAGCTGCGGGTGAAGCAGTTGTATCGCCTGCCTACCGGCATCCGCCTGCGCAGCTTCAACCGCGACGAACACCCGGATGAAGATTACAGCTTCCAGCAGATGCAGGAGGAGCAGATCAGCATCCTCGGGCATGTGTTCTGGTGGGGCATGTACGCCCGCTAGGCTCGACGCTTTCTCAGAAACCCGTTCCGGCGGGTTTTTTGTGCCTGCTCAAACTCCATATCGATCCTTTCCCCGGCAAGACCGATACCTGCAAACGCTTGCAGGGCCGGCCCTGTGGTAGCAAGCAGCAGCGCGCTGGCTACTTCGCCAGTTCGGCGGTTTGTGCCGAGCGGGTAAGCCCTTCGGCCAGCGCAGGATAGACCTTGAGCGCCCCTGTGATACTCAGGTGGTCATCATCGGAATAAAGAAACTCATTACCTTCTACCAGCGGGCAGATATCCCCAGGGCACAGCACGTTGTCGAAGTTGATGATCGTGGCGGATGTCTTGCGCAGCGCCGCGTTCACGAATGCTTGATTGCGAACATGCTCTTCGCGGCTGACCGACAACTTCAAGTACTCGCGTTCTATGCCGCGCCCACGCCGCAATACATCCTTGGGCTCATACCGCTGCTGCGGGTTATCCTCGATGAAGATTACGTTCACGCCAATCTGGGCGTAGCGAGAAACGGTGTGATCCATTGCCCAGACAAGGTCATTGGTTGAGCCCTGAACCGTTGCCTTGGCGGATGGATCTCTTGCAATACCATTGAACTCCGAAGGGCGTGACGGAGATGACGTGTAATACGTCCAGCGATTGATCAATATGACGTGCTTAATACCTGACGCCTGAACGTCGTTGAAAATGCGCTCGTTCAATGCCTGGCAATTGTATTTTTCAATTCTGGCTTCGCCACGCAGCGACTGGATACCCAACAGCGAGGGGCAGCCGGACGTTCCCGTAAACTTCATGCCTACCTTATGGTCGCGTGCAAACTTTTCCAGTGCCGGCACCAGGCTCAGTGCGTGACTGTCACCGTACGCAAAGTACTCAACGGGAGTCTCACGTTCACCCAGCCCACAGAACCAGCCATCCGGCGTCTTGTAGGCATAGGGTATTTCAAAGCATTCGGCCGCTCGATCAGTGACTTTTATACTGTTTTGATAGGCCATGAGTTTTTGGTTATGCGTCCGCTGCGCAATACTGTCCTGTATGTAGGTCACATAGCCTGTTGCTCCGCAGCCAACTGCCAACAGCACGAGCACAATGACCTTGGAGCGTCCCTGCCACCTTGAGCGCAGGGGAAGCTCCACCAGCCTGAATGTCAGCCAAGCCAGAAGAATAGCCAGCAGTACGGCTGCTACGCGAACGCCGACAGTGGGTACTTCGCCCTCCACAATCCTTGCGAACGACAACAAGGGCCAGTGCCACAGGTATAAGGGGAAACTGATCAAGCCAAACCACACGGCCAGTTTGTTACTCAGCACCCTGCGATTGAACCAGGCATCGGGGCCAGCCGCGATGATCAGCACAGCGCCGAGTACTGGTACAAGCGCCCATTTCCCAGGAAAGTTGAGCCCTTTGTTTATCCTGAGGAAACCGAACACCAGTAAACACAGCCCGAGAAGGGAAAGTACCTGTGCAAGCCGCGTTCGCACCACCCGCTGGCGATAGAGGCTGAACCAGGCCAGAAGCGTACCCGCCAGCAGTTCCCAGAAGCGCGTGTGCGGTGAATAGAATGTGGCGATTGCATCGTGCTTGACGCCTTTGACGCTCAGTAAAAATGACACGGCGGCCAAGATGACTGTCAGTGCCAGCACATTGAACCTGAACCGCCACGCCATCCACAGCAGTACGGGCCAGACGATGTAAAACTGTTCCTCTACACCCAAACTCCACAAATGTAACAGCGGTTTGGTTTCCACCGAGTTGTCGAAGTAGCCGACTTCATTCCATAGCATCAGGTTAGATACGAAACCGGCGCCCCCCGCGATATGTTTTCCCAGTTGCCGCAATTCATCGTCCAGCAACGTTAACCAGCCCAAGCCATAACAGGCTACCAGTACCAGCAGCAGCGCAGGAAATATCCGTTTTATGCGGCGTGCGTAAAATTCGGTAAAGCTGAACGCCCCTCGATCAAGGCTTTCAAAGATGATGGTTGAAATCAGATAGCCAGAGATGACGAAGAATATATCGACCCCGATAAAGCCGCCCTTCAATGCAGTGGGAAACGCGTGAAAAATTACCACTGCGAGTACGGCAACGGCCCGTAACCCATCAATATCGGGACGATATTTGGGGTGAGAAAGATGAAGCGTCGGCTGAGTCATTTGGGGGTATGCACTTGAGGTGGAGCAGATGAAGAGTAACCCGCCACAGCGAGGAAAATTTCGGGATTATAGCCATCTGCCTCCACCCGAGTGCAACTTTAAAAGGGGCGCGCAGGTGGCCACATGCCATCCCTTTCTGACCAGGCCCTGGGGCGTCGAGCCAACGAGCCTCGTTCACCCTGTGGCGGGGTGGATCGCCGCGCAAAGGGTCACCAAACCGATCCTAGCAGCCCTGACACCTTCCTGATCACCCGGCAAACACCCCGGCAAACACCCCTCCAGACTTCGCTGTGCAAGGGATTGATGCGCAAATGCAAAATAAAATGCGTAAATATTTCCACTGGTGCATTGACTGCATATGCATTTACGCATAACCTTTGTCTCAAGCCGGTCAGACACCGGCGGCGACAAAGGCAGCGATGAACAGGCCTGAACTGTTCAGAGGGTTGGCAACTGACCCGGGTGTGCAGCGTAAAGCACCGTAAGCAGTTATCCGGCGGGCAGGCGGCCGCGGTCGGAAAATCAATTTGAAGCGGGATCGCCCGGCGCACCAGCAGTGGCCGGCGATCCGACAACGCATTACTGAAAAGCCTGGGCGACCGGGCTTTTTGGAATGCCGAGTGATCGGCTGTTCAACAGGGAGTACGAGCATGACAAGCGAGCAACAGACGTTGCTGGAAATGCCCATCTGGATGGTCATCGTCCTGGCGCTGCTGGGCGGTCTGTCCGGTGAGATGTGGCGCGCGGACAAGGAGGGCGCCCGTGGCTGGGGCCTGTTCAGGCGACTGCTGCTGCGTTCCGGGGCCTGCATGGTGTGCGGCGTTTCGACGGTGATGCTGCTGTACGCCAGCGGCCTGTCGATCTGGACCGCCGCAGCCTTCGGCTGCCTCACTGCGATGGCCGGTGCCGATGTGGCTATCGGCTTGTATGAGCGCTGGGCCGCACGGCGCCTGGGCCTGGCCCGGACACAGGCAGCGGACGTCGAGCAGGCACCTGCGGTGCCTAATCACTACAACCGGGAAAAGGAGTGAAGATGAGCCTGGTATTTACCGAGGCGGACATCCGCGTCATTGACGATGCGGTGACCGGAGAAGAACAGAGCAAGATTCTGCAGCAACTGAACGGCGCCAGGTGGCGCTATGGCTGGCCGGTGAACGATGCCCCGTATGTACGCCCGTGCTGGCACAGCTTTGTCGCCGGCAGCCAGCGCATGGAAAAGCGCTCAGCCGAGAACGAGCTGCGTGAACACGAACACTGGAACGTGCTGGCGGGGTTCTGGGACCGGGTGAAAGCGGCCCACATGCCTGACGCCACTTTGCTTGGCGTGTATGCCAATGGCCAGACCTTCGGCCAGGACTCGCCCATTCACCGCGACAACAAGGCCAGCGAGAACGGCCTCACCGTGGTCATGTTCTGCAACGAGCACTGGGCCTCGTCCTGGGGCGGGGAACTGGTGTTCTACGACCACGCCAAGCAAAACATCATCAAGTCGGTGCTGCCCAAGCCCGGCCGCATTGTGATCTTCAACGGCCATGTGCCGCACAGCGCCCGTTCACCCGCCGCCACCTGCGACCGGCTGCGCATGACCCTGGCGTTCAAGACCCTCATTTAAGGAGAAAGTATCCATGGCAGGAAAATTCGATGTAATCGTCGGCGTTGTCGACAAGGCGAGTGACGGCGTCGGGCACGTCAACGCGGGGGCCTCGGTGGTCGATCAGTTCAACACCGACAGGAGTGGTTTCAGCCTGGTCAGCCAGAGCGCCCAAACCGGCATCGCCGTGACGGCGGCGGTGACGTCGGTGGTGGAGCTCACCAAGGGTTTCGTGCCCTTCCTGAGCATCCCGACCAACACCTTGGCCGGCACCATCGTGTTCTTGAAGATCAGCGCAGAGTACACGTCCGAGGGGACCTTTCAGACGGGCGATGTGGTGAGCCTTATCGGCAACGTTGCCGGTGTGGCAGCCGGTATCACCTTGCTGACTGCCGGTGCCGGGCTGGCCGCTGCGGGCTTCGTGGCGGTAGGTGTCAGCGCAAGCCTGTACAGCGTCGTCACGTCCAATGCCGCCACCAACCTGTTCAACAGCCTGGTGGGGCCGGTGATCGATCGTTATTTCAAGGACACCCCGCAAGCGAGCTACCCGGATTACTGGCTGGCGCCAGACCTGCAACTGGTGCCCTTCGAGCAGATTACCGGGATCTACTCGGGCAACGTTGCGGTGGCCCACTGGACCCCAGGCAGCGACAGCGTGTCGCTCAGCCGCGCGCAGTTCATCCCCGACCCTGAACCGGGTGCGGGCGCAGGTTCCGGCGGCGGCGTCTATTACGGCGGCGGTGGCACCATCCCGCAGATCATTCAATTGCCCGAAGGCCCGATCGCGCGTGTCGATATCGGCCCGCTGGAGTTCCCCGGCTCGAGCCAGGATGGCTATGGCTGCTGCTCCGGGAGCCAGGACGGCTACTTCTGAAGGCCTGCGTGATAAGGTTGACGGCTGAAACGGACCTTAACCGCATTACCCCAAGGAGCTTCATGCCTTCTGCGCTTTCCCTGTTCAAGGATTTGCCCACCAGGACCAAAACCCTGGTGTGCCTGGTGTTCGCGATCACCAACCTGGCGTTCGCAGGCCTGTACCTGGCCACCTGGCGCCACTATGAGGCGCCGGACTACCAGCGCTGGGTTCAGGTCCAGGGGAAAGTGACCAGCGAGGGTTCTGTATGGAAGCAGGACAGCTCGCTGGTTCAGTTTGGGGCTAAGTTCCAGTTGCCGGGCGTTGCGCAACCGCAGCGCCGCCCTGCCTATGCCGACAGGCAGGCCTTTGCGCAAGCGGGCCTGCGCATTGGCACGCCGGTATCGCTGATGATCGAGGTGCGGCCGGACGGCGCCATTCTGCGCGAGCTGGCCACCCTCGATGGTCGCGTGCTGTTCGACGACAGCCTGTTCCATCATGTGGTCACGGCTTCAAATGATGCCGGGCTTTACGCGATCGTCGCAGGCGTGATCATGGCGCTGCTGGGCCTGATCGGTGCAGCATTTCTATGGTTTCGCCGCCCCGCGAACGGTGCAGTGACAAACGCTGACCCGCCTTGAACGGGTGATTTTCAAGGGTGAGCCGTTCACCTTTGAACGCTGGAAGCCCAGGCCTGCGCCTGGGCATTTTTTTGCCTTGAATTCGACGCATTGGCAGCGGCTCGAGCCGTTGCCTGGGAGTGATCGTGAGCGAACTGACGACCTTACATACGGCCATCACCGAGGCCGTCCAGGCGGCTATGCCACTGCTCGCCACTGTCGGCGCTTATGCCGAGGCAACGGAGGGCACCGCACTGCCGGCGCTGTTTCACAGCATTACCGACATGCGTTCGGGCACGGATCCCGGTGATGGCCGTTCTGCGGTAATCGCCACCGTGCGTGCGCGTATCACCGTGGCTACTGGCACCCCGCAGGCGCGTCTTCACGCGGGGATGCTGGCGGCGCAATTGATCGACCTGCTGCGCCAGCAGCGCTGGGGGCTCGATTTCGTCGAGGGCGCCTGCAACGTGCACGCCAGTACCGATGCCAGTACCGGGGCCGTGGCGGGTGACGTGACCTGGAACGTGCAGTGGGAGCAGGTAGTGCTGCTGGGTCGCACCGAATGGCCATGGCCGGACCAGCCACCGGGCACGCTGGCATTCGCCTTCAGCCCCGATACGGGACCTGCGCACAAAGACGCCTATCAAGCGCCGGAGGACCTGGCATGAGCTACACAAGCGCCATGCACGACCGCATGCTGGCGGCACTGGTCATTCCCTGCCGCGTGGTGGGCGTCGATCTGGCTGCGGCCAGGGTACGGGTGTCCGATGGCGCCGGCTGGACCAGCGCCTGGGTGCGCTGGCACAGCCAGGCCGCCGGCAAGGCGCGCCACTGGCGGGCGCCGAGCCTGGACGAGCAGGGCGTTTTGATCAGCCCCAGCGGCGAGCCGGCGCAGGGCACCTTCGTGCCGGGCCTGTATGGCAATGCCGGTGCGCCCCCCGACAACCGCGAGCATGTCGAGGTATGGCGCTTCGACGACGGCGGCTCGCTGGTCTACGACTGGCAGGCTCGCAGCTACAGCATCGAGCTGCCTGGCGGCACGGTCAGCCTGAAGGTAGCGGGCAGTTCGCTGCTGGTCACCGACAACGCGATCACCTTGAACGCCGCCAACATTGCCCTGACCGGTGAGGTGAGCATCAACGGTGGCCTGCGTGTGACCGGCGACATTCTGGGTGCCGGCAAGATCATCGATACCGGCGGCAACACCGCCAACCACAAGCACTGAACCCCGCCCGCCACCGCGGGCTTTTTTATGCCTGGAGACATCATGGCTACTGCACACACTGAGGCAAGGGAGGTACCGCGATGATCGGCATGGATCGCCGTAGCGGCCTGACGCTGTCCGGCATCGGGCATCTGCGCCAGTCCATCGAAGACATTCTCACCACACCGCTGGGCAGCCGGCGCATGCGCCCCGACTACGGCAGCAAGCTGCGCCGTTTCGTCGACCTGCCGGTCAACGAAGGCTGGAAGAGCGCGGTGCAGGCCGAAGTGGCGCGTGCCATTACCCGTTGGGAGCCGCGCCTGCAACTGCAACGGGTACGGGTGCTGGCCGTGGTGGGGGGGCAGATCAGCCTGCAACTGAGTGGGCAGTACCTGGGTGACAGCCAATTGCTGGAGGTAACCGCATGAGCACTGTGGATCTATCGGCGCTGCCCGCGCCGCAGGTGCTGGAAGACCTCGATTTCGAAGAGATTTTCCAGGATGACCTGGCGGCCTTCCGGTCGCACATGGGCGACAACTGGGACGCGCTGCTGGAGAGCGACCCGGTGACCAAACTGCTGGAAGTGGGCGCTTACCGCAAGCTGCTCAACCGGGCGCGAGTCAACGACGCGGCCAAGGCGCTGTTGCTGGCGTATGCCCAGGGCAGTGATCTGGACCAGTTGGCGGCCAACGTACAGTTGACCCGGCTGGTAGTGCAGGCCGAGGACACCAGCAGCGTGCCGCCAACGGCGCAGGTGCTGGAGGAAGACGATGCCCTGCGTGAGCGGGTGCAACTGGTGTACGAAGGGCTGACTACCGCCGGGCCGCGCAACAGCTACATCTTGCATGCACGCAATGCCTCCGGACAGGTGGCCGATGCGTCGGCGGAAAGCCCGTCGCCGGCGGTGGTGCAGGTCACGGTACTGAGTCTTGAAGGCGACGGCGTTGCCAGCCCCGAACTGCTGGCCCAGGTGCATGCCCGGCTTGACGATGACGATGTACGCCCGGTGGCCGACCGGCTCACCGTGCGCAGCGCCGAGATCCTGCCTTACCGCATCGACGCGGTGCTGTATCTGGCCGGCACCGGCCCGGAAAACGAGGCTACCCTGGCTGAATGCCAACGTCGCCTGCAGGCCTGGATCAACCCCCGACGGCGATTGGGCGTGGAGGTCTCGCGCTCGGCCATCGATGCGCAATTGCACATTGCCGGCGTGAGCCGTGTGGAGTTGAAGGACTGGAGCGACATTCGCCCCAGCAAGGCGCAGGCCGCCTGGTGCACAGGTTTCGACCTGACGCGAGGGGGCTGACATGCAAAGCCTCCTGCCGCTCAACAGCACGCCGTTGGAGCGAGCTGTCGAGGCTGCTTCACACGAAGACCTCAAGGTCACCCTGCGCACGCTGTACAACCCCGACACCTGCCCGGCGCACCTGCTGTACCAGCTGGCCTGGGCCTGGTCGGTGGACCGCTGGGACGACACCTGGTCCGAGGCCATCAAGCGCTCGGTGATCCGCTCCTCATTCTATGTACATGCCCACAAGGGCACGATCGGCGCGTTGCGTCGGGTGGTCGAGCCGTTTGGCTACCTGATCGAAGTGCAGGAGTGGTTCGACGCTGCGCCCCCGGCACAGCCGGGTACGTTCGCGCTCAAGATCGGGGTGTCCGACGCGGGCATCAGTGAAAAAACCTACCAGGAGCTGACCTGGCTGATCGACAACGCCCGGCCGGTCAGCCGGCACC
Source organism: Pseudomonas aegrilactucae (assembly GCF_019168305.1). Lineage (GTDB taxonomy): Bacteria > Pseudomonadota > Gammaproteobacteria > Pseudomonadales > Pseudomonadaceae > Aquipseudomonas > Aquipseudomonas aegrilactucae. Next base: position 9,090 of record NZ_JAHTBI010000143.1, read on the forward strand.
TGAGTGGCCTGGTCATCAGCCTGGAAAGCACCGGCTCGCTTTACCTTGGCGCCGGCCTTCAAGACGGCGACGAACTTGATATCTACCCGCCCGCACCGACTGACATCGAGGTTATCGGCGCCATTGGGCGTGGTGGGCGAGAACACACCATTGACTATCTGGACATTTACTAATGGTTGATCAGAACTCCCAGTTCTACGCGATCCTGACCAAGGTGGGGGCCGCGAAACAGGCCAATGCGGATGCCTTGGGCATCCCGTGGAAAATTACACACATGGCGGTGGGCGACGCCAGCCCCGGCGGTCAGGACAACCCGCCGCTGCCGATGCCCGACGCCAGCTGGACCAGCCTGCTGAACGAGTGGCGGCGAGCGCCGCTCAATCAGCTCAAGGTTGATGAGAAGGACCCTGCGATCATCGTGGCCGAGCAGGTGATACCCGCCGATATCGGTGGGCGCTGGATCCGCGAGGTGGGGCTGTACGATGCCGACGGCGATCTGGTTGCGGTGGCCAACTGTGCGCCTACCTATAAGCCGCTGCTCAACCAGGGCTCGGGCCGTACCCAGGTGGTGCGCATGAACCTGGTGGTCAGCAGCGCCAGCAATGTGCAACTCAAGATCGACCCGAGTGTGGTGTTGGCCACCCGTGAGTTTGTGACCGAGGAACTGGCCAAGCGCGACTTCAAGCATTCGGTGCTGGTCGCGACCACGGCTGCGATCACGTTGAGCGGGTTGCAGACGGTGGATGGTGTTGCGCTGCAGGCCGGGG
>NZ_JAHTBI010000144.1 GCF_019168305.1 Pseudomonas aegrilactucae
ATCGCAGGCAATAAAAAACCCCAAGGAATCACTTCGCTTGGGGCTTTTCGGTATTAGTGGTGCCCAGAGACGGAATCGAACCGCCGACACGGGGATTTTCAATCCCCTGCTCTACCGACTGAGCTATCTGGGCAACGGGGCGCATTAAAAGCGTTTTTCGGATTTGCGTCAACGACTTTTTGAAAAATTATTAAATTAATTCCGTCGCTTACGGTTTTTCGGGGTTATTCGGCAGGCGGCACGTAGCCTTCGGCCTTCTCGTATTCCTCGCCGGAGAAGAACTTGTCCATCTCGCCCTGGAGGAATTTGCGGTCCTCGGCGTTCATCATGTTCAGGCGTTTCTCGTTGATCAGCATGGTCTGTTCTTTCTGCCAGTCGGCCCAGGCCTGCTGCGAGATGTGTTCGAAAATGTCCTGGCCCTTGGCACCCGGATACGGCGGGCGCTCCAGGCCAGGTTTTTCTTCTTTGTACTTGCGGCACATTACGGTACGGGTCATGACGACTCTCCTGCATTCAAGACTTCGGCCGCGCGTTTGAGCAGTTTCTTGACCGGGGCAGCCAAACCCAGGCGCGGCGGGGTGGCGAGGTTATACCAGAGCCAGTCGGCCTCGGCCACGTGGGCCTCCTGTACGGTCACCGGCACCAGCCAGGGCTGAATGGCCAACTGGAAGTGGCTGAAGGTGTGCACCAGGCCGTCCAGCGCCCGCGGCGCGCCCAGGTGCACGCCATGCTGCTCGGCCAGGTGTTCGAGGTCGTCCAGGCTGTCCAGCTCCGGCAGGCTCCACAAACCGCCCCACAGGCCCGTGGACGGGCGCCGGTAAAGCAGGATGGCGCCCTCGGCGTTGGCCAGCAACGGCATCAGCGTGCTGCGCTGGGGCAGGGTCTTGCGCGGCTTGGGGATCGGGTAGCGGATCTCCTGGCCGAGCAGGTGTGCCTCGCAGCCACGCTCCAGCGGGCACAGCAGGCAACTGGGCTTGCTGCGCGTGCACAGCGTGGCGCCCAGGTCCATCATCGCCTGGGTGTAGTGGTTGACGCGGCTGTGCGGCGTGTAGCGCTCGGCGTTGGCCCACAGCGCCTTGGCCACCTTCGGTTCGCCCGGATAGCCCTCCTGCGCGGTGTAGCGCGCCAGCACCCGCTTGACGTTGCCGTCCAGGATCGGTGCACGCAGGCCCATGCTGATGCTGGCGATGGCGCCGGCGGTGGACAGGCCGATGCCGGGCAGCTCGGTGAGCCGCTCGACATCACGCGGGAACTCGCCGCCATACTGCTCGACGACGATTTTCGCGGTCTTCTGCAGATTGCGCGCACGGGTGTAGTAGCCCAGGCCCGTCCACAGGTGCAGCACTTCGTCCTCAGGCGCTGCGGCCAGGGCCTCGACGCTGGGCAGGGCCTCCATGAAGCGCCCGAAGTAGTTGAGCACGGTGCTCACCTGGGTCTGCTGCAGCATGATCTCCGACACCCACACCCGGTACGGGGTGATGCCCTGTTGCCAGGGCAGGTCGTGGCGGCCGTTACGGTCGTACCATTCCAGCACGGCGCTGGAAAACTGCTCGGGATTCATCGTTTGAACAAGCCTTTGAGTGCGTCTTTGAGCTCGGGGCTTACCTTGTCGCCAAGCTTCTCATCGAGTTTTTCCTGGAGCTTGTTGCCCAGCACCTTGCCGGCCAGCTTGCCCACACCGTCCTTGTCCACGCGGCAGGCCTTGGCCCCCAGTTCCAGCGGGCCACGGCAGCGCAGCGGGAATTCCAGGCCCACGTAGCGTTCGTTGACCTGGCAGGCCGGGTCGGGCATGTCGCGCTTGTCGCCCTCCACGATCACGCCCACGCGGTAGTCCATGCCCAGTACGCGCAGGTCCAGGTCGCCCTGGCCGTTGACGGTCAGGCCAGGGATGCGCACTTTCAGGTCCGGGTTGCTGGCCACGCCGTTGCGCAGCACCAGGCTGCCCTTGAGCTCCTGGAACGGCGTGTCCTTGCCCCGTGGCTCGCCGCTCAGGGCCTTGCGGTTGAGGGTGGCGATGCCCTGGCACAACTGTTGCTCGAGGTTGGCATTGACCAGCACGCCGTTGTTGATGACGAAGCTGGCGTTGCCGTTGAGCGTTTCCACCAGCGCCTTCTGGCTGTTGCCGCTGCCGGTGAGGGTGCTGCTCAGGGTCAGCAGGCCCTTGACCGGCGGGGTGTCGGTCTGGCTCTTGATGAAGTGCTCGACCGGTACGCGGTTGACCTGGGTTTTCAGGCCGATCTGCGGCACGGCAGGGCGCACATCCAGCGTGCCCTGGGTGGCGAAGTCGCCGTTGTAGAGCCCGCCCTGCAGGGTCTGCAGGGTGATCAGGCCGCCCTGGCCCTTGGCCTTGAGCACGGCATTCTGGATCGGCAGCTGTTCAAGGGTGAGCACGCCGAAGCTCAGGTCGGCCTGCAGGTCGAGGGCGCGCAGGCGGTCCACCGGCAGCAGCTTGTCGGTGCTCCAGGCGGTCTGGGTCGGTGCATCCGGCAGTGGCGTGGTGCCGGCGCCGGCCAGTGCACCGGCCTCCTGGCCCTTGACCTCGGCCTGGCGCGCCGCCTTGGCGCCGCTGGCCGCTTCGCTCTTGGCCGGCAGGTAGCGGTCGGCGTTGAAGGTGTCGGCCTTGAGCTGCACGCGCAGCGCCTGTTTGGCAACGTCGTCCACCGCCAGGCGGCCGGTGAAGGTGCTGTCGTCGAGTTTCACCGCCAGGTCTTCCAGGGCCAGGCGGGTCGCGCTGCCCTCCAGGCGGCTGACCAGCTCGAACTTGCCCAGGGTGCCGGCGTCGGCCATGGCCGGCAGGGCCACGCCCACGCTGTCGAGGAAGGTGCGCAGGTCGAGCTGGGCGATGGACAGGCCGCCGCTGAGCTTGGGCTCGCTGTTCAGGTCACGCAGGCTGAGCTCGCCAAGTGCGCGCAACTGGTTGGCCGACAGCTTCAGACCGTTCCATTGGGCGACGTTGGCGGCCAGGTCGACCAGCAGTTGGCCCTGTGCGGCAAAGGTCAGGGTCTTGCCTTGCAGCGGCTCGCCGGAGGCTTCGCCGCTGAGCTTCATGTCTTCGAACTGGTAGCGCTTGAGCCTGCGGTCGAAACGCAGTTCGCCGTTGAGCTCGGTGCGCGCACGCAGCACGGGCTGGCCGGCGCTGAAGAAGGCGGTCATCTTCAGCGGGATGTTGACCCCTTCGTGGACCGCACCGGTGCTCAGCTGGATGCTTTCGGCACTGAAGGTCTGGCCGCTCTTGGCATCGCTGTACTGCACCTTGGCGTTGTTCACCGTGAGGCTGTCGATGTCCAGTTTTACCGGGCGATCGACTGCCGGCTTGGCCGGCGCCTCGCCGGGTGCAGGTGCCGGCGCGCTGCCTTCGGCGGGTGCGGGGGGGCTGGCCGGCAGCGGCTTGCCGATGTCTTCCCAGTTGCCGTGGCCGTGCTCGTCGCGGGCCAGGGTCAGGTTCAGGCCTTCGACGCGCACGTCGCTCATCTGCACCTCGCGGCGCAGCAGCGGCAGTACGCGCACCGACAGGCCAAGCATCTGCAGGTCGGCGAACGGCACCTTGGGGTTGTTCAACGTGGCGATGCTCGCCTCGTGCAGTTCCAGTCCCAGCCACGGGAACAGGCTCCAGCCGATGTCGCCGTTGAGCGTCAGCTCGACGTGGGCCTTGTCGCGTGCCAGCTGGCGGATCTCGTCTTTGTAGTCGTTGGGATCGAAGAGGTGGGTCAGGGCAAAGCCCAGCGCCACAATGATCAGCAACAACCCGAGAACCACCAGCCCCAGGATTTTGCCGAACGCTTTCATGGGCGAGTCCTTGTAGTCCGATAGGTAAAATTCAGCCGCAGAGTATAGCCCTGCACAGGTGTCACGGGCTCGACACGGCCAGGGTTTCGACAACAAACCGGCGCGCAGTTCATCGGTCGGGCAGATCAGCCATGGCAAAAATCGCGATATCAGTCTGATTCCAGTCGTCGCGGCAAATGCTACTCTTGCGCCGTTCTCAGGTCCCGCTGCGGCCATTTGTCGCGCCAGGGTGCGCCGCCCACACAAACGACGCGCTGCCGCCGGCAGCCAAAGTCGCTGGTGTCGTGCCTGACTTGTGGAACATTCACATCACGAGGGGAAAACGACAATGAGCAGCAAATCGGCGGGCGACATCGCCAGCACGCCCGGCTTCCTGTCCAAGGAACGCATCATCGCCAAAGCCGGCTTCAACCGCTGGCTGGTGCCGCCGGCAGCGCTGGCGATCCACCTGTGCATCGGCATGGCCTACGGTTTTTCGGTGTTCTGGCTGCCGCTGTCGCAGGCCATCGGCATCAGCGCGCCGGTGGCGTGTGCGCCGGACATGAGCTTTGTGGCGCGCCTGTTCACCAGCGAGTGCGACTGGCCGATCTCGATGCTGAGCTGGATCTACACGCTGTTCTTCGTTTTCCTTGGCTGTTCGGCCGCGATCTGGGGTGGCTGGCTGGAGCATGCGGGGCCGCGCAAGGCCGGCGTGGTCTCGACCCTGTGCTGGTGCGGCGGTCTGCTGATTTCGGCGCTGGGCGTGTACACCCACCAGCTCTGGCTGATGTGGCTGGGCAGCGGCGTGATCGGCGGCATCGGGCTGGGCCTGGGCTACATCTCGCCGGTCTCGACCCTGATCAAGTGGTTCCCGGACAAGCGCGGCATGGCCACCGGCATGGCGATCATGGGCTTTGGTGGCGGCGCGATGGTGGGTGCACCGCTGGCCGCCGCCCTGATGGGCCACTTCGCCGGGCCTGATGGCGTGGGCGTGTGGCAGAGCTTCGTGGTGATGGCGCTGATCTACTTCGTGTTCATGCTTGGTGGCGCACTGGCCTACCGCGTGCCGCCCACCGGCTGGAAGCCGGCAGGCTGGATCGCGCCCCAGAAAAAGGCCAGCAACGCGATGATCACCCATCGCCACGTGCACGTCAGTGTGGCGTGGAAAACCCCGCAGTTCGTGCTGATCTGGCTGGTACTGTGCCTGAACGTGTCGGCGGGCATCGGCATTCTGGGCATGGCCTCGCCGCTCTTGCAGGAAGTGTTCGCCGGCAAGCTGCTGGGCAACGACCTGAGCTTCAGCCAGCTGGATGCGGTGCAACTGGGCCAGATCGCGGCGATTGCGGCTGGCTTCACCGGCCTGCTCAGCCTGTTCAACATCGGCGGGCGCTTCTTCTGGGCGTCGTTCTCCGACTACATCGGGCGCAAGAACACCTACTTTGCCTTCTTTGCGCTGGGCGTGGCGCTGTATGCGCTGATCCCGAACATGGGCCACCTGGGCAATATCGCGCTGTTCGTGGCGGCGTTCTGCATCATCCTGTCGATGTACGGTGGCGGGTTTGCCACGGTGCCGGCGTACCTGGCCGACCTGTTCGGCACGCAGATGGTCGGTGCCATCCACGGTCGCCTGCTGACCGCCTGGGCGGCGGCGGGGGTGTTGGGGCCGGTGCTGATCACCTACCTGCGCGAGTACCAGCTGGCGCTGGGCGTGGAGCGCGCGGCGGCGTATGACATGACCCTGTACATCCTGGCCGGCCTGCTGGCGCTGGGGTTCCTGTGCAATGCACTGGTGCGGCCAGTGGCCGACAAGTACTTCATGACCGATGCCGAACTGGCGGCCGAGCAGGCGCTGGGGCATGACAAGGGCGCCAATGGCACCACCGTGCTGGAGTGGAGCGCCGCGCCGGGCAGCCGGCCGCTGGTGGTTGCGGCCTGGCTGGCGGTGGGCATTCCGCTGGCGTGGGGTATCTGGGTGACCCTGCAGAAGACGGCGGTGCTGTTCCACTAAAAGCTTCGCTGGCAAGCCAGCTCCCACAGGGTTTTGTGTGCGCCGCTGAACCCGGTGGGAGCTGGCTTGCCAGCGAAGAGGCCGGCTTTGCTGGCGCAAATTCCCCACCAACTGTCATCTTCGTTCCAAGCCGCGCGCTTCTAGGCCTATAATGGACACCTTTTTCGCCCAATGATTTTGCGGAGCTGGTGATGGTCGAACGTACGGCTAGCGTCGAGCGCAATACTCTGGAAACCCAGATCAAGGCCTCGATTAACCTGGATGGCAGCGGCAAGGCCCGATTCGATATCGGTGTGCCTTTCCTCGAACACATGCTCGACCAGATCGCCCGGCATGGGCTGATCGACCTGGACATCGAGTGCAAGGGCGACCTGCACATCGACGATCACCATACCGTCGAAGACGTCGGTATCACCCTGGGCCAGGCCTTCAACCAGGCCATCGGCGACAAGAAGGGCATCCGTCGCTACGGCCACGCCTACGTGCCGCTCGACGAAGCGCTGTCGCGCGTGGTCATCGACTTCTCCGGCCGCCCCGGCCTGCAGATGCACGTGCCGTACACCCGCGCCTCGGTGGGCGGTTTCGATGTCGACCTGTTCCAGGAGTTCTTCCAGGGCTTCGTCAACCACGCCAACGTCTCCCTGCACATCGACAACCTGCGCGGGCACAACACCCACCACCAGATCGAAACCGTGTTCAAGGCCTTCGGCCGCGCACTGCGCATGGCCATCGAGCTGGATGAGCGCATGGCCGGGCAGATGCCGTCGACCAAGGGCTGCCTGTAATGCAGACGGTCGCCGTCATCGACTACGGCATGGGCAACCTGCATTCGGTGGCCAAGGCCCTGGAGCACGTGGGTGCTGGCAAGGTCATCATCACCAGCGATGCGGCAGTGATCCGCGAAGCCGACCGCGTGGTGTTCCCGGGTGTGGGCGCGATCCGCGACTGCATGGCCGAGATTCGCCGCCTGGGCTTCGACAGCCTGGTGCGTGAAGTCAGCCAGGACCGTCCGTTCCTGGGCATCTGCGTGGGCATGCAGGCCTTGCTCGAGCACAGCGAAGAGAACGACGGTGTCGACTGCATCGGCCTGTTCCCGGGCAATGTGCGCTTCTTCGGCAAGAACCTGCATGAAGACGGCGAGCACCTGAAGGTGCCGCACATGGGCTGGAACGAAGTGAGCCAGGCGGTCGATCACCCGCTGTGGCACGACATCCCCGACCGCGCGCGTTTCTACTTCGTGCACAGCTACTACGTCACCGCCGGCAAGCCGGCGCAGGTGGTAGGCCGCGGTCACTACGGTGTCGACTTCGCTGCGGCACTGGCCGAGGGCTCGCGCTTTGCCGTGCAGTTCCACCCGGAGAAGAGCCATACCCATGGCCTGCAGCTGTTGCAGAACTTCGCCGCGTGGGATGGCCGCTGGTAATGGGCAAGTCCCGCGCCAAGCGGCCGATTCTCACCCTCGCGCCCGATGAAGAGCGCGAGGCGCTGGCCACACTCAAGCGCTTCCTGGAAGACCGTTTCGAGCTGCAACTGGGCTCGTTCGAGGTCGCCGAAGTGCTGGAGCTGTTCAGCAAAGAGATTGCACCGCACTACTACAACAGGGCGATTTTCGATGTGCAGGCGCACCTCAAGGAGAGGTTCGACAGCATCGAAAGCGACTTGTGGTCGCTCGAGAAGAACTGACTTCCCGAGCTCACTGTTTACCGAATAGACAGGTTTCCCAGATGCTGATTATCCCCGCTATCGATCTCAAGGACGGTGCTTGCGTACGCCTGCGCCAAGGCCGCATGGAAGATTCCACGGTATTTTCCGATGACCCGGTGAGCATGGCCGCCAAGTGGGTCGAGGGTGGCTGCCGCCGCCTGCACCTGGTCGACCTGAACGGCGCCTTCGAAGGCCAGCCGGTCAATGGCGAGGTGGTCACTGCGATCGCCAGGCGCTACCCGAACCTGCCGATCCAGATCGGTGGCGGCATTCGCTCGCTGGAAACCATCGAACACTACGTCAAGGCCGGCGTGAGCTACGTGATCATCGGCACCAAGGCAGTCAAGGAGCCCGAGTTCGTCGCCGAGGCCTGCCGGGCGTTTCCCGGCAAGGTGATCGTGGGCCTGGACGCCAAGGACGGTTTCGTCGCCACCGACGGCTGGGCTGAAGTCAGCTCGGTGCAGGTGATCGACCTGGCCAAGCGTTTCGAGGCCGATGGCGTCTCTGCGATCGTCTACACCGACATCGCCAAGGACGGCATGATGCAAGGCTGCAACGTGCCGTTCACCGCCGCGTTGGCCGCTGCTACCCGGATCCCGGTGATCGCCTCGGGCGGTATCCACAACCTGGGCGACATCAAGGCCCTGCTCGACGCCAAGGCGCCGGGGATCATCGGCGCCATCACCGGCCGCGCGATCTACGAAGGCACCCTGGATGTGGCCGAGGCGCAAGCCTTCTGCGACAGCTACCAAGGCTGAGGAGACCGTCATGGCGCTGGCCAAACGCATCATCCCTTGCCTGGACGTCGACAACGGCCGGGTGGTCAAGGGCGTCAAGTTCGAGAACATCCGCGATGCGGGTGACCCGGTAGAGATCGCCCGTCGCTACGATGAGCAGGGTGCCGACGAAATCACCTTTCTCGACATCACCGCCAGCGTCGATGGCCGCGACACCACGCTGCATACCGTGGAACGCATGGCCAGCCAGGTGTTCATTCCGCTGACCGTGGGCGGTGGCGTGCGCACCGTGCAGGACATCCGCAACCTGCTCAATGCCGGTGCCGACAAGGTCTCGATCAATACCGCGGCGGTGTTCAACCCCGAGTTCGTGGGCGAGGCGGCGCAGCATTTCGGTTCGCAGTGCATCGTGGTCGCGATCGATGCCAAGAAGGTCTCGGGGCCGGGTGAAACCCCGCGCTGGGAGATCTTCACCCATGGCGGGCGCAAGCCTACCGGGCTGGACGCGGTGCAGTGGGCGAAGAAGATGGAAGGCCTGGGCGCCGGCGAGATCCTGCTCACCAGCATGGACCAGGACGGCATGAAGAGCGGCTTCGACCTGGGCGTGACCCGCGCGATCAGCGATGCGCTGGGCATTCCGGTGATTGCCTCGGGGGGTGTGGGCAACCTGCAGCACCTGGCCGACGGCATTCTGGAAGGGCACGCCAGCGCGGTGCTGGCGGCGAGTATCTTCCACTTTGGCGAGTACACCGTGCCTGAGGCCAAGGCCTACATGGCACAGCGCGGGATCTGCGTGCGCTGAAATACCTGGGCCGCCTTGCGGCCCTTCGCTGGCAAGCCAGCTCCCACAGAAAACCCTGTGGGAGCTGGCTTGCCAGCGAAGGGGCCCGCCAGGCCACCGCATAGCTAATTGCTGTTAAGGTAATGCAGGCACATCGCCAGGGAATGGGTCCATCCTATGTTCACACGCTTGCTCGTCGTGCTCGTCAGCCTCTTTTCCCTCGCTACCACCGTCCGCGCCGACGAACCCCTGGTGCTGCTCACCGAGA
>NZ_JAHTBI010000145.1 GCF_019168305.1 Pseudomonas aegrilactucae
TTTTTCAAGGTAGTTGTCGCGTCAACCATCCAGCTATGCGGCTTGCTTCGCGTGCTGTTGATCCCGATCAGGGTTCAACAGCACCGTACCAATTGGCTCCCAGTTACGAGTGCGTCCTGACCATCGCTCTGGGTTCCTGCTTCGAGCTTGTTCATACAGCTCATGGCGCAGGGCAAGGATTTGCCTATCCTGACCACGATGACGCTCTGCCGGTGTGACGAAGCGGATCCGGCTGTGCCGGTGTTCGTGGTTGTACCAACGGATAAAATCACGCACCCAGCATCTTGCAGCATCCAAGGTCTCGAAACCCTTGGTCGGCCATTGCGGACAGTACTTCAGCGTTCTGAAAAGAGCCTCCGAATACGGATTGTCATTGCTGACACGCGGTCGGCCCCTTGATGGCGTAATGCCTAACTCATACATCTTGCTCAGCAACGTGGTCGACTTCATCGGCGCGCCGTTGTCCGAGTGCAGTACCAGAGGCTCTCTCAGGCATTGTTCGCTGATCACGCTCCTTTGCAGCAACACTGCGGCCTTGGCGCCGTCCTCATCCTCATGCACCTCCCAGCCGACGCTCTTGCGGCTGTAAATATCCTCGATCAGGTACAGGTAGTAGTACTTTCCACGCACCGAAGACGGCAAGTACGTGATGTCCCACGACCACACACGATTTGGTGCATGAGCCGCATGCGTGGTTGGCTCGGCATTACGTCCAGGACGCTGAGCGCGTCCTCGGTGCTGCCTCTGCCCGGCAGCTCGAAGCACACGATAGAACGTTGACTCCGAGCCTACGTAGATCTGCTTATCGGCCAGCCTCGGCACGATCTGGCTGGGTGGCAAGTGAGCATACTCAGCGCTGTTGCACAGGTTGAGAATCGCTATTCGCTCATGCTCATTCAGCGCATTGGGCGGGGTTGTGCGAACTGTAGTAGTACGCGCATCCGCCACCACCTCTTCCGTTTGAGTCCAACGCTGCAACGTTCTGAGCGTCAATCCAACTTCTTGGCACGCCATCGATTTTCGAGCGCCGGTATTGATCGCCTCTGTCAGCCACGCCACCAGCAGTTGCCGTTCCGGCAGAGCGGTCAATTGTCCTCGTCGTCTACTCCCCAGTAGTCGTTGAGCTTTTTTCGCAGCACCAGTAACGCGGCTGTTTCAGCCAGCGCCTTATCCTTACGGCGCAGTTCGCGCTCAAGCTGTTTAATACGTTTCTGATCCTGACGGGCCTGCTCCCGATCAACCTTGGGCTGCGCTTTTTGAGGGGCCATCCCACTCAGGAAGGCTTGCCGCCAGGCAGCAATCTGCTCGGGATACAAGCCTTTGCGACGGCAGTATTCACCCAGTTCAATCTCGGACAAGCTGGCACATTCGGTGACAGCCGCGAATTTCATTTCTGCCGACCAACTCTCGGTCGGGTGTTTGGGATCGGTCACCACCACACATCCTTCGGCACTGGCTCGTTTGCGCCAGGTATACAGCGACATTTCAGTAACGCCCTCGCGCCTAGCGACTTCGGCCATCGTCAGGTTGAGTGGAGGACTCAGCATCTTGAGCAGTTCGGCTTTGCGCTCAGAGGAATAGTACGGCACAACGGCTCTCTTTCCGCCCCCGGAGTCTGGTTTCAGGTAAATCTGGCGAGGCGACAACTATCCTGACACCGGGGG
>NZ_JAHTBI010000146.1 GCF_019168305.1 Pseudomonas aegrilactucae
AGCCCAATCTGCTTCGCCCAGCCCGAGCGCTCCTCTCGTACCTCACCCCACGCCTTGTACTGCCCCGTCCACGCCACCGCCCCATTGTGGTCGGTCAGTTCCATCGGCGTGCCCAGGTGATCGCACTGATACCACGCAATCGCATCCAACGCCTGTGGTTCCATGTGCGTTTGCCACAACGGATCTTGGTCGAAGTCGTAGCTGCGCTGGCTCCAGTCAGGTTGCTTGTGCAGCCGCACCGGCCCTTTGCGCAGCGCCTGCGCCACCGGTACGAAACTGCCGGGCTCATACAGGTAATGCACCGTGCGCCCGGTATCGCCCTCATCACGCGGCGGTGAGCTTTCCCACGCCAGCGTGTCGCCGTCCCAGCCAAACAGCGTAAAACCGCACTCCAGCTCGCGCTGACGCTTGGCCCGCTCCAGCTGATTCCAGCCCGTGCCGGCCTGCGCCCTGTTCGAGTAATGCGCAACCGAGTGTTTGTGCAAACGACGGCCAAGCGCGTCGTAGCTGTAGTCGACCTGGAGCTTGTCATCGCTGTAACTACTCAGCCGATCGAATAGGTCCCAGGTGAACTGCGCACGTACGCCGTTGTGCAGCCGATTGATGAGGTTGCCGCGCTCGTCGTAGGCGTAGTGCGTACCGGCATATTCACGCAGCAGGTTGTCCATCAACCTGTTGCGCTTGGGGTCCTGGTCCAGCGGACGCTGCATCTGCTGCGCCTTGTCATCCAGCAGGTTGCCAGCCGGATCGAACGCGAAGGTTTCCACCCCCCAAACGACTGGTCGCCCTGCAACAGCCGCCCCCACCGGATCGTACTGGTAGGCCAGGTGACCGCGCCGGCTGTCTTGGATATCGGTCAGTTGCCCGGCCGCATCGT
>NZ_JAHTBI010000147.1 GCF_019168305.1 Pseudomonas aegrilactucae
AGCCCAATCTGCTTCGCCCAACCCGAGCGCTCCTCTCGTACCTCACCCCACGCCTTGTACTGCGCCGTCCACGCCACCTCGCCATTGTGGTCGGTCAGCTCCATCGGCGTGCCCAGGTGATCGCACTGATACCACGCAATCGCATCCAACGCCTGCGGTTCCATTTGCGTTTGCCACAACGGATCCTGGTCGAAGTCGTAGCTGCGCTGGCTCCAGTCAGGTTGCTTGTGCAACCGCACCGGCCCCTTGCGCAGGGCCTGCGCCACCGGCACAAAGCTGCCCGGCTCATACAGGTAGTGCACCGTGCGCCCGGTATCGCCCTCATCACGCGGCGGTGAGCTTTCCCACGCCAGCGTGTCGCCGTCCCAGCCAAACAGCGTAAAACCGCACTCCAGCTCGCGCTGGCGCCTGGCCCGCTCCAGCTGGTTCCAGCCCGTGCCGGCCTGCGGCTTGTTCCAGTAATGTGCAATCGAGTGCTTGTGCAACCGACGACCAAGCGGGTCGTAGCTGTACTCCACCTTGAGCTTGTCATCGCTGTAACTACTCAGCCGATCGAACAGGTCCCAGGTGAACTGCGCACGTACGCCGTTGTGCAGCCGGTTGATGAGGTTGCCGCGCTCGTCATAGCTGTAGTGCGTACCGGCATACTCGCGCAGCAGGTTGTCCATCAATCGATTGCGCTTGGGGTCCTGCTCCAGCGGACGATTGATCTGGTGGGCCTTGTCGTCCAGCAGGTTGCCCGCCGGGTCGAACGCGAAGGTCTCCACCCCCAAACGACTGGTCGCCTGCAACAGCCGCCCCACCGGATCGTACTGGTAGGCCAGATGACCGCGCCGGCTGTCGTGGATATCGGTCAGTTGCCCAGCGGCATCGTACTGGTACTGACGCTTGAGCAAGGTGGACGTACCCTCGTGACTGCCCAGCAACTGCTCCTGTAGCCGCCCGGCCGGGTCCCAGGCCTGGGTCTGCATCAACTGGTTGCCCTGATGCCGTACCACCTCGCGGTGCAGGTCGTCGCGCTCGTAGCTGAGCATTTCGTGATGATCGAGCTTCATGCCCAGCAGATGGCCGCTGCCATAGGTCAGCCAACTGACCTTGTGCCCATCCGGGCGCACGGTCGCGATGCGCTGGTTGAGCGCGTCGTATTCATGCGCCCACACCGCGACCATCGGCGTACCGGTGGCCAGATAGTGCTGGTGCTCGCGGGTCAGATTGCCCGCCTCGTCGTGGAACCACTGCAGCGTGCTCGCGGCGTTGATCGCCTGGATCAGCTTGCCGTTGCCGTCATAGGCAAAGCGTTCGGTCTGCGACTGGTCACCCAGGCTGGCGGTACGCTCGGCCAACCGGCCCATGGGGTCGAAACGCAGGTCGATGCGGCGCTGCCCCACCTGTGTCGAGGCCAGGCGACCCCTGTGCGGATCGTACTGGTAGCGCGTGGTCAGGCCGTCGAAACCGCTCTCCTGCAACAGCCGACCGACCGGGTCGTACTGAAATTTCGCCTTGCTGGTGTTCTCGTTTTCCAGGCCGATCAAGCGGCCCACCTTGTCCCAGCGGTAGCGCA
>NZ_JAHTBI010000148.1 GCF_019168305.1 Pseudomonas aegrilactucae
CCCTGGCGGACGCGACTTGAAGCGCCGATGCGCCCACAGGTACTGCTCGGGGCTCTCCTGCAGCGCCTGTTCGATCCACTGGTTGATGCGCAGGCAATCGGCCGTTTCGCTCTCCCCCGGGAAGTCCTCCAGCGGCGCATGGATCACCAGCCGGTAGCCGCTGCCGTCCGCCAGGCGCTGCTGGGTGAACGGAATCACCCGCGCCCGCCCCAGCCGGGCAAACTTGGTAGTGGCCGTCACGGTGGCCGCCTCGATGCCGAACAGCGGCACGAACACGCTCTGCTTGGCGCCATAGTCCTGGTCCGGCGCGTACCAGATCGCCCGCCCCGCACGCAGCAGCTTGAGCATGCCGCGCACATCCTCGCGCTCCACCGCCAGCGAGTCGGCGTTGTGCCGCTCACGCCCACGGCGCTGCACATAATCGAACAACGGGTTCTTGTGCTCGCGGTACATGCCGTCGATGGTGTGTTCCTGGCCGAGCAAGGCCGCGCCGATCTCCAGGGTGGTGAAGTGCAGGGCCATCAGGATGGCGCCCTGGCCATCACGCTGCGCCGCCTGCAGGTGCTC
>NZ_JAHTBI010000149.1 GCF_019168305.1 Pseudomonas aegrilactucae
GTATACCGCCCCGGCTTTTGCTTTCTACCAACAGGGTTTAATCAGAACTCAAGTGAAGCGCCGTCTTCTGGAATATCCACGCGACGTTCGATGCCGTGTTTCTTGATATAAGTGCGCAGCGCTTCGCGCGTCAGGGACATGTGATTAATTGCGTCCATATGAACGGCGACGATGTGGGCGTTTTTTGCGACCTGGGATGCTCGAAGGACATCTTCCTCACCCATGATGATCGATCCCTCGTACCCGGAAATTTTTGCTTTCCCTGCATTGAGTACGATGACGTCGGGGTGATATTTCTCAATGGTCTGATCGACTTCTTCACGCCATACAGTGTCGCCAGCAAGGTAGAGGGTCTTGTAGCCCGGGGCTTGAAACACTAAGCCCATGGCTTCGCCAAGGAGTTTGGGGAGGGTGGGGGCGGCATACATTTCGTCTGTGCCGTGCTGACCACCGGTCCTGGTGATTTTGACGCCGCCGAATTCAGCGTCATTCGTCAATACGCGCACATTCCTGAAACCCTGTGAGCGAATCAACTGGGCATCTTCTTCATGCTGGGTAAACAAGGGGATATCTTTAGGCAACGCTTTCTGTGCTGCATCGTCCCAGTGATCAAGATGTGTATGAGTGACGATGACAGCATCGATGCCCGAGATCACATTAGCAGGCGATTCGGTCAGATCAACCAATGGATTGCGCAAGTTGCTGCGGTAGGTGTTTTCAAAACCAGGGTAAGCGCCCTTCTTGGCCAGCATTGGATCGATCAGGAAGGTCGTACCACCATAAGTGATTTTCACCGTTGCGTTACGCACTTGCTGAAAGTCTACTTTGTGGGATGCGACAGGGGCTTCAGCGCTTGCGAATGCGTGGGTGCTGGCTGCAACAAAAACGATGCTTAGCGTCAGAGGAAGGGTTTTGAAGTTCATGTGATTAATCCTGTTGATTCACCGATGACACTATTTTTGCTGAATGCCTTGCAGTCAGATAGTGGCCTGAATGACAGAATTCGATAAAATTGGGCCACGGTAGAGCCAGTCCGAGGTAGCCAGATGCAATCCATACGTGTTGCCGTCCTAGCGTTCAACGGCGTAAGCCTGTTCCACCTTTCTGTGCCAGGCGTCGTGCTGGGGACCGCGCAATCGGCCCCCGGTGAACCCCATTACGAGGTCAGCTACTGCGCAGAGACACCGGGAATGGTGAGTAGCGATCAAGGCATTGGCTTGGCGGTCACTCACGGCCTTGAACTGATGGAGGCATCTGAAGTCATCATCATTCCAGCGTGGGGCGATCAGTCGGTTGCTGCATCTGCACAGCTTGTGAACGCCCTCCAACTCGCCAATGCCCAGGGCACGCTCATAGTCGGGTTATGTCTGGGAGCATTCGTGCTCGCAGATGCGGGGCTACTTGATGGGAAGCAGGCAACCACTCACTGGGCAGCCCGGGAGGAGTTTGCACGGCGCTTTCCTGAGGTTCGTTTCAGGCCTGAAGTGCTCTACGTCAGTGACGGTAATATAGTGACCTCCGCAGGCACCGTCGCGGCAATCGATTGCTGCCTTCACCTGGTGCGTCAGCGGCTCGGTGCTGACGTGGCGAATCGTACTGCAAAGATGCTGGTGACGCCGCCGCACAGGCAGGGAGGCCAAGCGCAATACGTTGAGCACCCTGTGCCGCAGCTATCCAGTGAAACTCATTTGTCTGATGTACTGGCATGGGCGCGCAAGCACCTTTCCAGTGATCTTTCGCTCGACGTGCTGGCAGACAGGGCGAAAATGAGCAGGCGTACGTTTACTCGGCGATTCCGAGACGCCACGGGTGCTACCGTCTCAAAATGGTTGAATGCTCAACGCGTAGTCAGAGCGCAAGCGCTGTTGGAAACGACGGACTTGCCTATCGAGTGCGTTGCCTCGGAGGCGGGTTTTGGAACGCCGTTATCGTTGAGGCAACAATTCGGCCTTCATTTAGGTACGTCGCCCTCTGAGTATCGGCGAACGTTTTCTCGCGAGATGAACCCGGGCCCAAAGGTGAGCAGCAGTTAGTCAACGCACTGCCCGCAAAGAACAAGTCGAGGGCGAGCGTGTATCAGGCGCCTTTTGCCTTTGGGTATGAAAGTGCAGTGATACCGGCCCTTGCGCGCAGGCCTGTCTCGGAATACTGTATGGATAATCAGTACAGAGGTATTCCCCATGCAGCTCATCGCCAAGCTCGGCATCCTCGCCGACGCCGCCAAGTACGATGCCTCGTGCGCCAGCAGCGGCGCGCCCAAGCGCAGCTCGCGCGGGCGTGAAGGGCTGGGCGCCACCGACGGCATGGGTATCTGCCACAGCTACACCCCCGATGGGCGCTGCGTTTCGCTGCTCAAGGTACTGCTGACCAACTTCTGCCTGTACGACTGCCAGTACTGCGTCAACCGCCGCTCCAGCAACGTGCCCCGGGCGCGCTTCACCCCCGAGGAGGTGGTGCGCCTGACCCTGGACTTCTACCGGCGCAACTGCATCAGCGGGCTGTTCCTGAGCTCGGGCATCATTCGCTCCGCCGACTACACCATGGAGCAACTGATCCGCGTGGCCCAACTGCTGCGCGAAGAGCACCAGTTTCGCGGCTACATCCACCTCAAGACGATACCCGACGCCGACCCGCTGCTGATCGAGGAGGCCGGCCGCCTGGCCGACCGCCTGAGCGTGAACATCGAGCTGCCCACCGAAGCAGGCCTGCAGCGCCTGGCGCCGGAAAAACAGGTGAGGACCATTCGCCAGGCCATGGGCACCATTCACCGCGGCCAGCAGGCCGTGGCGGGCGAGGTCAATGCGCCGCGCTTCACCCCGGCGGGGCAGAGCACCCAGATGATCGTGGGCGCCGACGCCACCGACGACAGCACCATCCTGCACAATGCCGAATCGCTGTACCAGGGCTATGGCCTGCGGCGCGTGTACTATTCGGCCTTCAGCCCGATCCCCGACAGCCCCAGCAGCGTGCCGCTGGCGGCGCCACCGCTGTTGCGCGAGCACCGGCTGTACCAGGCCGATTTTCTCATGCGCGGCTACGGTTACAAGGCCGGCGAACTGCTGACCCAGTCGAGCAACCTGGCGCTGGACATCGACCCCAAGCTTGCGTGGGCATTGGCCAATCGCGACGTGTTCCCGCTGGATGTGAACCGTGCCGAACCTGCGTTGCTGGCGCGCATTCCGGGCATCGGACTGCGCAGCGTGCAACGCCTGGTGGCACTGCGGCGCGAGCGGCGCATCCGCTATGACGACCTCATCCAGCTGCGCTGCGTACTGGACAAGGCACGCCCGTTCATTGTCACCTGCGACTATCGGCCGCCATTGGCCGAGATGCGCAGCAGCCTGCTGCATGCACGCCTGCGTGAGCCGCAGGCCCCGGTGCAGATGGGGTTGTGGGGATGATCGCGCTGGAGTGTGACGACCACTTCGGCACCTGGCGTGACCAGGCTCGCGTGCTGCTGGGCCATGGTATCGAGCCTACCGCGGTGGTGTGGTCGAGTGGCCCGATGCTCGACCTGCTGGCCGTGCCGGCCCCCTTGCCGCAAGGCCCTGGGCCATTTCGCACGCGGGTGCCGGCGACCTTGCTGGCGCAACTGGAGCAGGCGGCGCGCTACCGTGGCGAGCAACGTTGGAACCTGCTGTATGAAGTGCTCTGGCGCGTTGCCCATGGTGACCGTACCGCCATGCTGGCGGGTGATCGCCTGGGCAGCGAGCTGCAGCGGCGGATCAAGCAGGTCAGCCGCGAAGCCCATCACCTGCATGCCTTCGTGCGCTTCGTGCCGCTGCCGCCGGCATTGGCCGAACAGCTGCAACTTGACCTGGTGGCATTTCACGAGCCGGCCCACGACATTCTTGAAAGCGCCAGCAGTCACTTTGCCGACCGCCTCGGCCAGCAACGCTGGTTGATCGCCACGCCACGCGACGGTATCCGCTTTGATGGCCAGGTACTGGACTATCACCGTCATTGCCCCGAGGTCTGGCGCCAATGGGCATGCCATGCCGACGACCCGGGTGCCGAACTGTGGCGCACCTATTATCGGCACACGTTCAACCCGGCACGGGTCAACCCCGACGCCATGCGCCAGCACATGCCGGGCCGCTTCTGGCGCCACCTGCCGGAGGGGCCGCTGATTGGGCGGCTGATAGGGCAGGCGCGACAGGGCAAGCAGCGTGACGGGCAGGCACCGGAGGTGGGGCAACAGGGCGGCAAGCGCATCGCAGTGGGGGAGGGCGTGGGCGCGCGGCTCAATCGACAATGAACAGCTTCTGCCGGGTGTCAGGGGCCATAGGCACATGCGCCGGATTTTTGCCTACAGGTGCGCGTTCAGGAACGGCTGTGTATGATCGGCGCGGGCTGATGCTGCCCGCCGCTCGCTCCCCC
>NZ_JAHTBI010000150.1 GCF_019168305.1 Pseudomonas aegrilactucae
GGGGTTTATGGATCGCATACGTTCGGCTTTGCGCTCAGAGGAATAGTACGGCACAACGGCTCTCTTTCCGCCCCCGGAGTCTGGTTTCAGGTAAATCTGGCGAGGCGACAACTATCCTGACACCGGGGGGTATTAAATAGTTATTTTTAGGGGAGGAAAATCCAGCTACCCCTAAAAATATCCTTTTCAAACTATCTACCTATTCGCTGGAGTAGAGTTTGATAGCTTTAGGTGTCGGTTTTCAAAGCTGTGAATAGCTAAGCAGGAGCGCATCTATCTGTTTGCGTCTCTCTAATGCCTGCTCTTTAGTTAGCCGCCCTTCGACCTCTGCTGTGGTCAGAGATTGGGTGAGGCGTAGAATGCCCTCTAATGTGCGTGTTTTCCTATGCTCTATGAGTCGCTTTCTTCTGATGTTAACCCTACTGCTTCGGTTTAAGTGCATTTTTTTTATCATGTACTCCACCGGACCAGCTAATGCGGTGATGTGGCCTGTGTCTTCCACCTTTAAGAACTCATCAATATGGCGCTCAAATCGATCAATGTAGCCAATTTTTCCTATAAAGGTCAGAGCGCCATCTTCTTTGGAGCAAGGCCAATCAGAAGTCTTTAGTCCATTACACTTAGGGCAAGATAGGTGTAGGTTGTATGGGTGCGTAGATAATTCGTCAAAGTGTTCTTGAGGGCGGAAGTGATCTAGATGCATTTCGTCGCCGCCATGCTCGGCTACTGATATGTCACAGTAAACACATCGCTGTTGGCAGTCCTCAGAAATCTTTTCATAATTTGATCTGTAATCGGCATAAAAGTTTTTGCGATTGCTGTAATAATCTTCGATTTTGCGGCGGGATAGTTTGGGGAAAAACATAACGTTATTCGCCACCCAATTGTTTCAGTTGCTTTTCAATTTCTGCAAGCAGTTGTTCTTGTTTGCTCAGTTCCTCAGAAGGGACTATCGCCTCTGTGGTCAGTACTTGGCGTACCCGCAGAAAATCTAGAGCGTTGTATTCTTCTACCTCTTCGGGCGAAAGACTATCTTCTATGGATTTTTTAAGTAGTTCATTAAAGCGAATATTTCTAGCAGACTTTATTTCATTGAAAGAGTTAGTGTGGCGACGCATTAGGATGGAGCATTCTTCCTTGTAAGCAGGCTGCTCAATCCTGCTTTTGTCAATTATATATTCAACCGAGCCAAATGGAGGCTCAATCAGCCCCATTTCACTGGTTAGTATATATAAAGGAAGTTTTGCGTCTAGCAAGCGTATAGCTGTGACAAGCTGTGAGCCCTTGTAATCGGCACCCACTTCGACATGTAGTTTTTCATCTATAACAATTGAAACTACTCTCTCGAATTTTTCAATTGTAGCTAACATGTCAGAGATGGTGGGGGATGGCTCTATAGCGAACACGTCATATTCGTCGCCATAAATATCTTGCAAAGTGCCTCGATAAAGGGTTCTTGACATTTTTTCATCGTCAATGAAAAGAACTATTTCCTTGTTTGTCATTTATTTTTTCCTCTAACAGGGACTTTGATAGTGAACTCAGCCCCACCTAAGTCACTATGCGCTTTCGCACTAATAGATCCAAGCATATGATCGTCGACATGAGTTTTGACTATAGAGAGGCCCATGCCGGTTCCGATAACATTCCCGCGGCCATCTCGCTTACCGCTATTCATCGGTATAAATATCGACTCCTCAGTACCGGCTTCTAAGCCAATTCCTGAGTCTGAGTAAATGACCGTGATTTCACCATCAGTTTCATATAGGTCAACACGGATAGTTGATTTTTGGCGTTGCTTTTGTGCTTCAATAGCCCAGATTGAGTTGGTCATAAAGTTTATGACTATGCTTTCCCAGTCTATTTCAAACGCATAAACTTCATAGGCAGCTCCGTCCGTGTGAATGTTTATCTCAGACGAAACTCCCATTTTGTCAAGCGTGACGGAAAATATTTCAAATACATATTTAAATACGCCTGGGATATGTACCTTTTTCCGCGTGCGCTTGTCAGGCTTAATATTCTCAATGGCAAATCTTGAGAAATTGTCTACATACTTGGCCCCGTCTTTAGCAATTTGAATGCAATCTATAGGGTCGTCTAATAGGCCATCAGGATTGTCTAGTTTTTCTAAATATGCCAGTGCTCGAGTAGACCCATTTAGAGCAAATCCAGAGTGCTGTCGGACTTCATGCCCGAAGCTGATTGTTAGAATGCCAATCGACGCCAAGTTTGAAAGTGTGTTTTTTTTGTTCTTCTAGTTCCTTCTTCTCTGCGCGCAATGCATCTAAATATTCTTGTTCCGCCTGACTTTGCTTGTGTCTAAGTGCTTCAAGATGGCTTAGTCGTTGAGCCACGAGTTGAGATGGGGATAGTGATTTTTTCTTGTTTTTTTTTCTTGCGACTTATAGAGGAAACGGTCTTTTTCAGGTCCTCTATTGCATTTTCTACGTCTTCGTTTGATTTGCTTAAGATTCTTGCGAGCTCAGTAGATAGGTCTAGCTTCCCATCGCTACTAGCATCTTTTTGTACAAGCGTCTCAAAGGTCTCAATGACCTTCAGTAAGAAGGTACGTAACTGAAAGAAAGCGCTATTTTCTACAATGCCTTCTCGGTTTGCTTGGTCGTTGAGAATGGCATTAGTTTCTCGAGAAATTAATACTGAGCCTACTATCTGATTTGGGCCGATTTTCCAACCTAGTTGGGAAAGACCCCCTGGGCTGGAAACTTTTCTCAAGCCAATGTCAAGCCAGTCGCCCTTGCCTGAAGGCTCGCCATAAGGACGGACTCGAAAATGATCTCTATAAAGTCGAACGCCTTGGTTAAGGCGCATAAATTCCCTGAAGTTTCTAACCTTCAGATTGAGCTTGCTAAGGTTTTCAGTATCTTGGGCTAAATAGTAAAACTCGAATTTTACTGGACCGAAAAGAGGAGCGGAGCCGCTATTTTTTAACCAGGAACTCCATGCAATTGGTTCCTGTAAGATATCGAGTTTTTGCTGGTTATTTGTATAACACGCTTCTACGTTACCGTTTGAATCAACAGTGGCTTTGACTTTCCATCGGGCTGCGTTAAGAAATTTCTCTGAGTTCAATGACTTATCGACTTGACTCTCACCCTTCCTTATTTTAAGCCTGATGGAAAACTCATTTTCAGCTTGAAATGGAGAGGTCAATAGCCTCAATTCATTTTCTAGAATATCTAAGAAATTTTGGTCCCATTCATCCTTGAGACCAATGAGAACCATCCGTGTTCCACTGCTCTCAGGATTAGAAAAAACACTACCGTATTTATCTGTGATAGGCAGGTCTACTTCATAAATTGGATGCTTTATTTCAGATAATGATTTGTTGGTCTTCTCAAAACGTTTCCAGTCAATGTTTAGCTGTATAGCTTTGGTCATTTCTTTGGTTTTGCTATAGAGTACTAACTTTTTGCAAAGGCGATCAATGCCGAGGCGGCCCAGGCCCTTCGCGCCAGTTAATACCCTGCATTTCCCGGCAGAGCGCTCTACTATTGACTTATTGTCAGTACCGATTTTTAACCAATGCCCTAGTAACGTTTCGGGATCCATCCCGCTACCATTATCATCTATTATAAGGGTTGAAACAGAATTTTCTCTTAAGTGAAAATCTAAGGTCACATGATCGGCATCCGCATCGTAAGAGTTTTTTATAAGCTCTGACAATGCGACAGTCGAACTGGAGATGCTTTCGCGACCAAGCTGAAGAGTTACCCTAGCAGAAAACTCAAACGGCTTTTCATCGACGAGGGTCCTTTTAATCATGATGAGTCACCATAATGGTATGTCCTTGACTACTCCCACCGTCAGATGGCGGCAACGGATTCTATTGTTGATAAAATCATTTGTGCGTTTAGATTTTAAAACCTCTACCAACCTGCGGCAGTCTTCTAAGCTATTGGATCTGGGCTTTACGACAATAAGATGGTTTTCGACTGCCACGGGACATGATTCATTTATTATTGCTGCAGATGCCCGGAATTTATCCGAGGGGCTAGAAGTGCGTCGAATTACTACGAATGGTGGCTCAATCAATCTTCCTTTAAAGTTTCGTGTCTCTGAAAGATTGGTTATTGAGCTCCAAAGAGGCGTATTTTTGGAGTGCGCGTAAGGCGAAGATGGGCCTTCAAGAGGATCGCGATATGCAACTAGTGGTCCGATGCAAACATCGTAATGCTCAGAGATAGTGGAGCTTTTACACTGTTCTGGGAACCAGATAATAGTTCGGTTCTGGGGTGGGGTAGCAAAGCCGTGTATTAGAAAAACATCAATATCAGTTTTCTCGTTGAAGCGACCAGCTATCTCAGCGTGGCCGTCAATATTTGCTTCGACAAAATCACGCCAGTTTTGATAGCGAGTCCCTGATCGTAGAACGTCAGGGAGTATTGCGCTTATTGCGCAGTTAGGCGGAACGCAACGTAGATAGTGATCGAAAACAACGCCTGCCGCATTGACTTTGCCTATCCTCCAATAATTTTCTCGAGGGGAGTCCCAGCTCGAAAACGGAGGATTCATTAGCAAGTGCGTCGTGTTGCACAAATCCTGAGCAGTGACGGACATAGCATCTTTTACTACGATTTTTGATAGTAAAGATTGTGCCTCATCAATCGTGCAGTCTTTAATGACTCCACGATTTAATGCTTCGAGGACAAGGCGTAGCTTTGTAGCTCGAATAAAGGATTCGTGAATGTCGAAACCTACGAGGACTCCTCCCCATTGGCGCAGAGTTTCAGATAGATACTCTTTAACCTCTAGCCTTCGAGAAAACTCAATCAACAAGTTTCCAGTGCCACATGTTGGGTCGAGAACTACTGAATCTAATGAAATGGGTGCATTAAAGGCGGCCACGGCGCAGGTGGAAAGCTCTTGGCCAGTGAAAAAACTCCCAAATTCCCTCATTTCATCGATGGATAGGAATGTTCTCAGTACAGAGTCAGCAGAGTCAAGGTTGACCAGCTCAGCTAGCGCTTCTCGATCAATAGTGTCAATTATTGAATCGAAAAAGTTTGCTAGTGCGTGATTGTGAGGATTAAATTTATTCATAGCATTGCTTTTCTAAATCTCGAATAAAAGCATCCAAAAAGTTTTGCATGCTACCACATTTTTAAGCGGCCTCCTAGAGTTGGCATTAATCGCCATCTCACTAATACGATATTCAATGGTCACAGATTTTGTCTTGTGCTGTGATTGTCCATAAAGTGGTCTTCATGTACTTAAGGTTTATTTTTTTGTGAAGAGAAAGTCTTCTGTTTTCGTATGGACTGCGCGAATATTAAGAAGTCGAGAACTTGAATATCCATGGTCAGTCTGAACGGTTGTGGTTGTTTATGATTAGTCCATTAGCAAGCCATTTATTATGGGTTGTTCCTGGTCGATTGCTGATAGTGGTTATTGATAAGGTCAGTTTCGGCTCAGAGATAGAAAACCCAGGATTTGTCTAGGGATGCTCCGATCAA
>NZ_JAHTBI010000151.1 GCF_019168305.1 Pseudomonas aegrilactucae
GTCATTTCATTGGTGAAGTCACCGCTGATCTTGTCCACCCGGTAGGCGGGTACGATCTTCAGCGACTCGAACGGTTTGATCTCGGCCTGCACGTAGGCACCGTAGGTGTCGAAATCAAACCGCTGGTCACGGGTCTGCGCCTGGCGCACGCGTTGAGCCGTGCGGTAACGTTCGCTGCGGTTTTCCTGTTTCTGCACATCGGTACCACCTTCGAGCGCGAAGGCGTGCAGCCAACTGACCTGCGGGCGCCAGGTCAGCGAGGTGAGGGCGCCGTATTGGGTTTCGTAGTTGTTGCGCTCCTGCTGTGCGCTGGTGCGCCAGTACTGTGTCCACCTGCGGTCATCGAAGGTGTTGAGGTAGGACTTGGCCGACCAGGACAAGGTGTCGGCGAGGTCGGTGTCCAAATGCAGGCTCAGCTGGTTCATGCGCCGCGTACCTTTGTCCGTGGCGTTGTAGTCGTTGCTCATGCGTGGATGACGGCGGGCATCGTCCTCGGTGAGGTAGCCTGCTTCCTGCGCCTTGGCTTCGTAGTGGCGGGCGATCAGGCCAAGACGATAGCGGTTGTCATCCGGGGTGTAGAACCACTTGCCGCCGAAGCTGTAGCGGTCGGTGTCGCCATGGTCACGGTAGCCATCGGTCTGCTGGTAGGCGAAAAAGTAGTTCTGCGTCCAGTTGCTTGTCTCGATGCCCTTGGCCAGTTGCGTTTCACGGGTATTGAAACTGCCGTAGCGCAGGCGTGCCTTGCTGTAGTCGCCGCCGGTGCGGGTGTTGATGTTGACGTTGCCGGCGATGTTGTTGAGGCCATAGCGCGGGTCGCTGGTGCCGCGCACCACTTCCAGGCTGTCGATTTCCAGCGGGAAGACCATATCGATAAACGGCATGTTGCCGTCATTGGTGTTGCTCGGGATGCCGTCGATCAACAGCTTGACGGCGTTGATCTCACCCTCGCCGTTGAAGCCGCGAAATGACAGCTTGCCCGAGGTGGTGCCCTGGTTGAACTCGGTCAGCATCACGCCGGGTGCACGGCGCAGCAGTTCCCAGCTGTATGCCACGGGCATTTTCTCAAGGATGTCACCGCCAAGGATATCCACCGAACTGAGTACGCTGCTGGTGGCCAGTGGGCCGGTGTTGTTGGCGGTGACGCTGACTGCACCGAGGGTCAGCGTGGAGTTCTCGCTGGGCAGGGTGTCGGCGATTGCCATGGACAGAGGGCTTAAGGTAAAGACGCACGACAGGGCGAGCACGGGCAACATGGCCCGTGCGATGCAGGTGTTCGCAGGCATTGAAGAGCTTCCTGGCTTGAATAGGCTCGGCCGCACAGGGCCCACAAAAGGTGTCAACGACAGCTTCAGCTCAGGGGCGGTGCGCGCGGGCTCAGGTCAGGCCTTGCTGGCGGGGTAGGGGGCAGCACAT
>NZ_JAHTBI010000152.1 GCF_019168305.1 Pseudomonas aegrilactucae
ACTTCGGCGGACGCTTACTGTGCTGCGACCATGGTGCCAGTTGCTAATGAAGCTCTAAGATCAATGAGAGCCTCCATTGATCCGACTTTGTATATATACGAAACGTGCTGTCCTGTAGCTGTATCAATTAGGTCGACGAGAGCTTCAGTGGCTCGCAGAGCTTCAACTGGAGGGCTTTTAGGCTCATAACTGCTTAGAACACCAGGTTTCATATGGGCGACTTGTTCATGTCGAATCTTAACAAGTGGTTTTGCCAATGAAATAAATTTTTTGCCTGCCTCCGCTACTTCAGCTGATGCTGCGCCGAAATTTGCACGTTTCAAAAGCAATGATATAGACCTTGCGTCTTTTCGTTCATCTGCAAGACGCGCTATGCGAATTACAAGCATCTCGGCCAACTCATTAAGTGCTACGAACTGATTGGCCATATCATATCGCGTGAGGCACTTAGGGAGGTCTTCTAATAATCGTTTATGCGTATAGATTGACACTAAGATGTGCCAAACTTCATTTTGAATTTCATCGAGAAGTTTCACGTACACTCCGAAAATACATAGTATCTGGTTAAGAGGCGGGCTTTAGCCAGTCCCGAGCGAGCGACTTGAACCATTTGTTAGCCATTGCCACCACGGGCCATCTGGTAGTAACTGAAGTAGATATTTCCGGTTTGAGCTGCATGGCGTTTTTTCCGAAGCAGCAGGCTCGTGAAGTCTATGCGTTCTTCAAATACAGCCATTAGGTCACCGCCGTCCATTAGTAGGATCGAGGCACCTCCTGCTTGATGGGCGGCGACACCATCTTGAGAAAAGCCATTTATAGATAAGAAAACACCTAAAGTATTTTCAAGCTTTGTTTTAACCTTATCGGAAAAAACGGCTAGGTCGGCTTTGTTGACAAGATTTTTCTGCCACTTTGCCTCGAAGAGATATTCAGTGCCGTCTAGCGAAAATGCCCCATCCAGCTGTTCGCCGAGATTTTTAAATGACGCCTTGGGGTCAAGATCAAAAAGCTCGAATAATTCATACATGATCTTTTCTAGTTCAAATCCACGGCCTTGAGCGTCGTCTGTTCCAACAAGAGGCATGTACCTATTTTTGATTTCTTCAAGTTTTTGGCGAACGGCTACGTTCGCTTTTAGCTTCTCGGCCGCTTGCTCTTGTCTTCTCTTGATCTCATCCTGTTCTTTTTTTATTTCCTGGTGAGGCTCAACAAGCTGTCTTAACTGGTTTACTGAACTTCGTGCTTTCTCTACTTTTTGAGGGCCGTCATCTAGAGATTTTAGATGTGAAAAATCAGTAATCTTACAAACTTCGTAACAAATTTTGGTCAGATCGCCAAGATGCGAGGACTGGTTGGCAACAAGATAGTCAATGATATCGGAGGCGATTTGCCTCTTGTAGTTCTCCCAATTGAATTTGTTAAGTATCGAAGGATTTGATAGGCAAAGCTGGAGAAAGCCTCTTAACTCGGACTTGTACCAGTAGACAGAGCATAGAGCTTCCTTCAGCGCCATGATCCCAGCTGGTGATATTTGCTTTCCCATACGCAATACCTTTTAGTGATGGCTAACTATAAATTAGGAGACATCGCTGTCGCATAACATTCAACCCGCCGCAACTAAGATCAACTCTTGGATATTTAACGCATCAGAGGTGATAAATACGACATCTTCAGGTTGAAAAAGCGACACCAAAGCATGCACACCGAAGGACTGATGGCCAGAGGCTACCCATAGCTGCCAGACATGTCTAGTGTCGACCGGCAGCTTTTGGCCGTCCGCTGCCTGTCGCCACGGCAGCTTTTGGCGGACTCCTACCTATTCTCGCCGGAGGGGATGATCAACAACGTTCGAATTCGGGAGGTTTACCATTCCGTATGCGGCTCTGAATTACTTGTAGACTGATGTCGTACTGACATCTAAAAAATCCCGAGTTCGATTCCACCGAGCGCCATAACTGTAACCGTCCGGCGAAGTC
>NZ_JAHTBI010000153.1 GCF_019168305.1 Pseudomonas aegrilactucae
TTGCGCAAGATCCAGAGGGCCCGAGAGGCTATGGCACGCGAGAACAAAAGAGAACGTTTTTATCTGAGACAGGACACTAGGCCGCCAGATCCAGAATATGGACTCGCAGTTCAACACCGCTTTTCCTGGCTTTCAGTCCTACCTAAATCAAGCTGCAAACTCGGCGGAAGTACCAGCGCGTGAGCGCTATCAGAAGTGGTCAGAGCAAAACCGCGACAGCGCAAAAGCGGCCCTTGAAGCTGCCAATCTCAATACCAGCACCTTCGAGTCTGAGGATACCCAGCTCGATCACATGGTGGCTCGCTCACAGTCGGCCGTGGGCCGGATGCAAGCCATTCAGGCAGGCAACGAGATAGCCTCTCAGAACGTGCAGCAGTTGCAAAAACTGCGCGATCTACTGGCTACGCAAATAAACATGCAAGGTAACTATATGGCTCAGCAGGGCGACCGAAAGGCTGCTAGCGAAGCCGCCGAGCAACAGTTCGAGGCCCGTAGAAACAACTGGGGGCCCTCCGAGGATTTCTAACTATGTTCATATCTAAAAATCTGATCGCTGGGTTATGCATCGTCTCTGCTCTTAGTGGTGCTGTTCTGTCCGGATTCATTGTTTCTATCCGCACCGATTGCGTGGCTACTGAGCGTTCGATGCAATCAGACACGGATAAAAAATTTGAAGCCCGGAAAAACAACTGGGGCCCGTCTGAGGATTTCTAACTATGCAACGCTCAACATTTCTAGCACTTGTCAGTGCAACACTCTTGCTTTCGGCCGGTAGCGTGATGGCAGCAGGAGATGTAACTCAAAGCAATGAAATGAACGGGCTTTTGCGGATGCTTTATCAAGCCGCAAGTGAATGGTCACCACGGCTACAAGGGTATGCACTCAAATTGCTGGCGTCTCTCGCTCTCATCCAATTGGTTTGGACGTTCATGCCTTTAGTGATGAAACAAGCTGACCTAGGCGAAGTTGTCGGAGAGCTGATCCGCTTCTTCATGGTCATTGGCTTTTTCTACGCAGTCATTGAGCATTCCGTTCCATGGGCGACAGCCGTAGTGGACAGCTTCCGAGAAGCAGCGGGCACGGCTAGCGGTCTGGGCCGTGCGCTTCAGCCGGGTGATATGTTCGCGGTGGCTGTCAACTTCTCACGCACCATCGTGGAGGGAATATCACTTTTCTCTCCGGGTAAAGCAGTCCTTATCGCGCTTGTTGGTTGCTTGGTTTTACTGTGCTTCGCATTTATTGCGGCATTCATGTTTGTGACGCTTGTAGAGTCGTACGTCATCATCAATGCCTCCGTGCTTTTCTTCGGTTTCGGTGGTTCGCAATGGACACGCGATTTTGCAATTGCACCACTCCGCTTCGTTGTTGCCGTAGGTGCCAAGCTGTTCGTCTTAACATTGATCGTAGGAATTATTGTCACATCGGCGAAGTCCTGGTTAGCGGCTTATACCAATGACGAAGCATCTCTGATGACATTGGCAGGTTTGGCTCTGGTATGCGCCTATCTGACCAAGACTATTCCCGAACTGATTGGCGGGATGATAAGCGGCACATCTATGGGCGGCGGTTCGGCCCTCGGCGGAATGGCTGCGGCCGGTGCGGCCGGTGCTGCTGCCGCAGTCGCCACCATCGCCACGGCCGGTGCCGCTGCGCCCGCCGCCGCTGGTGTGCTTGGCGCTGCCGGTGGTGGTACAAGTGCCGCAGGGGCGGCTGGTAGCGGAGGATTGGCTGGCTCTATTAACTCCAGCTTTGCCGGTGCGGCAAACTCCGGCATCGGTGCAGCGGCTTCAATGGGCAACGCCGCGTCCTCTGGAGTGGGTGCCAGCACTGGTGGCGGCGCGGCCCTCAAGGGCTCTACATCAGCGGGATCGAGCGTAGGGGGCAGTACGGCTAATGCGAGGCCTAGTCCTGCCCAGCAATCTAACAGCGGCGTACAGCAGGCCGCCAAGCAGGCTGGAAAACCAATGCAAGACAACGACAACAAAGACAAACAGCAAGAGACCGGCGTTTTT
>NZ_JAHTBI010000154.1 GCF_019168305.1 Pseudomonas aegrilactucae
TTTTTGCGTGTCTAGTAGAACGCGACGAGGCGACTCGCAGCTTGCACCGGCCGAAGGCTCGTTAAGGTAAGAACACTCAGGCATCATTAGAATCCAGGAAAATAGAAATTGCCTTATCTACATCCCCAAGAAATCTTTCTTCATCCACAAGCTCATCAACTTCTTTTACCTTAACAATTATCAGATCAAAACAACATCTAATACCATCAGCTACTACCCTGACTACGCCCTCTGAACTTACACCCTCCCATTGACTTTCCAAGATCACAAAGTCAACTGAGATACTCTGGTATTTTCTTGTACTTCAGCATGCCTGGGCCTTCTGGGGCAAAAGACCAGATTTTTCCAGAAACCCGGAAAACTATCGCAATTTTATAGATCGACTTAAAATACTTCCCCACGACACAAGCACTGAGTGCGTCGCTCATTTTCTTCTGTAATGGCCAGACTAATTTTCGAGAGCTTGGCTCACCATGCTGCCCACTTATTTCAACAGTCGTCATATTTTAATTACACACCCTAAACTCCAATCCAGCCTTTAAATAGTTTCAACTCACCCAACACATCAAACCGGGCAATGACTTTCTTTGAACAACTCAAGCACTTCATTTAGTGCGGAATTCAATTCATCTTCCTCCATGAGTTCATTGAGCTCCTTCGATTTCTCAACCATCATGGACAAACACTTTGAAACCCCGTCGTAGACGGCCTCAGCCAAAACCGACGACTCGACGCCCTGCCACATATCAACAGAAAACACCAAGTCTATTGTTATAGCGTTTTCTTTCTCTACGTACTTCAGTCTTTCCGGCCCTTTCGAACCAAAGTCCCTGACCTTACCTGACACTCTAAAAACTATCCCCAACAACACTATGCTTCTAAAATAAACCCCGCCAACTTTAGATTGAAAAAGGTCATTTAATTTTTTTTT
>NZ_JAHTBI010000155.1 GCF_019168305.1 Pseudomonas aegrilactucae
GTTGATCGGAGCATCCCTAAGCGGTGCCTGAAATGACCCAGTCGTGAGCAATCCAAACTGCTTCCATCAATTGCGGGGCATGATGTCAGGGACCAATATATGATCACATCAGAATACCAAATTGAGCTGGATTTGATCGCAAAACTCAGCGATCTAAAATATAAATACCGAGATGATATCCGCGATAAGGCTTCTTTAAATAAAAACTTTCGCGAAAAATTTGAGGCGCTCAATCGTGTAAAGTTGACCGACAGCGAGTTCATCCGGCTGCTCGAAAGCATTGTCACACCAGATGTATATAATGCTGCTCGAATATTGCGCAATATTAATAGCTTCGAGCGCGATGATGGCACACCACTAAACTACACTCTAGTGAATATCGCAGATTGGTGTAAAAACGATTTTGAGGTAGTCAATCAGCTTCGGATTAACACGGACAATAGTCATCACCGCTATGATGTGATACTGCTCATCAACGGTATCCCAGTAGTGCAGATTGAGCTGAAGACACTTGCTGTCAGTCCGCGACGAGCGATGCAGCAGATTGTTGATTATAAAGCCGACCTCGGTAATGGTTACGCTAAGACGCTACTATGTTTCACGCAACTATTTATTGTCAGTAATCGCAACGATACTTGGTACTTTGCAAATAACAACGCACGGCACTTCAGTTTTCACGCAGATGAGCGTTTTTTGCCCGTATATCAGTTCGCTAGCGAAGATAACAGAAAAATTACGCAGCTTGACTGCTTTGCCGATAAGTTTCTGGCTAAGTGCAACTTGGGTCAGATGATTAGTCGTTACATGGTGATGGTGGCCAGTGAGCAAAAGCTGCTAATTATGCGGCCCTATCAGATTTATGCCGTCAACGCCATCGTTGATTGTATAAAGCATAACTGTGGAAATGGCTACATTTGGCACACCACTGGCTCTGGAAAGACACTTACATCTTTCAAAGCTTCCACGTTGCTCAAAGATGATCCAAACATTGATAAATGTCTTTTTGTTGTGGATCGCAAAGATCTCGATCGTCAAACTCGCGAAGAATTCAATCGTTTTCAAGAAGGTTGTGTTGAAGAAAATACCAACACTGAAGCATTAGTACGGCGGCTATTGTCTGATGACTATTCGGACAAAGTCATCGTGACCACTATTCAGAAGTTGGGGCTGGCTCTTGATGGCACTAATAAGCGTAACTATAAAGAACGCTTGGAGCCGTTACGTAATGCTCGTATGGTGTTTATCTTTGACGAGTGTCATCGCTCCCAATTTGGCGAAAACCATAAGACTATCAAAGAGTTTTTCCCTAACGCACAACTTTTCGGATTCACTGGTACTCCCATCTTTGAACAGAACGCCAGCTATCAGCAGATCGAAGGCCAGCAGGCTAGCTACCGTACAACGGACGATCTGTTCCAGCGTTGCTTGCATCAATATACCATCACGCATGCTATCGAAGATCGCAACGTCCTACGTTTTCACGTGGATTACTTTAAGCCCGAAGGCAAGAATCCGCCGAAACCAGGCGAGGGGATCGCGAAACCAAAGGTTGTAGAAGTAATCTTAGCTAAGCATGATGCAGCCAGTAATGGGCGAAAATTCAACACAATCTTGGCCACCTCTAGCATCAATGACGCCATTGAATATTTTGAGCTGTTCGCTAGCATTCAGAATAAAAAAGCGGCGCTAGACGCTGACTTTCGACCTCTAACTATCGCTTGCGTTTTCTCCCCGCCCGCTGAGGGTAATAAAGACGTACAACAAATTCAGGAAGATCTTCCGCAAGAGAAAGAAGATAATCAGCAAGATCCTGAAGGCAAGAAAGAGGCTCTTACGCGTATTATCGCTGACTATAATGCACGATACGACACCGATCATCGCGTCAGTGAGTTCGACCTTTATTACCAAGACGTCCAAAAACGTATCAAAGATCAGCAGTATCCGAATACCGACCTGGCATCTACACAAAAAATCGACATCACTATCGTAGTGGATATGCTGCTTACTGGTTTCGATTCCAAGTACTTAAATACACTTTATGTAGATAAGAATCTTAAATATCATGGTTTGATCCAGGCTTTTTCACGCACCAATCGTGTACTCAACGACAGCAAGCCCTACGGCAACGTCTTAGACTTCCGGCAGCAGCAGAAGCCAGTTGAAGATGCTATTGCACTTTTCTCTGGTGAAAAGATTGATAACCCCCGTGAGATCTGGCTTGTAGACCCCGCGCCCAAGGTCATAGATAATCTTAGTCATGCTTGCCATAAACTTGCGCAGTTTATGCAATCTCAAGGTGTTGCCAATGCGCCGGAAGAAGTTGCTAATCTGAAGGGTGATAGCGCTCGGGCGCAGTTTGTTAATTTATTCAAAGAGGTGCAGCGCCTAAAAACGCAACTCGATCAATATACTGACATTTCCGATGAGCAGAGGGCCCGCATTAACCAAATCGCGCCGCCCGACCAGTTGCAGGGATTCAAAGGAGTATACCTTGAAACGGCTAAGAGGTTGAGGGAACAGCAGGATCGTGATCAAGCTGCACCTGAAGTTCAACAACTTGATTTTGAGTTTGTGCTTTTTGCGTCAGCGGTAATAGATTACGATTATATTATGGGTCTTATTGCCAGGCTGACGCAGCAGAAACCCGGCAAGCTCACTATGAATCGAGACGAGCTCATTGGACTGATTCGGTCGGATTCTAAGTTTCTTGATGAGCGCGAGGATATTTCTGAGTATATCCGTCGTCTTCCCGTGAATGAAGCACTAGACGAAAAGCAAATACGCGACGGGTTTGATAAATTTAAAACAGAAAAAAAGACACGAGAAGTCACCGATATTGCCATTCGCCATGGCCTTCAACCTGACGCATTGCAAAGTTTTGTAGATGGTATTCTGCGGCGTTGCATTTTTGACGGCGATAACCTTTCTGAACTGATGGCTCCGCTTGAGCTCGGCTGGAAAGCTCGCACGAAGGCTGAGCTTGCGCTAGTTGAGGAGTTAACGCCGTTGATCCAGAAACTCGCTCACGGGCGAGAGATCGCGGGGCTCGCAGCTTACGAGGAGGGAAGATAGTCATGATTCTAAATTCGCACTGGAGTGTATGGACTCGGATCGGTTCGTACCCGCAAGGTATCCCACGGCACATGCTAGCTCAGTTTAACGGTGTAAAGGTTTATGACCCTCTCTACGCCATCCACGATCTGAAAATTGAAATTGTCAAGGCTGATGATATTCCTAACACCACCCTGTCAAACTTTATCATCGAGCCTATTTTTGGTGTTGATTTAAACTGTGGCCTTTATGATGGTCTGAAGTCCTTAGCGCGCACCGGATCGACGGATAGTAAATTAAAAAAATGCGTAATATATTCCTCGCGCAGTTATAGGAGCGAGTAGTATGACCGACATTCAAAAGCGCTCGGTTGTTCCACAATTACGGTTTCCCAAGTTTAGAGATGCTGCAGCCTGGGAGGTAAAGTCTTTGGGGCAGTTGTTCTCAATTGGAAGCGGTAGAGATTATAAGCAGCTGGGTGCTGGAGATATCCCAGTTTATGGCTCTGGCGGGTATATGCTATCAGTTGATGACTATCTCTATAACGGTGAAAGCGTATGTATTGGTCGTAAAGGTACTATAAATAATCCATTTCTGCTTAGTGGTAAGTTTTGGACTGTAGATACCCTTTTCTATACACACTCATTCAATGATTGTTTGCCTCGATTCGTATTTGGGTATTTTCAAAAAATTGATTGGCTGAAACATAATGAGGCTGGTGGTGTCCCAAGCCTGTCAAAGTCAATTATAGAGAAAATAAAAGTTGCAGTTCCGAAAGGAGATGAGCAAGAGGTAATCGCCGATTGCCTGAGCGCTCTTGATGAGCTGTTAACGGCAGAGGTTCAGAAGCTGGATGCTCTAAAGCTGCATAAAAAAAAGTTTAGTGCAGCAGTTATTCCCTTACGGCGATGAAATTGCTCCGCGTACGCGTTTCCCTGAGTTTTCGGATAGTGGGGGTTGGGTTAAACGAAAAATTAGCGACCTTGTCAAAAGAGTAGTGCGGCCAGTCGATGTCGAAGCGGATACCAAGTATCGGGAGATTGGTATCCGATCACACGGTAAAGGAGTATTTCACAAAGAGCCTGTTCTCGGGGCCTCGCTGGGAGATAAGCGAGTTTTTTGGGTGGAGGAGAATACGCTAGTCATCAATATTGTCTTTGCTTGGGAGCAGGCTGTTGCAGTTACTTCAGTCGATGAGAACGGCATGATTGCCTCGCATCGGTTCCCTATGTATGAAGCAGTCGAAAGAATTTCAGATGTTAATTTTCTTAAATATTTCTTTTTGACTAGTAAAGGCAAGGAATTGTTGGGTATCGCTTCTCCTGGTGGTGCTGGCCGAAATAAGACGTTAGGTCAAAAAGATTTTGAAAACCTAGAGCTTCTTATGCCTGCACGTGTTGAGGAACAAGTGAAGATCTCCAGTTGTTTGTCTTCCATCGATAACTTTATCCTTGTTCAGGGCAAGAAGGTCGATGGCCTGAAACTCCACAAGAAGGGCTTGCTACAGAAAATTTTGCCAGCACTTAACGAGGTGTCCGCATGAGACAAAGCCAGCCATTCGCCGACTTGCCAGAATTGGCGGCACACATGCGTGCTGAACTAGAGACTAAAAAGGTTATCCTACTTTATGCCTACAATGGCACAGGAAAGACTCGGTTGTCCATGAGCTTCAAAGATGTGGGCAAACAGGGGGATAATCGCGACACGCTCTATTTCAACGCATTCACCGAAGATCTTTTCCATTGGAACAATGATCTGGATGCCGACGCGGATCGGCGCTTAATGCTTAATAAAGACTCGCGTTTTTTTCAAGGTTTATTCGATTTAGAAATGGATAACCGCATTCGCCCGTTATTGCGCCGATATGCAGACTTCGATTTTCGGATCGATACACAGGAAGACGAATGGTCGGTTCGTTTTTCGCGCTCCGTGGACGGTCACACTATCGATAACATCAAGGTTTCACGTGGTGAAGAAAATATTTTCATCTGGTGTTTCTTCTTGGCTGTTGTCGAGTTGGCAATGGATACGGAAATAGAGTCTTATCAGTGGGTGAATTACATTTATATTGATGATCCCATATCATCATTGGATGAACATAATGCCATCGCAGTGGCCAATCATCTGGCACAAGTCTTGAAGCAGCAAGGCAATAAGCTCAGGGCGATTATTTCGACTCATCACACGTTGTTCTTCAATGTACTGTGTAATGAGATGGGTAAGGCGCGTAAGTATGTTGTTAATAAGCATCCGAATGCGGCAGGGTATCTACTTCGTCCTGAAGATGGCGATACACCATTTTTTCACCACGTTGCAGCGTTAGCGGAGCTGTACCAAGCCGCTCAAGAAGATCGCCTGTTTACTCATCACTTCAATATGTTGCGCACCATTCTCGAAAAAACTGCGAGCTTTCATGGTCACAGTGATTTTTCGATATGCATAAAAAAGGATGAAGATGATCAGGATGGTATTCTTCATAAGCGGATAATAAATATTCTTAGTCATGGTAATTACTCGCTTTATGAGCCTCAGCGAATGCTTGATGAGAACAAGGCTTACTTTAAAAAAATCTTGAATGATTTCCTAACTCGACACCCTTTCAATCCGGAATTATTTCCTCAGGCTGCAGAGCAAGCAACAGCAGGTACGCAATGACTGACTTTGAAAAGCAAAAACTGGGCAAGACCCTTTGGGCTATTGCCAACCGCCTGCGCGGCTCTATGAATGCGGATGACTTTCGCGACTACATGTTGTCTTTCCTATTTTTACGCTATATTTCGGATAACTATGAGGCCGCCGCAAAGAAAGAGCTGGGGCCAGACTATCCTCAGAAGCTAGATGACGGGCTTACTACGCCGTTGCAGCTTTGGTATGAAAATAATCAAGACGATGTGCCTTTTTTTGAAAAGCAGATGCGGCGTAAAGTTCATTATGTTATTGAACCACAGTATCTGTGGGGTAATATTGCCGAGATGGCGCGTACGCAGAATTTGTTGTTACTAAACACGCTTCAGAGTGGATTTAGTTACATTGAGAACGAATCTTTTGCCAGCACCTTTCGAGGATTGTTTTCGGAAATTAATCTAGCGTCAGAAAAGTTGGGGAAATCTTACGTTGAACGTAATGCACGTCTTTGTAGGATCATCGCAGAGATTGCTAGAGGGCTCGGTCAGTTTTCGACCGACAGCGACGCATTGGGCGATGCATATGAATACCTGATCGGTCAGTTCGCCTCAGGCTCAGGCAAAAAGGCTGGTGAGTTTTACACACCGCAGCCCATTTCTAGCATCCTTTCTGCCATCGTAACGCTCGACAGCCAAGATCCATCAACTGGTCAGCGTTCACACCTTGGAAGTGTGCTCGATTTCGCCTGCGGTTCCGGCTCCTTACTTTTAAATGTGCGCCACCGGGTGGGGCCACATGGTATCGGTAAGATATATGGTCAAGAAAAAAATATCACAACCTATAACTTAGCCCGCATGAATATGTTACTGCATGGAGTAAAGGACTCGGAGTTCGAAATTTTCCATGGGGACACTCTGCTTAACGAGTGGGATATGTTGCGTGAGACCAATCCGGCGAAAATGCCAAAGTTTGATGCGGTAGTGGCTAACCCTCCGTTTAGTTATCGGTGGGAACCGAGCGAAGCACTGGGGGAGGATACGCGTTTTAAAAATTACGGCCTCGCACCGAAGTCAGCGGCGGATTTCGCTTTTCTTCTACATGGGCTCCATTTCCTAAAAAAAGACGGAGTTATGGCTATTATCTTGCCTCACGGAATATTGTTCCGTGGTGGGTCAGAGGCGCGTATCCGTACTAAGTTGCTAAAAGATGGTCATGTCGATACAGTGATTGGTCTGCCAGCCAATTTGTTTTTCTCCACCGGTATTCCTGTATGCATTCTAGTCCTCAAAAAGTGCAAAAAGCCCGACGACGTGCTATTTATTAATGCGGCTGAGTATTTTGATAAAGGTAAACAAAATCAGCTTTTGCCAGAGCACATTGAAAAAATAATAAACACGTATCAGTTTCGCAAGGAGGAATCGCGCTACTCTAGGCGAGTGAAAATGGATGAAATCGAAAAAAATGATTTCAACCTGAATATTTCTCGCTATGTGAGTACTGCCGTTCTGGAGGAGATATTAGACCTGGGGGCAAGTCACGAGGAACTTGTTTCGATAGATAAACGCATTAGGGTTGCAACTGCCAAGTATAATGAGTTTCTCGCGGCGTTAGGCTTGCCTCTGTTGCCATAGCTTGCGTTTGTTTGGTTATTTATGTTTGCTGGTTATTGAATTTTGTGCATTGAACTGGAAGTTTGAAATCAACTTTTAATTTGCTGTGTGATTCGGGGTGTGTGGGTTTGCTGTATGGGGTGCATGGATGCGCCCCTAGAATTTTGTGGGTTTATGTTATGATGCTCTGTGGTTTTTTGTATGAGATTAGTTTGTGAGCAGCTATTGATATAGCTTTTTAGACGTTTTAATTGCGGTAGGGTTTCGGGCTACTAGGCTGTTGTTTTTTACGAGTGCGATCCACGAACCC
>NZ_JAHTBI010000156.1 GCF_019168305.1 Pseudomonas aegrilactucae
AGTGCCAGCCAAGGCATGCGTTTGTTTGTGCAGAACATGGGCTGGCGGCTGGTGACAGCCTCCGGTGACATCGATATCCGGGCGCTGAAAGACAATATCAACCTGCTGGCCAAGCTCAACATCACGGCCAACGCCGACCGCATCACGCTGACGGCCAAGACCGAGCTGATCCTCCAGGGCGGCGGTAGCGCCACCACCTACAACGCCGGCGGCATCACCCATGTGACCACGGGCCCGTACACCGCACACGCGGCGACCTTTGCGCACACAGGCCCCAAGAGCCTGGCCGGGACATTCCCCGAGCCGCCCAAGCCGGGCAAAGGTGCGTTGGAACTGTTCAACCTGTACGCCAATACGAAGGGCATCAAGGCCGGCGACTACGAGGTGACCGATGCGCTGGGCACCGTGCTCAAGGGCAGCCTCGATGGCCAGGGTTTCAATGCCGTGGCGGGGGCTGCCGTGGGGCCGGCGCGGGTCAGTTTCGGCCGTGACCCCACCCCCTCGTGGGTGCCCAGCAGCTATATCGGCCTGGTCAACTGGCCTCGGCAGCCACCCGACAGTAGCCCGTCCACCGTCGTGGAGTCGCTGATCGACAAGATTGCGCTGCCCGCAGATGGCGAGGGCAGCCTGTTAGGCAAGGCCAGGCAACTGGCCAGCAGCGGCATGGACGCGGCGAAGGCCGGGCTGGGCCTGCTCAAGACCGGCCAGGAGGCGCTGCAAGGCGCCCAGCAAGTGCGCAGTGCCGTGCAGGGTGGCATTGCCGGCTTGCCGCAGCTGGCCAGTGCTGCCAGCTCTGCCTTGCCTGCCGCATCGGCGGCGCTGGGTGTGGCCG
The DNA here is from genome assembly GCF_019168305.1 of Pseudomonas aegrilactucae. Lineage (GTDB taxonomy): Bacteria > Pseudomonadota > Gammaproteobacteria > Pseudomonadales > Pseudomonadaceae > Aquipseudomonas > Aquipseudomonas aegrilactucae. Next base: position 833 of record NZ_JAHTBI010000156.1, read on the forward strand.
GCCAAGCCGGCGGCGCGCTAAAGAGGGGCATGACCAGTCTGCCCGCGCTCCCGAGCTTGCCGACCCTCTCACTTCCCACGGTCAAGGCGCCAAGCCTGGACACCGTTACCGATCTGCTGCCAGGTGAACTGATCTCATGACCGACAACACCCCCGCCACACAACGGCCGCGACAGGCCGCGGTCGTTCCCCTGGACCAGATCGGTGTCGAGGACGTGAGCCGTGGCGCCGCTGTTTTCGACGCCTGGCTGCGCGATATCAGCGGTGGCTACGTCAACCTGGAGCGGCTCAAGGATGTGGCCGAGGTACTGCCTGTCATCGGCAATATCATCGCTCTGGTCGATGCTGTCGGCGACGTCGTCAACCTGGCCTCCAGCGACAAGCCCGACCCGCTCGACTGGGTCAGCCTGGGTATCAACCTGATCGGTGTGATACCCGCGCCACCCACCATGGCCGCTGCGCGCAAGAGTTTGCGGCCGATGCTGGTGCTCGCCCGCCAGGAAGGCAAGCAGATGCTCGGCGACTCGCTGATCGAGATCATCGTCGGTCATCTCAATGCCACCTTGCTTGGCGAGATCGATGCCTTCCTGATCGATGCAAAAGGGCAGTTGGAAGTGATTTTGAAGGAGTGCGCCGACGTCGGCGAGAAGCTGATCAACAACACTGCCGACGCTATCGACGCCGTTATTACCGGCAAGCTCGACAGTGCCACGGACCTTGAGACCGCGTCCCGCAAGGCCACGGCTGCCAAGGAGGCCTTGCGCTCAGACCCCTCGCTAGTCTTCGAGAACGCCTTCGGCGCCCTCAGCGATGCCTACTCGGCCATGGGCAAGGGCGCGGCCAACCTGATCATGCGCAAGTCCGTGTCTGAACCACTTCAGCAAAAGGTACTGGCGCGCACCCAGGCATTTCGCTCTCTTGCGCCACAGCTACGCTCACAACTGATGAGCCTGACCAGCGCCGCCAACCCCAACTCCATCGAGGGCATGCGCCTGATCCTGGAGAGCAGCAGCGTACTCTGGCATCGACGCAATCCCAAGGTGCAAAGCACGACGGTCAAGGACAACAAGACCACTCAGGCCACCCGCCAGGCGGCCAAGGGTGAAACCGAAGCCATCACCCAACAAGAGCCTGCCCGGCAGGCGGCCAACGACAGCAAGAACGGCACCTGCACCAGCAGTTGCAACCGCATCAACTTCGCCTTGGGCAGCGAATCGCTGGACCACACAGACTTCAGTTTGCCGGGGCCGTTTCCCGTCACCTGGACGCGTACCTACAACTCGCGCCTTGACGCTCTGGACGACGGCAACCTCGGCGCTCGCTGGCTCACCGAGTTCACCACCTGCATCGACGTGGTCGGCAAGGGCCTGGTGCTGCACGACAGCGACGGCCGCAGCCACGACTTCCCGCTGCCCGAAAAAGGCAAACCTCATTACGACGCGGTGGAGTACCTCACTCTGGTGCGCACCGGTGGGCAGCAACTGGTGCTTCTGCGTGGCCTGGATCGTCAGGAGACCTACGCGCGCCACGGTGATCGCTACTACCTGACGCATATCCAGTTGCGCAGCGGCGCCGGGGCCATGCTGCACTACGAGCATCGTCACAACGGTCGCCCGGTGCTGTCCGACATCAACACCTACCAGGACGACGATCCCACCAAGGTGCACCTGCAACTGGGCACCCTGCTCGACGAGCACGGCCGTCTCCAGGGCCTGTGGCAGGTGGTCGACGGCACGCCACTGCGCCAGCTGTGTGCCTATCACTACGACGACGCGGGCGACCTGATCGCGGCGCAGGATGAAAACGGTGCTGCCTGGCACTACCAGTACCAGCATCACCTGGTGACCCGTTACACCGACCGTACTGGCCGCGGCCTCAACCTGGAGTGGGACGGCATCGGCCCCCATGCCAAGGCCATCCATGAATGGGCGGATGACGGCAGCTTCGACGTGCGCCTGGACTGGGACGAGCGCATCCGCCTCACCTACGTGACCGATGCCCACGGCCAGGAGACCTGGCACTACTACGACATTCAGGGCTACACCTACCGCATCCGTCACCCCGACGGCCATTCGGAGTGGCTGTTCCGTGACGCGCGCAAGAACGTCATCCGCCATGTACACCCC
>NZ_JAHTBI010000157.1 GCF_019168305.1 Pseudomonas aegrilactucae
ACATGGGCTGGCGGTTGGTGGCGGCGTCGGGCGATATCGATATCCGGGCGCTGAAGGACAGCATCAACCTGCTGGCAAAACTCAACATCACCGCCAACGCCGACCGCATCACGCTGACGGCCAAGACCGAGCTGGTGGTGCAGGGCGGCGGCAGTGCCACCACCTACAACGCCGGCGGCATCACCCATGTGACCACGGGCCCGTACACCGCCCACGCGGCGACCTTTGCGCACACAGGCCCCAAGAGCCTGGCGGGGACCTTCCCCGAGCCGCCCAAGCCCGGCAAAGGGAACCTGGAGTTGTTCAACCAGTACGCCAGCCTCAAGGGCATCAAGGAGGGCGACTTCGAGGTGCTCGATGCGCTGGGTACCCGCCTCAAAGGCGCACTGGATGCCAAGGGCTTCATCAGTGTCGCGGGTGCTGCGCCGGGGCCGGCCAGTGTGCTGTTCGGCCGTGACCCTGCGGATACCTGGAGTGTTGGCAGCTACTTCGCCACAGCGGCCAAGCCGGTAGTGCCGGGTGGCGAAGATATCGCGGCGCAAGCCAAGACGCTGGCGAGTACCGCAATGGGGGCGATGAATGCCGTGAAGGACGCCGTACAGGCCGTGCAGCAGGTGCGCAGCAACCCGTTGGGCGCGCTGCAGGGTGCGGCGCAGGGCATGCCGCAACTGGCCGGCGTGCCGGGCCTGGACACGCTGAAAACCGCCAGCGATGCCTGGCAGACCGCGCAACAGGTGCACAGCACCGTGCAGGCCGCGAGCGAGGGTTTGCCGCAACTGCTGACGGCGGTGGCGCCGTCTGCCCCCCAGGTGTTGAGCGCCGCGAAAAAGGCCGGTGACTTGCCGGGTGTGCCAACGACTCTGCCTTCTACCACTCCTTTCGAGGCCCCGGCGCTGCTGATGGGCGAGATGCTGTCATGACCACTGAAAGTGCTGCTGAAAAAAATCGCGAATCGCAGGTAGCCATCGTTCCGCTCGACCAGGTGGGCCTTGAAGACATGGGCCTCGCTGCGGGGCATATCGATGAATGGTTGCGTGACATCAGCGA
>NZ_JAHTBI010000158.1 GCF_019168305.1 Pseudomonas aegrilactucae
TCAACCGGGATATTGGGTGAAGCCATGAACTCTCAAGACATCGTGCTCAGTGATGATGAGCAGGTCGAGCTGAGCCGGCGGGTTCGCTCGGCCACCATTAGCCAACGCGACGGTCGCCGAGCACGCGTGATTCTGTTGGCCGTTCAAGGTCATTCACGTAAAGAAATCGCCGAACTGACGGGGCTCTCCCTTGTTTCCGTTACTCGCTGGTGCAAGCGTTTCCAGGCACTACGTCTAGAAGGACTGGTGGATCTGCCGGGACGAGGTCGCAAGCCATCACTACCTGCCGAAGCCTTGAAGCGAACACTTGAGCAAGTCACCCAGCCGCGTATCGGTCAGCCTCGTTGGAGCTGCCGTAGCATGGCGCGTGTCGCGGGTATTTCTCCGGCCAGCGTTCAGCGGATCTGGGCTGCCAACGACATCAAGCCGCACCTCACACGTACCTTCAAGCTGTCCAATGATCCTCAGTTCGAAGAGAAATTCTGGGACGTCATCGGACTGTACCTTGCGCCACCGGATAAGGCGTTGGTGCTCTGCTGCGATGAAAAGAGCCAGGTTCAAGCACTGCAACGCACGCAACCAGGCTTGCCATTGGGCATCGGCCACATACGCACGCAAACCCATGACTATGTCCGCCACGGCACACTTACGTTGTTCGCCGCCATGGACTATCTGCAAGGCCGGCTGATCAGCAGCATCGAAACACAGCACCGACATCAGGAGTGGCTGGCCTTCCTGAAGAAGATCAACAGGGAAAC
>NZ_JAHTBI010000159.1 GCF_019168305.1 Pseudomonas aegrilactucae
TGGTCGTGGTACTGGCCCTGAAAGCGGATCGGGTTCTTCACCCCCTGCTGCTGCGCCCATTCCGAACGCTGCTCCTTCACCGTACCCCAGGCCTTGTACTGCGCCGTCCACGCCATCTGCCCGAAGTGGTCCGTCAACTCCTGCGGCGTACCCAGGTGATCGCACTGGTACCACGCCAGCGCATTGAAGGGCTTCGCCTGCGGAGTGAAAGTCCAGACCGGATCGTCATCGATGTTGTACGGCTGGCTGTAGGTCGGCTGTGCGATCAGCCGTATCCCTTCATGCCGCACCGCCTGCGCCACCGGCACGAAGCTGCCCGGCTCGAACAGGTAGTGCACCGTGCGCCCAGTGTCGCCCTCGTACTGCGCCGGGCTGCTCTCCCATGCCAGGTTGTCACCGTCCCAGCCGTACAGCGTGAATCCACACCCCAGCTCACGCTGCGTTCGCTCATGCTCGTTGCGGTTCCACTGCGAGCCGGCCTCGCGCCGTGGTTTGTAGTGCGCGCTGGAATGCTTGAACAGTCGCCGGCCCAGGGCATCGTAGGCAAACTCCACCGCCAGCCGCGCATCCTCGAAATGCACCAGCCGATCAAACAGATCCCAGCGCAACCGGCTGCGCTGGCCGTTATGCCACCGCTCAACCTGGTTGCCACGCTCGTCGTACTCGTAATGCGTACCGGCGTACTCACGCAGCAGGTTGTC
>NZ_JAHTBI010000160.1 GCF_019168305.1 Pseudomonas aegrilactucae
GCCAGTAAAACCGGTGCACGTGGTGTACCTGATGCACCGTGCATGCAGGGTTTACGACCGCTGCGCGCTCGTTCGCGGGCCAAGCCCGCGAAGGGGCCATCAGACGGTAAGCAGACGCTCACGCAATTGCGCGATCTCGTCGCGCATCTGCGCCGCAGCCTCGAACTCCAGGTCGCGCGCCAGCTGGTACATCTTCTCTTCCAGGGCCTTGATGCGCTTGGCGATCTCGCCCGGCGAACGCAGTTCGGCCTCGTAACGCTCGCGCTCCTCAGCCGCCTTGGCCATGCCCTTGCGCTTCTTGCTGCGCGAGCCCGGTACATTGGCGCCTTCCATGATGTCGGTAATGTCCTTGACCACACCCCTGGGCACGATGCCGTTGGCCTCGTTGAACGCGATCTGCTTGTCGCGCCTGCGCTCGGTCTCGCCGATGGCCCGCTCCATGGAGCCCGTCATGTTGTCCGCGTACAGGATCGCCCGGCCATTGAGGTTACGCGCCGCCCGACCGATGGTCTGGATCAGCGAACGCTCCGAGCGCAGGAAACCTTCCTTGTCCGCATCGAGGATCGCCACCAGCGACACCTCGGGCATGTCCAGGCCCTCACGCAACAGGTTGATCCCCACCAGCACATCGAAGGTGCCCAGGCGCAGGTCGCGGATGATCTCGACGCGCTCCACGGTGTCGATGTCCGAGTGCAGGTAACGCACCCGCACATCGTGATCGGCCAGGTAATCGCTGAGGTCCTCGGCCATGCGCTTGGTCAGGGTGGTGACCAGTACGCGCTCCTCCACCGCCACGCGCTTGCGAATTTCGGACAGCAGGTCGTCGACCTGGGTGGTGGCCGGGCGAATCTCCACCTGCGGGTCCACCAGGCCGGTGGGGCGCACCACCTGCTCCACCACCCGACCGGCATGCTCGGCCTCGTAGTTGCCAGGGGTGGCCGAGACGAAGATGGTCTGCGGGCTGACCGACTCCCACTCGTCGAAGCGCATCGGTCGGTTGTCCAGCGCCGACGGCAGGCGAAAGCCGTATTCAACCAGGGTTTCCTTGCGCGAGCGGTCGCCCTTGTACATCGCCCCCACCTGCGGAACGCTGACGTGGGACTCGTCGATCACCAGCAGCGCATCTGCCGGCAGGTAGTCATAGAGGGTCGGCGGCGGCGCGCCGGCCGGGCGCCCGGACAGGTAGCGCGAGTAGTTCTCGATGCCGTTGCAGTAGCCCAGCTCCAGGATCATCTCCAGGTCGAAACGGGTGCGCTGCTCCAGCCGCTGGGCTTCGACCAGCTTGTTGTGCTTGTGCAGGTACTCGAGGCGCTCCTTGAGCTCGACCTTGATCCCCTCCATCGCATCGAGCAGGGTCTCGCGCGGCGTCACGTAGTGGCTCTTGGGGTAGAAGGTGAAGCGCGGCAGCTTGCGGATCACCTCGCCGGTCAACGGGTCGAACGCCGCGATGTTCTCCACCTCGTCGTCGAACAGCTCGATGCGGATCGCCTCCAGGTCCGATTCGGCCGGGAAGATGTCGATCACGTCGCCGCGTACCCGGAAGGTGGCGCGGGCAAAGTCCATGTCGTTGCGGGTGTACTGCAGGTCGGCCAGGCGGCGCAGCAGCGCGCGCTGGTCAAGCTTGTCGCCGCGGTCCACGTGCAGGACCATTTTCAGGTAGCTTTCCGGGCTGCCGAGGCCGTAGATGCACGACACGGTGGTGACGATGATCGCGTCGCGCCGCTCCAGCAGCGCCTTGGTCGCCGACAGGCGCATCTGCTCGATATGGTCGTTGATCGACGCATCCTTCTCGATGAAGGTGTCGGACGACGGCACATAGGCTTCAGGCTGGTAGTAGTCGTAGTAGGAAACGAAATACTCCACCGCGTTATTCGGGAAGAACGACTTGAATTCGCCGTACAGCTGCGCGGCCAAGGTCTTGTTTGGCGCCAGCACCAGCGTGGGGCGCTGCACCTGGGCGATCACGTTGGCAATGCTGAAGGTCTTGCCCGACCCCGTCACCCCGAGCAGGGTCTGATGCGCCAGCCCGGCCTCGATACCTTCGACCATCAGGCGGATGGCTTCGGGCTGATCGCCGGCCGGCTGGAAACGGGTGACGAGCTGAAACTCGGACATGACTAACCCCTGAAATGAGCAGACACAGGCAACTGTATCTATAGACAGTACTTATACCCAATTAGTGGCCCACGGCGCCAGTTTCAAGGCAAATGCCGAGGCATTTCCCAGTATTGACCCGGGCATGCGACTAACGGTCGAAAAATATTTGCGCAAACAGCAGGAAAAGCTGCGACAGACTGTCGCCGTGACCGATGGGTATCACTATACTGACTCCCCGTTTGTGCACCGCTTCAGTGCATCCGGCTTGGAGCGTGCAACCCCTATCACTCTCCATCAGAGCCAAGGTAAAAATGAGCCTGTTTTCCGCTGTCGAGCTGGCACCCCGCGACCCTATCCTGGGCCTCAACGAAGCGTTCAATGCCGATACCCGCACCCACAAGGTGAACCTGGGTGTAGGCGTTTACTGCAACGAAGAAGGGCGCATCCCACTGCTGCGTGCAGTCATCGAAGCCGAAACCCAACGCGCTGCCCAGCACGCTTCCCGTGGCTACCTGCCGATCGACGGCATCGTGGCCTACGACCAGGCCGTGCAGAAGCTGCTGTTCGGTGCCGACTCTGCCCTGCTGGCCGCTGGCCGTGTGGTCACCACCCAGGCCGTCGGCGGTACCGGCGCCCTGAAGATCGGTGCCGACTTCCTCAAGCAGCTGTCGCCCAACGCCACGGTTGCCATCAGCGACCCGAGCTGGGAAAACCACCGCGCCCTGTTTGAAACCGCCGGCTTCCCGGTACAGAACTACCGCTACTACGACGCCGCCACCCACGACGTGAACCGTGCCGGCATGCTCGAAGACCTGAACGCGCTGCCGTCCGGCTCGATCATCGTGCTGCACGCCTGCTGCCACAACCCAACCGGTGTCGACCTGAGCCCGTCGGACTGGAAGAACGTGCTCGAGGTGGTCAAGGCCAAGGGCCACATCCCGTTCCTGGACATGGCCTACCAGGGCTTTGGCGAAGGCATCGCCGAAGACGCCGCCGCTGTGCGCCTGTTTGCCGAGTCGGGACTGGACTTCTTCGTGTCCAGTTCGTTCTCCAAGTCGTTCTCGCTGTACGGCGAGCGCGTGGGTGCACTGTCGATCGTCACCGAGTCCAAGGAAGAAGCCACCCGCGTGCTGTCGCAGGTCAAGCGCGTGATCCGCACCAACTACTCCAACCCGCCGACCCACGGCGCGACCATCGTCGCTACCGTGCTCAACAGCCCTGAGCTGCGTGCCATGTGGGAAGTGGAACTGGCCGAAATGCGCCTGCGCATCCACGGCATGCGCAAGCAGATGGTCGAGCTGCTCAAGCAGTACGGCGCCCAGCAGGACTTCAGCTTCGTCGGTCGCCAGTGCGGCATGTTCTCCTACTCGGGCCTGACCGTTGAGCAGGTAGCGCGCTTGAAAGACGAGCACGCCATCTATGCTCTGGATACCGGTCGCATCTGTGTTGCCTCGCTGAACCAGAACAACATCCACGTGGTGACCAAGGCCATCGTCGAGGTCCTGTAATACCCGATTGCACGGGGGAAGCTTGACTTCCCCTTAGCAATCAGTAAGATACGCCCCAGATTCCGCGATAGCTCAGTCGGTAGAGCAAATGACTGTTAATCATTGGGTCCCAGGTTCGAGTCCTGGTCGCGGAGCCAAACACAGAAAAAGCCCCCAGTTGCGTTGAGCACTGGGGGCTTTTTCGTTCATGCGTACCCGCAACCTGCTACCGAAGCTAGCTGCGCCCGATGGGGAAGAACTGCCCCCCACTCCACACCCCCAGCCACTGCTCGCCGCCGATCTCGCGCGGCACCGCCAGCTCGACCAGCTGATAGAACACGCTGCGGTGTATCAAGGCTTCGAGATTGGTCCGCATATGCACGTAGGGCGACGGCTCCTGGGTGTGCGGATCGATCACGAAGCGCAGCGGATGCTCAGGCCCCGCCTCGACCACGTCCTCGACATTGCTGGTCAAGCGCAGCACCTGCTGCTCGCCACTGCCCTGCACGTCCATCAGCACGGCCACGAACGGCGCATCGTCGACCGTGATGCCGACCTTCTCCACCGGCGTAACCAGGAAGTAGTCGTCGCCATCACGGCGAATAATGGTGGAAAACAGGCGCACCATCGGCTTGCGCCCGATCGGCGTGCCCAGGTAGTACCAGGTACCGTCACGGGCGATGCGCATGTCGATGGCACCGCAGAAATCCGGGTTCCACAGGTGCACCGGCGGCAGGCCTTTGCCGGCCGGGATTTGTGCCAACAGGTCGTTGGCCTTGCCGGTGTCCACCATTATCTGCTCCTCAGCGGCTCATGCCCAACAGGCTGCGAGCGTAATCCTCAAGCGGTGCCGCAATCAAATCCTGCGGCTGGTTGTCGTGGAACGTCAGCAAACCGCCACGGCTGCGAATGCGCACGGTGTCGATCAGGTAGCGGGTACTGGTCTCGATCAGCATCAGCTGGATCACGCCGGTATCGATACCCAGGCGATCGACAGCCTGCTCGTCGTACCATTCGTCGCCGTTGCCGATACGGTTGTCGGCCTTGGCAAAACGCGCGTACAGCAGGTAATGCGCACCGACGTCACGCGCTTCGTTAAGGGCGTCTTCAAGGCCCAGCGGCCCCTGGGCACGGCGCACCAGCGGGAAGTATTCGACAAAGCCCTTGAAGGCCTCCTCAGCCACCACATTGGGCCGCGGGTAGGCACTGCCCGGCGGCACGAACACACCCTGACCGATAAAGATGAAAGAGTCGGGTTGCAAGCGTACCGACAGCGAACGGCGAGTTTCACTGTGATCGAGCAGACCGGCGTCGCTCATGTGGTAACGGACGCCTTCGCCCATATCACTGACATTCATGCAGCCACCCAGCGCCATCAGCGCCAGCAGCAGAACCAGGCTACGCATCTTTCCTCCAGAAGCCGGTGACGGAAAACCGGCGAACAGCCGCCAGATGCAGGTTTTGCGCCAGCTGGAGGGTTTGCTCAACCGCCGATGATCTTCATCACCGTGGCACCGCCGGAAAACGCCACCGCCTGCTTGTCGCCCAGGGCTTTCATCAGCACGCCCTGCAAGGCCGGCAGCGCCTGATGGCGAGGCTTGTCGAGCAGGTCGCCGATAAAGTGCCGGTTGCTCGACGACAGGCAGCCGTGCAGCCAGCCGGTGGAGGACAGCCGCAGGCGCGAACAGGTGCGGCAGAACGGTACGCTCTCGTTGGCAATGACACCGAAGTAGCCCTGCCCCGGCACCCGGTAGCGCAAGGCGGTGGCGTCGACCGGGGCATCGGCCTGGGCGTACTCGTGATGCCCGCCGATCAGCTGCAGCAACTGCTCCAGGCTGACGAACTGCTGCAGGAACGCATTGTTGTCCCTGGCCAGGTGGCCCATGCGCATCAGCTCGATAAAGCGCAGTTCGTAGCCTCGCGCCAGGCAGTAGTCGAGCAGCGGCAGCACCTGGTCGAGGTTCTGCCCACGCAGCGGCACCATGTTGACCTTGACCTTCATGCCCGCGTCGCTGGCCTGCTGCAGCCCGTCCAGCACGCTGGCCAGGTCGCCGCCACGGGAGATACTGCGAAACGCACCGGCATCCAGCGTATCGAGGGAGACGTTGAGGCGACGAATGCCGGCACCCACCAGCAAGGGCAGCTTGCGCGCCAGCAACTGGCCGTTGGTGGTGAGGCTGATATCGTCCAGGCCCAGGGTGGCCACGCCAGACAGAAAGGTTTCGAGCTTGGGGCTGACCAGCGGCTCACCGCCGGTGATGCGCAGGCGCTCGATGCCTGCAGCCTCGATCAGGTAGGCCACGGCGCGCGCCATGGCTTCGGCCGAGAGTTCGTCCTGCGCCGCGACCAGGCGCTTGCCGTCCGGCACACAGTAGGTGCAGGCATAGTTGCAGGCCGCGGTGAGGCTGACACGCAAATTGCGAAAACGTCTGCCTTGGCGATCGACAATCATGGAGAACTCCGGCATGGATGAATCGGGCCTGCAAAACCTGACTCAGAAATCAGTTTTTTGCAAGCCTCTTACCTGAGTATATTCCTGCGCAGCGTGGCTCAGTAGCGCAAGAGCGCCAGCGGTGGCTCAGTTGCCGGAAGGTTCGGGGTCGCGCTTGCGCTTGTTGCCCATCCGCACGCCGATATCCATGAGGAACTGGAAGAACCCTTCCTGGTCCTCCAGCACGTTGCTCCAGAACGGCGAGTGGTACAGCGCCACGGCGCCGTGCACCAGCGCCCAGGCTGCGCAATAGTGGAAGTACGGTGGCACATCCTCCAGCTTGCCCTCGCTGATGCGCCCCTTGATCAGCAGCGTGAGGCGCTCGAAGTTGGAGGCGCGGATCTTGTGCAACTCCTCGACCATCTCCGGCACCTGATTGCCCTTGACCACCTTCTCTTCCAGGCGGTCGAACAGGCGATAACGCTGCGGGTCACGCATGCGAAATTCAAAATAGGCGCGCGACAGGGCTTCCTTGTCGCGGTCGACATCGGCAGAGTGCAGCAATTCGTTCAAGTCGCGCTCGTAGTCGAGCATCAGGCGCAGGTAGATCTCCGCCTTGGACTTGAAGTGCTTGTAGATCGTGCCTTTGCCGATACCGACGGCGTCAGCGATCATCTCGACGGTGACACTGTCTTCACCCTGTTCGAGAAACAGCTTGAGCGCGGTATCGAGAATTTCTTGCTCACGGCGACGAAACTCACGGACCTTACGAGGTTCTTTCTGCATAAGAAGGACTGGATCAAAATCGAAGCCCGGTATTATGCCTAACTTGCGCCAAAATGCACGGATCATCCGACCATGCCTATGTTTCTTGATGAGTTTGAACAAGCTGACGGCCTGCGTTACCTGAACCATGCCGCCGTCGCCCCATGGCCCAGACGGGCGGCCGAGGCAGTCAGTCGCTTTGCCAAAGAGAACGTTTTACTGGGTGCGCGCGACTATCCGGACTGGATGGCGATGGAACAACGGCTGCGCGAACGCCTGATGCGCCTGACGAACGCGCCCTCCACCGATGACATCGCACTGGTCAAGAATACGTCCGAAGCCCTGTCATTCGTCGCCTTCGGACTGGATTGGCAGCAAGGCGACCAGATCGTCATCAGCGACGAGGAATTCCCGTCCAACCGTATCGCCTGAGAAGCCTTGGCCACTCAGGGCGTGGAGGTGCTGCAGGTGAGCCTGAAGGGCGACGACCCCGAGGGCGCCCTGCTGGCGGCGTGCGGCCCGCGGGTAAAACTGCTGGCGATCAGTGCCGTGCAGTTCGCCAGCGGCCTGCGCCTGGACCTGGTACGCCTGGGCGAGGGTTGCCGGGCACGCGGTGTGCTGTTCTGCATCGATGCGATCCAGCAGTTGGGCGCCCTGCCCTTCGACGTGCAGGCCTACCAGTGCGATTTCGCCATGGCCGATGGACACAAGTGGATGCTCGGGCCGGAGGGCCTGGGCGTGTTCTATTGCCGCGCCGAGGTTCGACCGCAGCTCAATCTCAGTGAATATGGCTGGCACATGCTCGAACATATGGGTGACTACACCCGTACCACCTGGGAGCCGGCCCACAGCGCACGACGCTTCGAGTGCGGCAGCCCGAACATGCTCGGTGCCGCGGCGCTGGACGCGAGCCTGTCGCTGCTCGAAGAAGTAGGGATGGTACAGGTGGCGACGGCCATCGAGCAGCGAGTGCAATGGCTATGCGCGGGGTTGCTGGAGATTCCTGGTGCGCGCCTGCACAGTCCGCAGGTGGCGCAGCGGCGTGCGGGGATTGTGTCGTTCAGCCTCGACGGGGTCGACAATGCCAGGGTTTACCAGCAACTGAAGCAGGAACAGGTGGTGTGTATCACACGGGGGCCTGGGGTGCGGTTTTCCCCACACTTCTATACCGAACGGCGTGTGATCGACGAAACTGTTGCAATTGTGCGGCGCATTGCAGAGCAATGAGTGCTCAGCAGGGGCTGGTGTATTCCAAATCTGTTTAAAAAACGACCAGCGCCTGATGGAACCTGACCAATACTTGAGGTGTTGGCGCGACGCATCCCCCCAAGTGACGCGCCGATGAAGGTGAACATGGACCGCTCGCCTTTGTTTTACTCCTAATGGTCTTAACCCGGATTCCCCCCCCAGAACCCGGGTTTTTTTTGCCCGTGCGGCGGGCTGCCGTTGCCGTTGCCGTTGATCTTGATCTTGATCTTGAT
>NZ_JAHTBI010000161.1 GCF_019168305.1 Pseudomonas aegrilactucae
CTTGAACAGTCGCCGGCCCAAGGGGTCGTAGGCAAACTCCACCGCCAGCCGCGCATCCTTGAATGCACCGGGTGATCAAACAGATCCCTGCGCTACTATCTTCGAAGTTAACAACGAAGCATGCTTAAATCGCACGAATACCCGACCAGAGAACAGTATCCAGCGGCGTATAATTAATACCTTTAAAGTCCTTAGCCAATTCTTTAAATCGTTCAGAGCAAATCAAACTGCTACTTCCTGAAATCATCCCGCCATACTTAAAAAGATCAAGATCCAACTTAGCAGGAAGCACCAACTTTTTAATCCGAAAAGGCCGACCGTTTTCTTTCTCCATAAACGTAGAGGAAGGATCGCTATCCTTCCTAGCATTTAGCTCATTAAAAAAAACCGCATTATATCTATTTTTTGAAATTTGCTTGCCAGATTGAGAAACCACTTGAATTTTTGCACAATCCACAATTTCCACATTCAGCGCTTGGCACACCGCCAAAAACGGATCACTTACAATATAAAAAAAATCTGAAGCACCCCGAATATCAAAATCATAATATTCGTCCTTGCAAATAAGCACTCCTCCCTCCGGAAATAGGCGCCCACTCTCCCCCCACGCTCGCTTATACCATGGAAATTGCCCATACCTCACCGCCTCAGCGTCAGTGTAAAATTTGTCATAAAGTGCCGCATCCAACATACCTAGCTGGCAACCCGGCCCTTCTTTCTGAGAGAGCACATAATAATTCACACACACCTCGACCATTTAGCTATCTAACTCTTCTTTGCTTATTCCCAGAAGCAGACAGGCCAAGCCTTAAGCGGCCCTGCATCGCGGATATTTTAGCCCGCGCACCAGCCTCATCAATTTCTTCGTTAATAAATTCTTTCTCAATGTTCACCACCATCCTTTTAACGATGGGACTGTATACTTTCCCATGCGGCCCACAATGATAAAAAACGCGCTTCATTTTCTTCGCACCTTCTGCACTATCTGGCATTAGCAAACCATTTTCTTTTTTATCCATATCCTCAGACATGCCAATCCGAATAAAAAATTCGTCGTGATCCCTCCACACCTTCTGCGGAATCAAATGATGCGCCTGCATCTCATCCTTAGGCGTCCCCCCCAATGCATCATCTAGCTTCTTGCTACATAACCC
>NZ_JAHTBI010000162.1 GCF_019168305.1 Pseudomonas aegrilactucae
CTGCAGCGCCTGCTGCACCGCCTGTTCGGCGCTGTAGCGGCCGCGCAGCGCAGGCGCCGCAAGGCCGCGGGTCAACCCGGCGCTGAAGGCGATGCCACGCCCGCTATGGCGGGCGATCGCGGTCAGGGTGGCATCCAGCGGACCGGCGGGCAGGTCGAAATCGATCAGTTGTTGGCGGGCGCCGGGGGTGGTTGCAGGTTCGGCCACGCTGTCCAGCGCGCAGAGGCTCAAGGCCAGGGCCAGCGGGGAAAAGGTCAGGCGCAAAGGGCGGTACAAAGGCATGGCGGCGGTCTTCATGATGCGGGTCGATGCCAGTTATGTGATGCGAGCGCCGTATTTATTAAGGGGCCGTCAGATTTATTTTTCACGCAGGCTCAATTGCGTCCACCAACCCAGGCGATGCTCGACGCGAATCGGCAGCACTTCCTGCAAGGTGCGCAACGTTTGCTCGCTGTCATCCAGCGCGAACACCCCCGATACCCGCAATGCCGCTGCATCCTCAGTGATGCGCAGCCACCCGCGGCGGTAGGGGCGCAAGGCCTGCACCACTTCACCTAGGGCACGGTCATGCACTTCCAGCAGGCCGTCCTCCCAGGCGCCGGCGCGGGCCTGGCGCGGGTCCAGCGGGTGCACCTGGCGGCCGTCCAGCCAGGCACCCTGGCCGGCACGCAGCTCCAGTGCAGTGGCACCGGGTACCGAGGCCTGCACCCGCGAGGACTGCACCCACACCTGTGCGCCGCGTTCATCCAGCGCCACACTGAAGCGCGTGCCCAGCGCGCGCGCCTCGCCGAACGCGGTACGCACTACCAGCGGCCGGGTGGCATCGGCGGCCACCTCGATGCTCAGCGCACCCTCGCGCAGGATCAGCGTGCGTTGCTGCGTATCGAAGGCCAGGTCGACCCGGCTGCGGGCATTGAGCAGTACCCGGCTGCCGTCCGCGAGGGTAAAGGGCTGGCGTTGCGCGATCCCGGTCTGCAGGTCCGAGGCGCCCAGTGGCAACAACCCCTGGCCGTGCAACCACCAGGCGCCCAGGCCCAGCCCGGTGACGCTCAGCGCGCCGCGCAACAGGTATCGACGGCTGTTGCCGGCACCGCTGAGCACATCCCGCGTGAGGCCTGGTGCGCTGCTGAACGCCTGGCTCACGCGTTGCTCCAGGCGTTGCCAGGCCAGGCCATTGTCGGGGCTGGCGTGCAGCCAGTGCTCGAAGCGCTGCTGGTCGGCCGTGCCCATCGTGCCCGAGCGCTGCAAGGCCAGCCATTCGATCGCCTCGGCCACGGCTGTTGGCAGGCGCGCGGCACTCATGCGGGTTCCAGCGCCAGGTAGCACAGGCCCAATGCCTTGACCACGTACTGGTGTACGCGGGGCGCGGAGATACCCAGGCGCTGGCCGATTTCGGCGTAGGTCAGGCCCTCCAGCTGGCTGTACAGAAAAGCGCTGCGGCCGATCGGCGAGAGGCCCTGGAGCAGGCTGTCCAGGGCACTCAGCGCTTGCAGCGCCTGGGCCTGCTCCTGGGCAGAGGGCTCGTGCGCACAGGGCTGTTGCGCCAGCGCCTCGAGGTAGGCGCGCTCCAGGTCGCGGCGACGCCAGCTGGCGAACACCAGCCGCTTGGCGATGGTCGTCAGCAGCGCCCGTGGCTCGCGGATGGCGTGCGGGTCGGGTGCGGCCACGACCTGGGCGAAGGTTTCCGCCGCCATGTCGGCGGCATCTTCGCTGCAACCCAACCGCGCGCGCAGGCGCCCCAGCAGCCAGCCATGGTGGTCGCCGAACAGCTGGTGCAGCACATGATTGCGGGCGCGCAGGCGCGAGACGTCGAGGGCGGGTGGCGGCATGGTTCAAAAGCTAATGACAATTGTTATCAAATGATGCCGATTGCCCGAGCCTATTGCAACACGCCTGTGCCATCGTTCTCTGCCTGGCCCGTGCGGCCAGTGGCTTTCTGCTATCCAACCCGTTATAAAGCCCATCCATTATCAAAGGAGTGGCGCATGGAAATTTCGGCTTTGTCCATCGGTGTCGATATCGCAACCAGTGTGGCGATCGTCGGTTCGGCGGTTACCTTCATGTACAACCAGCGCCGTCAGAACAAGACCGAAGCGGTGATGAAGCTGCACGAGCAGGTGCGTACCATCTCTATCCAGCAGTTGCAGGAAGAGCTGGAAACCCTGTCGCGCCAGTACACCCACCAGATCATTGCGCCGACCCAGAAGATCCTCAACATCGGGCGGCTGTCGCACCGTCTGCTGGAGCAGGAGGCACCTGCCGAGCGCTCGCGTGAAGTTTTGATCGACAGCAACCGCTTCGATGAGACCCAGCGCAGCATCGCCGACCTGATCGAACAGACCCGCCTGTTCATCAAGGAAGTGCACGCCGCCAAGTACCGCATCTTCCCGGTGCTGTACAACCTGCGCGAAGGCGCTGCGCTGATCAAGGAGTACCGCGAGTGCAGCGAGGCCCTGATCGAGGCGAGCAACCAGCTTGGGCCGCAGCACACTTCGCTGATGAAGGAGACGCTGGCGTTCAGCCAGGCACTGCACACCCCCACCGAAGACCAGGAGGCGCTGAAAATGCAGTGGCTTCGAATGGCCTTCAGCATTGCCCAGGACGATGACTACCGCGGCTGGGTCGACCTGTTCATCGAGGACGGCAAGGAAGAGGCCTACTGGCAGGCCATGAGCGGTTCGGACATGGAGCTCAAGCGCGACCTGGGCGGCACCGTGGCGCTGCGCATCATGCGCATGCTCGAGCAGGACCCGGGCCGCGCGGCCGGCCAGCAGATACTGATGGTGCACCAGCCGGCGATTGCCCTGACCACCCAGGCCAAGCGCCTGCTGGTGCTGCTGTCGGCGTCGATCGCCTGGCTCAGTTGCAAGGCCGAGGACCGTACCAGCGACACCATGGAGCACCTCAAGGCCGCGTTTGCCTCCGACGAGCTGCTGGCGCTGGACTCCGAGCTGTATTGAGGAGGGGGCGGGGCACGCTCAGCGCGAGCGTGCACCTGCCGAGTGGCCTTAGACGGACACTTGTTTGCGCACGCCGCGTGGCAGGCGGCAACGCTCCGACTGCTCGCTCAGGCGTGCCTGCCAACTGGCCTTGACGCTGAACGCGGGCTGGGCCTTGGCCTGTGCCTGGCGCTGTTTGCGCAGTTCAGCCAGGGAAGGGGTCTTGGCCTTGGCTGCCACGACCGAATCCTGGGGGGGTGGCAAGGGAGCGCAGGCAGGACTTGCACGACACCTGATCCGCCGCCGGGGTGCTGTTGAGGGTCTGGCTGTTGCGCCCGCAGGCTGCGCCGGTGCAGTTCGCCGAATAGTGTGTAACCAAACCTGGGTTCTCCAACATGTTGATAACAAAGGCGCTATTTTCGCACAGGCGGGGCGTGGAGTGGACCCCGGCTGGTCTGTTGGGCGCCGTCAACGGGCAAGCAGTTGCCGTTCTCGTTTCCACGTGACGCGGTACATCACCCCTGTGCTCACACCCGGCAGCAGGAACGCCAGGTGGCTCCATCTGAGTTCAGGGCCCCAGATAAACGCCCAGCCGATGCCCCACAGCACACCGATCACCAGCCCGAGCAGCAGGACAGGGTGGCGGCGCAGTTGCGGTCGTTCGCGCATGGCCTGTGCATAGACATACCAGCCACAGCCGAGACAGAAGGTCGACACCACCACGACCAGCAGCGCCATCATGATCATTTCCGAGGTCAGCAGCGCCCGGTAGAGGCCGAAGAACACCAGCCATATCCCCCACAGGAACAGCAGCGTTATCGGCACCAGGCCGACCAGCGCGCCGAGGGTCATCATCACTCTGTGTCTTGCAAGGCTATCCATGGTTGTCGCGTGTCCGGTGGTGGCTGTATCGAAGGCGACGTGATACCGGTAATCGCAGCGCGTTGCAAATGCTGGTGTGCGGGCGAGGCGTATTGACGCTCATCAGCGCTGGCGCCTACTCTCGCGCCGGTCCTTTTCATGGAGTGATGCAATGATTACCTGCTACCTGCGCTATGTCGTCGACGCCTACAAGCTGCAAGAGTTCGAAACCTACGGGCGGATGTGGATGCCCCTGGTGGAGAAATTCGGCGGCCAGCACCACGGCTACTTCCTGCCATCGGAAGGCGCCAGCAACATTGCCCTGGCGATGTTCTCGTTCCCAAGCCTTGCGGCCTATGAACAGTACCGCGAGCAGTCCAGAACCGATGCCCAATGCATTGCTGCGTTCAAGTATGCCGAAGACACGCGGTGCATCATCAGCTACGAGCGCAGCTTCTTTCGCCCTGTGCTCGGCTGAGCCACTGCGGGCGCGGTTACTCGTCCTAAACCCTGCACGCAGGCTGGTGCAATGGGGGGATGTGGTCTTTGATTAGGGGGAGTCACACTGCTGGCAGTCGGTGTGACGCCAATGGAATACCCGACTTTTCAAGGAGCTTCCCATGTCTGCCATTCCCTCGCGCAGCCCCCGCAAGACGCCCTTTTTTGCCAACAAGGACGTCACCGCACTGGTGCCGGACTTTCCCTTCCACTATGGCAACTACCTGACAGCGGCGCGCGCGGCGGGCACGCCGTTGTGTCGCGTGCCGTCTTCGCGCTGGGGCGAAAAGGTGCTGATCGTCGGCGCCGGGGTAGCGGGGCTGGTGGCGGCCTATGAAGTGCTGCGCATGGGCTTGCACCCGATTGTCGTGGAGGCCTCCGAGCGCATCGGCGGGCGGCTGTATTCCAAGGTGATGGGCGACCCGGGCACCGAGGTCATCTGCGAGCTGGGCGCCATGCGTTTCCCGGTGTCCGGCAAGGCACTGTTCCACTACTTCGACAAGGTCGGCATGAGCGCACAGGCCACCGACTTTCCCAACCCGGGTACGGCAGCCGCGGTCAGTACCGTCATCGACTACCAGGGCAGTATCAAGTACTACGAGCACAACAGCAGCCAGTTCCCGATCCCGCCCGAGTACGTCGAACTGGAGGACCAGTTCTTTGGTGATTTCCTGGGCGGTGCGCCGTTTCATTTCGAGGAAATCGAACAGGCCATGACCGAAGGCAGTATCGACCAGCCGGCCATCAAGCGGCTGTGGAATGCCATCGTCAAGCGGGACAATGGCAGCAGCTGGGACGACGCCAGCTTCTACCAGGCGCTGTTGCAGGAATCGGGCTGGAGCAAGGCGCAGATCAACCTGTTCGGTCAGATCGGCTTTGGCACGGGCGGCTGGAACACCGACTATCCGAACAGCATTCTCGAAGTGCTGCGGGTGCTGTACACCGGGCTCGACGCCAGCCACCAACTGATGCATCAGGGCGCCGATGCGCTACCCAAGGCGCTGTGGTCACGCTCCCCGACCTCGCTGGGGGATGCCTGCGACAATGGCCAAGGTGACAGGAGCGTGGAGTCGATGACCCGTGAGGTGTTCGCCGACCCCTTCGGCCTGGAGGTGCGGCATGTCAGCCCGTTGCCCAGTGGTGAATTCTCGGTACTGATGCATGACCTCAAGCGCGACGTGCAGGTGTGGTACACGGTCGGGCAGGTGGTGTACACCCCGCATGTGCGTGTGCTCGACAAGCTGCGCGCCGCCGGCACACAGCAGCAACTGCAGCGCATGGACACGCTGCTGCCCAAGGCGACCTGGGAGGCGGTCAAGTACACCCACTACATGCAGTCGGCGAAGATCTTTGCCGCCACCCGAACACCGTTCTGGAATGACCGGCCAGGCGAGGGTCAGGAGCGCCCGATGAGTGTGACGCTGTCCGACAGCCTCACCCGTGGCACCTACCTGGTCGACTACTCTGCCAGCACTGGCGCGTACCGAGGCAGTGGCATCTTCCTGTCATACACCTGGAACGATGACGCCCTGAAGTTTCTGGGCGATCAGGCTTCGCCGCAGCATGCCGCGTTGTGCACCACCTTGCTGCAGGGCATCTACCCGAACGTGAACTTCAGCCAGCAGTACAGCGCGAGCAATACCTTCGTCGAGCTCAACTGGGAGGACCAGCCGCATTACCTGGGCGCGTTCAAGATGAACCTGCCGGGGCAATACGAGTACCAGCGCAGGCTTTTTTCCCAGTTCATGGATGGGGTGGACGTACCGGGTGCAACCCCCTGCGGCTTCGTGCTGGCCGGTGACGATGTGTCCTGGACGGGCGGCTGGGCGGAGGGGGCGGTGACCAGCGCGATCAACGCCGTGAACAAGATCGCGGTGTGCCTGGGCGGTGCCAGCGGCGCGCTCAACCCGGGACCGGTGGATGCCTGGAGCGAGCTCAAACCCATCGAACTGACATAGCCAGGCGCGCAAAGCTATCCACAAAAAACGTGGGTAGCTCTGTGGATAACGCGCTACAGGCTACGTAGCACAAGGCCTGCGTCAGTTTGATTACAAACTGAACAGCTGTCGTCCCGTTCGTCGCCGCCGTGTTTTTCACTGTGCCGAGTTCGTCATTCCCACGGTGCAAATCGATCAAGCCTTGGCACGCTGACGTGGGGCACGATGGACGGTCTGTCCAAGGAGTTGATCATGATCCGACTGACCCTTAACCAAGCCCATGAGCTGGCCGAGTCCATTTTGCTGCACAACGGTTTCAGCCCGGCGCATGCCGCGGCAGTCACGGCCACGGTGGTCGCTGGCGAGCGCGATGGCTGTGCGTCGCACGGCCTGTACCGCGTGATTGGCTGCGTGAACTCGCTCAAGGCCGGCAAGGTGGCGGCGGCGGCCGAGCCGCAGGTGATTGACCAGGCGCCGTCGATCGTGCGTGTGGATGCGCGCGGCGGGTTCTCGCAGCTGGCCTTCCAGGCCGGTTTGCCGGTGCTCGAAGCCAAGGCGCGCAGCAATGGCATTGCTGCGCTGGCGATCAACCATTGCGTGCACTTTTCGGCGTTGTGGGTGGAGATCGAGCAGCTTACCGAGGCAGGCCTGGTGGCCTTGGCGTGCAACCCCAGCCATGCCTGGGTGGCACCGGCGGGGGGCAGCCAGCCGGTGTTCGGCACCAACCCGATAGCGTTTGGCTGGCCGCGGGTGGGGCAGCCGCCGTTCGTGTTCGACTTTGCCACCAGTGCGATTGCGCGCGGCGATATCGAGTTGCATCGACGCGCGGGCAAGTCCATCCCCGACGGCTGGGGCGTGGATGCCGATGGTCAGCCCAGCACGGACCCCAACGAGGTGCTGGACCGTGGTGCGATGCTGACGTTTGGCGGGCACAAGGGGTCGGCGTTGGCGGCGATGGTGGAGTTGATTGCCGGGCCGTTGATTGGTGACCTGACCAGTGCCGAGTCGCTGGCGTATGACGCGGGCAGCAAGTCGTCGCCGTACCATGGCGAGTTGATCATAGCGCTCGACCCGCAGCGGTTTCTGGGGTTGGGCGCCGAGGCGCACCTGGCGCGGGCGGAGGCGGTATTCGAGGGGATACAGGGGCAGGGTGCGCGGTTGCCATCGCAGCGGCGGTTTGATGCGCGGGCGCGCAGCCTGGAGGAAGGCGTGCAGATACCGGAGGCGTTATACAACGATTTGAAGGCGTTGTTGGTTTCCAGTCAGAGCTGAGGTCGGGTCACCAAGGGGCTGGCACTTGTTGGCTCGATTGAAATCTGCTGCCGACCTACCAAAGGCTGGCAACGGTGATCTATCAGCCATGGCGCGTTGCAACAAATGTGGGAGCTGCGGTGCGACGACTCGCCTTGCCAGCGAAGCGCCGCG
>NZ_JAHTBI010000163.1 GCF_019168305.1 Pseudomonas aegrilactucae
CCCTCACGGTCTTCAACCCGGCCACCGGCCAGGCCATCGCCAGCACCCCCGACGCCGACCCGCAGCAGGTAATCGAAGGCCTGATGATGCGTTTGTCTGACGCTGCTCAATGAAAATGCCCGACGCGCGTGGTCGGGCACTCTCGATCACTACAGGCGCGGGCCCAGTACCTTCAGGGCGCCTGCCTCAGCGGGTGTATCACGAGGTGGTGTAGTTGCTCAGCAGTACGCCCAGCACCCCTCTGAAACGGCCGATATCGTCGTGGTTGATCGCGCCGCGGTGGTTCACGCCAATGAAGGTGCCGGCCTTGACTGCACGCGATTCATCCGGTGGGGTAATGTGCCAGAGGCTCAGGTCCTGGCGCGCCCCGGTGCCGGTATCGTTCCAGACTTCCGCGTTGTTTCTGAAATCGCTTTCTTCGAGGTCGCGGCACAGGCTTTCATGCACGCAGATAAGGTTTTTCTTCATGCTGTCGGGCACCGAATAGCCGTCCGAGCCCAGCACCATCAGGTCGCCCAGTGCGCGATAACCGGCAGGCGGTACCGCTCGCCAGCATGCGTAGTCACGCGACTTGCCGGAGCCTGTATCGGTCCATACCAGGGTGAAGCTCACCGGTGCCTTGAGGTAACCCAGCTCATACAGGTCGCGCAGCAGCACGCTGCGCCCATCCGCGCCACTGGCGTGGTTGGGTTGCGCGAACTGGCCGCCGTACTTGTTGACCTCGTCGGTGGAGGGTGCCCAGACCGAAAGGTCGCGCTTGGCCCCGGAGCCGCCATCGTTGCCCACGCAGATCATTGGCGGCTGACGGTTGATGGTCAGTACCTGCTGTTGCTTGGGCACCGGGTTGATCTTGCTTTGCAGCCATTCAGGGAACGCCTGGGCGAGTGCATCGCGGCGTTTCTGGTCCGCCACCAGCAACCAGATCGGCGCCAGGCTGTCGTCCGTGAAGTCCATCAGCACCGCGTAGTTGAGCAGGCTTGCGGACCATTCGGCAAACGCACTGTGTTTGTCATCGTCGTGGAAGATTCGGCTGGCCAACCCTGGTTTTCCGCCGACGGTCTGCAAGGTGAACTCCGACACTGAACGGAAGTTTTCAATGTCCTTGCCCAGCTTGGATGCGTTGTCCACCTTGATTTCACCCACCAGCGCCTGGTAGGAAGCCTGGGCGATAACGGACACATCGTAACTGCTGTTGGTACGCAATGATTTGGTCGCGGCACTGTAATCGATCCGCCCGCCAACGACGGCTTCGCTGATGTAATAGGCGCCCAGGGTGTCAAATACTTCGTGTGCGGGTACCTGATTGTTTTCCAGCAACTCGCGTACTTCGGCTTTCAGGTATTTTTGCAGCCGCGTCGGACCAGGCAGGTTGATCTGCCACAACCGATGCACCTCGCGCACGGTGTTGTAGGTAGTCTCTTCCTGTGACAGCGAGGTGCTGTTGTAGGCAACTTTCAGCGATGCGGAGAACAGTTTGTAGTTGCCCGCGACGCCGACCGACTGCCCCAGTTCCTCACGGTACAGCTCGATGGTGTTGCCCTGTACCTGCCGGAAATCGGAACGGTACAGCATGTTGACATTCATCTCCTGGTTGTAGCGATACACCCGTCCGTCGATTTCGACTGTTCGGTCGTCACCCCCTGGCAAGTCAAACAGACCCTGGCCCATCGTACTTTCGGTGCGCGCGAACTCTCCGTTCACGTTATAACCAAGCCCTATGACATCTGCGCCTGGCAATAGCGGCTCGTTTGATCCGACCATGGACAAATAACGTGTGGTGGGCGCTCTGTTAAACATTTATGAACTCCTTGTAAATAAGCATTTCATTGATGTCAATTGGCCATGACGGAGTGACTGTAGGAGTGTTCTACAGTGTGCGCAAATTCATAAACGAAGTTTTATCGTGTCAGTGGGCGCATGACGGTGATGGAAATTACCGTAGTCTGCGCTGCAACCCTTGCAGTGCGCGGCATTCCGGGTTACAGGTGATGGCAGGATGCCTTTAGTTGTGGCATCGCCGGAGCGCCTTATGATGACCACCCCCCCTTTGCCAGGAATGGCGCCCCGCAAACGTGACGTGCGTCTTGCGGTTTTACTCTTGCTGGTTATCTGTTTTTCGCTGGCATCGCTGACCTTGTGGAAAGTCTGGTCGTCGCGCGAGCGTGCCTTGAGCGAGGTCAATGGGCACAGCCTCAACCTGACCCAGGCACTGGACACCTACGCTGAAGGCGTCATTCGCCAGAGCTCGATGCTGTTGCTGGGGATTGGCGAGCGCCTCGAGGTGGATGGCGACGGGCCGCGCCAGCTCGAACGGCTGCGTTCGCTGGTGCAAGAGCAGGACAACCTGCTGACGCAGTTGCATGGCATCACCATCTACGACGCTGACGGAGGCTGGTTGATGTCGTCGAACGGCCCGGTGCCGGCCGGGGCCAACAGTGCCGACCGCGAGTTCTTCATTCATCACCGCGACAGCCCGTCGCGCGAGGTGTTCATCGGCCCGCCGATCCAGAGCCGCTCCACCCAGGAATGGGTGATTACGGTGAGCCGGCGCTTCGAGCGTACGCCGGGGCAGTTTGCCGGGGTGATCGCGGTGACGCTGGGGGTGGAGAATTTCCT
>NZ_JAHTBI010000164.1 GCF_019168305.1 Pseudomonas aegrilactucae
CCGGTGGCCTGGGCCCGGGTCTACAACTCGCGGCTGGACGCGCTGGACAACGGCAGCCTGGGCGCACGCTGGATCACCGAGTTCACCACCTGCATCGACGTGGTCGGCAAGGGGCTGGTGCTGCATGATTTCGATGGCCGCAGCCACGACTTCCCGCTGCCCGAAAAAGGCAAACCTCATTATGACGCGGTGGAGTACCTCACTCTGGTGCGCACCGGTGGGCAGCAACTGGTGCTTCTGCGTGGCCTGGATCGTCAGGAGACCTACGCGCGCCACGGTGATCGCTACTACCTGACGCATATCCAGTTGCGCAGCGGCGCGGGGGCGATGCTGCACTACGAGCATCGCCACAACGACCAGCCGGTGCTGTCCGACATCAACACCTACCAGGACGACGACCCGAGCAAGGTGCACCTGCAGCTCGGCACCCTGCTCGACGAGCACGGCCGTCTCCAGGGCCTGTGGCAGGTGGTCGACGGCACGCCACTGCGTCAGTTGTGCGCCTACCACTATGACGACCAGGGCGACCTGATCGCGGCCCAGGATGAAAACGGTGCTGCCTGGCGCTACCAGTACCAGCATCACCTGATCACCCATTACACCGACCGTAC
>NZ_JAHTBI010000165.1 GCF_019168305.1 Pseudomonas aegrilactucae
ATCTGAGACAGGACACTAGAAGTACCTCGACCACCCCTCTCCCCCTTCCCTCGACCATGTATGGTCCCCGCGGCATCCGGGAACCGGATAGCAGGTACGAGAAAGCACGACTATTAACCCGCATAACGTCGAGTGACGGACGCACTGTCACGCTTTCGTACAACTCAAAATCCTCTCGTTTAGAATCGATCACGGACACAGCGGGTAATATTTGGACGTACGCCTATCTCACTGCAGACGCCAACAACTCCGCAACGCTTGCCACCGTGACACTTCCGACAAGAGAACGCTGGCAATACCACTATCAGGCAGGCCCCTTCAAAACTACAGGTATGTATGCAGTAGAAACCATCACGCCCTTGACACCTGACACATTGGCCGCGCGCAAGATTATTGGAATCACCTTTCCAACCGGCGGAAGCGTGAAGTATCAATATGGCGTCATGAACATCGGAAAAAGCCTCCAATCCGCTGTAGGTAGAAACACAGCTGTCTACCCGATGGATATTCGTCGCGAACACATCGTCAAGCGAACGCTTTCCACTGGCGGGGAATGGAACTACGACTATACCCGTGGAGAAGCTGGGCAGCTTGACACTACCCGCATGGTGGGACCGGAAGGGACAACACTATATACGTTCATGTCCGCAGGTCATAAAATAAAAAACAAAATCTCGGGGCCCCTTCCGCCGCTTCCCTATGAAAATAATGCGTGGAAAGTTGGCCAGTTGATTGGGCTGACTCGGCCTGACGGCAGTAGCGAATCCTACACGTATTCACCGCGTGAAGTTGACGGGTCTTGGTATATCCTGATTGATGGCGGTCTAGTGTCCGATAAAAAAGTCTGGGCTGCCGATGTAGCGACCAAGATCATTACTTCTGAGGGCGCGGTATACACCACTACGTATAAAAACTACGATATCTATGGTAATCCAGGCACGCGTAGTGAATCCGGACCAAATGGTGGCAGTCGTACCACGACGATGACCTATTACAACGATCCCAACAAATGGATTATCGGTCGCCTCAAAGATGAAACCTTTCCCGGTAGCTCTGTCACTCGTACTTTTGACACCAAGGGCAAAGTCTTGGCGATCAATCGCGATGGTGTAGTAACGCGCTACACCTATGATCCACAGGGCAACCTCGCCAGTAAGACGGAGCCGGGTAATCGCCTCTATACCTACAGCAACTACAAGCGCGGCATCCCGCAAGCCGAAGTACAGCCAGAAGGCATCAGCCTGGCCCGCGTAGTCGACAATGCTGGCAACATCGCCAGCGAAACCAACGGCGAAGGCAAACTCACCCGCTACACCTATGATGGACTCAACCGAGTGAAGTCTATGACACCACCTTCGGGCGTCGTCAAGACCATCACCTACACTCCAACAAGCCAGATTGCCAGCCGTGGTGCGCTGATTGAAACCACCCGATACGAACCGTTCGGCCGAATAGCCAGCGTGACACTTGGTGGCATTACAACGCGCTACGAATACGACGCGCTGGGTCGCCGCACCTTTGTTTCACATCCTGGGGCCGCAACGGGTACCCGCTATCAATACGATGCACTCGGCCGCGTCACGCGTGTGACCAACGCCGACGGCACCTTCCAGACCACCGTCTACGGCCCCGGCACCAAGGCCGTTACCGATGAGCGCGGCAAGGTCACCAAGTCCACCTACAGGATCTACGGTGACCCGGAGCAAGGACACCTGATGGCGATTGCCGCAGCCGACCCGGCCGCTAACGTGACCCTCACCCGCAATACCCGCGATCAGGTCACTGCCGTGAGCCAAGCCGGCCTTACACGCAGCTATGCCTACAATGCCAACGGCTACCTGGTCTCCGTCACCAACCCGGAAACCGGCGTGACAAC
The DNA here is from genome assembly GCF_019168305.1 of Pseudomonas aegrilactucae. Lineage (GTDB taxonomy): Bacteria > Pseudomonadota > Gammaproteobacteria > Pseudomonadales > Pseudomonadaceae > Aquipseudomonas > Aquipseudomonas aegrilactucae. Next base: position 1,877 of record NZ_JAHTBI010000165.1, read on the forward strand.
CTACGGTCGCGATATCGCCGGCAACATGACCACGCGTGCCGTTGGCACCTCCGGTATCACTCGCTATACGTACGATGGCCAGAACCGCCTCATCTCGGTGGTGTACCCAGGCACCACGCCTGCCGTGACCAATACCTATGACAAGACCGGCAAACTGCTGACCAGCAACGCAACCGGCGGCAATCGCAGCTTCGCCTACGATGCGGCCGGCAACCTGATTCAGGAAACGCTCGCACTCGACGGCAAAAGCTTCACCGCCAAATACGCCTACAACGGTCTGGACCAGCTCAGTAGCGTGACCTACCCGCAATCTGGCCGAGCGGTGAACTACGCCCCTGATGCCCTCGGCCGCCCGACAATCGTCAGCGGCTATGTCAGCGGTATCAAATACTGGCCGAGTGGGCTTATCCAGCAGATCACCTATGCCAACGGCACGGTAACCCAGTACGGGCAGAACCCGCGCCTGTGGCCGGCAACTTTCAGTACCCAGAAAACTGGGGGCAGTCTGTATCTGGACAGCAGCTACACCTATGACGGTACCGGTAACCTGTTGACGATACGCGACACCACTGACAGTGCGTTCAATCGCACGTTGGGCTACGACAACATCAACCGCCTGACGAACGTCGCCGGCTTCTGGGGTGAAGGCAGCATCGCCTACAGCGGCGGCGGCAACATTCTCAAGCAGACGCTCGGCTCGTCCACCCTGAACTACAGCTACGATGCACAGAACCGTCTGAGCGCCGTCAGCGGCCTACGCGCCGGCAGCTACGGCTATGACGCCTACGGCAATATCAGCAGCAGCCAGGGTACGACCTACACCTATGACGGCGTACCTAATCTGGTATGCATCAACTGCGCAAACCCGGCAAGCAAGGTCGAGTACAGCTACGACGGTCTCAACCACCGCAGCAGCGTGACCAAAGCAAGTGCCAAGGTCTACGAGATGCATGATTCCAAGGGCAAGCAACTGATCGAACTGGATGGCGCCAGGTTGACCGAATATCTGTACCTGGGTGACAAGCGCATTGCACAGCGGGTGAGCCCATGAGCGAGTACAAAGGAGAACTCTGCATGGACGCTTTGAAGAAACTGGGGAGGAAGGTCGGTGCGATGATACTCGCTCTGACGATGACCAACTCTGCCATTGCCGACACCGTGACCTACTTCCACAACGACATTTCTGGTAGCCCGTTGGCCGCTACAGACCCGGCAGGCAATCTGCTGTGGAGGGAAAACTACAAGCCGTATGGCGAGAAGCTGACCCGGTCGGCGGCCAGCAGCGCTAACACCATCGGCTTCCATGGGAAGGCGCATGATGACGGTACTGGTCTTTCGAGTGCGATCCACGAACC
>NZ_JAHTBI010000166.1 GCF_019168305.1 Pseudomonas aegrilactucae
GTGCCCGAGTCGAAGATGCCAGCCTACCCGTGGCTTGTGGCCAACCAGGTCGACAGTAACCACACCGAGACCAAGCTGCGCGTGATGCGCACCCTGGGCGTGCCTTACAGCGACGACGACATTGCCGGCGCCGTGGCCTCGCTCAAGGGCAAGTCCGAGATGGACGCGCTGGTCGCCTACCTGCAGGTGCTCGGCACCGCGATCAAGAACAAGAGGTAAGCGCCATGGACTTCACACTGGATATCGGCCAGTTGCGTGGCCTGGGCACCCTGCTGGTGGCCATCGCCTTCATCGGCCTGGCGCTGTGGGTGTTCAGCGGCCGGCGTGACCGCGAGTTCGCCGAAGCGAGCCTGCTGCCGTTCGCCGACGAGCACGCTGCGCCTACCGCCAAAGAATCCGAATCGAGGAGTAACGGGCAATGACCACCTTCTGGAGTACGTACATCTGCGTACTGACCATCGGTAGCCTGATCGGCCTGACCTGGCTGCTGCTCAGCACGCGCAAGGGCGAAAGCAAGGGCACCACCGACCAGACCATGGGCCACAGCTTCGATGGCATCGAGGAGTACGACAACCCGCTGCCCAAGTGGTGGTTCTGGCTGTTCGTCGGCACCCTGGTGTTCTCGGTCGGCTACCTGATCCTGTACCCGGGCCTGGGCAACTGGAAAGGCATCCTGCCCGGTTACCAGGACGGCTGGACCGGGACCAACGAGTGGCAAAAGGAAATGGAACGGGCCGACGCCAAGTTCGGGCCGATCTTCGCCAAGTTCGCCGCCATGCCGGTGGAGGAAGTGGCCAAGGACCCGCAAGCGCTGAAAATGGGCGGCCGCCTGTTCGCCTCCAACTGTTCGGTGTGCCACGGCTCGGACGCCAAGGGCGCCTACGGCTTTCCCAACCTGACCGACAACGACTGGCGCTGGGGCGGTGACCCGGACACCATCAAGGCCTCGATCATGGGCGGGCGCCACGGCGTGATGCCGGCCTGGGCCGAAGTGATCGGCGAACAGGGTGTGGCCGATGTGGCCGGGTTCGTGCTGAGCAAGCTCGATGGCCGTCAACTGCCCAAGGAGGCCAAGGCCGACGTGGCCAATGGCGAGAAACTCTTCGCCACCAACTGCGTGGCCTGCCACGGCCCTGAAGGCAAAGGCACCCCGGCCATGGGCGCACCCGACCTGACCCACCCGCAGGCGTTCATCTACGGTTCCAGCTTCGCCCAACTGCAGCAGACCATCCGTTACGGCCGCCAGGGCCAGATGCCAGCACAGCAGGACATCCAGGGCAACGACAAGGTCCACCTGCTGGCAGCCTATGTCTACAGCCTGTCGCAACCCGCCGAAACTGTCACTGCCAAGTGAAACGATCGTGTAACTGAGCCTTGACTAAAACCGCCGCATCAACCTGGGTGCGGCGGTTCCCCGCGCCCCTTGCGACCAAGTGTCGCACCCCGCCGCCGCCCCGCCTTGCACCCCCTCCGATCAAGACTAAGCTTGTTGCCACAGTGGCTTGAAGCGTTGCAGCTGCATGCACCTTTTTGGCGCACCTTCATTCCCCGAGCCACCACCAAAGGCTGACCAAACCCGGCCCAAGTGCCAATTGCCTGCCCTGACCACGCAGAACGATAGTGCTCAAGCCGCTGGAAGCGTGCACAAACAAAGGCGGAAAATGGTGCACATAAATGCGTTATGATTGTGTACAATTTGCACCGCCAATCGGCTGGAAACGCCGTAAAATCGGCCTCGGCAAGGTGTCGCGCGGTTTCCATCGCGTTGCAATAACCACACGGTTTATACATACTTGCGCCGATTTTTTAACCAACAAAAACACTCCAAACCGTGGAACCTTAGAATGAGCACAGCAATCAGTCCGACTGCTTATAACTATAAGGTCGTCCGCCAGTTCGCCATCATGACGGTGGTCTGGGGGATCCTTGGCATGGGCCTCGGTGTCTTCATCGCCTCGCAACTGGTCTGGCCCCAGCTCAACCTGGACCTGCCGTGGACGAGCTTTGGACGCCTGCGCCCGCTGCACACCAACCTGGTGATCTTCGCCTTCGGTGGTTGTGCACTGTTTGCCACTTCCTACTATGTCGTGCAGCGAACCTGCCAGACGCGACTGATCTCCGACAGCCTCGCGGCCTTCACCTTCTGGGGTTGGCAGGCGGTGATCGTCGGCGCGCTGGTGACCTTGCCGCTGGGCTACACCACGACCAAGGAATACGCAGAGCTGGAATGGCCCATCGCCATTTTGCTGGCCATTGTCTGGGTGACCTACGGTGCGGTGTTCTTCGGCACCATCGTCAAGCGCAAGACCAAGCACATCTATGTGGGCAACTGGTTCTACGGGGCCTTCATCGTGGTTACCGCGATGCTGCACATCGTCAACCACGCCTCCTTGCCGGTCAGCCTGTTCAAGTCGTACTCGGCCTATTCGGGGGCGACCGACGCCATGATCCAGTGGTGGTACGGCCACAACGCCGTGGGTTTCTTCCTGACCACGGGCTTCCTGGGCATGATGTACTACTTCGTGCCCAAGCAGGCCGAACGCCCGATCTACTCGTATCGCCTGTCGATCGTGCATTTCTGGGCGCTGATCACCCTGTACATCTGGGCCGGCCCCCACCACCTGCACTACACCGCCCTGCCCGACTGGGCGCAATCGCTGGGCATGGCCATGTCGATCATCCTGCTGGCCCCCAGCTGGGGCGGTATGATCAACGGCATGATGACCCTTTCGGGCGCCTGGCATAAGCTGCGCACCGACCCGATCCTGCGCTTCTTGGTGGTATCGCTGGCGTTCTACGGCATGTCGACCTTCGAAGGCCCGATGATGGCGATCAAGACCGTCAACTCGCTGTCGCACTACACCGACTGGACCATCGGCCACGTACACGCCGGCGCCCTGGGCTGGGTAGCGATGATCTCGATCGGCGCGCTGTACCACATGATCCCGAAAATCTACGGCCGTGCGCAGATGCACAGCACCGGCCTGATCAACGCGCACTTCTGGCTGGCCACCATCGGCACCGTGCTCTACATCGCCTCGATGTGGGTCAACGGCATTACCCAGGGCCTGATGTGGCGCGCCATCAACGACGACGGCACCCTCACCTATTCCTTCGTCGAAGCGCTGCAGGCCAGCCACCCGGGCTTCATCGTGCGTGCACTGGGCGGTGCGTTCTTCGCCTCCGGCATGCTGCTGATGGCCTACAACGTATGGCGCACCGTACGCGCCTCGCAGCCGGCCGAAGCTGAAGCCGCCGCTCAGATCGCTGTCGTTGGAGCTCACTGATGAAGCATGAAGTAGTCGAGAAGAACATCGGCCTGCTGGCCTTCTTCATGGTCATCGCCGTGAGCATCGGCGGCCTGACCCAGATCGTCCCGCTGTTTTTCCAGGACGTCACCAACAAGCCGGTCGAGGGCATGAAGCCACGCGTCGCCCTGGAGCTGGAGGGGCGCGACATCTACATCCGTGAAGGCTGCGTGCAGTGCCACTCGCAGATGATCCGCCCGTTCCGCGCCGAAACCGAACGCTACGG
>NZ_JAHTBI010000167.1 GCF_019168305.1 Pseudomonas aegrilactucae
AGCTGATGTGGCTGCCGGAGTGCGCCGGGGGTGGCGGCCGCGGGATCGGGCAGGTATCGGGCAGCGGGCTGGTGGAGGCAACGGCCTCGTGCTGCTTCTCGCTCGCCCCAACTCTCCTTGCCCTTCTCGCGCTCCACCTGGGTCACGGTGCCCGGCTTGCTCACCCCGGCCTGGCCGTTCTTGTTGCGCTTGCGAAAGCCTTTCACGGCGTCGTCCAGCACCGTGAGCAGCGAGCCGATGCTCATCGCCACTGAAGGATCCGCCAGCTTGTTCAACTGCCGCGCCATCTCCGGCCCCAGGGCCCGCAACTGGCCGGTCTGGGCCAGTACCCGGGTCTTGATTTCATCCGGTACCAGCGTGCTCGCGGCACTGTTGACCACACCCTTGCCAGCAGCCTTGTAGGCGCTGTGCACCGCGCCGAAGATGTTCTTGAGCGCCGCCTTGGGGTTGTTGACCAGTTGATCGCCGGCAGCCGCCATCTGCTGGCTCGCCGCCGCACGGTCGCCCTTGGCGTCGAGTTGGCCGGTGACCACTTTCTCCAGGCCACCGGCAATTTCGTTGAGCGCCTTGATGCCCAGGTCGCCCGCTTCGGTGAGCAGGCCGGCCAGCTTGGGCCGGGCCTTGCTGACGAAGTCGTCGATCTTGCCGGCGATGGTGGCGTTCAGGTGCCCGATCAGCACCTGGATCAGCGAGTCGCCCAGCAGCATCTTGGCGCTGTTGCGCAGCTCCTGGCGCACCAGGAACAACGTCGGACGCAGGCTCATGCGCGCCGCGGCCATGGTCGGCGGCGCCGGCAGCACGCCGATCAGGTTGATACCCAGGCTGACCCAGTCCAGCGCATCGCGCTGCTTGCTCTTGACCAGGGTGACGATATCGCCCAGCGCATCGACCA
>NZ_JAHTBI010000168.1 GCF_019168305.1 Pseudomonas aegrilactucae
TTTTTTGTTGGCACGAAAGAAGTCAAAAAGGTTCATTGGTCAGTTGCCTCCAAACAGGCGCTCGAAGAATCCCTTCTTCTGTACATCGAGGAACCGGTGTTCCACGGTTTTGCCCAGCAGGCGGTCAACAGTGTCGCTGTAGGCCTGGCCAGCATCGCTCTGGTCGTCGAGGATCACCGGTACGCCCTGGTTGGATGCCTTGAGCACCGCCTGGGATTCGGGAATCACGCCCAGCAACGCCACGGCGAGGATCTCCTTGACGTCTTCGACGCCGAGCATCTCGCCCTTGCTCACACGCTCTGGATGGTAGCGGGTGATCAGCAGGTGTTCCTTGATCGGGTCTTCGTTGTTCTCGGCGCGGCGCGATTTGCTGGCCAGCAGGCCCAGCATGCGGTCCGAGTCACGTACCGACGATACTTCCGGGTTGGTCACCACGATCGCCTCGTCGGCGAAGTACATGGCCAGGTGAGCGCCTTTCTCGATACCGGCCGGCGAATCGCAGACCACGAACTCGAATTGCTCCTTGAGCTCCATCAGGACCTTTTCCACGCCCTCCACGGTCAGCGCGTCCTTGTCACGGGTCTGGCTGGCGGCCAGCACGTACAGGTTCTCGAGGCGCTTGTCCTTGATCAGGGCCTGCTGCAGGTTGGCTTCGCCGTTGACCACGTTGACGAAGTCATACACCACGCGGCGTTCGCAGCCCATGATCAGGTCGAGGTTACGCAGGCCGACGTCGAAGTCGACGATGACGGTCTTGTGGCCACGCAGTGCGAGGCCGGTACCAATGGCGGCGCTGGTGGTGGTCTTACCCACACCACCCTTGCCGGATGTAACCACGAGAATCTTGGCCAAGGTGTATCACCCCTAAAGAAAAAA
>NZ_JAHTBI010000169.1 GCF_019168305.1 Pseudomonas aegrilactucae
TCGCGCTCGTAGCTGAGCATGTCGTGATGGTCGAGCTTCATGCCCAGCAGATGGCCGCTGCCATACGTCAGCCAACTGACCTTGTGCCCATCCGGGCGCACGGTCGCGATGCGCTGGTTGAGCGCGTCGTATTCATGCGTCCACACCGCGACCATCGGCTGCTGCAACCCCAGGTAATGCTGATGCTCACGCGTCAGGTTACCGGCCTCGTCATGGAACCACTGCAGCGTGCTCGCGGCGTTGATCGCCTGGATCAGCTTGCCGTTGCCGTCATAGGCAAAGCGTTCGGTCTGCGACTGGTCACCCAGGCTGGCGGTACGCTCGGCCAGCCGGCCCATAAGGTGGAGGCGCAGGTAGAGGGGGCGCTGACCGCACTACCAACAGGGCATATTTCGCATTTCTTCGATGAAAACTAGTCGTCCGTTATCACCCACCAAGCGTTCTAACTTGATAATAAAATCTTCCATGTCTCGGGAAATCAAATCGAACGCCCCCCATCCACGCTCCTCTGAATGCTGTAAAATTCCAAGATACTCGCAGGAAGACAGCAAGTATTTATATAGTTCACGCTCAAGCCGATTATCATCTCGCAAAAAGCCCGCCAACGCTGAAGGCGATGGCTTTTCAACAGACTTGTGTCGAGAAATAATATTATATTTCTTCATATCTAAAATGTAACGCTCATGCGTCATTATCATTTCACCGAGAGCACCACCCTTATCTTTAAAGAAGAAATTTGGCAACCCCCCTTCCCTCCTTTTCCCTGGAGGAAAGATAGTATCAGGAGCGGTGAAGCAGTAGCATTCATCAAGTAGCGAGCGTAGTACTTCTCGCGATGCTGCGTTTGCATTAAAGCCCAGCCGCCCACTTTCGCCGCGCACCATGACCGCAGAAAATTCATCTTCATCATTTGCAGGCAGTGAAGATATACGCCCGTTGGCGCCCTTTTTGAATTCTTTGAATTTTGAGCGGTGCACCAAGACTTCAAACATTCTAGTCACCCCGGATAAGTAAACACTATAATTTGTCCTTTCTTATTTCGTGCGTGCACGTGTGGCCCATCATGATGATCGGGAAACCCTTCACCCACCATGTCAGGGTGCCCATCTGGGTGGTCAAAAACTAATGAGTCATCATGTTCTCCTTCGCGTCCCAATGTAGTTCCCCTAGCGCACAGACATGCATAATTTTTACCCTTGCTCGTATCGTTAAGTTCGGAAAGCGGAATATGCTGTCCTCCTCGACCCACCCTCGGAACTTGAGCATGCTGCTGTGCAAGCCTCAACGCATGCGCACGGCTTCTAGCGGCAACAACTTTTTCCAGCCCGAGTGGATCAGCCCATTCGATAGGGTTTGGTGCGTATAAGTAGAGATTCAATCCACCCGAATAGCTAATCGGGTCCTGACTTATAAATGCTCCTAACCCTCGATCATAGTACCGATACCGGTTGTAATGCA
>NZ_JAHTBI010000170.1 GCF_019168305.1 Pseudomonas aegrilactucae
GCGCGCCCATCGCCGGGGTGCCTTTGCCTTGCGGCCCGTGACAGGCCACGCAGTTGGTCGCGAACAGCTTCTGGCCATTGGCGACATCGGCCTTGGCATCCTTGGGCAGGGTGCGGCCATCCAGGTTGGTCAGCACGAACGCGGCCACATCGGCCACGCCTTGCTCGCCGATCACCTCGGCCCACGCCGGCATCACGCCGTGACGACCGGCCATGATGGTGGCCTTGATGGTCTCGGGCTCGCCGCCCCAGCGCCAGTCGTTGTCGGTCAGGTTGGGGAAGCCGTACGAACCCTTGGCGTCGGAGCCGTGGCACACCGAGCAGTTGGAGGCGAACAGACGGCCCCCCATCTTCAAGGCTTGCGGGTCCTTGGCCACTTCCTCAATCGGCATCGCGGCGAATTTGGCGAAGATCGGCCCGAACTTGGCGTCCGAGCGGGCCATTTCCTTCTCCCACTCGTGCACCCCGGTCCAGCCCGACTGGCCGTTGGCGAACGCGACCTTGTTGTCGTTGTCCAGGTACTGGTAGCCCGGCAACAGGCCTTTCCAGTTACCCAGGCCGGGGTACAGCACCAGGTAGCCCAGGGCGAAGATGATGGTGCCCACGAACAGCATGAACCACCACTTGGGCAACGGGTTGTCGTACTCCTCGATGCCATCGTAGGCGTGGCCCACGGTCTCTTCGGTGGTTTCGCTGCGCTGGCCCTTGCGGGTCGACAGCAGCAGCCAGGTCAGGGCAAAGATGGTACCCAGACTCAGAACGGTGACGTACAGACTCCAGAAGGTAGTCATTCGTTGTTACTCCTAGAAGCGTTCGCTTGCGCTTGCTCGACGTGCTTGCTGGCTTCGGGATCATCCGCGAAAGGCAGCATGGTCGCTTCGTCGAACTCGGACTTGCGCCGCGAACTGAATACCCACAACGCCAGGCCGATGAAGGCCACCATCACCACGACGGTGCCCAGGCCACGAATCATCCCGATATCCATCAAGGTCACCGTTTGCTTTTGATGATGGTGCCCAGCCCTTGCAGGTAGGCGACCAGGGCGTCCATTTCAGTCTTGCCCTTGACCGCGTCGCGGGCTGCGGCGATGTCTTCGTCGGTGTAGGGCGTGCCGAGGGTGCGCAGTACTTCCATCTTCTTGGCGGTCAGCTTGCCGTCGAGGGTGTTCTCCACCAGCCACGGGTAGGACGGCATCTTCGACTCGGGCAC
>NZ_JAHTBI010000171.1 GCF_019168305.1 Pseudomonas aegrilactucae
CAGGCGCCGGCCTTGCCGGCCAACGGCGCGCTACCCGGTATCAGGCCTGCAGGTAGCGCAGTACCGACTCGCAGATCATCTCGCGGTGACGCGCCTTGAGCGCCGCATCCTCGAAGTCCACCTGGAAGATCTCGCCAAAGGTGTGCCGGTTCGACACGCGATAGAAGCAGAACGAACTGATCAGCAAATGCACGTCCATCGCCGTGAGCCCCTGACGGAACACCCCCCCGGCCGCCCCGCGCTGCAGAATCTCGTCCAGTGCGGTCAGCACGGTCTTGTTCATCGAACGGATCGCCGAGGACTGCTTGACGTACTCGCCATGGTGCATGTTCTCGTTGCATACGATGCGCACGAAATCGACATTGCGGTCATGGTGGTCGAAGGTGAACTCGATCAGCCGGCGTATGCCCTGGCGCGGCTCAAGCTCGGCCAGGTGCAGGCTGCTTTCGGTGCTGCGAATGTCCCCGTAGAGTTTCTCCAGCACCTCCACATACAACTGCTCCTTGCTGTTGAAGTAGTAGTAGATCATGCGCTTGGAGGTCTGCGTACGCTCGGCGATCGCATCGACCCGGGCACCGGCCAGGCCTTGCTGCACGAACTCGCTGATCGCCGCCTGGAGAATGTTCTCGCGGGTTTTCTCAGGGTTGTTCTTGCGGCTCTTGCGCGGCGCCTCGGCAGAGGCCGCCGAGGGTGCGGGAGTTGTCGTCATACAGGACTCTTGACCGTTCGGTTAAGCCCGCGATTATGGCCCCAGGGTGCGACATAAGGAAGCCCGCACCCTGGCTGACACGTTACAGCTTGGCATGGCGCAGGCCGCCGCTGCGCGCCTTGGCCATGGCCGCCAGGCGCACCGCGACGTTGGCCGCACCATAACCGCTGTAGCCGTTGCGCCGTTGCAGCACTTCGAAGAAGAAGCGCTCCTCGAACGGCTCGGTGTACACGTGGAACAGCTCGCCGCCCTGGGCATCGCGGTCATACAGCACGTTGTAGTAGGCCAGCTCGCTGAGGAACTGGTCGTCGAAGTCGAACCGCGCCGCCAGGTCGTCGTAATAGTTGAGCGGGATGTCGAGCAACGCCACGCCGGCTTCCTTGGCACGCTTGACCGCCACGAAGATGTCATCGCAATCGAACGCGATGTGGTGCACGCCCGAGCCGCGATAGTTTGACAGCGCATGGGAGATCGCCGTATTGCGGTTCTCGGAAATGTTCAGCGGCAGCCGGATCGAGCTGCAGCGGCTGCGCAAGGCGCGGCTCTTGACCAGCCCGTACGGGTCGGGCAGCACCACTTCATCGTCGGCACTGAAGTCCAGCAGGCCCTTGTAGAACAGTACCCAGCTGTCCAGGCTGTCGGCCGGCAGGGCCAGCGCCATGTGGTCGATGCGGGTCAGGCCCAGGGTGTGCGCCGGCTGCTCGCTGAGGCTGAAGTCGGTGTCGTAGATGGTGCGCCCGTCGGCATCCTGGTCCACCAGGTAGATCAGGCTGCCATCGGGTGCACGCACCGCCGCCAGCTCGCGCTCGTTGGGGCCCACCAGGCCACGGTAGGGCTGGCCCTGATAGGCCACTGCGCGGGCCAGCGCCTGGGCGCTGTCCTTGACCCGGATGGCCGTGGCGCACAGCGACGGGCCGTGGCTTTCGAAGAAGTTGTGCGCGAACGAATACGGCTCGGCATTGAGGATCAGGTTGATGTCGCCCTGACGCAGCAGGCTCACATTCTTCGAACGGTGCTTGCCGGCCCGCGCAAACCCCAGGCCTTCGAGCCAGTTGCCCAGCTTGGCGCCCAGCGCATCGTCGACGGCGAACTCCAGAAACTCGATACCATCGTAAGTGCTGGCCGGCGGTGGCGCGAACAGCAGGTCAGGCTCGGCCAGCGGCGCGCTGCGCTCAAGCACGGCACGGGCTTTCTCTTCCAGGTACAGCAGCGAGCGCAGCCCGTCGGCGGCGTTGGCGCGCGGCGGTGCGGCACGAAAACCGTCGTTGAAGATCTCCAGCGACAGCGGCCCGCGATAACCGGCCTGCAGGATCGGCGCAAGAAAGCCGGCCAGGTCGAACTCGCCCTGGCCGGGGAAGCAGCGAAAATGCCGGCTCCACTCCAGCACGTCCATGGCCAGGATCGGCGCATCGGCCATCTGCACGAAGAAGATCTTGTCCCCTGGCACCTGCGCGATTGCGCTGGGGTCGCCCTTGAGCGAAAGGGTGTGGAAGCTGTCGAGGATCATCCCCAGGTTGGGGTGATCGGCCTGGCGCACGATGTCCCACACCTGCTGCCAGGTGTTCACGTGGCGGCCCCAGGCCAGCGCCTCGTAGCCGATGCGCACACCGCTGGCAGCGGCGCGCTCGGCCAGCAGACGCAGGTCGTCGACCAGCAGTTGCTGCTCGCCCAGGGCGTCAGCGGCGACGTTGCTGCACACCAGCACCAGGTCGGTGCCCAGTTCCTGCATCAGCTCGAACTTGCGCTCGGCACGCTCCAGGTTGCGCGCCAGACGCCCGCGCGGGCAGCCTTCGAAGTCGCGAAATGGCTGGAACAGGGTGATATCCAGCCCCAGATCGGTACAGCGCTGGCGAATCTCGCGGGGACTGCCGTCGTAGTACAGAAGGTCGTTTTCAAAGATCTCCACGCCGTCGAATCCGGCGGCGGCAATGGCTTCGAGTTTTTCTGGCAGGGTGCCGCTCAGGGACACGGTGGCAATCGAACGCTGCATCTTCAGGCTCCAACGGGCAGGCAGTGCCCAGCTGAATGAATTATTGGCTCGGGTTTATCCTAGCTCAATCAAAAGGTACGAACTGGTTAGTTTTGTGTGCGATTATCGCCCAATACCCGTCTCAATCAATTGACCCTTTTTTGACCAATGCGCACCATTTCTTACCACCGGGCAGGTGAGCATCTTGCCAAAAGCACAGACGAACCTGCCGTAGTCGATTGCTCCACCGCGTGTCATTCTGGCTTGACCCATAAACATAAAAATACGGGTATCAACACATGATCCACAGCCAAAACACCCCACTGGCCCAGCCTTTGGCCAGTACCCCCCACGCCGGCATCGGCGACAAGATCCGTGGCGCCATGGGCGTTGGCAAGACCCGCTGGGTCATGCTCGCGCTGGTGTTCTTCGCCACCACCCTGAACTACATCGACCGCGCCGCACTGGGCGTGATGCAGCCGATCCTGGCCAAGGAAATGAGCTGGACGGCGATGGACTACGCCAACATCAACTTCTGGTTCCAGGTGGGCTACGCGATCGGCTTCGTGCTGCAGGGTCGCCTGATCGACCGCATCGGCGTCAAGCGCGTGTTCTTCTGCGCCGTGCTGCTGTGGAGCCTGGCCACCGGCGCCCACGGCCTGGCCACCTCGGCGGTGGGCTTCATGGTCTGCCGCTTCATTCTCGGCCTGACCGAGGCCGCCAACTACCCGGCGTGCGTGAAGACCACACGCCTGTGGTTCCCGGCGGGCGAGCGGGCAGTGGCCACCGGCATCTTCAATGCCGGCACCAACGTCGGCGCCATGTTCACCCCGATGCTGCTGCCGCTGATCCTTACGGTGTGGGGCTGGCAGGCCGCGTTCATGGCCATGGGCGCACTGGGCCTGGTATGGGCGACGTTCTGGGGCCTGAAATACTTCGACCCACAACAGCACCCTGGCGTGAGCAAGCAAGAGCTGGCCTACATCCAGAGCGAAGCCGAACCCGAGCAGGCGCCGGTACCGTTCAGCCGTATCCTGCGCATGCGCGGCACCTGGGCCTTCGCCCTGGCCTACTCGGTGACTGCGCCGGTGTTCTGGTTCTACCTGTACTGGCTGCCGCCGTTCCTGAACCAGCAGTACAACCTGGGCATCAGCGTGACCCAGATGGGCATTCCGCTGATCGTGATCTACCTGAGCGCCGATTTCGGCAGCGTGGGCGGCGGGATCCTGTCCTCGTTCATGATTGGCCGCGGCATGGCGCCGATCAAGGCGCGCCTGCTGTCGATGCTGCTGTTCGCCACCACCATCATCGGGGTGATCTTCGCCGCCGGCGCCAGCAGCCTGTGGGTGGCGGTACTGGCCATCTCGCTGGCGATCGCCGCGCACCAGGCCTGGACGGCCAATATCTGGAGCCTGGTGATGGACTACACGCCCAAGCACATGATGAGTACGGTGTTCGGCTTCGGCGGCATGTGTGCGGCGACCGGCGGCATGTTCATGACCCAGATCGTGGGGCATGTGCTGACCACCACCAACAACAACTACACCGTGTTGTTCACGATGATTCCGGCGATGTACTTCATTGCGCTGGTGTGGATGTACTTCATGGCGCCGCGCAAAATCCCTAAAGTCGAGGCGTAACCCCGGGCTGCTTGCGCAGCCCTTCGCCAGCAACGCCGGCGCCTACACGAGGGAGCCGGCGTTCAGTACCTTCCGGGCTTTTTCCAGCGCCCACTGCGCACGTTGCAGTGCACTCACCCCCTGCTCCAGCAACTGGCGCGTGGGGATTTCCAGGCTCAGCGGTACGCCGGCAGGCAGGCTGCGCAGCAAGCCGAGCAGGTCACAGTCACCCTCCCCCGGAAAACGCCGCTCATTGCGCGCCTGGCGCAGGATCTCGGCCATGTCGTGCGGACGCGGCCCCGCCACATCGCACAACTGGGCATAGCGGATGCGTGAAGCCGGTAACTGGCGCAGGTCTTCCAGGCGCGAGGCGGAGCGATCGAAATGGAACGCATCGACCAGCACGCAACCGTTCGGTCGGCCGGCATTGGCGACGATGCGCGCCGCCTGGGTGAGGTGCTTCGCGTCGGTCCAGGGCATGAACTCCAGGTGCGGGTGCAGGCCGTATGGCGCAGCCAGGTCGCATAACGCGGCAAAGTTGTCGGTCTGGCGCGCTTCGTCCGGGTCGTTGCCGGCCACCAACAGTTCGGTGGCGCCAAATTCGGCACCGACCGCCAGCAGGGCCTCGAACTCGGCGACCCGGGTTTCTGGCTTGAGCCGCAGGATTTCCACGTCCAGCACCTTGATCCCGGTGTCGTGCAGGCGTTGGGCTGTCTGGCGGCGCAGGTCGCCATCGCGCACCAGCGGGAAGTGATGCTCTTGGGCGGTGGCCGGCTCCAGGCGCAGGCCCACATGGCTGTAGCCGGCACGGGCGGCAACTTCGACCATTTCAGGGGGGGACAGCTCCAGCACGGTGAGGGCGGCCAGGGACATGACGCGTGGGCTCATGGGGGAATCTCGGGACGTTGTTGTAGTTGCAATATTTAGAACTTAGTTCCAATTTCAATGCAAGCCCAAAAAAA
>NZ_JAHTBI010000172.1 GCF_019168305.1 Pseudomonas aegrilactucae
TGATCTTGATCTTGATCTTGATTTATCGGCCCTTCAGCAGGCCGAGTGGAGGCGTCGTGCAGGGGGCAGGGCGTAGCCCCTTCGGCGAAGGCCGAAGCAAGCGACTGTTAGAGTTGCGCAGCAACTCGGGTCGCGTGCCCCCGGAACGGCGCCGGAGGGAGGGAACCCGGAGCGCAGCGCAGGGCCGAATGCTGGGCCAAGAATTTTTTGCTTACTTTTTTTTTCGACTGAAAAAAAGTAAGACGCCGTAAGGGCGGAACGGGCCAGTGGAAACGGCATCCATGCTGGATATTCACACTTCGACACTTGCTCAGATCGCGCACATATCCAGTATGAATATCGCCAATCAAGGCCCCTTCCGCTCTTACAGCGGCTTACTTTTTTCTTGGAAAAAGTAAGCAAACCGCTCCGTCCATCATCCGGCCCTACGCTTCGCTCCGGGTCCCCTCACTACGGTGCCGTTACGGGGGCACGCGACCCGAGTTGCTGCGCAACTCTAACAGTCGCTCGCTTCGGCTGCGCCGAAGGGCTAGCGCCCTGCCCCCTGCACGACACCTCCACTCGGCCTTCTGACAGGCCGGACAATCAAGATCAAGATCAAGATCAACGGCAACGGCAACGGCAACG
>NZ_JAHTBI010000173.1 GCF_019168305.1 Pseudomonas aegrilactucae
CGGCTGTTGCAGGAGACCGGCTTCGACGGCCTGACCACGCGTTATCAGTACGATCCGCACAGCGGTCGCCTGGCGTCGACGCAGGTGGGCCAACGCCGCATCGACCTGCGCTTCGACCCCATGGGCCGGTTGGCCGAGCGTACCGCCAGCCTGGGTGACCAGTCGCAGACCGAACGCTTTGCCTATGACGGCAATGGCAAGCTGATCCAGGCGATCAACGCCGCGAGCAAGTTGCAGTGGTTCCACGACGAGGCGGGCAATCTGACCCGCGAGCACCAGCACTATCTGGCCACCGGTACGCCGATGGTCGCGGTGTGGACGCATGAATACGACGCGCTCAACCAGCGCATCGCGACCGTGCGCCCGGATGGCCACAAGGTCAGTTGGCTGACCTATGGCAGCGGCCATCTGCTGGGCATGAAGCTCGATCATCACGAAATGCTCAGCTACGAGCGCGACGACCTGCACCGTGAAGTGGTGCGCCATCAGGGCAACAAGCTGATGCAGACCCAGGCCTGGGACCCGGCTGGGCGTTTGCAGGAGCAGTTGCTGGGCAG
>NZ_JAHTBI010000174.1 GCF_019168305.1 Pseudomonas aegrilactucae
CCGCGCCGGGTGTCGTCGATGTCGGTCAGTTGCCCGGCCGCGTCATACACATACGCGCGCTTGAGCAGCGTGCTGTTGTCGTCGCTACGGCCCAGCAGCTGTTCCTGCAGGCGCCCCATCGGATTCCAGCTCTGGGTCTGCAGCAGATGGTTGCCCTGATGACGCGCCACCTCGCGGTGCAGGTCGTCACGCTCGTAGCTGAGCAGGTCGTGGTCATCCAGGCGCAGGCCCAGCAGATGGCCGCTGCCGTAGGTCAGCCAACTGACCCGATGCCCGTCCGGGCGCACCGTCGCCACACGCTGGTTGAGCACGTCGTACTCGTGCTTCCACACCGCAACCACCGGGGTCTGCAACCCGAGGTAATGCTGGTGCTCACGCACCAGGTTGCCGGCCGGGTCGTGGAACCACTGCACACGGCTCTGATCGTTGCTGGCCATGATCAACTGGCCGTTGCCGTCGTAGGCGAACGTCTCTCGCTGGCTCAGGTTGCTCTGGCTGCTGAGGCTGGCGCTGCGCTCGGCAAGCCGCCCCATGGCGTCGAAACGCAGGGTGATGCTGCGCTCGCCATTGACCGTGCTCTGCAGCCGGCCGGTGGACGCCTCGTAGGTGTAGCGCGTGGCGCGGCCGTCAAACCCTCGCTCTCCCAGCAAGCGGCCCATGGGGTCGTAGTGGAAGTGCGCACGGCGTTCGTTTTCATTTTCCAGGGCCGTCAGGCGCCCCAGCGGGTCCCAGTGGTAGCGCAGGGTCTGCTGCGCTGCGTCGACCCGCTCGTTGATCAGGCCGGCCGCGTTGTAGCTCCAGGTGGTGCAGCGATCCAGTGCGTCGAGGTGTGCCAGCAGGCGGCCCTCGGCGTCACGCTCGAAACGCTCTTGGGTCTTGTCCGGGTGCGTGATGAGCGACAGTTGCCCGGCCTTGTAGGCGTACTGGGTGGTGTGCCCGGCCGCGTCGGTGAACTGCACCAGGTTGCCGTGCTCGTCGTAGTCCCAGGCACTGACCTTGCCCGAGCAGTCGGTGTACTTCAGCAACTGGCCGGCGGCGTTGTACGCCATGGCCTTTTCATTGCCGTGGGCATCCTTGATCGCCGTCGGCAGGCCCGCTGGGGTGTAGGCGTACTCGGTCTTGTTGCCCAGCGGATCGGTCGCTTCGAGCAGGTGGCCGCGCTCGTTGTAGTCGCGCAGCCACAGGCCGCCTTCGGCATCGCGGATCTTGATCAGCTGGCTCTGGTCGTCATAGGCGTAATGCACCGTGGTGTGGTCGGCACGAATGTGCTGCAGCAGGTCCCCGCAGTCGCTGTAGCTGTAACGGTCCTGGGTGCCATCGGGGTGCACGTGCCGGATGATGTTCTTGGCCGGGTCGCGGAAGAACCATTCACTGCGATCGTCCGGATGGCGGATGCGGTAGGTGTAGCCCAGCAGGTCGTAGTAGTGCCAGGTCTCATGGCCCAGCGCATCGGTGACGTAGGTGAGCCGGATGTTTTCGTCCCACGCCAGGCGCGTGTCGAAGCTGCCGTCATCCGCCCACTCGCGCACCGCCCTGGCATCGGCGCCGGTGCCTTGCCATTGCAGGTTCATGCCGCGCCCGGTGCGGTCGGTGTAACGCGTGATCAGGTGGTGCTGGTACTGGTAGTTCCAGGCCGCGCCCTGTTCGTCCTGCGCCTGGCTCAGGTCGCCGGCCGCATCGTAGTGATAGGCGCACAGCTGGCGCAGCACCTGCCCGTCGCGAATCTCCCACAGGCCGCTCAGGCGCCCCTGCTCGTCGAGCATCGTGCCCAGGTGCAGGTGCACCTCGGTCAGTTCATCCTGATAGGTGATCAGGTCCGACAGTACCGGCTGATCGTTGTGGCGGTATTCGTGGTGCAGCATGACGCCCGCGCCATTGCGCAGCACCACCTGCTTGAGCAAAAAGCGATCACCGTGGCGGACGTAGGTTTCCTTGCGATCGTAGCCCCGGCACAGCAGCAACTGATGCTCGCTCGTGCGAATCAGCGTGAAATTTTCGACTGCGTCGTAATGCGCGCCCCTGACCTTGGGCAGCGGGTAGTCATGGCTGCGTGCATCGGCGTCATGGAACACCAGGCCGTCATCGACACAGTCGAACCGCGTGGTAAACGCGGTGATCCAGCGCGCGCCCATCACGTCGTGGTCGTAGGCATCCAGCGCCGAGCAGTAGGTGCGCGTCCACTCCAGTGGAAACGGCCCCGGCAGGCTGAAGTCGGTGTGCTGCAGCGACTCGGCGCCGGTGGCGAAGCTGATGCTGTTGCAGGTGCCCGGGCAGGCGC
>NZ_JAHTBI010000175.1 GCF_019168305.1 Pseudomonas aegrilactucae
GCAAGCATCCGTTCGATGGTAGACGCGTCGAACACGTCGGTGGCAAAGGTCAGCGCGGCCGAAATGCCCTCCCCGTGCTCGAACACTTCCATCGACAGGTCGAACTGTGCGGTGCGGCTGTCCCACTGAAGTTCCTGCACCTGCAAACCCTGCAACTGCTTGAGCGCTTGCCCGTCCGCGCCCTGGGCCTGGTAGTTGAACAGCACCTGGAACAGCGGGCTGCGCCCCAGGTTGCGCCCAGGCTGCAGCGCCTCCACCAGTTGTTCGAACGGCAGGTCCTGATGCGCATGGGCCTGCAACGTGGCCTGGCGTACCTGCCCCAGCACTTCGGTGAACGGCTGCTGCCCGCTCACCTGTGCCTTGAGCACCAGGGTGTTGACGAAGAAGCCAATCAGGCGCTCGGTCTCCAGGCGGTTGCGGTTGGCCACCGGTACCCCGACACGGATGTCCGCCTGGCCACTGTAGCGGTGCAGCAATACCTGGAACGAGGCCAGCAGCAGCATGAACGGTGTCACGCCCTGCTGGCGTGCCAGCTGCATCAGCCCCTTGGCCAGCCCGGCCTCCAGCAGCACATCGCGCCGGGCGCCTTCGTGGCTGCGCTGGTGGGGATGAGCGCGGTCGGTGGGCAACTGCAGGGTCGGCTGCTCGCCGCCCAGCTGCTCGATCCAGTAGGCCAGTTGACGCTCGCGCTCGCCGGCCTCCAGCCACTGGCGCTGCCATTGGGCAAAGTCGGCGTACTGGATCGGCAACGCCGGCAACTGCACCTCGCGCCCTTCGCTGTAGCCCGCATACAGGGTGATCAGCTCGTCGACCATCACCTGCATCGACCAGCCATCGGAGACGATATGGTGCTGGGTGAGGATCAGCACATGGTCCTCGGCCGCCAGTTGCAACAGTTTGACCCGCAGCAGCGGCCCCTGGTCGAGGGCAAACAGGCGACTGCTTTCGGTTTCGACGCAGGCCTGGATCTGCGCGGCCTGGTCGAGAGTGGCGGGCGCTACCTGCAGATCGATGGCAAGCTCGACGTGGGCATCGATGACTTGCCGGGGCTGTGCATCCACCTGCACGAATCGGGTACGCAGCGACTCATGGCGCTCGGTCAGCGCATCGAAGCTGCGCTGCAACGCCGCTACGTTCAACCGCCCGCGCAAACGCAGCGCGGCCGGCAGATGATAGGCGCTGCTCTGTGGCTCCAGCTGCCACAGGAACCATTGGCGTTCCTGTGCATAGGACAGCGGCAAGGGCTGCCCGCGCTCGACCGCCATCAGCGGCAACTCATCGATACGCCGGGACGGACTCAATGCGCCCACGAAATCTGCCAGGCGACTGTGCTCGAACAGCGTGCGCAATGCCACATCGAAGCCCAGTACCTGACGCACCCGCGAAATCACCTGGGTGGCCAGCAGCGAGTGGCCGCCCAGCTCGAAGAAATCATCGTTCAAGCCGATGCGCTCGCAGTCGAGCATCTGCTGCCAGATGCCAGCGATCTGTTGCTCCAGCTCGCTCTGCGGTGCCACGTACTCGGTCTGCAGCAGGCTCGCATCGGGCGCCGGCAAGGCACGCCGGTC
>NZ_JAHTBI010000176.1 GCF_019168305.1 Pseudomonas aegrilactucae
CGATCAGTTATGCGGGTGGGCTGAATCTGTATGTGTATGCGCCGAATCCGGTTGGGTGGGTTGATCCGCTGGGGTTGTGGAAGGGCAGCCAAGAAGTCCAAATGGAACATTTGCGCAGGGTAAAAACCCTGATATCACATGTGCCTGTGAAGTGAATTCTACGAATGGGAACTCAGCACTCAGTGACAAATCCCAACATGGATACGAAATTCTTGATGGTCACAACGATAATATAGCGGTGAAAACAGGAGTGAGTGGCGGGCGCATAACCGCTGACGGTCAGTCCTATCGTGGGAATTCACAAGCCGCGCGCTGGAATAAAAACGCTGGAGAGCCAGGGCGATATCAGTCTGTATTGGTGAAGAGCATACCTGAGGGGCCGGGTGCTCGTAAGGATATTCTTCAGTGGGAGTCAGAAAACGCCGCGCGGCTTAGAGCAATCGGCCAGCTCGCGGATCCGACAAAACACGTCAGACCATAGGAGATAGAGATGATACTGAAATATATATATTTGTATCTGAATCTGGATGAGTATCCTAAAGAGATATATGTTCCGTTTGGTTTTAGGACAAGGTACTTATGTAATTATATTGAAAGAGGCATAAAATATCTGAAGTTTGAGGTGAGCGGATTTAACAGGATATGCATTCAGGGAACGTCAGTGCCTAGTGGTGGAAGTACGATTCAAGATGAAAAAGCAATCGTTTCAAAGGTTGGATTTGATGTGGTGGAGTATGAGTCTCTGAAAGGAGATGAATTTCACGAGTTTTATATTTCAATGTTGGTTAAGGGGCTCTCCGAGTGTTCTCGGGAGCACGCTATTCCTCTGAATGCTATTTTGGAGATTATTGAATCGTTTCGTGAGGGTGGATACAGAAATGAATGGGTTTTTCAAAAAAAATTATTTCGCGAGCAAAATATTGAAGCGATTCTGCTGTGTAGGCTAGATGTGAATAATTTTGTATTGACACTTAGGTTGAATTGCAAAAAGGAAGTAATTTTTGAGCAGGAAATACTAAAAACCAAGCCTGATGAGATAATTTATACGAATAAATTTAAGTCATTAGAAGTCTCGGATGGAGCAGTTTTGGTAGTTGATAAGTTTGGCAATACTGTTTTTTCAACAGCGCTTCCCCGTTTGAATTCTTAGCGGTTTGCGATGTACTGTACTGGCGACTGTTCAAACACTTCAGTGTCCATTGATTACCACGTCGTGGGGGGGCGCAGTGAAACCGCAACGAGCATGAGCGCATGCAGCGTGAGCTGGGGTGTG
>NZ_JAHTBI010000177.1 GCF_019168305.1 Pseudomonas aegrilactucae
GCGTTGATCGCCTGGATCAGCTTGCCGTTGCCGTCATAGGCAAAGCGTTCGGTCTGCGACTGGTCACCCAGGCTGGCAGTACGCTCGGCCAGCCGACCCATGGGGTCGAAACGCAGGTCGATGCGGTGTTGACCGTGCTACCAACAGGGCATATCACGCATTTTTTCGATGAATACTAGACGTCCGTCATCACCCAGCAAGTTTTCTAACTTGGTAAAAAAACCATCCATGTCCCTGGAAATCAAATCAAATGCCCCCCAACCGTGCTCTTGCGAACCTTGAGAAATCCCAAAATACTCGCAAGAAGATAACAGGCTTTCGTACAATGGCTTTTCAATCCGGCTATCATCTTGCAAAAAGTGCGACAATTCAGAAGGCTCTGGCTTTTCAGTGTGTCTATAACGTGAAATAACACTATATTTTTTCATGGCTAGCACGTAGCGCTCATGCGAGGCAACTAGCCTGTGAAATGCGTCACCTTTATTTTTAAAGAAAAAGTTGGGCATCCCTCCCTTGGGAAACACTCCTGGATGATCAACACTGCCTGAGCCGCGCAAGCAATAACACTCTCCTAACAGATCATCCAAAATACTTTCAGCTAGCTGATTCACATCGAACCCCAGCGTACCATTTAGGTCGCGAACCATCACAGCAGAAAAATCATCTTCATCACTTGCTGGCAAGAACGAGATAAACCCATTAGCCCCTTTTTTGAAATATTTAAATTTCGACCTATGAATCAAAACCTCAAACATTTCAGCTACCCCGGATAAGTAAATATTATGACTTCGCCTTTCTTGTTTTTTGCGTGCACATGCGGTCCGTTGTGATGAGCAGGAAATCCTTCACCTACCATATGAGGGTGCCCGTCTGGGTGATCAAAAACTAGCGGCTTAGCGCCTTCCTCCTTTCGCCCTAGCGTACTTCCTCTAGCGCATAGACACGCGTAATTCTTTCCCCTGCTTTCAGGATTAAGCTTGCTAACTGAAATATCCGTTCCTCCTCGACCCACCCTCGGAACTTGAGCATGCTGCTGTGCAAGCCTCAACGCATGCGCACGGCTTCTAGCGGCAACAACTTTTTCCAGCCCGAGTGGATCAGCCCATTCGATAGGGTTTGGTGCGTATAAGTAGAGATTCAATCCACCCGAATAGCTAATCGGGTCCTGACTTATAAATGCTCCTACCCTCGGATCATAGTACCGATACC
>NZ_JAHTBI010000178.1 GCF_019168305.1 Pseudomonas aegrilactucae
CCGCGCCGGGTGTCGTCGATATCGATCAGTTGCCCGGCCGCGTCATACACATACGCGCGCTTGAGCAGCGTGCTGTTGTCGTCGCTACGGCCCAGCAGATGGCCACTGCCGTAGGTCCTATTTTAATTACGCCCAACACTAACTCATCATTTCCTGCAATGACCAAAACACCCTGGCCACTTTCGAACTGCCATACTGCGCACCAACTTCAACTAACACCTCATCCCATACAACTTTCCTAATCCCTGCCAAAGCTAGCCATTCATAAACCCGAAGTATCTTTCAATCATTCCTACTCCCATCAAGAACCCTCGCACAAGACCACATTCGATAAGATTTTCCCACCAAGCCCCTATACCCGGTATAGTTCCAGCACTAGTCTTGTCACAGCTTCCTCCTGCCCTCTTTACATAGAAAATCAACTAGCCTTGAAAAGGCATAAGGAAATTTTCTTGTCTCACGCCTATTGACAGCACAGTCCAAAATATACGCATTCATGTATTTTTTAACGCTTCTTACTGCAACTCCCGGAACATTATCAGTTTTATCTGTACCACTTTCCACTGTATCAATCAAGTATGCACCTTTGCTCCGGCGAAAACTAAACCTGACCACTATGCTTTCTTCAAATACAACAGCGCCCTCATCATTACCCTCCCAAAAATAAAAACTCATATTATCAAGCGATCCGTCTCGGATATTTCGATAAGCCCAATACGCTTTCATCAGTGTGGTTAATCTTACTTTCGGTTCAACATCCAACCCAGTTCCGACAGATTCTTTTTCAAAAAAATACAACTTATGTATCAAGCTCAGCCCTGCATTTCCATGAGGCACAACAATTTCTTTTTCGTAAGCGTGGCAATCTGACTTATCACCCACCAACTCGTATCCATAGCTCTCTAAGGTTGTGCGCTCCATATCAGGCAACCCAAGAATCTCTAAATCCTCAAATGTTAACTTATCCAAAAAAATATTAAATATTTCGAAAAATGTAGTGCGCAACATATTTATCACCAAAATTATTTAACAACAGGATTCGTTCCTGCCGAGTGATGCTTCTTCAAGATAGAGTCAACTTTTTCAAGTTCAGGCACCCGACTTGAATTTGGCTTACTATCAATCCCTGCCTGAGCCGACTTCCTAAGTCGTTCAACATTTCTCGGATCCCCTAGATAATCCGCAACACACTCACATGCTTTTTTTCAACTTGAAGCTTTCATACGCCGCATGCCGGGATCCGCTGGCTCCAAAACAATTTTCGTACCAGATGCATCTGGCATAAGCGCAATATGCCCACTGTTTTTAGGTATCCCGTCACCTGTTACATTTACATGAACTCCGCGATTAGTCACATCTGAACCCACTGTGCTCGCCTTAGCTTTGTAACCAGCTAATCCTGATGGATCAATCCACCCAACCGGATTCGGCGCATAGGCATACAGATTCAACCCACCCGCATAACTGATCG
>NZ_JAHTBI010000179.1 GCF_019168305.1 Pseudomonas aegrilactucae
GCTGGCTTGCCAGCGAAAGGTGCGACTCATTTTTCGAGGTGCTCAGCCCCTTGCAGCGCCTCGTCACCCAACAGCAGGGTACTGTCGTGCGCCACGTCCTCTTCTTCGAACAATCGCCACACTTTGCCATCCTGGGTGCCCAGCAACTCGACGAAACGACGCCCCTCGATCTTGTCGCTCAGTTGGCCCAGGTAGCGCCCGGGCTCGCTTTCGCTGCGGGTCAGGGCGATCTTGCGATCCTTTTCAGGTTGGGTCGGCGAGATCAGGTTCAGCTCCAGGGCCTGCGGCTGGCTGTCGCCACTCAGGCGCAGGTCTACCTCACCGGTCAGTTCGTCCAGGTGCACGCTGGCCTTGAGGTTGAGTTGCTGGCCCAGCAGCTCGCGGTCCAGCGAGCGGTTGATGCCCTTGCCCGCCTCGTAGTAGTTGTCGTTGACCAGGTTGTCGGGGTTGTTCACCGCGATGGTCACCATGGTCAGGCTCAGGGTCACCGAGGTGGCCAGTACGCCGATGATGATCCACGGCCAGAGGTGCTTGTACCAGGGGCTGGTGGCGGTTGCTGCAGGCATGGGCGAACTCTCTTAGCGAATTTGTGGGCCGATGAAGCGGCTCTTGGCTTCAATCTGGGTGCCGTTGTCGTCGGCGTCCTTGAGGATGAAGGTCACCTCGTTGGTGGTCGATGGCAGTTCTTCGGGCGCCATCGACAGTTGCACCGGCAGGCTGACGATATCGCCGGCCGCCACGCGGATCTCACGCGCGCCTTCGAGCTTGAGGTCGGGCAGGCCGGCGGCATCGAGCACGTACACGTGATCGCGCTGGTCCTTGTTCATCACCTTCAGGCTGTACACGTTCTCGATGCGGCCCTGGGCGTTCTCGCGGTACAGCACGCGGTCCTTGCTCACGTCCAAGCCTACCAGCGAGCGCATGAAGAAGGCGGTGGCGAGCAGGCCGACCATGCTCAGCAGCACGACCAGGTAGCCGATCAGGCGCGGGCGCAGCATATGGGTCTTCTGCCCCGACAGGTTGTGCTCGGTGGTGTAGCTGATCAGGCCACGCGGGTAGTCCATCTTGTCCATGATGGTGTCGCAGGCGTCGATGCAGGCCGCGCAGCCGATGCACTCGACCTGCAGACCGTCACGGATGTCGATGCCGGTCGGGCACACCTGCACGCACATGGTGCAGTCGATGCAGTCGCCCAGGCCCCTGGCCTTGTAGTCGACCTCCTTCTTGCGCGGGCCGCGTACTTCGCCACGCCGCGGGTCGTACGACACGATCAGCGTGTCCTTGTCGAACATCACGCTCTGGAAGCGGGCGTACGGGCACATGTAGATGCACACCTGCTCGCGCAGCCAGCCGGCGTTGCCGTAGGTGGCGAGGGTGAAGAAGCCGACCCAGAAATAGGCCCAGCCGTCGGCCTGGCCGGTGAAGAACTCGATGCACAGGTCGCGGATGGGGCTGAAGTAGCCGACGAAGGTCATGCCGGTGACAAAACCGATGCCCAGCCACAGGCTGTGCTTGGCCAGCTTGCGCAGCAGCTTGTTGGTGCTGGTGGGGGCCTTGTCGAGCTTGATGCGCTGGTTGCGGTCGCCTTCGGTGACTTTCTCGCACCACATGAAGATCCAGGTCCACACGCTTTGCGGGCAGGTGTAGCCGCACCACACGCGGCCGGCGAATACAGTGATGAAGAACAGGCCGAAGGCCGCGACGATCAGGATGCCCGACAGCAGGATGAAGTCCTGCGGCCAGATGGTGGTGCCGAAGATGTAGAACTTGCGTTCGGGCAGGTTCCACCATACCGCCTGGTGACCGCCCCAGTTCAGCCACACCGTGCCGAAGTACAGCAGGAACAGCAGCGCGCCGCCGAGCATGCGCAGGTTGCGGAACACCCCGGTGAAGGCGCGGGTGTAGATCTTTTCGCGGGCGGCATAGAGGTCGACGCTACCGGTGTCTTTCTTGGCAGGTGGGGTGACGTCGTGTACGGGAATCTGTTTGCTCATCATTGAGTCCCACGGCAGTGGAAAAGTGCCGCGGCCAGTACATGCCGACCGCAGTCAGAAGTTGTTGCTGCTCTAGGGCGCATGATACGCCTGTCCTTGACGTACGGGGCGGGGTGCGACCTTTGGTCGCGTTGGTTAGTGGCTGACAATAGTGTAGTGGCACTTGTCAATTGATCTGGGTCATGGGGGTGGCCTTTCGGGCCCC
>NZ_JAHTBI010000180.1 GCF_019168305.1 Pseudomonas aegrilactucae
GCAAGCATCCGTTCGATGGTCGCGGCCTCGAACAGGTCGGTGGCATAGGTGAAGCTTGCCGAGAACCCAGTCGGTGATTCGGCGGTGTTGAGCGTCAGGTCGAACTGCGCGCTGTGGGTGTCCCACTGCAGATTTTCGATCTGTAGCGCACCGGAGTCATTTGATGCCTGTTGAGTTTCATGGACCAGGCCGCGATGGTTGTACATGGCCTGGAACAGCGGTGTGACGCTCATGCTGCGAGTGGGCTGCAGCGCTTCGACCAGGTAGCCGAAAGGCAGCTCCTGGTATTGCTGTGC
This sequence comes from Pseudomonas aegrilactucae, assembly GCF_019168305.1. Lineage (GTDB taxonomy): Bacteria > Pseudomonadota > Gammaproteobacteria > Pseudomonadales > Pseudomonadaceae > Aquipseudomonas > Aquipseudomonas aegrilactucae. The sequence goes on from NZ_JAHTBI010000180.1 coordinate 297, forward strand.
TTCCAGCGATGTCTGCTTGACCTGTTGCAGCAGTGCCTCAACGCTTGGTGCAGTCGTGAAGTCGGCTTTGTACACCTGGGTGTTGACGAAGAAGCCGATCAGACCTTCGGTCTCGACCCGGTTGCGGTTGGCCACTGGCACGCCGACGCGGATGTCTGCCTGGCGACTGTAACGGTGCAAGAGGGTCTGGAACGATGCCAGCAACAGCATGAACGGGGTCACGTTGTGCGATTGGGCCAGGTGTTTAAGGCGCTGCGCGACGGTTTCATCAATGTCGAAGTCCAGGCGCGCTCCACGGTGGCTTTGCTCGGCGGGACGCGCGTGGTCCAGTGGCAACTCCAGCACCGACTGCTCACCACCCAGCTTTTCGGTCCAGTACTCCAACTGCCGCTCACGCTCGCCGGCTTCCATCCAGCGCCGCTGCCATATGGCGTAGTCGGCATACTGGATCGGCAGCTCGGGCAACGTCACTTCGCGCCCCTGGCTGTACCCTGCATACAACTGCACCAGGTCGCTGACCATGACTTCCAGCGAGGCTGCGTCCGACACGATGTGGTGCTGGATCAGCACCAGCACATGCTCGTCCGGCGCTACAGAGGCTAACGCGATACGCAGCAGAGGGCCTTGCTCCAGGTCGAACGGGGCCTGCGTCTGCGCCTCGACAAAGGCCAGGACCGCAGCCTCTCCCTGAGTGTCCAGCGCATGGCGCGCCATTTCCAGCGTCAGGTGCGGGGCGATGCTCTGCACCGGGCCGTCGTCGGTCTGGGTGAAGGTGGTGCGCAGGGTCTGGTGGCGTGCAACCAGCGCATTGAAGCTGCGCTCCAGTGCGTCCACATCCAATGCCCCCTTCATGCGCAGGGCAATGGAGATGTGGTAGGCCGCGCTGTGCGGTTCAAGCTGCCAGAGAAACCACTGACGCTCCTGTGCGAAGGACAGCGGGATCGTCTCGACTTCCGCCTGCACCTGCGGGATCGGCAGGTTGGCCGGCGAGACGCCTTCGCCGAGCATTTTTTCAAGAAACACTTTGCGCTTGTCCAGCGGGAGGGTGATGAATCGCTTGGCGATCCGTGCAGCCATGACCTTGTCCATCACACTTCCTCCAATTCGTCGAACAGTGCTTCGAGTTTGCTGAGTTTCGTTGTGTCGACCTGGTCACTGAGTTGCGCCACATGCGCAGCGAAATCACCCAGGAGCGGGAATTGGAACAGTTCGTGCGGGCTCACCTGCGTCCCCACATCCAGTTGCATGCGTGACATCACGCGAATCACCATCAAGGAATGTCCACCCAGTTCGAAGAAATTGTCGCGCAGGCCGACGCGCTCGCAGCCGAGCACCTGCTGCCAGATGGCAGCGATGCGCTGCTCCAGT
>NZ_JAHTBI010000181.1 GCF_019168305.1 Pseudomonas aegrilactucae
TCCCACAGGCCGGTGATATGGCCATGGTCATCGATCAGTGTGCCCAGGTGACGGTGCACGTCACTCATGTCGCCCTGGAAGGTGATGATGTCGGACAGTACCGGGCGGCCAGCGTGGCGATGCTCGTAGTGCAGCATGCAACCGGCATCGTTCTGCAGCAGGACCTTCTGCAGGTAGTAGCGATCCCCCACGCGCAGGTAATGCTCCTTGCGCACAAAGCCGCGGCAGATCACCAACTCGTCTTCGCCACTGCGCACCAGCAGCAGGTCTTCGATGGCGTTGTACTTCGCCTTCTCGACCTTGGGCAGGTCGAACGCGTGGCTGCGACCATCGTAGTCGTGGAACAACAGCCCTTTACCGATCACGTCGATGCAGGTGGTGAACGGCGTGACCCAGCGGGCCCCCAGGCTGCCCTGGTCATACTGCTCCAGGCGCGAGTGGTAGATGCGCTGCCATTCGATGGGGAATGGCCCCGGCAGGCTGAAATCGGAGTGGATGATGAATTCCGAACCGATGGCAAAGCTGATGTGGCTGCCGGAGTGCGCCGGGGGTGGCGGCCGCGGGATCGGGCAGGTATCGGGCAGCGGGCTGGTGGAGGCAACGGCCTCGTGCTGCTTCTCGCTCGCCCCCAACTCTCCCTTGCCCTTCTCGCGCTC
>NZ_JAHTBI010000182.1 GCF_019168305.1 Pseudomonas aegrilactucae
CCTTCGGGGCCAGTCACCACCGCCCGCTGCGACCCCAGCACACGCGGCTTGGGATGCTCCAGCGGCGGGCGATACGGCACATCCCACGGCGTGGCGCAGAAGCGGTTGCGGTAGCCCTGGTGGAAGTCATCCTTGAGGTCGGTGACGTCGCTGCTGATGACTTCTTCGAGCACCTGCGGCTGCTTGCCCTCGTGAAGCACTTCGGTCAGCAGCCACAGGTCGTTCCACGCCGGATTGGCATGCTCGGTCAGGCTCAGAAAATGCCCGCTGACCAGGCTTGGCTGATCGCTGCGGCCCTCGGCCAGGCGGTAGTCGCTGCGGTGGCGTTCCAGTGCGCGGTTGGCCAGGTGCTTGCCACGCTCGCGGTCACTGAAGCGTGCCGGGTAGTCGTAGTCTTCCAGGTCCGGCTGCGCCCCGCTGCTGGCATCGCTTTCCAGCTGGATGCGCGGCTTGGTGAAGTCGTAGTCGCGCCGCGTGGTGCGGCTGGTGCGCGTGGCCAGGCGCAGGCCGAAACGCTTGATCACCGGCACGTCGGCCACCAGCCCCGTGTCCTGCTGATAGGCCACCGGGGCCAGCTTGGGGAACACCGTCTGGTCGTCGCCGAACACCAGCGCGTGGCCCTGCGGGCTGTGCTGGAAGTGGTAGTGAATGCCTTCTTCTTCGCACAGGCGCTGGATGAAGTGCAGGTCGGACTCGTCGTACTGCACGCAGTACACCCGCTCGGGGTACACGGCGCTGAGCACGAAGCGGTG
>NZ_JAHTBI010000183.1 GCF_019168305.1 Pseudomonas aegrilactucae
TGGTTGCGTGACATCAGCGACGACATGATCACCCTGGAGCGCCTGCAGAATTTCGCCGGCTGCGTTCCGGTGATCGGCAACATCATGGCGCTGGTGGATGCGCTGAGCGACATCATCACCTTGAGCGAGAGCGCCGAGGTGGACTCGCTGGTGTGGGTGAGCCTGGGCATCAACCTGATCGGCGTGATCCCTGCGCCGCCGAACATGGCCGCGGCGCGCATGACCTTGCGCCCGATGCTGGCGCTGGCGCGTCAGCATGGCAAGAAGACGTTGGGCGACGCGCTGATCGCCGTGGCGGTCGGGCATTTGAATGCCTCGATCGTCGGCACCATCGACGACTTCCTCGACCAGACCGAGGGCAAGCTGACCGAGCTGCTCGAGGCGTGCGGCACGTTTTGCGAGGACATGCTCAACGACCTCGCCAACGGCCTCGAGGCCATGGTCAACGGTACCCTCGATGCCCAGGGCGAGCTGGACAATGCCGAACTCGAGCTGAGCAAGTGGTGGCATGACCCCGAGTCGACCACCTCCAACTTCCTCAGCGCCCTGGCCAGCACCTACAAGGCCGGCACCAAGGGGCTGGCCAATACGCTGGCCAAGCAGTTCGTGCCCGACAAAGCCAAGG
>NZ_JAHTBI010000184.1 GCF_019168305.1 Pseudomonas aegrilactucae
ATCGCCCAGCGCATCGACCAGCGCCATGATGTTGCCCACTACCGGCAAGGCGCCGGCCACGGACTTGATGCGCTCCAGGGTGACCACACCACCGCTGACCGATTGCAGCCAGGCATCGAACTCGGCGGCGCCGCGGCCCACGTCCTTGGCGTCGAGGGTGTTGAGCGGGGCGACCGCGACCTGGGGTTCGCGGGGTTTGGCGGACTCGCTCATGCCAGCACCTCGCGGCTCGGCAGGGCCTTGGCCGGGTTGCTCGGCAGGGTCGGCATCGCCAGGCTGGGCAGCGTATTGAGGGCCTTGGCCGCCTGGAGTGCCGGTGCGGCGCCGGGCACCACGCTACTGGCCAACTGAGCCATGGCGGCGGGCTCGCCCTTGAGTACAGCGCCAACCTGCTGCGCTTGCTGCATCGCAGCCTGGCCGCTCTTGGCCAGTTGCAGGCCGCTGCCGGCCAGGGCCTTGCCGTCTTCCATCAGTGACTGGCCACCGGGGCCCATGAGGCCCTGGGCCATTGTCTTTCCGTGTGCCATAGCGTCCTGTACCAATCCTTTGCCTGTGTCCATGCCGTGTTGCAACAGCGCCTTGCCTTGCTCCAGGCCATCCTTGGCCGCGCCCAGCACCTCGCCGACCACCGATTGCTGGCCAGGGTTGATGGCGTCGAACGTGGGGGTGATCGGCCACGCACTGGCCCCGAAGTGACTGGCCTCGGCCCAGGTGTCGGCCGGGTCCAGGCCGAAGTCGGCCCACAGCGGGCCAGCGGCAGCGCCGGAGGCGGCGTTGAAACCCTCGGTGTCGAGCGTGCCCTTGATCGATTTGCCCAGCGCGTCGATCACGTTGTAGTCGCCGGTCTTCACGCCTTTGCTGTTGGCGTACTGGTAAAGCAGCTCCAGGTCGCCCTTGCCCGGCTTGGGCGGCTCGGGGAAGGTCCCCGCCAGGCTCTTGGGGCCTGT
>NZ_JAHTBI010000185.1 GCF_019168305.1 Pseudomonas aegrilactucae
CCCTCAACCTGCCGCACAAGGTCGGCATGACCACCGCGTTCGTGCTGGGCCTGGCCGAAGACGTGCTGTATGGCACGCTACTGGGGCAGAACGCCCTGGTGCTGACCTTGATCACTTTCCTGGTGCTGTCGTTGCAGCAGCGCCTGCGCATGTTCCCGATGTGGCAGCAGAGCCTGGTGATCCTGGTGATCTTCGGCCTGGCACAGCTGGTGCAGTTGTGGCTCAGTGCGTTGACCGGCAATCGCCAGCCGACCCTGGCGCTGATCTGGCCGGCTGTCATCAGTGCGTTGCTGTGGCCCTGGATCAGCTTTGCCTTGCGTGGCCTGCGCCGACGCCTGAGTATCAACTGACCCGCTTGCTCACCGACGCTGACACGGAGACGTCACATGACCGCGTTGTACCTGGCCTCTGGTTCGCCGCGCCGACGTGAGCTGCTGACCCAGATCGGCGTGGCGTTCACCACCGTCAGCGCCGCCATCGACGAAACCCCGCTGGCCGGCGAGCCGGCCACTGCCTATGTCGAGCGCCTGGCGCGCGAGAAGGCGGCGGCCGGCCTTGCTGCGTTGCGCGCCGACGGCGTGAGCGGCCCGCTGGCCGTGCTGGGCGCC
>NZ_JAHTBI010000186.1 GCF_019168305.1 Pseudomonas aegrilactucae
TTTTTTTAAAGCAAGCTTCATTTACCGATTTTTATCGGCTATAAAGTCCTCCTCAACTGCCCCAGCACCTTTCCGAGGAGGTTCCCCATGAGCCGTACCGTCACCGTCGCCGCCACCCAGATGGCCTGTTCCTGGGACCGCGAGGCCAACCTGGCCCGCGCCGAAAAACTCGTGCGCCAAGCCGCGGCCAAGGGCGCGCAGATCATCCTGATTCAGGAGCTGTTCGAAACCCCGTACTTCTGCCAGAAACCCAACGCCGACTACCTGCAACTGGCCACCAGCACCGAGACCAATGCCGCCATCGCGCACTTCCAGCAGGTCGCCAGGGAACTGCAGGTGGTGCTGCCGATCAGCTACTACGAACTGGCCGGCCGCGCACGCTTCAACAGCATCGCGATCATCGACGCCGACGGCAGCAACCTGGGCGTGTACCGCAAGAGCCATATCCCGGACGGCCCCGGCTACCACGAGAAGTACTACTTCAACCCCGGCGACACCGGCTTCAAGGTCTGGCAAACCCGCTACGCCAAGATCGGCGTGGGCATCTGCTGGGACCAGTGGTTCCCGGAGTGCGCGCGCAGCATGGCCCTGCAGGGCGCCGAGATCCTGTTCTACCCCACCGCCATCGGCAGCGAGCCGCACGATGCCAACATCACCTCGCGTGAACACTGGCAACGCGTGCAGCAGGGCCATGCCGGCGCCAACCTGATGCCGCTGGTGGCCAGCAACCGCATCGGCCGCGAAGAACAGGACGGCTACGACATCACCTTCTACGGCGCCTCGTTCATCGCCAATCAGTTCGGCGAGAAAGTCGAAGAACTCGACCAGACCGAAGAAGGCGTGCTGGTGCACAGCTTCGACCTCGACCGCCTGGAGCACGTGCGCAGCGCCTGGGGCACCTTCCGTGATCGGCGCCCGAACCTGTATGGTGCGATCAAAACCCTCGACGGTTCACTGGAATCCTGATCATGAAAACCCTGAACACCACGCCGCGTGCCGACGGCTTCCACATGCCCGCCGAGTGGGCCCC
>NZ_JAHTBI010000187.1 GCF_019168305.1 Pseudomonas aegrilactucae
CCCCGCAAACCCAGGTCTGGATGCTGTGGCCAGAGCGCCCCGACAACTGGCGCCTGGGCGGCAAGCCGGCGCAGGCCGCGCACGTGGCGGTGGCCAAGGCCATCGCGCGGTTCGAGCCGGTGACCGTGGGCGTTTCTGCCGGCCAGTACGAACACGCCAGCGCACGCCTGGACATGCCCAACATCCGCGTGGTGGAAATCAGCAGCGACGACGCCTGGGTACGTGACACCGGCCCCACCTTCGTGATCAACGACGGCGGCGAAGTGCGCGGCGTGCACTGGGGGTTCAACAGCTGGGGCGGCTTCGAGGGCGGGCTGTATGCCCCCTGGAACCGCGACGAGCAGGTGGCAGCCAAGGTACTGGAGATGGAGCGCTGCCAGCGCTACCGCACCGAGGGCTTCGTGCTCGAAGGCGGCTCGATTCACGTCGACGGCGAAGGCACCCTGATCACCACCGAAGAGTGCCTGCTCAACCACAACCGCAACCCGCACCTGAACCGCGAGCAGATCGAGGCGATCCTGCGCGACCAGTTGGCGGTGGACACCATCGTGTGGCTGCCCGAAGGCCTGTACAACGACGAAACCGACGGGCATGTGGATAACTTCTGCTGTTACGTGCGCCCGGGCGAAGTGTTACTGGCCTGGACCGATGATTCCCAAGACCCCAACTATGCCCGCTGCCGTGCTGCGCTGGCGGTGCTGGAGCAGCAGCGTGATGCCAAGGGTCGCACCTTTGTGGTGCACAAGATGCCGATCCCTGGCCCGCTGTATGCCACTGAACAAGAGTGTGCAGGGGTCGACCCGGTGGCCGGCAGCCAGGAGCGCAACCCGTCGGTGCGCCTGGCTGGCTCCTATGTGAACTTCCTGATCGTCAACGGCGGGATCATCGCGCCCAGCTTCGATGACCCGGCAGATGCGCAGGCCAGAGCGATTCTGGCGCAGTTGTTCCCGGACCATGAAGTGGTCATGGTGCCGGGCCGCGAGCTGTTGCTGGGCGGCGGCAATATCCATTGCCTGACCCAGCAGCAACCGGCACCTGCCGGCCGCTGAGCACGCCCTGCAGAAAAAGCCCGTCACTGACGGGCTTTTTCATGCGCGTTCGACGACCGGCGGTACAGCTGGCACATGTCTTGTATTTGTTTTGCCTTGTATTTCAAGCAAGTAGGACGGCGCAGTTCTGTCACAAAGTTTGATTAAGGTAGCCGCTCACACTTCTGGGAGTACGTGTGTAAATGAATGCGACAGGTGAACCGGCTTCGCACCCTTCGGTAGTGAACCATGAGGCGCTCCAGGCAGTAGCGCAGTGGTTGAAGCACCACGGAACTATCCGGGTCAGGAAGACCGATCCACGCCGTGTGCTGGTGGAACGTTATCCACAGGGGCTGATCACCGAGGCAGAGCTCGAAGCACTGCTGGGGGTGTGGTACCGCTGAAAATGCAAAGGGCGCCACCGATGACGGTGACGCCCTTTTTT